>NZ_JANHNZ010000020.1 GCF_024543085.1 Granulicatella seriolae
AGTAAAATTAGTCATGAGAAAGTCCTCCTATAAAATTTCGGTTGTGGTAACTTTAATTTTACAGAATGGACTTTCTTTTTATCTACCTAAAATTTCTATTTACACAAAATATTTTACGCTATCGCTGATTTCTAATATAATCGGATCTTTCCATGAAACTCTGATGAAATTCATATTCTACAAAACGCCTCGATTGGAGAATGAAACTTTTAGAGCCTTCCCAGTATTCGTCATCCGCTCCTATTTTAGTTATTGTAGTTGAACTGCCGCCACCACTGATTGTATCAATCGCATAGTCACCAATATCTACTGTTTGTAATTTTAAATGGACTTTTCCGTTCTCGCATCTCACGTTTCTTTTACGCTCAGAAAAAGATGGCGGATTATCTTTTTGCGCATTAAAAGCCCTCAGAGCTTCTAAAATTGTCGTTTTGCCAGAATTGTTTGCTCCAACTAAGATAGTAATACCTCCACCTGGATTACCATTTGGAATTGCAAATTGAATTGTTCGTTCCTCTCCAAATCCTCTCAGACCATGTATTGTTATACTTTTAATCATCTATTCATGCTCCTTTCACTTAGATTGAGGTAAAAATAAACATTTGGGGAAAATGGTTAATTCGTCATACACTTACACTAATCACAGCTTAAGTGGAGTTTAGTGTGAATAATCTTTTTTAAATAAGAAATCTATGGTTTTTGACTTAAAAAATATCATTCGATTATAGGCTTTCCATCAATATGTATGGATAACCTAATCAATAATTTTGGATGCACACCATCTAATATGAAGACACTTCTTTTTCCACCTTCTCTAGTGTCTTTTGGAAACAGTTTATCCCATTCCCATGGACAGGACAACTGATTTATTTTCCTCTAACAATGAAGTAAACCTTCGAATTAGGCAAAGTCTTTCTAACTAAACATAATTGACCACTTTTTCATTCCTAAAAACAAACAGAGTCCTATTATATGGCTTCATCACCGTTCTTGATTTTTCTCTTTAGCTTTTTGACGATATTGCTCATCCTTTTGTTGTTGTTCTTTGAATGCCTGGATCTGTTTTATTACACTTGGCTTATCTCCTCGTTTAATTGCCTTATCAATTTCAATGGATAGTTCAATACCATATTCCTTATTGACATGATCTACTGCATATTTAATGTGATTGATTTGCTGATATTCTTCTTTGATAAGCATTGACGAATTATTCAGTGCCTGGATTTCTTCTTCCAGTTTTTTTATCTCAGCTTGCCATTCACCTGCTTTAACCACTGAACCACCAGTACGATTTTTAATCTGATTTCTTGCACGTTCGCACTTATCAATAGCTTGTTGATTTTCCTTATAAAAATTCTCCTTGAACAGTTTTTTAGATTGGTATTCATCATAAATTGGAGCATTAGCTTTGATGATTTCTCCATACTTCAAACATTGATTCAAGACTTCAATTCTTTCCGTTTTCGTCTTGATTGCTTTGAAGTTTTTTCTGTTCTTGGTTTTTAGAATATCAATCTGACCTTGTAAATCGGCTATTGTTTTTAAGTTATTCTCTCTTAGGTATAAAACCCCTTGAGAAAATTTTTTCAGGTCATAGAGGTTCTTATTTTGTTTAGCATAGTATTTCAGATGATGGCTCTCTTTCGTCTGCATTTCTTGATAAAAAGTTAAATATTCATAGAGGTCAAAGAGTTCAGACTTGTTTTCTATTTCAGATTTCTTTTGCTCCTTATAGCCATCTAAACTAGCTTGAAGTCGTTTGGAAAATCCCTCTAGCCACTCTGTCAGACGCTTAATTTCTTCTTTGATTGATTTGATTAAACCATTCTGTTTTTTGATTTCTCGATTGACACTTCCTTTTTCTGTTGGTATGCCTTTTCTTTCCATGCTACTAGCAGCCGCTCCCATATGAATGGTTGGGATCTGGTCTATTTCTTGTCGTTTGAAAGAACGATGGTCAACACGTTTTTCTTGGCCGCTTTTCTCAAGATGTTCATTACATAGATTAGAAAAACTCTCTCGCCATTTTTCAACATTTCCTCTATCATTCCATGTTGTTAATTCAATCTTTCGAGATTTCTTAGCACCACTTTTTGTTAGAACTGGCTCTCCTTTTTCATCAAAAATATATTCTTTTTTGCTTTTAGCTTGCCACATACCATGTTCATCAATGGGTCTAACAATCGCCATTATATGAGCATGGATATTTTGATTTCCTTCTTTACTTTCTGAATGGATTGCGTAGTCAACAATCATCCCCTGTGATAGTAGGCTCTCTTCAATAAAATCTTTTATGAGTTCCTTGTTTTCTTCTAAAGGCAACTCTTTTGGTAAGGCAATAATAAAATTTCTCGCCATCTGTGCATTCGAATTCTTCTCGAACAATTCAATGCTATTCCACAATTTACTTCTATCTTTTAATTCTATTGGTACGTGTTCAGGTAGCAAGATATCTTTATAAATAACTCCCTGTTTTCTCCTATAGTCATGGGTAATTCCGTCCCACTCATTAGTAATTTTTTCACCAGAGATATAAGCAGCACTTGCTACTGCTGATTTACCTTTTCCTCTTGAAATAATGTTTACTGAAAAATGAAATGCATCTGCCATTTCATCAACTCCTTTCTGATTCTGAACAATAAAAAAAGAGCAGACAGATTATCTACTCTCACTACAAAGTTCACTTTAAATTGCTCCCTGCAAGGGTCTAAGCATCGCAGATCGCAATGACACCTATTAGGGTGTATAATTGCGCCCTTAGAAACTAAGGGATTTCCTCTGTATTTTGCTCTAACACTTTCTCTTTGATTTTTGCTTGTACTTGCTCATTTTGAAAAGCAAATTGAACTAACCGTTGTATCTCGTCATTAGAAAATCCCACTGCATTATCAATGACACTTTCAAGGATAGCTCCTCGCTCGATTAAGCGTTTTGTTCTCTGTCTTCGCTCCTTTTCCTTGTCCTGTTTCATGATCCGTTTCACTTGATTGTCTAATTGCTGAATCTTTTTTTCCGTTTCCTCACGTTCATTTTCAAGTTTTTTTATCGTTTGTTTTACTTCTTGAAGTTCACCCAATTTAATCACCTTCTTTCTTTCGGGCATATAAAAAGCGACTAGATTTCTCCAATCGCTCCTGTTCATAAATAATGACTAATCATCAAATCTTTATCTCAATTCTCATGCAACTTTCCATAATAAAAAGTTAACACCTTATACTGCTCTTTTATCTCTTTTATTTGCATATATTCTTTCATATATCGATAATTTGGTTGCCCTTTTTCATCCACTGGAAGTAAAATTTTTTGTCGTTTCAATCTTCCTGTTCCCATTTTATATCCATATCCATATTTATCTTTTTGATTAACAATGGCTCTTGTTATAAATAGTGATACATGTTTATCTTTTGCTTTAGAAATTAATTTTCTTGTATCATTTCCATATAATGCAGAATAAGGATGATAAAATGCGTATCCTACAGAACCATTTCTATTAACCGAAATACCGCCTTCATCTTTAGTGTTATTAGTATTACCTACAAAATACCCTATCCCATTATTAGAAGCAGTCGCTGTGATATATGGAGTAGTTCCTCTGGTTCTTTCTCTTTCATAAATATCCTTTCCTGATTTTATATCGGCTATATCTTCAATCCAAAATTCCTTCCACTCAATTTCATATAGCTTACCAAGAGCAAAACCTCTAGAAACCGCTATTTCATATATATACCCATAGTGCTAGTTGATTAACCACCCAAACATTCAAGACCAATGGAAAATTTTAATGTCCCATACTCTCTTTTATGAGCTTCAATCAACAATAGATTATAAAGAAGCACCGTTAATTGT
>NZ_JANHNZ010000021.1:0-1626 GCF_024543085.1 Granulicatella seriolae
GATAAGCATTTGACTCATCAACCAACTCACTGCTTGGACACGCACTTCCAGTCGCGTGCTTTTCTTAGCCTCCTGCGTCCCTCCATTGGTCAAACAATTCATAGAAGTACAGGAATATCAACCTGTTGTCCATCGCCTACGCCTATCGGCCTCGGCTTAGGTCCCGACTAACCCTGGGAGGACGAGCCTTCCCCAGGAAACCTTAGTTATTCGGTGGACGGGATTCTCACCCGTCTTTCGCTACTCATACCGGCATTCTCACTTCTAAGCGCTCCACATGTCCTTACGGTCATGCTTCTTCGCCCTTAGAACGCTCTCCTACCACTGGAACCATCAGGTTCCAATCCACAGCTTCGGTAATCTGTTTAGCCCCGGTACATTTTCGGCGCAGAGTCACTCGACTAGTGAGCTATTACGCACTCTTTAAATGGTGGCTGCTTCTAAGCCAACATCCTAGTTGTCTGTGCAACTCCACATCCTTTTCCACTTAACAGATATTTGGGGACCTTAGCTGGTGGTCTGGGCTGTTTCCCTTTCGACTACGGATCTTATCACTCGCAGTCTGACTCCCGGATATAAATCAATGGCATTCGGAGTTTATCTGAATTCGGTAACCCGAGATGGGCCCCTAGTCCAAACAGTGCTCTACCTCCATGATTCTTCATTCCGAGGCTAGCCCTAAAGCTATTTCGGAGAGAACCAGCTATCTCCAAGTTCGATTGGAATTTCTCCGCTACCCACACCTCATCCCCGCACTTTTCAACGTGCGTGGGTTCGGTCCTCCAGTGCGTTTTACCGCACCTTCAACCTGGACATGGGTAGGTCACTTGGTTTCGGGTCTACGTCCCCATACTCACTCGCCCTATTCAGACTCGCTTTCGCTACGGCTCCGACTCTTCGTCTTAACCTCGCATGGAAACGTAACTCGCCGGTTCATTCTACAAAAGGCACGCCATCACCCATTAACGGGCTCTGACTACTTGTAAGCACACGGTTTCAGGTACTCTTTCACTCCCCTCCCGGGGTTCTTTTCACCTTTCCCTCACGGTACTGGTTCACTATCGGTCACTAGGTAGTATTTAGCCTTGCCAGATGGTCCTGGCGGATTCCGACGGGATTTCTCGTGTCCCGCCGTACTCAGGATACTGGTAGAGCTGCGACATGTTTCGCATACAGGGTTTTCACCTTCTTTGACGCACCTTCCCAGGTGGCTTCTGCTACATGTTGTCAGTCTCACGTTCCAGTCCTACAACCCCAAAAAGCAAGCTTTTTGGTTTGGGCTTCTCCCGTTTCGCTCGCCGCTACTCAGGGAATCGATTTTTCTTTCTCTTCCTGCAGGTAATGAGATGTTTCAGTTCCCTGCGTCTACCTCTCTTCAAGCTATGTATTGGCTTGAGAGTAACATTCGATTAAGAATGCTGGGTTCCCCCATTCGGAAATCTCTGGGTCAAAGCTTACTTACAGCTCTCCAGAGCATATCGGTGTTAGTTCCGTCCTTCATCGGCTCCTAGTACCAAGGCATCCACCGTGCGCCCTTATTCACTTAACCTACGGTTAAGTCTCGTTATGATCGCGTTTTTTTCTTACGATACTCTTTGTTAAAAACTCATTATCAACGTGGCTATC
>NZ_JANHNZ010000021.1:1722-3290 GCF_024543085.1 Granulicatella seriolae
AGTTTCCTTAGAAAGGAGGTGATCCAGCCGCACCTTCCGATACGGCTACCTTGTTACGACTTCACCCCAATCATCTATCCCACCTTAGGCGGCTGGCTCCATAAAGGTTACCTCACCGACTTTGGGTGTTACAAACTCTCGTGGTGTGACGGGCGGTGTGTACAAGACCCGGGAACGTATTCACCGCGGCGTGCTGATCCGCGATTACTAGCGATTCCGGCTTCATGTAGGCGAGTTGCAGCCTACAATCCGAACTGAGAATGGCTTTCAGAGATTCGCTTACCCTCGCGAGTTCGCTGCTCGTTGTACCATCCATTGTAGCACGTGTGTAGCCCAAGTCATAAGGGGCATGATGATTTGACGTCATCCCCACCTTCCTCCGGTTTGTCACCGGCAGTCTCACTAGAGTGCCCAACTCAATGCTGGCAACTAGTAATAAGGGTTGCGCTCGTTGCGGGACTTAACCCAACATCTCACGACACGAGCTGACGACAACCATGCACCACCTGTCACTTTGTCCCCGAAGGGAAAGCTCTATCTCTAGAGTGGTCAAAGGATGTCAAGACTTGGTAAGGTTCTTCGCGTTGCTTCGAATTAAACCACATGCTCCACCGCTTGTGCGGGTCCCCGTCAATTCCTTTGAGTTTCAACCTTGCGGTCGTACTCCCCAGGCGGAGTGCTTAATGCGTTAACTGCAGCACTGAAGGGCGGAAACCCTCCAACACTTAGCACTCATCGTTTACGGCGTGGACTACCAGGGTATCTAATCCTGTTTGCTACCCACGCTTTCGAGCCTCAGCGTCAGTTACAGACCAGAGAGTCGCCTTCGCCACTGGTGTTCCTCCATATATCTACGCATTTCACCGCTACACATGGAATTCCACTCTCCTCTTCTGCACTCAAGTTCCCCAGTTTCCAATGACCCTCCACGGTTGAGCCGTGGGCTTTCACATCAGACTTAAGAAACCGCCTGCGCTCGCTTTACGCCCAATAAATCCGGACAACGCTTGCCACCTACGTATTACCGCGGCTGCTGGCACGTAGTTAGCCGTGGCTTTCTGGTTAGATACCGTCATGATGCTAGCAGTTACTCTAGCACGTGTTCTTCTCTAACAACAGAGTTTTACGATCCGAAAACCTTCTTCACTCACGCGGCGTTGCTCCGTCAGACTTTCGTCCATTGCGGAAGATTCCCTACTGCTGCCTCCCGTAGGAGTTTGGGCCGTGTCTCAGTCCCAATGTGGCCGATTACCCTCTCAGGTCGGCTACGTATCACTGCCTTGGTGAGCCTTTACCTCACCAACTAGCTAATACGCCGCGGGTCCATCCATCACCAGAAGCACTAAGGCCTCTTTTCCTTCCTCGACCATGCGGTCAAAGAACCTATGCGGTATTAGCATCCGTTTCCGAATGTTATCCCCCTGTGATGGGTAGGTTACCCACGTGTTACTCACCCGTTCGCCGCTAAGTTACAAGAGATGCAAGCATCTCTTGTAACTCCGCTCGACTTGCATGTATTAGGCACGCCGCCAGCGTTCGTCCTGAGCCAGGATCAAACTCTCATGATA
>NZ_JANHNZ010000022.1 GCF_024543085.1 Granulicatella seriolae
GCTGGCAGCCAGCCTTAACTGACTAACGGACCACAACCCAATAGGAACTAACATACGAAGACTAGTAATAACCCATAATATTTCACTTTAAAAAAAGTGGCTAACTTGTTCTTGAAATTTGGGGATTTATTATTTATTTAATTTATCTTTTGTTTCGTCAATAAAATCTTCGGCTTTTTCTTTAATATCTGAAGTCACTTCTTTTGTTTTACCAATAGCTTGATCTAAGATACCTTCAGCTTTTTGTTTATCATCACCACGTAAATCACCGACAGTCTCTTTTGTTTTACCTTTTATTTTGTCCGTATATCCTTTATCTGTCATAAAAATTCTCCTTCTCTATATTTATTTTGTTAGCTTTTTTTACCAGTAAATAATGACACGACAGCCACAACAATAACTGCTCCAAGGATGGATGGAATAAGTGCCATTCCAGCTAAAGATGGTCCAAATGAACCAAATAAAGATTGGCCAATTGAAGAACCAATTAAACCAGCAATAATATTAGCAATCCATCCCATAGATTTTCCTTTACTTGTTATAGCACCCGCTATAGCTCCGATAACTCCACCTATTATTAATGACCAAATGAAACCCATATATATCACTCCTCATCTAAAAATATTATTATTCTACTCTGGGATCAGTTGCTTCTTTTACTTTAGTTGCTCCTTTAGAAGACACTTTTTTGACTTTGTCAGTTTGATCAGAAACGATGTCTGAAACTTCACTTGTAGCGCCACTCAACTTGTCCTGAACAGTAACACTGTCTTCTTCGTATTGTTCTTTTGTTTTAATATCTACGACATTAACATTTACTTCTATAACTTCTAGACTCGTCATATGCTTTACTTCTTTTTCAATCACTCGTTTGATGTCTTCGTATATTTTTGAAATATCTACGCCATATTCTGCAACGATATCTAAATCAACAGCAACTTCTTTTTTTCCTACTTCAACATCAATTCCTGAAGTTACATCATTATTATTAACAATCTTATCTGCTAAATTTGAAAAAAATCCACCATTAATTGTTAACAGACCAGGAATAGTTTCCAATGAAATACCAACGATTTTTTGAATAACTTTGTCTTCAAATGTTAATTCACCTTTTAACTCTGATTTTTTTACTTCTACTTGTGTTCCTTTGTTTTCCATGATTGATTCCTCCAATTTATTTATTGTTATTTTTTTATTTCTTCAAAAAATTATTTTTTTGAAGGTAGTAACCGATACAAGCACCTAGTAACGTTAAAATAATAAGGATAATTGTTTTAAAAAAACCTAAACTAAAAAATGATATAGCTAAACCGAGGCCAATAAGAGCTCCCAAAATAGGAAACCTATATTTTTTTATGAAATCTTCCATTTTCTTATCCTCCTTAAATAACACGTGAGTTATTAGCTTTTTTATTTGAAACTTGTTTTATTTCAACTGATACCTGTTTGGAGTCAGTTATTCCAAGAAAGATTGATAATTCTTGTTTTATTCGAAGAGATAATTCATTTATTTTATCAAGTAAATTGGTTTCATTATTAGAACAACTTCCTGAAATAAAAATTTTAATTCTATTTTTTTTCATTGTGACAGACACTTTTGAATTTTTTAACCATGGCTCTTGAGTCAAAATAGTAGATACAAATTGTTCAACAGCATTTTTCTTAATAGAAAGACTGCCTTTAGATTTAGAAAAATAGATTTCTGTTTTATTTCTAGGATATAAGAGAATAAAAAAGAATAAAATTATTAAGAATATGATTACTAGAATACTTCCCCAAAATAGATAAAACGGAATATAAGAACCCACAAAAGGATAATTTTCCATTTTAATAAGTTCAAAAGAAAAATTTGCCAAATATTGATTTTGTATAACATTAGTAAATAAAAGTGGAATTAATAATAATATACTTATCAAAATTAACACTTTTTTATAACGGTACATATCAGAACTCCTTTCTAACTGTTTATAATAACATTTTATTGTATATATAATTTAAAGTCAAAAAGAAAGCGTTGGTTGCGTCAAGAATTATGTGTAAATGGAAAAAACCATTCTGTCGGTTAAGTTAAAACATTGATTCTAATGTATCTTGTATTTCTTTAAAACCTTTATGAATCCGACACAAAAATTTCTGAT
>NZ_JANHNZ010000023.1 GCF_024543085.1 Granulicatella seriolae
TGGTTGCGTCAAGAATTATGTGTAAATGGAAAAAACCATTCTGTCGGTTAAGTTAAAACATTGATTCTAATGTATCTTGTATTTCTTTAAAACCTTTATGAATCCGACACAAAAATTTCTGATTATAGTTGTTGAATTGAGAAACTAAGAATCTCTCTAGAGATTCTTCATTAGGGAATTGTTCTTTTCTTTTTGTATATTTCTTTAATTGTTTGTTAAAACCTTCAATCAAGTTAGTTGAATAAATGGTTCTTCTGATTGATGGAGGAAAATTATAAAAGGTTAATATAGCAGGATTCATGAGTAATTTAACTACTCGTGGATACTGCTTTTTCCATTTATCTATCATAAAACTTATTTGATTCATAGCTTCTTCTTTTGAAGCTGCTTGATAAACCAATTTAAAATCATTACAGACTTCTTGTCGATCACTAACACGAACCTTATGAGCAATATTTCTAGAGATATGGACACAACATTGTTGAAATTGAGCATTTGGATAAATACTATGGATACTATCGTCAATGCCGCTTAAACCATCAGTTACGACTAATAAAACCTCTTCTAAACCACGGTCTTTTAGGTCTTGAAGTATTTCTTTCCAAACATACGAAGACTCAGTTGGAGCAATACTAAACCCAAGAACCTCTTTGGTCCCATCCAGTCGGATACCTATGACAATATATACAGCTTCTTTTGAGACAGTTTGTCTTTTTAAAGGAATGTGAGTAGCATCCATAAAAATGATTGAGTATTGGGATTCTAAGGACCTTTCTTTAAAAGCAACAACATCTTCAGATACTATTTGAGTGATATTGGAAATGGTTTGTGGTGTATAGTAATGACCATACATTTTTTCAATCAACTCAGAGATTTCAGACATAGTGATTCCTTTTTGAAATAATTGGATAATGGTGGTTTCTAAAGAGTCGTTACTTCTTTTATAAGCAGGCAACGTTTGTTGAGAAAACTCTCCATTTCTATCTCTAGGAATTGCCAAATTTAATTCTCCATACTCTGTTTTAAATGAACGAGAATAATTCCCATTTCGGGAATTACCTGAATTAAAACCAGTGCGATCATATTTCTCATAATCAAGAAAAGCCGTTAATTCAGCTTGTAGCAGTGTATTGATAGCTAATTCTAGATGACGACGGAATAAGTCATCCAAATCACCTTTATTGATTAGTGTTTCCATAATTTCTGTAGTAAAATTAGTCATGAGAAAGTCCTCCTATAAAATTTCGGTTGTGGTAACTTTAATTTTACAGAATGGACTTTCTTTTTATCTACCTAAAATTTCTATTTACACAAAATATTTTACGCTATC
>NZ_JANHNZ010000025.1 GCF_024543085.1 Granulicatella seriolae
CTCTTCAGACGAGGAGCCTTTTGTCATACAAAATAACAATGACGAAGGAACTACAAGGATTTTTTATCTTCTATGAGCGGCACTTGAAAAAGCACTACCCCAATTGGATGTGCCGATATTTTGATGAGTTGACTTGTCAAGAACAAGTGGCGTATTTTAGGAATTATGCTACTTTGGTAAGAAAACTTGAATCAGAAACCTTTTTGGTCGATCAATTGAAATGGATTCTAAAAAGTAACCCTGATGAACTAGAATTTGAACTCTATCTTCAAGTAGTTCTTCACGGTGAAGATGATTCTTGCCCCATTCCACAGTGGGTAATGGATGAATGGGACAGAACCTACGGTCAACGATTCGTTGAGGAGTATGAAGTACACATGTTTGAACAAGGAGACCCAGAAGCTCTTACGCCACATCAATTAGATGAGCTAGTGGGTGAACTCCCGTTTTAAGGTATTGTTCAAATTGATTAGGGGAAAGTTTAGCCAAGTCCCATTGATAGCGGTAGTTATTATAGTAATGCATATGGTCATCAACGATTTGTTGAATAGCAGAGTAGTCTCGCACTAATGAAAGATCAGGAAGATCATCTTTCATGTGACCAAAGAAGGATTCTACTGGTGCATTGTCCCAACAATTCCCCCTACGGGACATGGATTGTCTTAGCTCGTTATCTTTTAATATGGTTTGAAATGCAATAGATGTATAGTGGGTACCCTGATCTGAATGGATTAGGGTTTTTTGTTGTTTAGGAATTTGGTGATGTTTTAGTAATTTTGTGACGGTGTTTAACACAAAGTCCACGGCCAAAGACTCACTAAGTTCATAGGCCAAAATTTGTTTGGTACGACAATCTTTCATCACCGATAGGTAGGCAACTTGACCTTGACCATAAGGGATGTAGGTGATATCTGTTAAAATGACTGTCTTTGGTTCAGAATCTTTGAATTGACGATTGAGGATATTTGGTTTAGTGATATTTTCTTGGGTAGCACGTGCTATTTTCTTATATGGATTAGGCTTACGGATAGAACAAAACAATTGGTATTTTCTCATGAGTCGTTGAATTTTTTTGCGGTTCATTTTGATTCCTTGGTGTAA
>NZ_JANHNZ010000026.1 GCF_024543085.1 Granulicatella seriolae
TATATACCCTTAGTGCTAGTTAAAAAAGTTAAATCAAGCAAAAAAAGAAAGTTCTTGCTATACTAACCTCAAATCGACCAAGAAACGAGGTAAGAAGATATGCAAGAACTTCCTAACACCCATTTTACCATAAATTTCAAAAATTTATTAGCTCAAGTATCTGATTTATATGAAAAACATGCTCCAGACGTTGTCAAAAAGCGAAAAAACATTCATTTAGCCAAACAACCGGATGCTGTAATTCTTAGTTGCTATCTTTTGGGCATTCTGTACTCCTGCAAAACACTCATTGGAACGTACCGCTTAGCTTGTTCTATCTATGGGAAAGATTTCCCCAGCAGAACACGGTTTATTCGGACCTGTAATCATTTACAACCAACGCTTGCTTTGATAAATCAAGCATTGGTCCAAGAAAACGTAACCCGAGAAGACTCCGTAGGACTTGTCGATAGCCTACCAATCCCTTTATGCCAACCTATTCGTAACAGAAGAGCACATTCTGCACAACCACTTGCTACTATTGGTTATAATGCAACCAAGAATTTTTGGTTTTACGGACTTAAATTTCATGCGGTTGTCAGTAGAAATGGACTAATTTTGAACTTCCTGCTAAGCTCTGCCAGTCTCCACGATGCCAAAGCTGTGGAAGACTTAACAGATTCTTTTTTCATTCCTACCCTCCTAGGAGATGCAGGATATATTGGAAAAGAACTTGCAAATCGCCTATCTAAACGGGGCATTCGTCTGATTGCCATTCCTAGAAAATCTATGAAAGAGGCGAATACAATAGATTACTCCATTGTTAAAAAACAGAGAAAGGCCATTGAGACGGTGTTCTCTTCTTTAGAAATACTTGGGATAGAAACAATTCATGCGCATAGCGTCAAAAGTATCATGACAAGGGTACAATTAACGGTGCTTCTTTATAATCTATTGTTGATTGAAGCTCATAAAAGAGAGTATGGGACATTAAAATTTTCCATTGGTCTTGAATGTTTGGGTGGTTAATCAACTAGCACTATGGGTA
>NZ_JANHNZ010000003.1 GCF_024543085.1 Granulicatella seriolae
TACAATTAACGGTGCTTCTTTATAATCTATTGTTGATTGAAGCTCATAAAAGAGAGTATGGGACATTAAAATTTTCCATTGGTCTTGAATGTTTGGGTGGTTAATCAACTAGCACTATGGGTAGTGTATATATACTAACGTTTTAAATCTTTCAACTTCCCAAATTGAGGGATTTCTTTTATTTTTAATGCTTGTAGTATTACGGATAGGTCTTTGTTAGATTCATTCTTGACATAAAATGCTTCATTTGTTTCTTTATCTTTGATGATAGTAACTTGTGCTTGTCGTAAGGCGTCCTGGATGCGTTCAGTTGACATTGAAATCCCTTCTTGTTTCAAAAGGTACTCTAAATATCGTTGAATGACCAGCGATAAGTAACACACGATAAAATGACCTTTAATACTATCTTCCGTCCAAACAAAGATAGGACGAGCTTCAAAATTGCTTTTCATCACTCGAAAACTTTCTTCAATTTTCCATAGACCGTGATAAATATCCACTACTTTTTCTGGTGCTAATGTTTTATCTGAGAACTGAATACCATAGTAGCCATCGAACAGCTCATCTTGAGCTAAGCGTTCTTGATTAAAGCTGATTTGCTCATCTTCCAATAAGTTCAATTGAACGTATTTTTTCCCACCCTTTTTCAGTTCTGCTTTTAAGGCAGACTTTGATTCTACTAGTTTTAAAGACTTTTCAATCAGTCTCTCTCTGTCTTGTTTATCTTTTGCTTCTCGAGAGGAACTCCACGTAATGACCATTTGGTCATCTAATTGGATTTTCTGCCCGTTGTATACAACTTGAGTACTGAAATCAGATACTTTCCATTTAAATTGTTGGGAAACACTTGTATAATCTCCATTTTCTAGTACTAGATTTTTTACTTGTTTACTGCTAGAACGAATCTTATAAGCCATAACATAGTCAAATCCAATGGATTTTAAAAATGCAAGATTTTGTTTTGAGTTCAAACCTCTATCAGCTGTTACGATGACTTTATTGATTCCATATTCTTCTTTCAATCGTCTCATTACTGGTTCCAACGTTTTAAAATCATTGGTATTACCAGGGAATATTTCGTAGCTAATTGGAATCCCATGATCATCAATCAAAAGTCCCATAACTACTTGGACTTGATTGACTTTATTATCTTTGGAATAGCCAAATTTTTTTAATTCATCTGCTCGAACAGATTCAAAATAGTAAGTCGTGACATCGTAGAAAGCAACGCTTAAATTTCGATCTATTTTTTTAGATAACTGTCGATTTAAATGCTTTTCTAGGTTTATTTTTTGTTCAGATAAAAATGGTAATACACGATAAATATGTTCAAAACTAACAGATATATCATGTAAAAATTGATTACGGTGCTCAAAAGTTTTCTTTTTAGAACCTGGATCTAGCAATCTAGAATAGACTAGAAGAGAGGCTAGTTCTTTTACCTTATAGGTGATCTTAGAGTCTTTCTTTTGTCTATAGTCAAAAAAATAGTCGAGGTTTAAATCAGTCCAAATTTTTTCATAGACTTTAACACCATAGTTTATCAACGGAAACCCTTCGGTTTCTATCTCAGTCTCTCGGTTTAGCTGTGATTTAATTTTATCAAATATAGCGTCATTTTTGATAGAGCTACTCAAAGATCTTGATTCTTGAAATTCCCTCTTTAATCGTTCAACAATTCCGGGTTCTCTGGCTTCTAGCTCATCTTCTCTACCAAGAGTTTTCAATACTTTTACTTTGGGTTTCTTGGTGATGGGATCTCGATAAGATTCTACAATTCGAACATAACGGTTGCCTCTACTATTGTAAACTTGAATGCTGCTCATAGTCTTAACCCTCCATGACCTTTGTTATTCCATCATAACATAAATACTATAGATATACAACGTTAAACTAAAAGAAATCTCGAAATCCCTTGAGGTTACAGGGTATTTTCGAGATAAAATTTTCTACAAGTGTAAAAGTCGGGAATTGCACTATTTTTAGCTTGTCTACAAACTTTCCACAAACCGTTTAAAGGCTTCTTGTCCTTCTTTAGTCTGCTTAAAGACACCAGAGTTTTCTAGTACTTGTTTAAAGACTTCTCCAACTGCGTATTCTACTTCCTGATGCACATTTTCTGGGTTAATACTTTGACTTTCCTTTATCTTATCTGCCCAGTCTTTGTGCATTGGAGCTAATTGATTTGGTTGGTCAAGTAAGTATTTTTCAACTTCTTGTAGTTCGTCTTTTAGCCTTGGAGGTAGAATAGCTAGGCCCATAACTTCGATGAGTCCAATATTTTCTTTTTTGATGTGTTGGACGTTTTGATGTGGGTGGAAAATGCCATCTGGGTACTGGTCACTAGTCCGGTTATTTCGTAAGACTAGATCTAGTTCATAAGCATTGTCCTTATAGCGAGCAATCGGGGTAATAGTGTTATGCCTTACTCCGTCTGTGTATGCAACTATATCTTGACTTGGGTCTGAGTAGTCAATCCATTTTTCTAGGATATGTCCGGCTACTTGACTAAGATCTTCGATATTTTGGCTTCTAAGGCGAATAACAGACATGGGCCATTTGACGATAGTCATCTCTACACTTTCTTTATCCGTCTTAAAAGCTTCGATTGCTGGGGCTAGTTCCATTGGGAAGGTATATCTGCCAGCTTGGTAATGGTCATGTGACAGGATTGAGCCTCCAACGATTGGCAAATCTGCATTTGACCCGACAAAGTAGTGCGGAAATTGTTGAATAATAAGGAGCAGATTGCGGATACTTTTTTCAGTAATCTGCATTGGTCTGACTTCCTGACTAAGGAAAATGGAATGCTCATTGAAGTAGGAGTAAGGTGAATATTGGAATCCCCAAGGGTCCTCTTCTAGGTGCAGCCGGACAATACGGTGGTTGTATCGTGCTGGGTGATTTAGTCGTCCATAATAACCCTCGTTAGTCATAGTCAATTGTGAAGCTGGATAATTAGAGCTTTTAGCCAATTTTGCTTTGGCAATTTCTTTTGGGTCCTTTTCCGGTTTAGATAAGTTGATAGTGATTTGCAAGGGACCATACTCGCTATCATGACTAAACTCAATGTTATTGGCGATGGCTCTAGTTTTGATGTAGTCATTGTCTTGGCTCAATTGGTAGAAATAATCTGTCGCTTTTTCTGGGTTTTCTTGATAGTGAGTCCAGAATTTTTTATTTAGTTGAGAAGGAAGCGGAGTAACTAAAGCCATGATTTCTGCTTTTAATAGCTCTTTCTGACTATTATCAATGATGCCTTGGTTTATGGCATAGCTCACCATTTGGTCCAACAAGGGTAAGAGGGACTCGTGGTCATGGTTGGCTTTTAAGCTTTTGTTAAGATCGTCTTTTTGCAAGATGTGCAAGAGTTGGTTCGTGATAAGGATGGCATCCATCTGGTCAACAAGCTCTTTTTCTATGGCAAGTTCAACAAAATCACGAATGGTTTGATCAATCATAGTGACCTCCTAATAGATATTTTGAGAAATGGTGAAGCTTATGCTAATTTGGCGCCATCACTAATCTCAGCGATATAGAAGGAAGGTGCATAACCAATTTCTTTTAGATAGTTGTTTTCTACAGTTTCTTTAAACTGATCTACTTGGTCTTTTGCAACGATGGCAATAGCACAACCACCGAATCCGGCTCCAGTCATACGTGCGCCTAATACGCCATCTACTTCCCAAGCGGAATGAACCAGTGTATCAAGCTCTCTACCTGTCACCTCATAGTCAAGTTCAGTTGACAGATGAGATTCTTTCATTAGCTTACCAAAGCCTTCTAGGTCACCATTACGCAATAATTCGCTAGCTGCGATGGTACGTTGGTTTTCGGTAACTGCGTGTCGAGCACGTTTGACTAGAGTTTCTGAAGAAAGTAGATGTTGATGTTTTTCAAAAGTTTCTAAGTCCAGTTCGCCTAATGATTCAATGTCACATTCTGCTTGTAGTTCTTTCAGGGCTTGACGTGTTTCTGTAAAGCGTTCATTGTACTTAGAGTCTGCCAATTCACGGCGTTTGTTGGTGTTCATGATGACAATGACATTGTCGCCCAATTCTACCGGTACCAATTCATAAACTAAGGTATTGGTGTCCAAACGAATAGCATGGTCTTTTTTACCCATTCCAATGGCAAACTGATCCATAATACCTGAGTTAACACCGATAAAGTTATTTTCAACTCGTTTACCTATTTTTACTAAATCTAAAGTAGTCACATCTAATTGGAAGAGGTTTTGTGCAATAACACCGACTAGTAGTTCGATAGAAGCTGATGAGGATAGACCAGCACCATTTGGAATATTGCCGTAAAATAAGATATCTAAGCCCTTATCTAATACATAGCCATCTTCTTGTAGATAGAGTAGGACACCTTTGACATAGTTTGCCCAGCCATCTTCTTCCTTGTAGGACAGATCATTAATGGATAATTCACGGATACCGTCTGCTTTAAAGTTTTCAGAATAAAGACGTAACTTGTCGTCTTCACGCAGACTTGCTAGACCATAAGTGCCTAAAGTGATAGCACATGGAAAGACAAAGCCACCGTTGTAATCAGTATGTTCTCCAATTAAATTAATACGACCTGGTGCAAAAAAATGTTTGAATTTTCCATGCCCAAAAACCTTGATAAATGTACTTTCTAAACTTGTTTGAATACTTGTCATCCTGTTTCCTCCTAAAAATTGTTTATATTCTTCTCCTAATTGTAATGATAACGCTTTACTATAAAATAATCAATAGGTTTTAGTAAATTTTTACCGAATATTTTACTTGTAGTTTACTGGTGGGTGAAAGGGAATAAAAGTATTGGTTATAACAAAAAATGTTTCCAAGGGATTTGGCAAAAAAACTATGCTGCTATTTAAACAAAAGAGTTTTGCGAAAATCTTATCAGAAATGAGAACGGTGGCACTGCCGTGAGCCAAGGTCTCACTGGCTTAGCTGTCTACGTGGCTGTAATCGGCTAAAGCCGAAACATCCACTGTACGCCAGCTATGCTTTACACCGTTATTTCTGATAAGATTTTCGCAAAACTCTTTTGTGCTTAAAAAAAATATTAGTCATGATTGACTTTTTGCCAAATCCCTTGGAAACTTTTTTGATTTAGAAATAAATTTCATTCTTTATAGCTTTTATGTTACCTAAAAAAATACCAAAAAAATTACACCAATAAAAATAATTTGGTGTTTTTTTGCGTATCTATAGATAGAGGGGTCATTATCTATTTATGAGGGGTGAATAGTTTGGAAATATTTCAAGAATTTTTGGATGGAATGAAAGAAAAGAAACTGATCGTTTTTGGAGGAGTAGGGGTGTTTTTAGTTTGCTTTGTAGGAATCATCGGTTGGACTTTGGGGAAAGGTCAGTCCGACCAAGTTCCTCAAGGACTGACCTTATTATCAGAATCTTCTTCCATAGGCATTCTTTCTTCTGAGGTGACTTCAATAGAAGAGACAAGTCAAAGTAGTCAGCAGCAAGATATTTTTGTGGACATCAAAGGTGAGGTCAAAAAACCGGGTGTCTATCAACTTAGCGAGGGGGACCGATTGCAAGATTTAATTGATAAAGCACAAGGCTTTACTGCTGATGCTAAGGTTGATCAGATTAACCTAGCTCAAAAACTGACCGACCAGATGATGATTATAGTGCCTAATAAAAACCAGGTTACAGAAAGTCAGGAAACTTCCGACCAAGAGCTTATCACTGAACCGGTCGCTCAAGAAAACGACAAAAATAGTGGGAAGATTAATATCAATACAGCCAGTGTTGGTGACTTGACTCAACTATCTGGTATTGGACAAAAGAAAGCTGAAAAAATCATTGAGTACCGACAAGATAAGGGGTCTTTTAAACAGATTGACGACTTGAAAAATGTCTCTGGAATAGGTGACAAAACCTTTGAAAGCTTGAAAGACCAGATTACGGTTGGAGATTGATATGAGACGCTTGATAAACGAGATGCACAACCTCTGGATATTCTGCGGACTAATCTTAGTATTTCTTGCCATGTTTCTAAATGGCACTCCTATATTACTGCCAAGCCTACTTCTAATGGTGATTTCCTATCGAATGTTACTTGAAAGAAATCTAGTATTAATGCTAGTTAGTTTATCTTTGGTGGCAATTTTTGCTATTAGAATCTGGTCTGTTCATCAGGTCCAGCAAAACAATCTGGCAGAAGAAGTCATACAAAACTCTTGGTTAAGTGTAGACCCAAGTCAGTTGAAAATAGATGGGGACTCTCTTTCTGGCTATGGAAAGCTGACTCTTCAAGAGAAAGCTCCAAGTGAGGAAGTGGCATTTTTTTACCGTATTAAATCCGAAGAAGAGAAATATTTTTTTCAAGAGGAAAACCATGTCATAAGCTTAAAGATTGAAGGGCTGGTGCTGAAACCAGAACACGAACGCAATCCATACGGTTTTGACTATGCTGACTATTTAAAAAGTAGGGGAATCTTTAAACAGGTGCAGATTGAAAGAATCTCTGATTATAAGCGTAACAATGACTGGGTATCACAATTCATTTTTTTCAAAAATAGACACATCAGTAAAATAAAATCAAGTCAACAAGGTCTTATCCGAGACTACAGTTTAGGCCTGATTCTAGGGATTCGTTCATACGTTGATCCTGAACGTTTGGAAGACTACAAAGTCTTAGGTATCATGCATGTTTTAGCTATTTCGGGGCTTCATATTGCTATTCTATCTGATTGGATGATTCGTCTCATGTGGCGAGTGGGTATTACGCGAGAGAAAACCTATCTATTAGTGCCACTTATCTTAATCGCTTATGGGTTTCTCTTGTCATGGCCGGTCGGAGCAAGTCGAGCCATACTGACGACAATTCTAACCCTTATTACTAAGAAGATAAAATGGTTACGACTATCCACTGTAGATGTGTATGCCTTTATTCTTGTGCTTGCCTTATTGGTTCAGCCCTATAGTCTATTGTCAGCAGGATTTTGCTTATCTTACGGGTTAACTGCTGCCATCATCTTGTGTTCAAAGGCCATAAAAGGTCGTTCGCTTTCTAGCAAAATGGAAGGCCTTTTTTTGTCAGTTTTAGTCTTTCTCTTTGCCGTCCCACTTCTCAGCATGAATTTTTATCAATGGAATTGGTTGAGTATTTTATTAAGTATCGTCTTGTCATGGCTGTTAAAAAAGTTAATCATTCCTTGCTTGTTTAGCTATTGTCTGTCTATTTGGTTATCTATATCCTTTGTTTCTCAAATACTTTTTGCTTTGATTAATCCCATTTTAACTATCTTAGAGAATTTTGTGGCATATCTATCAAAGATGACTTGGACAACGTGGATTACAGGACACGGAAACGTCCTAGAGTGGTCAGTTTATATGGTCATTCTTATTGCTTTGGTTATGAAACTAGAATCTAACAATGCAAACATAAAGAAACTTGCTGGCTTATCACTTTCCTTAATTCTTTGTCTTGTTCTTGTTAAATATCAAGGAAACTCACAAGTTATTATGGTGGATGTAGGTCAAGGGGATGCAACACTCTTTCAGCAAAAAGGGTTTAACCAAGCTGTTCTCATCGATACAGGAGGGCAAGTGACGTTTGACTATTCCCAAAAAGCAGCATGGAAAACCAACCTAACAAGAGCATCACATGCCTCAAAAACGCTGATTCCTGCTCTGAAGGCACAAGGCATTTCCTCCTTACGCTATCTAGTTTTAACCCATGCTGATGCAGACCATATTGGTAATCTTTCTGATTTGTTGCAAAGTATTCCTACCGATTATTTGGTCATGTCAAAAGGGATGGAGGAGCACCCGATTATGCTTGAAATTTTTCAACAACTTGATGTTCTTAAGAGTAAGCCGAAACTCATTTTGATTGACCAACCGAGTCATTTTACTTTAATAGACCTAAGTCTAACTTTTATCCCTCCTAAGAATATATCCAGAGGCTCTAATGAGGATTCTCTGGTTACTATTGTGGAAGAAAAAGGAATAAGCTGGTTGGTAGCAGGGGACATTGATTGTGCCAGGGAGAATCAACTGTTGGCAGATTATCCTCATTTAAAGATTGACGTTCTTAAGTTAGCTCATCATGGCAGCCAGACTTCCTCTTGTCAGGACTGGTTGGAAAGTTTGGCACCCCAAGTGGCTTTAATCTCCTTGGGCAAAAACAACCGGTACGGTCATCCTCATCCAAGCGTGGTCATGCGATTGGAAGAATTAGCTATACCGTATTTTCGTACCGACTCTGATGGAGCAGTCATCATGGAAGTGAAAAATGGACAAATAGAAATAAAAACCACCCTTAAAGATGAAGAATAAAAAGACAAAGTATAAGTAAAGTGATAAAATGGAATGGAAATGGGGGATGGTATGAAAGTAGAAGAATCGCTAAAGGTCATAAAGAATGGAAATATAGCTAAGATCTATCTAGTTCTGGGGAAAGAACAGTATTTACAAAAAAAAGTTCGTAATTTTCTTTTGAATGAGATGATTGCTGAGGAAGATCAAGACTTGAATGTTGGAATCTACAATATGGAAGAAGTTTTGCTGCAAACAGCCTTAGCAGATGCAGAATCACTGCCCTTCTTTGGGGATAAACGACTAGTTTTCGTTGACCAACCTTATTTTTTAACTGGTGAGCGTGACAAAGCACGATTGGAACACAATATAGACAGCCTTCAAGACTATTTAACCAACCCATCTGAGACGACTATTTTGGTTATGTTTGCGCCATATGAAAAATTAGACTCAAGAAAAAAAGTAGTTAAGATTCTTAAAAAGGTTGCAACTGTTATTGATGTTCAAGCACCAACACCAGCCGAACTAAAACATATCTTGAATGATCGTCTGCAAGAAGAAGAGATTCATATGACTAGCCAAAACAAAGAACTTCTTCTAGAAAAAACCGACTATAACCTATCTATCCTCATGAATGAACTGGATAAATTAGCACTAGCTGCCTATGATTCCAAAGAGATTTCGGTTCAGATGATGGAGGACTTAGTATCTAAAACGCTGGAACAGAATATTTTTGAACTCAATCAGGCAGTTCTGGATAGAAATGGTTACAGAGCTATTTCTATTTACAGAGACCTCTTGCTACAAAAAGAAGATCCAATTAAGTTAAATGCTATCCTCCTGAATCAAATTCGCCTACTCTTACAACTTGCCTATTTGTCCAAACAAGGTTTTCATGAAGGGGATATACAGAAAAAATTAGGGATTCATCCTTACCGAATCAAGTTGGCTATGCAACAAGTTCGTAAATACCCGGTTAAACTTTTGGAGGGTGCCTATGCTGGTTTGGTAGAGATTGAGTATGAGATGAAAACAGGCCGTGGGATTAAGGAAATTCAGTTTGAAATTTTCATTCTGAAATTCTGCCAACAATTAGCAGAGGTAAGATAGCTTCATACAACTTAATAGTAAATAAAAAAATTGACCATAAAAAAAGCCTCACTATTTAGTGAGACAGATTTTATGGTCATTCATTATTTGCTTAATTTAGCAGCTAAACGAGATTTGTCACGTGAAGCCTTGTTTTTGTGAATTAGACCTTTAGATGCAGCTCCATCAATAGCTTTGTGAGCAGCACGTAATAATTCTTCAACGTTTTCAGCGCCTTCAGCTACAGCAGTTTCAAATTTTTTGATAGCTGTACGCATAGCAGAAGTTTGAGAATTGTTAGCTAAAGTTGCTTTAGCGTTAGTACGAACACGTTTAATTTGTGATTCAATATTTGGCAATGGGTTCACCCCTCTTTCAATCGACACTTTTTTATCACTGATCAGTTGTTTCCAACACGAGTTATTATACAGAAATAGATAGCCATTTGCAATAAAAAGAAAAAATTGATGTTGATTCAGTTGTATTTTTTTAAAAATTTCTTCTTTCTTTATTTGTCCTGACTATTAGTGCAATTTTTTTTGCGAAAATGTGTTCGAGTGGTATACTTGAATCTGTTGAAGGAAGCTTAATGAACGATTACGAATTAGAAGAGGAGTGGATGGTTTTATGTTAGAAAAACAATTTCATCTGCAATCGGAATATAGTCCTCAAGGTGACCAACCACAAGCCATTAAGGAGTTGGTTGCTGGTCTTGAAGAAGGCAGGCGTGACCAAACCCTACTTGGAGCGACTGGTACGGGGAAGACCTTTACTATCGCCAATGTTATTCAAGAGGTCAATAAACCTACCTTGGTTCTGGCACACAATAAAACATTGGCAGGGCAACTCTATGGGGAATTAAAAGAGTTCTTTCCGGATAATGCTGTTGAGTATTTTGTGTCCTATTATGATTACTACCAACCCGAAGCTTATGTTCCATCTAGCGATACTTACATTGAAAAAGAATCCAGTGTCAATGATGAGATAGATAAATTGCGTCATTCCGCCACTAGTTCATTACTTGAAAGAAGAGATGTCATTGTAGTGGCTTCGGTTTCATGTATTTATGGATTGGTAAATCCAGAAGATTACCGTGATCATGTGTTATCTATTCGTCAGGGAATGACCATGGAACGCAATCAATTGTTACATCGCCTGGTCGAAATGCAATTTGAACGGAATGATATTGACTTCAGACGGGGAACCTTCCGGGTTAGGGGAGATGTGGTTGAGATTTTCTTGGCAGCGCATGACTCTTCTGCTATTCGTGTAGAATTTTTTGGAGATGAGATTGATCGAATTCGTGAAGTGGATGTACTAACTGGAGAGATCAAAGCCGATGTAGAACACGTGCCCATTTTCCCAGCGACTCACTTTGTGGCAAACGAGGTTCAAACTCGTCAAGCGGTTGAAACTATTCGAGCAGAGTTAGTCACACGCTTGGCTGAATTGCGGGCAGACAATAAACTACTAGAAGCCCAACGACTTGAACAAAGAACTAACTATGACTTGGAAATGTTGTTGGAGATGGGCTATTGTAACGGTATCGAGAACTACTCTAGACACATGGATGGTAGAGCTCCGGGACAAGCACCGTATACCTTGTTGGACTTCTTCCCTGAGGATGCACTCTTTGTTATCGATGAGTCCCATATCACCATGTCACAAATTCGAGGCATGTACAATGGGGATAGGGCTAGAAAAGAACGTCTAATCGAATATGGCTTCCGTTTGCCAAGTGCTTTGGACAATCGTCCTCTGCGATTAGAAGAATTTGAAGAACACGTTCCTCAGATTATCTATATCTCTGCTACTCCGGGTCCATATGAATTGGAGCGCACACCGCAAGTAACTCAACAAATCATTCGACCAACTGGTTTGTTAGATCCACCAATTGAAGTTCGTCCTATCAAGGGACAAATTGATGATCTGGTTAGTGAGATTAATATACGAACTGAAAAGAATGAACGTGTCTTTATCACAACCTTGACCAAGAAGATGTCAGAGGACTTAACGGATTATTTGAAAGAAGTAGGTATCAAGGTTAAGTACCTGCATAGTGATATTAAAACACTGGAACGTACCGAAATCATTCGGAATCTGCGATTAGGTGAGTTTGATGTCTTGGTAGGGATTAACCTTTTGCGTGAAGGATTAGACGTACCAGAAGTCTCTCTAGTAGCTATTTTGGATGCGGATAAGGAAGGTTTCTTACGTAGTGAACGTTCCTTGGTTCAAACTATCGGACGTGCAGCTCGGAATGCTAATGGTCGGGTTATTATGTACGCTGACCACATTACAGATTCTATGCAGCGAGCGATTGATGAAACCAATCGTCGTAGAGAAATTCAAGAAGCCTACAACCAAGAGCATGGCATTACGCCAACGACTATCTTGAAAGACATTCGAGATTTGATTTCCATTACCCATGCCGTTGAAAAAGTAGCCGAAGTGGATAACATGTATGACTTCAAATCTATGACGACACCAAAACGTCGTGAAGTGATTGAACATATGGAATTAGAGATGCGTGCCGCTGCTAAAGATTTGAATTTTGAACGAGCAGCCGAGATGAGAGATTTCATCTTAGAATTGCGAGCACAATATAAGTTGTAAAAGAGCAGCCGCAATAAGTACTTACTTTTCTAAGTTTTTCAGAGAAATAGCTTGCTTTTTGCAGCCATTTAAGATAATCTTTTAATGTGCATTAGTGCATAGACCCTACACTCGGTTTTGCGAGTCACCAACGTTTTACTCAGTATAGGGCATATTAAAGAAAGAGAGGTGTTTTAGAGATGGCAATTTCTAAAGAAAAGAAAAACGAAATCATCAGCGAATACGCAACACACGAAGGAGATACTGGTTCTCCAGAAGTACAAATTGCTGTATTAACTTATGAAATCAACCATTTGAATGAACATATCCGTGTTCACAAAAAAGACCATCATTCACAACGTGGATTGATGAAGAAAATTGGTCACCGTCGTAACTTATTAGTTTACTTACGTGAAAAAGACGTTCAACGTTACCGTGACCTAATTCAACGTTTAGGTTTACGTCGTTAATCCTAATGCCATTAAAGCGGGATTCATACACTATGCTATGGGTCTCGCCTTTTTTGATGAAATCTAACGACAAAAAATACCCTTGGGAACTTTTAATCACACTTACTTTACAAATGTTAGTTTGTAAAAGCCGTTTTTTATCGATTAACATTTGTAATAGTAGGTTTAAAAGATTTCTCAAAAGAAAAGGAGCAATATATGTCAGAGAAAAAAGTATACTCATATGAATGGGGCGGAAGACTTCTTCAAGTCGAAATCGGCCAACTTGCTAAGCAAGCAAATGGAGCCGTATTGGTTCGTTACGGCGATACAGTTGTCTTAACAGCAGCAGTAGGCTCTAAGAAACCAAAAGATACAGACTTTTTCCCACTAACCGTTAACTATGAAGAAAAAATGTATTCTGTTGGTAAAATCCCAGGAGGCTTTATCAAACGTGAAGGTCGTCCAAGTGAACGTGCAACTTTAACAGCTCGTTTGATTGACCGCCCAATCCGTCCAATGTTTGCAGAAGGATTTAGAAATGAAGTCCAAATCACCAACACCGTTATGTCTGTTGAGCAAGATTGTTCTCCAGAAATGGCAGCAATGTTTGGTTCTTCTCTAGCTTTATGTATTTCAGATATTCCATTTGATGGACCAATTGCTGGAGTAGATGTTGGTCGTGTTAATGGCGAATATGTGATTAACCCAACTGTTGAACAAAGAGAGTTATCTGATATTGACTTGACAGTGGCAGGTACTGCGACAGCTATCAATATGGTGGAAAGTTCAGCACAAGAAGTTTCTGAAGAAGATATGCTAGGGGCTTTGTTATTTGGTCACGAAGAGATCAAACGATTAGTAGCTTTCCAAAATGAGATTGCGGCACAAGTTGGCAAACCTAAAATGGATATTGAACTATTAACTTTTGATTCAGAGATTGAATTGCAAGTAAAAGACTTATTCAGTCAAGCCATGGTTCATGCTATTCAAACAGAAGAAAAATTAGCTCGTGAAGAAAACATTGAAAAAGTGAAAGATGCTGCTAAATTGCATTTTGAAACAGTTTTAGCTGAAGAAGAAAATGCAGCAAACTTGATGAAACAAGTTGCTCAATTAGTAGAAAATCTAGAAAAAGATGAAGTTCGTCGTTTAATCACCGTTGAAAAAATCAGACCTGATGGCCGTCAAATCGACGAAATTCGTCCATTGGCTTCTGAAGTAGGCTTATTGCCACGTGTTCATGGATCTGGATTATTTACTAGAGGACAAACACAAGCTCTTACAGCAGCAACTCTAGCTCCATTAGGTGAGTCTCAAGTCATTGACGGCTTAGGGATTGAAGATGGCAAACGATTCATCCACCACTACAATTTCCCACAATTCTCTGTCGGCTCAACAGGTCGTGCAGGTAGTCCAGGTCGTCGTGAAATTGGTCATGGAGCTCTTGGAGAAAGAGCCTTAAAACAAGTTATTCCTGATCCAGAGGCTTTCCCTTATACTATTCGCTTGGTTTCTGAAGTACTAGAATCTAACGGTTCTTCTTCTCAAGCAAGTATCTGTGCTGGAACGCTAGCATTGATGGATGCTGGTGTGCCTATTAAAGCACCAGTAGCTGGGATTGCTATGGGATTGGTTTCAGATGGTGAAAACTATACTGTTTTGACAGACATTCAAGGGTTGGAAGACCATTTAGGTGATATGGACTTTAAAGTTGCTGGAACCAAAGAAGGTATCACTGCACTTCAAATGGATATCAAGATTCAAGGAATTACAGAACAAATCTTAACTGAAGCTCTAAGCCAAGCTAAAAAAGCTCGTTTCGAAATCCTAGACCAATTAACGTCAACCTTAGCGCAACCACGCCCAGAATTGAGCCCATATGCACCTAAGATTGAAATGATTCATATTGCTCCTGACAAGATTAAAGTGGTTATCGGTCGTGGTGGAGACACCATTAACAGTATCATTGACGAAACAGGTGTTAAGATTGACATCGACCAAGATGGAAATATCTCAATTGCCTCAACGGACTACGATATGATTCAACGTGCTAAGACCATTATTGAAGATTTAACTCGTGACATCGAAGTTGGCCAAGTTTACCAAGGTACCGTTAAACGTATCGAAAAATTCGGAGCTTTCGTAGAAATCAGCAAAGGAAAAGATGGATTACTGCACATTTCTGAAATTGCTCACGAAAGAATTGCCAAAGTAGAAGATGTTCTAAAACTTGGGGATACTATCAAGGTGAAAGTCATCGAAATCGACCGCCAAGGCCGTATCAATCTGTCTGCTACAGTATTGATTGAAAAGCCTGAAGCAAAATAATAGAAAACGATAAGAGTGCTACGAATCAGTTTTGATTTGTAGCATTTTTTGTTCATGTAAGCCATGGAGATGGGGCTGGGCAAAATGTCCAAATGGTAACCAAATAAAATAGTTCCCCAGAAATCTAACAGAAATGGGAACGGTGGCATTGCCGTGAGCCTAGCTCTCACTGGCTTAGCTGTCTACGTGGCTGTAATCGGCTGAAGCCGAATCATCCACTGTGCGTCAGCTATGCTTTACACCGATATTTCGGATAGATTTCTGGGGAACTATTTTATGTTTTGAATGCTTTTATATTATTACAGACTTTTTGTCCCCCTTATTTGACCATTTGCAGATGCAAAATTTTCATAAGACAAATATTTTCATGTTCATACTCCTTTATAATGAGCAAATGACGTCATAATATGGTATCCTTATTAGAAGAATATTCAAATTGTATAGTTTGTTTAGATAAGGGTTAACTTAATAGATGAATAATGAATTCTAACCATGGAGGTAAACAATGAAAAGTGAATATACTATTGCTCTTGTTGGTGCAAGTGGAGCAGTTGGACAGAAGGTAATTGAAGGTTTAGAAGCCGTTAACTTCCAAATCAAAAACTTACGGCCATTAGCATCAAAACGCTCAGCGGGCAAGTCAATTACGTTTAAAGGGCAAGAGATTGTCATTGAAGAACTGGTTGAGTCATCCTTTGATAATGTAGACATTGCTATTTTTAGTGCTGGTGGAAGTGTTTCTAAGAAATTTGCGCCTATCGCTGCTAGAGCTGGTGCGGTTGTTATCGATAACACCAGTGCCTTTCGTATGGACCCAGATGTGCCTTTAGTCGTTCCAGAGGTGAATGAACACGCCCTCAAACATCACAACGGTATTATTGCCAACCCAAATTGTTCAACCATACAGATGATGGTGGCACTAGAGCCTATCAGGCAAGCGTTTGGCTTAAAGAGAATTATTGTCTCAACTTACCAAGCTGTTAGTGGTGCAGGACTTCAAGCAGTGAAAGAATTGGAAGACCAAACCAAAGCCTATTTGAATGGGGAGGACTTAGTAGCAAATATCTTACCTTCGAGTTCAGATAAAAAACATTACCCTATTGCCTTTAATGCCTTACCGCAAATAGATCTCTTTGACCAGGACGGTTACACATTTGAGGAATGGAAAATGATCAATGAATCTAAGAAAATCTTAGAGGATCCAACGTTAAGTGTTGCTGCGACTTGTGTTAGAATTCCCGTTGCATCAGGACATTCTGAGTCAGTTTATATTGAGTTGGAGAAGGCAGGTATCACTGTTAAGGAGATCCAGCAGGTTTTATCAAATGCACCGGGTGTTATTTTACAAGACGACCCTAGCCAACAAGTCTATCCAACAGCGTTGACATCGATAGGAAAAACGGAAACCTTTGTTGGTAGAATTCGTAAAGACTTAGATGTGGAAACAGGCTTCCATATGTGGATTGTTTCAGACAATCTCTTAAAAGGGGCTGCCAGCAACAGTATTCAAATAGCTGAAAGTTTAATCAAACTAGATTTAGTACATGGAGCCAATTAGTGTCTCCAAACAATTTTATATTCAAATAAACAGTCTTACATATAAGACTAGATAAGAAAAACGAGGTGAACCATGAGTTCAATTAAAATTATTGCCCTTGGTGGGGTAAGAGAAAATGGAAAAAGTTTGTATGTAGTAGAAGTAGATGAAGACATCTTTGTATTGGATTGTGGTCTGGTCTATCCAGAAGATGAATTATTAGGAATTGATGTGGTCATTCCTGACTTCACTTACTTAGAAGAAAATAAAAATCGCATTGCTGGGGTGTTTTTATCTCATGGACATGCGGATGCTGTAGGAGCACTACCTTACTTCCTACAAAATATTGATGCGCCAGTTTTTGGGACTGAGTTAACCATTGCTCTGGCCAAATTGTTTGTGGAGTCATCAGGTTTAGTCAAAAATTTTGATGATTACCATGTCATTAATGAAAATACGGAAATTGATTTTGGGAAAACGATGGTTCGTTTTTTTAAAACTACCCATACTATCCCTGATTCAGTAGCTATTGTCATTAAAACGGATGATGGCAATATTGTATACACTGGTGACTTTAAATTTGATCAAAGTGCGACTATTGAGTATCAAAGTAATTTTGGGAAAATTACCGATATCGGTGAGGACTATGTTTTAGCCCTCTTGAGTGATTCTAGTGACGCTGAAAGCCCTGTTGAAAATATTAGTGACCGTCGAATTGCTGAAGGGATGCTAGATACTTTTAGAAATGCGTCAGGTCGTATTATTGTTGCCTGTGTTGCTAGCAACATTTTGCGGATTCAGCAAGTCTTCAATGCTGCACAAGAGTCAGGTCGCAAGATTTTCCTAACAGGTGTTGAATTGGAAGAAATTGTGGATATCGCTATCAGATTGCACAAACTAACCGTTCCATCACCAGATTTGATTGTTACTGCTAAGGAAATGAAAAACTTACCAGATGAAAAATTGGTTGTCTTAGAAACGGGTAACGCCGGTGAGCCAATCAAAGCCTTACAAAAAATGGCACTAGGACGTCATAAACAGATTAACCTACATCAAGGAGACTTGGTTTATATTGCCACAACTCCTTCTATCGCCATGGAAACAGCTTTAGCTCGTACCAAGGATATGATTTATCGAGCGGAAGCAGAAGTTTTCGAAATGGCTAGTATGAGTAAGGCAAGTGGGCATGCAACACCTAATGATTTAAAACTTATGATCAACTTCCTGCAACCAACATTCTTTATCCCGGTTCAAGGAGAATACCGCAACCTACTCGCTCATGCTGAGTTGGCAAACGAATTAGGTATCCCTTATAAAAATATCTACATTCCTGGTAAGGGAGATATTATCGAGATTAAAAATGGTAGAATGAATGCTGCTGGACAAGTGCCAGCTGGTAATGTATTGGTGGATGGAATTGGTGTGGGTGACATTGGAAATATTGTCCTGAAAGACCGTAAAATTCTATCCGAAGATGGTATTTTTGTGGCTGTGGTCACCATTTCTCGCCGTCTTGGAAAAATTTTGACTGGCCCTCAAATTGTATCCCGTGGTTTTGTCTACATGAAAACCAGTGAGGACCTCTTACAAGAGTCTTCTGACATTGTTCGTGAGGTAGTCGAAGCCAATCTAGCTCAAAGCGACTTTGAGTGGCCAAGGCTAAAACAAGAGGTTAGGGATTCCCTAAGCCGATACTTGTTTGATAAAACCAAACGTAGACCGGTAATCCTTCCAATTATTATGGAAGCATCCAACTATCAAAAAAATAACTAAAATTAAAAAGAGCAAAGCCAGTCCAATCGTCATGGCTGGCTTTACTCTTATAGGATTTAAAGGAGATTTATATGAATTCAAAATTAATTAGAATTACTGGTGAAGCAGCAATCGCTATTATTGTTTCTGTTGCCTTATCTTTTGTGCCCCTCCAAATTATGGGACATGCCATTGATTTAGCCATTTTACCCTTATTATTTTTAGCCTTTAGACAAGGTTTACTTCCAGGATTGCTTAGTGGCTTGATTTTTGGGCTAGTAAACGGCTTGATTGTTGGGGCAGGCAACCTTGACTGGCTTCGTCTAGGACTAGATTCCATTTTAGCTTACACATTAATTGGTGTAGCAGGTATTTTTGCTCGTAATACGGTACGCACGGCTTTTAATCGCAGAAAGTCTTCCACTGTTTTAAACGTCACCACAGGAACACTTTTAGCTAGTCTCCTTTCCTGGGTGACACATGTCTTAGCTAGCTCGCTTACAGCAAACACCTTTTTATCTCAACAACAAGCAGATATTATGTCAACTTTATCAAATACATGGTTGACTTGGTGTTTGACTGCTGGATTAGCTATCCTAATATTTGTCTTGCTGGCCTATCTACTTCCAACAGCGCTTATTCCAAAACAAACTCGTTTCCTTACAAGGAGAGAGCAATCTCATTTATTAAATGACTGATAGCCAGTCAAAAAAGGGAGCTGAGAGGGATGAATATAACTGTAGCGATTATTACACTTGTTATCTTTATCAATACGGTTGCTGCAATCATCACTGTTTTTAAAGACACTCGAGAAATATCTGCAACCTGGGCTTGGCTTTTGGTATTGTTTTTATTGCCAGTCGTAGGGTTCATCATGTACTTATTTTTCGGAAAAAAATTAAGCAAGCAGAATATATTTGATTTAAAATCACAAGAAACTCTAGGGATTTCAGAAATTGCCAACTCACAATTGGAATTATTAGGAGAAGGTACTGTTTTACCTGTATTTGAAAATAATATCTATTTAAAAGATTTAGCGACCTTATTTTTGGAAAGTGATGAGTCAATTATTACTAAAGGCAACAAAGTTGAGCTAATTATTGATGGGGAAGAGAAATTTGCCCAGTTGATGGAAGATATCTTGAATGCTAAGCACCATATCCATATGATTTATTATATTTTTAAAGATGATGACTTAGGTCGACGAGTTATGGACGCTCTGATTGAAAAAGCAAGTCAAGGTATTGAGGTTCTGGTTATCTATGATGCCATGGGTTCGAGAACAACATCTAGAAAATTTTGGAAGAAACTAGAAGAAGCTGGTGGAAAAGCAGTCTCCTTCTTCTCACAATCATTTGCCTTTATTAACTTTCGAATCAACTACCGTAACCATAGAAAGATTGTAGTCATCGATGGTGTCATTGGATATGTTGGTGGCTTCAATATTGGTAATGAGTATCTAGGTATCTCAAAAATGGGCTACTGGAGAGATTCACATTTAAGGATTCAAGGAAATGCGGTATTAACCTTACAATCTCGTTTCTTTATCGATTGGAATGCAGTTGTTTCTGAAACACACGGCAGAGAATATTCAGAAAGTTATTTTCCGATTTCAAAATCTTTAGGTCCTAGCTCAATGCAAATTGTGTCAAATGGACCAGACAGTGATTTTCAAAAAATTAAAATGGGCTTTATTAAGATGATTTCTATGGCTAAGGAGTCTATCTATATTCAATCTCCTTATTTTATTCCTGACGAGAGTGTGCTAGAAGCCTTGTCTATCGCTGCTTTATCTGGTGTTGATGTGCGAATTATGATTCCATCAAAGCCGGATCACCCATTTGTCTATAGAGCTACGGAATTTTATTCAAAAACAATTATTGAATCAGGTGTCAAAGTCTATATCTATCAGAATGGCTTTTTGCATGCTAAAACCATGGTCGTTGATAGCCAAGCCGCAACGGTGGGGACATCTAACTTTGATGTTCGTAGCTTTAAACTGAATTTTGAAGTCAATGCTTTTATCTACGATGCTGAGTTTGCCAAAAAAATGGAAGCTACTTTTATGGAAGATATTAAGGATTGTACCGAAGCAACTAAATCTTATTTCGAGAAACAATCATCATGGCTCAAATTCAAACAGACATTCTCAAGATTATTTTCTCCAATTCTTTAGACTGGAACACTTACTACTAATGCAAACTAAAAACCACTTAAATCAACATTATTTGATTTAAGTGGTTTTTATGTATACACTTTGTTTAATAAATGGCGAATTTTGAACTAGATTTTAGCAGTTAGTAATTGTTCTAGGCTTAAAAGGTGAGTGATGTTGGACTGGTCTGTAAAGGCAACACGATTATTTTCTAAGATAGGGGTTTGAATGGTTCCGTTAGCAACAACTTTATAGACAAAACCATCCTCATCTTTTTGTTCGAATTCTAAGCAAATAGCTTTCTTAAAATAATAGGCTTGGTGGATAGTTTCAACAAGGTCAACCAAGGGCATGAAGTAAGCAATACGAGTTTCAGTTTCATCAAAACTATAAAATTCATCATTGCTAGACTGTAAAGATTGGATAAAAGGTTGAAAGATTGATGTTAGTGGATGTTTGCGTAATTCCATGGTTAGTTCCTCCTCGAACGTTTGTTTGTATTCTTATTATACGAACAATTGTTCTATAATGCAAGAGGAAAAATCAAAAAAATAAAAAAATATTTTTTAGTCCATAATCTCTTTTCTTCCTATATATAAGTTTTCAATTTATAAGAGCTAGTATTCAAACTTATTGCCCTAGTAGGGATAAAGAGATTTGATACCTTGAAAAAATAAGTCTATAATGGTTAGAGTAAGTCCTATGGTATTCAAGATGTTTTCTTGATTGGAGGTGGAAAGATGACTACAAAAATTTTAGAGTCTGTCCAAGATATTGAACAGGTTGCTCTTGACATTCAACAAGACTATCAAAAGAAGATAAAAGATATTGAAACGGAAACTAGCAATAAGATTAAAGATGCTGAGAGCAATATGGAGCAATCCTTAGCGGAATATAAAAATGAGCTAGATAAAAAGAATCAAGAAAAAAATGATCAATTTTTACAGAAGACTTCCCAAGAGGCCCAAGACTTAATCAATCAGTTAAGTGATGGTTTTTCTCAAAGAAAAGAAGAATTGATTCAAGAAACAATTAAGGAGGTCTTAAAGCGATATGGCAATAGCTAAAATGAAAAAAGTCATGCTTGTGGCCCCTAATCAATTGAAGGATGAATTGCTAAATGCTATTCAAGAATTGCAAAATTTAGAATTTATTGAATCTCCTATTGAGGAAGACATGGATGAAACGATTTTTCTTTCTTCTAGTGATGAAAGGCAAGATCTGATCAAAGAAAAGGAGGATTTTCATACCTTATTGGAAGACTCACTATCCTTCTTAAAAAGGAATCAACCACAAGTATCGTTTATTCAAAAATATAAAAACCCTCGAGAAGAGTATCGTTTAGATGAACTCTCCTCAAAAGTAGCAGATTTTACCATTGATGAAAAATTACAATTGGTAAAAGATTACCAAAAACGAACAACTGACCTTGAAAATGAACGCAAAGATTTGTTGGACAAGGAAGAGCTGCTTAGAAAATGGGAAGGTCTTTATTTCCACCCTAACGAGTTGGCGCACCAACAATACACTAAAACCATCTTGGGGACTATTCCTCAAACCGTGGACAATCAGTATCGTAAGGTGCTAGACAATAGCGAATTAATATTCGTTAATGAAATTTTTCATACTCGGGATGAAGTGGGGGTTCTTTTGACCTATTCTCGTAAAGATAGAGAACTAATTAAGGAAGACCTTATACAAGCTCACTTTACGCGTTTCCGTTATCCCTTTAAACAATCCCCTAAAGTTGAACTGAGGTCAGTTTTAGACCGTCAAAAATCATTAGCTCTTGAGTTGAGTGATGTGAAAAAAGAGATCGCTAAGGACCAAGATACAGCTTATCAATTACAGCTAGCTAGTGAAGTTGCTTATAATGAATTGGAAAAAGAAAGAAGTAAAGAACTATTTTTAACGACTAACCATTTGTTTATTATGGAAGGTTGGCTAAAGGAAAAAGATGTTGAACAGGTCAGAAACCAACTTAGCAATCGTATTCCTTCAGCTGAATATGCCTTTTTTGAGCAAGAAATTGACCAAGAAGAGTTCGATAAGGTTCCAATTTCTCTGGAAAACCACAAATTTGTGGCACCATTTGAATCTCTGGTCGGCATGTATGGGTTACCTAAGTATGGTGAATTGGATCCGACACCGTTTATGATGCCATTTTATATGACCTTTTTTGGGCTTATGGCAGCAGACGTTGGCTATGGAATTCTTTTGTGGCTAGGAACTTATGCTATGTTGCGTTTCTTGCACTTGGACAAGGGCTTTAAGAAAAATATACAATTTTTCCATGCCCTATCGTATCCAACTATTATCTGGGGCTTGGTTTTTGGTTCATTCCTTGGTTTTGATCTGCCATTTAGGATTTTGTCCTTATCAACAGATATGACGACCTTAATGCTTATGTCAATCATATTCGGGGTCATTCAGATTATGCTTAGTCTGGCGCTGGGAGCTTATACCAATGTGAAGAAAAAAGATTATGTCAATGCCTATCTCAACCATATCGGCTGGTTACTGATTTTTATTGGTGGTATCTCTTATGTACTAGGTTCAATGGTGATTCACCAACCACTTCTTGCACAAGTGGGTATGTGGTTAGCTATTGTGGCGGCTGTTGTGATTGTGCTCGTTTCTGTCTTTGCCTCTAAGAATAAGGCGGCAGGTTTGGCATCAGGTTTGTACAATCTTTATGGTGTCAGTGGTTATGTTGGGGATATGGTCAGTTATACACGTTTGATGGCACTAGCAGTTTCTGGAGGAAGTATTGCATCAGCCTTTAACTTGCTAGTCGGATTCTTACCGCCGATTGCTAGGTTTACTGTTGGTCTTCTATTATTCATCGCTCTACACGCTTTGAATATCTTCTTATCTTTCTTAGGGGCCTATGTACATGGTATGAGACTTCAGTTTGTCGAATTCTTCGGTAAATTCTACGAAGGTGGCGGACGTGCCTTTAATCCTTTTAAGACCTACGAAAAATATATTTATATTAATGCAAATAAAACAGAAAAAATGGAGGAAAAATAAGATGACAAACTGGTTAACGTTTTTAAGTGAAAATGGCGGTGGAGTAATGTTCGCTGCTTTAGGAATGGGAATTGCAATTATCTTTGGAGGTATCGGTTCTTCTAGAGGGGTTGGGATTGCTGGTGAAGCAGCTGCAGCTCTAATTAAGGAACAACCAGAAAAATTTGCTCAAGCCTTAATTCTACAACTACTACCTGGTACGCAAGGGATTTACGGATTTATCATTGCCTTCTTCATCATGGGTAGAATGACAGCTGATTTAAGTTTGCAAAATGGTTTGTATTTATTAATGGCGTCATTACCTGTTGCTTTTACTGGTTTATTCTCTGCCATCTCTCAAGGAAAAGTAGCTGCTGCTGGTATTCAAATTTTAGCTAAAAAACCTGAAGAGGCTACAAAAGGAATTATCTTTTCTGCAATGGTAGAAACTTATGCCATCTTGGGGTTATTGGTTTCAATATTAATCATCTTACGTATGGGATAGGAGTTGAAACGCTTGAAAGATTTAGAGCAACTTAAAGAAAGAATTTTACAAGAAATTCATGATGAATTTTCACAAAAATTAGCTGTTGCCACTAAAGTAGAAGAAGAGCGTTTAAGTCATGCAAATGCACGCTTTTCTGAACAAGAAATGGCTAGTAAGATTTCTTTAAAGAAAGCAGCTAAGAGTCAATTAGAAAGACAGGAACAAGCTATCCTCAATAAGAGTAATAAGGATGTTCTGCAAGTCAAAAGAAATCTACTAAATCAAGTCTATTCAGAAGCCATCACTATTTTGTCGTCATGGAGTGGAGAAACCTTTCTTCAATATATCGAAGGTGTCTTGAACAACCTAAAGATTGAAGGGCAATTCCATTTGCAATTTGGGCAAGAAAGTATAGACAAATTAAATGACAGCCAAAAAAGTAAGCTTGCTCAAAACTATCCTTCTATGGTTATTGAACAGGAACCGGTTGCTAAAAAAGCCGGCTTTATCGTAAAGAAAGATGGGATTGACTATAATTACTTTTTTGATGAATTAGTGGAAGACTTGAAAAATGATTTTTCACCAACTCTAGCTAAACTAGCATTTGAACAATAGGAAGGAGTGAGTCAATGAATGATTTAGCTTATTCTGGAGTAAATACCACTGTTCGAATCATGGAAGGACAGCTATTAAAAAGAGATGACTTTGAAGCTATGCTTAAAGCACCTTCACTGGCTAGTGCCCTAGACTTATTATCAAAATCAGCTTATGACTTTAATGCTGAAGAAGTACTACAGTCAAAAGACTTTGAATCCTTTTTAATGAAAGGACTTCAAGATGCCCACCAAGAATTAATTGAGATAGTTCCAACAAAAGGGCTTTTGGAAGTTTTTTCAACCCTTTATACCTATCACAATCTAAAAGTTCTTTTAAAAGAAAAATTCTCAGGAAAAGATTTTGATTCCCTATTGATTGATATTGGAGCTTATCCACTAGATACCTTAAGAGCTTTAGTAGAAAGTGCCAAGAATGATAATTTACCTCAAGTCATGGTTAAAGCTGTTAGCGAGGCTTTTGAAGAATTTGAAAACTTTAAACGTTTCGAAACGGCTGATATTATCATGGATACCTATTATTTTAGGCACTTAAAATACTTGGATAAGCTTTTGGACAATCCAATCGTTCATCAGATTATTACCTGTACCATTGATTTAGAAAATATAGCTACTCTGATTCGAGGGATTAAGCAAAAACAATCGCGTTCATTTATGCAAACAGTGCTCTCAAGTGCTGGTACAGCCTCAAAAACAAAAATGATTGATACCAGTCAAAATGAGAACTGGTCACAAGTGTTAGAACTGTTTGAAGCTTTATCCATCAAAGATGAGTTGGCAGAAATTCTCAATCATGACACCATGGATATTGAAATTATCCAATTGGAATTGTTAAAAGACCGCACCATTTATAATCTCTTAAAAGATGCGACCTTTGAACCTTTTGGACCATTTCCTTCTTTAGCGTATATTCATGCAAAGGAAATGGAAGTTAAAAACTTACGCTTACTATTAGTTGGAAAAGATAATGGTTTTTCAGAACAACAAATAAGAGAAAGGATGCGACCTATTTATGGCTCATAACATAGCAGTAGTTGGAGACAAAGATTCCGTACTTCCTTTTAAATTATTGGGTTTTGATGTCTTTCCTACTAGTGATCCGGCACAAGCAAGAACAATTATTGATGGGCTAGCCAGTCAATCTTATGGAATTATTTATTTAACTGAGGCTATTGCTAAAGAAATTCCGGATACTATCAAGCGTTATGATGCAGAAATTTCACCAGCTGTTATTCTTATTCCAAACCATTTAGGCACCTTGAATATTGGTAAAGCTAGAATTCAAGAGAATGTGGAAAAAGCAGTTGGCCAAAATATTCTGTAACAAATTTCTATTATGACCTTAGTGTCAAATAGAAAATTCAATTATCAAGGAGGTAGCCTATTGAAAAGCGGACAAATCGTCAAAGTTTCTGGACCACTTGTTACTGCAAAGGGAATGGAAGACGCAAATATTCAAGATATCTGTAAAGTTGGGAATCTTGGATTGATTGGTGAGATTATTGAAATGAGAAAAGACCTTGCTTCAATCCAAGTATATGAAGAAACCTCTGGGCTTGGCCCAAATGAACCGGTAACGACAACAGGACTTGCCTTATCTGTCGAATTAGCACCGGGTATCATTTCACAAATGTTTGATGGGATTCAACGTCCTTTGAACACCTTTAGAGACGTTTCTAAAAGTGATTTTCTTGTCAGAGGGACTAGTGTTCCACCGTTAGACCGTGAGAAAGAATGGGATTTTGTAGCAACAGCTAAAGTTGGAGATACTGTTCAAGCAGGAGATATTGTTGGAACTGTCCAAGAAACTCCAGTTATTGAACACCGTATTATGGTACCTTATGGTGTCTCAGGTAAGATTGTTGCGATTGAAAGTGGACGTTACAGAATTGCTGATATCGTGTATAAGATTGAGACCGATAAAGGTGTAAGAGAGTTTGACCTGATTCAACGCTGGCCAGTCCGTAGGGGCCGTCCATTTAAAACGAAAAAGAATACGACTGTTCCGATGTTAACTGGTCAACGGGTTATTGATACCTTTTTCCCAGTTACTAAAGGGGGAGCTGCTGCTGTTCCAGGGCCATTTGGAGCTGGTAAGACAGTTGTGCAACACCAAATTGCAAAATGGGCTGATGTTGATATTGTCGTTTACGTTGGATGTGGTGAACGTGGTAATGAAATGACGGATGTTTTGAATGAGTTTCCTGAGTTGATTGACCCAAATACGGGGCAATCCATCATGAACCGTACTGTATTGATTGCCAACACCTCTAATATGCCTGTAGCGGCCCGTGAAGCCTCTATCTATACAGGTATCACTATTGCTGAGTATTTTAGAGATATGGGCTATTCTGTCGCTATTATGGCTGATTCAACCTCTAGATGGGCAGAAGCTTTAAGAGAGATGTCTGGACGATTGGAAGAGATGCCAGGTGACGAAGGTTATCCAGCCTATCTAGGTAGTCGTATCGCCGAGTATTATGAACGTGCTGGACGTGTGGTAACCTTGGGTAGTGAAGAGCGTGAAGGAACTATTACGGCTATTGGAGCTGTATCACCTCCAGGGGGAGATACATCAGAACCAGTAACCCAAAATACGTTACGAGTGGTTAAAGTTTTCTGGGCACTAGATGCTGCTCTGGCACAACGTCGTCATTTTCCATCAATGAACTGGTTAACTTCTTATTCTTTATACAACACGGAAGTTGGGCAATATTTGGATCAACATATCCATGAAAATTGGTCTAATATGGTACAACACGCCATGAATATTCTACAAGAAGAAGCTAGTTTAGAAGAGATCGTTCGTTTAGTTGGTCTAGAATCTCTATCTGAAAAAGACCGTTTAACCATGACTATCGCAAAATCTTTACGTGAAGACTACTTACAGCAAAATGCTTTTGATGATGTAGATACCTTTACCTCACGTGAGAAGCAATACCGTATGTTGGATCTTATCCTGAGCTTTGAAGAAGAAGCTCGTAAAGCCATGAAACTAGGCGCTTATTACAATGAAATTATGGATGGAACGGAAGAAGTACGTGACCAAATCGCACGTTCTAAATATATTTCAGAAGATAATATTGCGCAGATTGGTCATATTAAAGAAAATGTGAAAGAAGCTATCTTAGAGACTGTCAAGGAAGGAGGAATGTCTGAAAATGCTTAAAGAATATCGTACAATTAGCGAAGTAGTAGGACCACTGATGATTGTTGAAGGCGTCGAAGGTGTAAAATTTGATGAGTTGGTTGAAATCCAAATGCAAGATGGTGAAATTCGCCACGGTCAAGTTCTAGAAGTTGAAAACGATAAGGCTATGGTTCAGATTTTTGAAGGCCCAAGTGGTATTAACTTGAGAGATTCTAAAGTTCGTTTTCGTGGTCGTCCTTTATCGGTCAATGTGTCAGAGGATATGGTCGGAAGAATTTTTGATGGTATGGGAAATGCTATTGATGATGGACCAGACATCATTCCTGAAGCCTCTTTAGATGTGAATGGTCAAGCCATCAACCCTGTCTCTAGAGATTATCCCGATGAGTTTATCCAAACGGGTATTTCAGCCATCGACCATTTAAACACCTTGGTTCGCGGACAAAAGCTTCCTGTCTTCTCTGGATCTGGGTTACCTCATAAAGAATTAGCAGCTCAAATCGCTCGTCAAGCAACCGTATTGAATAGTGACGAAAAATTTGCCGTAGTCTTTGCTGCTATGGGGATTACCTTTGATGAAGCAGAATACTTTATGGAAGATTTCCGTAAAACAGGAGCTATCGACCGTTCTGTAATGTTTATCAACTTGGCAAATGACCCTGCCATTGAACGGATCGCCACGCCAAAAATTGCTTTAACCACTGCTGAATATCTAGCTTATGAAAAAGATATGCATGTCTTGGTTATCATGACAGATATGACCAACTACTGTGAAGCCTTACGTGAGGTGTCAGCTGCTCGCCGTGAGGTTCCGGGACGCCGTGGCTATCCAGGTTACCTCTATACCAATTTATCCACCTTGTATGAGCGTGCTGGACGATTAATTGGCCATAAGGGTTCAGTAACACAAATACCAATCTTATCTATGCCAGAAGATGATATCACTCATCCAATTCCAGATTTGACTGGTTACATTACTGAAGGGCAAATTATTTTAGATCGAAACCTAGATAATTCAGGAATCAAACCTCCAATCAACGTTTTGCCATCCTTGTCTCGTCTAAAAGATAAGGGGTCAGGTGAGGGCAAAACACGTAAAGACCATGCAGCAACTATGAACCAATTATTTGCTGCCTATGCGACTGGTAAGCAAGCCAAAGAATTAGCTGTAATCCTAGGTGAATCTGCTCTATCCAAAACAGACAAACTCTATGTAGAATTTACCGAACGATTTGAAAATGAATACATCAATCAAGGCTTTAATACCAATAGAACGATTGAAGAAACACTTGACTTAGGATGGGAATTGCTGTCTATTCTACCAAGAACCGAATTGAAACGTATTAAGGATGACATGCTCGATGAATTCTTACCAAAAGGAGAGTGATCTTCATGGTACGCTTGAATGTAAAGCCAACACGAATGGAGTTAAGAGCCCTAAAGCAACGATTAACAGTTGCTAAAAGAGGTCACAAGTTGTTGAAAGACAAGCAAGATGAATTGATGAGACAGTTTATCGATCTAATCCGTAAAAACAATGAGCTACGTACCAATGTTGAAGAACGACTAATTCTTGGCATGCAAAGTTTCGTATTGGCAAAAGCCTCTTTGAATGAAGCCTTTATTGAAGAATTAGTTGCTATCCCACCTCAAAACGTTAGCTTAGAAGTAAGAGAAAAGAACATTATGAGTGTTTTTGTTCCAGAAATGAATTTTACAGTCCAAGAACAAAGCAAAGAATCTGACTTTAAATATGGTTACTTAAATTCCAACAGTGAAATCGATGATTCTATCAATCAAATCTCGCAAGTTCTGCCCGACTTATTGGCATTAACAGAAATCGAAAAAACTTGTCAACTAATGGCAGATGAAATCGAAAAAACTAGACGACGGGTTAATGCCCTTGAATACCGCATGATTCCTCAACTAGAAGAGACCATTTACTATATTGAGATGAAGCTAGAAGAGAATGAAAGAGCAAGTATTACGAGAATTATGAAAGTCAAGGATATGGGGCAAGGGTAAGCCAAATGTGTTTTATTAAAAACTAGCTTAAACAAGCAACTAAAAATATTCCGAGAACCTTTTGAAGTCCTAAGGTTCTCGGAATATTTTCTTTGGAATTATTTCGGTGGCACCGTTTATATTTTTGATACCTTTCTTGGCAAGTCTTTAGTGCATAGAAACAATCATATGGTTTTAGGCTTCTTGTTTAGCTCTTAAAATGAAACCGCCATTGAAGGTTTTCTATACTTACTACTGTTTTCATTACGTAATTTATGATACTATAATCTTTAGATGTAATTGAAGAGATTGGAGATTCTATTAAAAATGAAAAGAAGAGGCTTATTAATTGTTCTATCAGGTCCATCTGGTGTTGGAAAGGGAACGGTCCGAGCGGCAATCTTTAATAAAACAGATCAAAAGTTTGTCTATTCTGTTTCTGCTACGACCAGAGCCGCAAGACCGGGTGAGGTAGATGGCAAGGATTATTTTTTTAAAACACGTGAAGAATTCGAAAAGATGATCGAGCAAGGACAATTATTAGAATATGCAGAATACGTTGGTAACTATTATGGAACTCCAATTGACTATGTTGAAAAAACATTAGCAGAAGGTAAAGATGTTTTCTTAGAGATAGAAGTCCAAGGGGCTATTCAAGTTAGAGAAAAGATGCCTGAGGGTGTGTATATTTTCTTAACACCACCTGATTTGTCCGTATTGCAATCCCGTATTGTTAATCGTGGGACTGATTCAGATGATGTTATCCAACAACGGATGAAAAAAGCAAGAGAAGAATTGAATTTAATGAAGCACTATGATTATGCTGTTAGAAATGACCAAGTTGATTTAGCGGTTGCTAAAATAGAGTGCATTATTGCATCAGAACATTTGCGTGTTCAACGTTCTATCGATACAATAGAGGAGATAGAAGAAGAACTAGAAGCAATGCTTGATTAATCCAAAAATAGAAAGAGGCAAACCATCATGATGTTATATCCTTCAATAGATAAATTATTAGTAGAAATTGATTCAAAATATTCATTGGTTATCTTATCCAGCAAGAGAGCCCATGAATTACACCACCATGCACCAACTATGTTAGAATCTTACAAATCATATAAGAATGTTGGCCGTGCTCTAGAAGAAGTAGTGGCGGGCGATTTGTGGATTAGAGACGATAGTGTGCCTGTAGAAGTCTAAGAAAGATCAATAATTAGCCATAATATTTGTAAACACGAACAAAACCTTATCCCTACCTGCTTGTAATGAGAAGTAGCCATTTTCATGGCTGGATAATTGGGTACTTGGTGCCTGTGGTTTGTTCGTGTTTTTCGTCAGTTTTTAAAGAAGGTGAGTCTATGTATGCAAAAGTGATTGTAGATGTATCAGCAAATCCAGTAAATCGACCATTTCTCTACCGTGTTCCCGAAGACTTTAAGGACGTGGTAGAGATTGGTATGCGTGTTGAAGCACCATTTGGACCTAGAACGATTCAAGGTTATATTGTTGACTTGACCGAGGAATCTGACTATCAAGGGGAAATACTGGAGTTTTATCGCCCCATGGATTTGGAGCCAGTCTTGACCAAAGAATTGGTGGCACTAGGCAATTACATGTCGCAAGAAGTGTTCGCCTTCCAGATCAACTGTTACCAAACTATGCTGCCACCGATGTTAAAGACCACCTACGAGAAACGCTTTTATCCGGTAAATGGTGCTTTGCTACCAGCTGAGGAGCAAAAACTTTTTGCTGGTCAAGCTTATATTACCGTGGATTCCAAGACGTCAGATACTCTTTTAGCAAAATTGCTCCGTCTTAAGGTGGAAGGGAAAATTGCTGTAAGAACAATTGTTGGTGATAAAGTCCGGGTTAAAAAAGAGAAATGGTTGCTACCACAGTTATCAAAGGAAGAAATCATTGAAATAATAGAAGACTTGCCTAGTCGTTCAGTACGGCAAAAAGCTGTCTTGCATGCTCTTTTAAAGATTAACCAAACTGTTAAGAAAACGGACTTTATAGAGAAGTTTGCTCTCACGTCCTCAGATATTTCCACAGCTATAAAAAAAGATTGGATCGGTGAGGAGGAACGTCAAGTCAATCGTGACCCATTTGCCAATCGTTTTGTGGAACCTAGTCAGCACTTAGCCTTGAATGATGAACAGGAATTGGCTTTTCAAGAGGTGGTTGCTAATTGGGATAAGGGGTCCAGAACCTATTTGTTAGAAGGGGTGACTGGTAGTGGGAAGACAGAGCTTTATTTGCAATGGATTGCTAAAGCTATCCATGAAGGCAAGTCTGCTATTATGTTGGTCCCTGAAATTGCTCTAACGCCTCAGATGGTTCATCGTTTTAAATCACGTTTCGGCGATCGGGTAGCCATTTTGCATAGTGGCTTGAGTGCTGGAGAGAAATACGATGAGTGGCGCAAAATTCATCAAGGGCAAGCTGATATTGTGGTGGGGGCTCGCTCATCTATTTTTGCTCCTTTGAAAAATATTGGCATTATTATTCTGGATGAAGAGCATGAGACGACTTATAAGCAGGATGAATCTCCACGCTACCATGCTAGAGATATAGCGCTGTGGCGAGCCAAATACCATGATTGCTCAGTGATTTTGGGGAGTGCAACACCTTCCTTAGATTCTAGAGCTAGAGCACAAAAAAATGTTTATAAACTGCTCAAATTAAACAAACGTGCTAAACAACAAAACTTACCACAGATTCAAATTGTGGATATGAGACAGGAGTTCCAGACGAATCGTGGGAATTTCTCTGGTGCTTTAAAGGAAGCAATTGCCCAACGCTTAGAGCGCAAGGAACAGACTGTTCTGCTGCTTAATCGAAGAGGCTATTCTTCCTTTGTCTTGTGCCGGGACTGCGGGCATGTGGTTCAATGCCCTAACTGTGATATTTCTTTGACCATGCATATGGATACAAAATCAATGAAATGCCATTATTGTGGTCATGAAGAAGCTATTCCTAATCGCTGTCCCAAATGTTTGAGTGAGAAAATTCGCTATTATGGAACAGGTACACAAAAGGTGGAGGAAGAGCTACAAGATTTATTTCCTACTGCTAGAATTATTCGTATGGATGTGGATACAACTAGAAAAAAAGGTCAGCATGAAAAGCTCTTGAAAGAATTTGGCAACCATGAAGCTGATATTTTACTAGGTACTCAGATGATTGCTAAGGGTTTGGATTTCCCGAAAGTAACCTTAGTTGGGGTTATCAATGCAGACACATCATTGAATTTACCAGATTTTCGTTCTTTCGAGCGAACCTTTCAACTCTTAACTCAGGTTGCTGGACGAGCAGGTCGTGCTGATTTACCGGGACAGGTCATTATCCAGTCCTTTAATCCAGACCACTATGCCATTGAATATTCCAAAAATCACGACTATGAAGGCTTTTTCCGTAAAGAAATGAGCATTCGTCACATGGGAAACTACCCACCATATTTCTTTACTACCATGGTAACGGTCAGCAGTGAAACGGAAGCTCTTGCAATGAAAAAAGCAGTGGAAATTCGTAAATTTTTAACAGAGCGCTTATCAAAAACCACAGTCGTCCTAGGCCCAACCGCCAAATCAATTGCACGAGTTAATAAGCGTTACTACTTTCAAATACTCATTAAATATAAAAAAGAACCAGCTTTATCACTCCTATTGAACGAGTTGATGCATGATGCTAGTCGACAAAATGCCAAAAAATTATCTATTCAAATTGATGTCGAGCCAATGCAATTCTTGTAATTGATTCAAATGTATAAGAGATGATAATGGAAAGGAATCTACTGAATGAAAAAAATCATTTTTATGGGGACACCACAATTTTCTACAGCCATTTTAAGCATGCTTGTTGATAGTGGTTATCAAGTGTTAGCTGTTGTGACCCAACCCGATAAACCTGTTGGTAGAAAAAAAGTTTTGACACCGAGCCCAGTTAAAGTTCTAGCACTGGATTATGATATTCCTGTTTATCAACCAGAAAAGTTATCCGGGTCAAAGGAATTAGAAGAATTAATGGCCTTAGACGCAGACCTGATTGTGACGGCTGCTTATGGTCAATTTTTACCGACCAAATTTTTAGAATTCCCTAAATATGGTGCTGTGAATGTCCATGCATCCTTATTGCCTAAATACCGTGGTGGGGCACCAATTCATTATGCCATCATGAATGGGGATAAAGAAACAGGGGTTACCATTATGAGAATGATAGCTAAGATGGATGCAGGCGATATATTATCGCAAAAAGCTATTCCTATTGAGGAGGATGATGATGTTGCCAGCATGTTTGATAAGTTAAGCGTGGTTGGTCGTGATCTCTTAAAAGAAACTCTGCCTAGGTTATTTGCTGGTCAATTACAGCCAATCGCTCAAGATCCAAATTTAGTTACTTTCTCTCCCAATATTCAGCGTGAAGAGGAACAAATTGATTGGAGCTTAAGCGCCCAAGAAGTGGACTATTTTGTAAGAGGACTTAGACCTTGGCCAAGCGCCCATACTGTTTTTGAGGGTATTCGTTACAAACTCTGGCAGGTGAAACCTTTACCTCAAGGAAATAAGAGTGATTTGCCGATAGGAAGTTTTTATCTCGATGCTAATAATCGACTGCTAGTGGTATGTGGAAATCAGTCACTGCTACAAATTTTAGAAATTCAACCTGCTGGAAAGGGACGTTTAACCGACAAAGAATTTACTAATGGTTTTAAAAATCTACTTCAACAAAAGGTTGTTTTTGACATCCCCAATCGGAAAGTAAGTGACAACAATGGATAAAGTACGTTTAGCTGCAATGGAAATTGTAGAAGAGATTGACAAAGGTGGGGCCTATTCGACCATCTTATTTAATCGTCGAGTTAAAGAGTTAGGCTTGGACGATTTGGACCGTGGACTCATGACTGAATTAGTTTATGGAACCTTGCAAAGAAAATTAACCTTGGATTATTATATGCAACCCTATGTTAAAGGCAAACTTCAATCATGGGTGCGTAATCTTCTTAGAACAGCTTTTTACCAGTTAATCTATCTGGACCGTATACCGGATCATGCTGTTCTCTTTGAAACCGTTGAAATTGCTAAGAAAAGAGGTCATAAAGGGTTAGGCAACTTAGTTAATGGTATTCTTAGAGCCTTTTTAAGGAATCCAAGACCAAAACTTGAAGAAATCGAACCAGTCAACCAAGGTTTGAGCATTCAATATAGTATGCCAGTTTGGTTGGTAGATCGATTTTTAGAGGATTATGGTTTGGACAAAACGGAAGCGATCTTAAGTTCCTTGCTAAACCCACCCTTTATGGCAGCGCGTATCCAAGACCTGAGTGAGTCACGTGAACAGGTCATTGCTGATTTGGAAGCAGAAGGGTTTAAGGCGTGGCCAAGTGAGGTCTATGATAGAGGGATTCGTATTGCGTCCCGTTCTGTTGTGACTTCCAAATTGTTTGAACAAGGAAGAATCACCATCCAAGACGAATCTTCCATGTTAGTGGCTGCTTTAGGTGCTATTGAACCACAAGACCTAGTTTTAGATGCCTGTGCAGCGCCAGGTGGGAAAACAACACATATGGCTAGTTTTATTTCAGAAGAAAAAAATGGTAAAATAATAGCATTAGATATTCACAAACATAAAGTAAAGTTGATTGAGGAAAATGCTGAACGACTACATGTCAATCAAAACATTCAAGCTCAGGTGCTAGATGCTAGAAAAGCTTATGAAATATTCGAACCACAAAGTTTTGACAAAATCTTTGTTGATGCTCCTTGCTCAGGGTTAGGCTTGATGAGAAGAAAACCAGATATAAAATATAGCAAGAAAGCTGAGGATATTACTAAACTACAAGACATTCAAGTAGAAATTTTAAATTCTCTTGCTGATTTGGTAAAAAAAGGTGGACGACTAATCTACTCAACGTGTACACTAACAAGTGAAGAGAATAGTAGAACGGTTTCACGATTTCTACAAGCTCATCCAGACTTTACAATAGAGCCAATCATTGAATGGCCGCATTTAGAAAAATGTATTCAAGCAGATGGAAGTATCCAGTTATTACCGCAAGATTTTGGTACGGATGGATTCTACATTTGTCGCTTAAAACGACGTGACTAGTCGGAACTCAATAGATTGAAATAGAGGTGAATTGATGAAAATAGCAGTGAATAGTGATCAAGGTCTTCGTCGGAACTTGAATGAAGATTCTGTTGGATATTTTTATAACCAAGCTCAAATACCTTTGCTGATAGTATGCGATGGGATTGGTGGGCATAATGCTGGTGATGTGGCTAGTTCAATGGCCGTTTCTCACCTAGGTGCCGATTGGGAAAAATCATCACTAACGCAATTCTCAGATATCCATCTCTGGTTAGTGGACCATATTCGTCAAGAAAATGACCGTATCTATGAAAAAGCCAGAACATTCCGTGATTTGGATGGCATGGGCACAACCTTAGTGGCTTCTGTCATTATAGGAGATCAACTTCTTGTGGCTAATGTAGGTGATAGTAGAGCCTACCTTTATAGAGCTTACCATTTGAAACAACTGACCGAAGACCATTCTTTAGTCAATGAGCTCATAAAAAGTGGTGAAATTACGCCTGATGAGGCTCAGAATCATCCAAAACGCAACTATGTCACAAGGTCAGTGGGGGTATCTTTTGATGTCAATATTGATTTCTTACGAGTGACTTTAAAAGACCAAGATATTGTACTATTATGTTCAGATGGACTTTCTAATATGCTCTCCATTGAAGAAATCCAAACCATTCTTACAAATGTTTCAGGACTAGAACAACAAGCTCAAGAAGCCATTAATGCTGCTAATCAGGCAGGCGGCAGAGATAATATCACAATAGCCTTGGCTAAGATAGCCTTGCCAATTAGTCAGGAGGACAATAACAATGATTGAAATAGGGAAAAAATTAGGAGAACGTTATAAAATCCTGTCCTTACTAGGTAGTGGTGGGATGGCGACTGTCTATTTAGCACGTGATTTAATTCTTGAACGCGATGTTGCCGTAAAAGTTCTACGATATGATTTTCATGAGAATACGGATGCTATGAGACGTTTCCAACGAGAAGCCTTATCTGCAACGCAACTAACACACCCAAATATTGTAGGTGTCTATGATGTTGGAGAAGAAAATGGCTCCAATTATATTGTTATGGAATATGTCAAAGGCACTGATTTAAAAGAATACATTCAACAAAAAGGGCCTATTTCGCCTAGAGAATCAGTTGTTATCATGCAGCAAATTCTGTCGGCCATTGATATTGCCCATCGAAATCGCATTATTCACCGGGATATTAAACCGCAAAATATTTTGATTGACCAAAATGGTGTCGTTAAAATTACCGACTTTGGAATCGCTGTTGCCTTATCAGAAACTTCTTTGACACAGACCAACACCTTATTGGGCTCAGTACATTATTTGTCTCCAGAACAAGCTCGTGGGGGGATGGCAACCATTCGTTCGGATATTTATGCCCTTGGAGTAGTGTTTTTTGAATTATTGACGGGACATGTTCCGTTTGATGGCGAATCTGCTGTGTCCATCGCTTTAAAACATTTCCAAGAGCCTTTGCCTGAACTGACAAAGATTATGCCGACTATTCCACAAAGTCTAGAAAATATCGTCTTGAAAGCTACTGCCAAAGAACCACTCGTTCGCTATGCAAGCTGTCAAGAGATGCAAGAGGATTTGTCAACAGCTTTAAACCCTGAAAGGCTACAAGAAGCAAAATTCATCCCACAAAGTTTTACCGGTGAGACAAAAGTTCTACAACCAATCACTAGCAAACGACCACCACTTAAACGAGAAGTTCCTAAGGTAACAGATGTCCCTTACGTTCAAATTGATGAGAGTGACTTAGAACCACCACCAGTTACCCCTAAAAATAAAAAAGAAAAACCTAAGCCTAAGAAAAAACGTAAATGGCCATGGATTCTTTTGTTATTACTGCTAGCTTTAGTAGGTATTGTTGGGGCTTTATATATGACCACACCTAAGGAGATAATAGTACCAGATGTATCTACTTTGATAGAAGCAGACGCTAGTAGTCGGTTAAAAGATGTGAAACTAACTGTTGGGGATTCCATTCTTACTGAATCGGATACCGTTGAAAAAGGGAAAGTTATTGAGACAGACCCAAAAGCTGGAGCTAAAGTCAAAGAGGGAGCCACGGTGAGCTTGAAGATAAGTACTGGCACTAAGTTAGTCAAACTTGAGGACTATAGCAACAAGGATTATGAAGCGGTTCGTGACCAATTAAGAGATTTAGGCTTTACAGTGGAAAAAGCTGAAGAGTTTAGCCAAACCATTACTAGTGGTAAGATTATTTCTCAAAGTATAGCAGCAGGACAATCGGTTGACCCAGCTAAACAAACGATTAAGTTGACAGTCAGCAAAGGCCTAGGACCAATCACCTTGAAAGACTTATCTGGTTACAATAGAAGTGCTATTCAAGATTATGCTAAGGATAATGGATTAACGGTTCATTTTACTGAAGAAGCTTCTAGTTCAGTAGAACCAGGCAACCTCATTAGCCAAACACCAGTTGCAGGAACCACTATTGAGCGTGGCGGAAGTTTCTCTGTTGTTTTATCAACAGGTATCAACCAAAGAGTTGAAACAAGAGAGGTGACCATTCCTTATTTAGCAGCTGAATCTAATTCATCAAGTCACTCATCATCAAGTGGCTCAAGTAGTTCAAGCTCATCTCAGGTAAGCTCAGCACCAAAACCTAATAATATTGAAATTTATGTAGAAGATTCTAAATCAACTTTCAATTCAGCATATCGCACCATGCAGATTACAGAAACCACAACAGTTGACTTGACCTTCACCCTACAAGGAGACAAGGTTGGAAAATACAAAATTGTTCGAGATGGTGTGACAATTGAGGAGGCTACTGTTTATTGATTGAGTAGGGCTAGAAAAAAGTTTTTTGCCTGTATCTGAGTCTCCAACTCATCCATCAGAAATAAAAGCGGTGGCAACTTCGTAAGCTTTGGTCTTATGAATTAGCTGCCTAGGTGGTTGAAAAGCCACTGTAGGTTAGCTATGCTTTTCACTGTTATTTCGAACAGATGAGTTGGAGATTTTTTTGTATTTCAGAAACTAACGTTATTAGTTACCAATATTTTTCTCAGAGCCTTACTTTATTGACAAGAATAAATTGACCAAAAGGAGGGACTTATGTCAAAAGGACAAATCATCAAAGCTTTGAGTGGATTTTATTATATAGCTTCAGACAATAAAGTTTATCAGACACGAGCAAGAGGAATTTTTCGCAAGAGAGGGCAGTCTCCTTTAGTAGGCGACTACGTTGAATTTGAAAGTCAAACCTTACAAGAAGGCGTCTTGACTAAGATTGAGAAACGAAAAAATGAATTAATCAGACCACCAATGGCCAATATCGACAGTGCCGTTTTAGTCATGTCAGCTCTTGAACCTTCGTTTTCAACTCTTTTAGTCGATCGTTTCCTAGTTTATTTAGAAGCTAAAGATATTAAGCCCGTTATTTATATTACAAAAATGGATTTATTGAATGAAGTGGAGACGGCACAAATAAAGGCCTACCAAACCATGTACCAATCCATTGGCTATCCCGTCTGGTTGAGCCAAGAAGGGGATGTTGACTCTAGTGACTTTATAGATAGCCTAGCCAATCAAGTTGTTCTATTTATGGGGCAATCTGGCGTAGGAAAATCAACACTCTTAAATCAACTCTTACCCAGCTTAGATCTAGAGACGGCTGCCATTTCCAAGTCTTTGGGACGTGGGAAGCATACAACTCGTCATGTTGCTTTGCATCAAGTTAAACAGGCTTTAATTGCTGATACGCCGGGGTTTAGCTCGGTTGAATTGGACCAAATTGAAAAAGAAGACTTGCCCTATCTATTCCCAGAGTTTAGAAAGTATAGTCCTAATTGTAAATTTAGGGAGTGTTCTCACCGACACGAGCCTGATTGTGCTGTTAAAGCGGCTTTAGTAGAGGGGAAGATTTATCAAAGTCGCTATGATCACTACTGTCAATTTATGGATGAGATTATTGACCGTAAACCAAAATACCAAAGAAAATCATAAGAGCGGAGGAAAACACATGAAAGTAGCACCATCAATTTTGAGCGCAGACTTTGCCAATTTAGAAAGAGATGTTAAATTAGTGGAATCACTAGGAGCAGATTGGATTCATATCGATGCTATGGACGGCCAATTCGTGCCAAACTTAACCTTGGGAGCCAATATCGTTAGTGCATTAAGACCGGTGACTAAATTACCCTTGGATTGTCATTTGATGGTCAAAGACCCTGAAAACTTGGTAGAAGCTTTCGCAACTGCAGGGGCGGACTACATTTCTGTTCATGTTGAAGCGACACAACACATTCACCGTCTAATCCAACAAATCAAGGAGTTGGGTGTCAAGGCAGGGGTTGTGATTAATCCAGGGACACCTGTTTCAGCCATCGAACCGGTTTTAGACATGGTTGATTTGGTATTGGTTATGACAGTTAATCCAGGTTTTGGCGGACAAAAATTCATTCCTTCTACTTTAGGAAAAATGAAAGAATTGGCTGCTTTGAGAGAAAAACATGACTACCATTATCTGATTGAAGTGGATGGTGGTATCAATGAACAGACTGCTGCTGAATGTGCTGCGGTTGGCGTAGATGTTGCTGTGGCAGGATCCTATGTTTATAATTCAAGCGACATTGAAAAAGCTATCCAATCAATTAAAAGGGCTTGATAATGGATATTTTCGTAGTACTTGGTGGGCCAGAACCCCAGTTGAGAGAAATTCTTGAAAACAAATATGCGCAAATGAATCGCAACCAACAAATCTTTATCGGAGTCGATGGTGGCTGCCTGCAACTACTTGATGCCTCTTTGCCGATTGAACTGGCTATTGGTGACTTTGATTCCATTAATGTATCCGAAAAAGAAATGATTCGTCAACTAGCCAAACAAATGATTGAGTTGCAAGCAGAAAAAGATGATACTGATACAGAAGCCGCATTGAAATGGGTGATGAAACATTATCCTAAGGAGAGGGTACATCTTATCGGTGCTTTTGGTGGACGAATAGACCATCAGTTGTCCAATGTCTGGTTGATATTGAACCCAACCTTTAAGGACCTTATCCCTTATCTAATCATAGAGAATGCTAAGAATGACTGTCGATTTTTAAGCCCAGCTTCCTATGAAATTGATAAACTGAAAGGTGCAAACTATTTGTCTTTCATTTCCTATAGTTCCATCAAAGCATTAACCTTGGAGGGGGTAAAATATCCTCTAAATAGAGTAGATTACGCCTATCCAATTGCCTTAATTAGTAATGAATTCAAAGCAGGGCAGACCACTATGAAAGTGTCTTTTGAAGAGGGGTTACTGATGGTGGCGCAAACTAAGGATTAGTGTTGGAGCAGTATGTAAGTTTTTTTATTTGATAAATTGAGTCTCTAGCCCATATGTCAAAAATAGGAGCTGGTCAAAAAGTCTGTAATAAAATAAAAGCATTCTAAATCATAAAATAGTTCCCCAAAAATCTATCAGAAATAATGGTTTAAAGCATAGCTGACGAACAGTGGATGTTTCGGCTTTAGTCGATATACAGCCACGTAGACAGCTAAGCCGGTGAGACCTTGGCTCACGGCGGTGCCACCGTTCCCATTTCTGATAGATTTTTGGGGAACTATTTTATTTGGTTCCCATTTGGCCTTTTTGCCCAGCCTCTCTGCTCTCTGGTAGATGACTTGGAGAGTCGGATATAGTATGCGAAAACAAAAAAACCTCGAACACAGAGTCCGAGGTTAGGGTGGGTCAATTAAACACGTTCAATTTTCCCAGATTTTAGAGCACGAGTTGACACCCATACTTTTTTAGGTTTTCCGTCGATTAAAACGCGTACTTTTTGTAAGTTTGGTTTCCAAGTACGACGAGAAGCATTCATCGCGTGAGAACGAGCGTTACCTGTTTCAGCACGACGACCAGTAAAATAACATACTTTAGCCATGAATTCTTTCCTCCTTTTCATGAAAATGACGAATAGAGCTGAAAGAAAAATCAATTAAGTTCAACCTATTAATATCAAATCATATACTTGAATAATTTAACACAGTTACTAATAGAATGCAAGATAATTTATAAAAATCTGTTGGAAAGTTTGAAAAAACTAGGTGAATAAGCTAGAATATGCTATGATAGACAATGGATATAAAAGAGGTAGTCAAGAAAACTCTTTCATCGAAACGAGAAATTTTAAGGAGGCTTTTAAATGACTGTAAAAATTCAAACTGACAATGGAATGATTGAATTAAGTAATGAAGTTATCGCAACTGTAGTTGGTGGAGCCGCAACAGATAATTACGGAGTCGTAGGAATGGCTAGTCGTAATCAAATTCGTGATAATTTAAATGATATTTTGAAAAGAGAAAACTTTTCTCGTGGCGTCGTTGTGCGCCAAGAGAACCAAGGAATTGCTGTTGATGTCTACATTGTAGTAGGTTATGGAACAAAGATTTCTGCTATATGTCGTAACGTGCAAGAACAAGTCAAATACAATCTTGAATCTATGCTGGGCTTTTCTGCCAATACAGTTAATGTGTATGTTCAAGGTGTGAAAGTTATAGGGGCATAAGCCAGAAGCTTGTCCATTCAGGGAGGATATCAATGGTAACGAATAAAAGTTTTATAGATGCACAAGATTTTCGTGCAATGGTAGAAATCGGAGAAAAACGTCTTAGTGACCACGCAGAATATGTGAACTCATTAAATGTTTTCCCAGTACCAGATGGCGATACCGGAACGAATATGAGCCTGTCATTCAAATCGGGTGCACAACGAGTTGCAAATTCAAAGGCACAAACTGTAGGTGAATTGGCTACTGATTTAGCTAAGGGCTTATTAATGGGTGCTCGTGGAAATTCAGGAGTTATCCTGTCACAATTATTCCGTGGCTTTTCTAAAGCTGTAGAGGGCAAGGAAACAATCGATGGCACTGAATTGGCCCATGCCTTTTCAAAAGGAGTAGAAACTGCTTATAATGCCGTTATGAAGCCAGTTGAAGGGACTATCCTGACCGTTTCTCGTGAATCTGCTAAACGTGGTGTGCGTAAACTCAACAAATCAACTGATATTATTGAAGTGATGGGTTCTGTTTTGCGTGGTTCACAAAAATCATTAGCCATCACACCAGAATTATTGCCTGTTTTAAAAGAGGTCGGTGTGGTTGACTCAGGCGGTCAAGGCTTGGTTTATATCTATGAAGGTTTCTACGAAGCCCTAACAGGCGAAGCTGTTCCAACTTCTACTCTAGCTGATTCATTTGCAGATTTGTCTTCATTAGCTCACTATGACAACCAAATTGACTTAGAACATGTCTCTACTGGTAATATCGAATTTGGCTATTGTACGGAAATCATGGTTGCTATAGGTCAAGGAGAAACAGTTACGGATGAATTCGATTATGAAACATTCCGTAACTATCTAAACGAATTAGGTGATTCTCTACTAGTAGTTGCCGATGACGAAATTATTAAGGTTCACGTGCATACCGAATACCCAGGACACGTATTGGATTATGGTCAAAAATTCGGGTCTTTAATGAAAATCAAAGTAGACAACATGCGTATGCAGCACGAAGAAGTCTTAAAGAACGACTACACTGCTAAAGTAGCTGCAGCAGCTAGTCCTACTAAACGAGAAAAATATGGTATTGTAGCGGTTTGTGCAGGTCAAGGAATTCATGAATTGTTTAAGAGTCTAGGGGTTACAACCATTATCAATGGTGGACAAACCATGAACCCAAGTACAGAAGACATTTTGGCTGCCATTAAAGAAACCAATGCTGATCATGTTATCGTATTGCCAAACAACAAAAATATCTTCATGGCAGCAAACCAAGCCGCTGAGGTCTGTGAAGATGCTCAAGTAGCTGTTGTTGCTAGTGCTACCATTTCAGAAGGATTAACCGCACTTTTAGCTTTTAATGCAGATGCTACGATAGAAGAAAACCAAGAAGCCATGTCTGAGGAAATGGGCTTGGTTACCAGTGGTCAGATTACTAACGCCGTGCGTGATACAGCTATCGACGGAGTAGACATTAAAAAAGATGACTTCATGGGCATTGTTTCTGGCAAGATTGTTGTTAGCAAACCGGACCTTCAAGAAACTGTCCTAGATACTATCAGTAAAATGGCTACCGACGAAACTGAAATTATCACCATTATCTTTGGTGAGGATGTCAAAGAAGATCAAGCTCAAACCTTGGTTGATTTGGTAGAAGAGAAGTACCCAGATATTGATATTGAATTGCACGATGGTAAGCAACCAGTCTATGCTTACTTACTTTCTGCAGAATAAAAGATTAAGAACCATAGCCCTTATAGTCTATGCCCAATCGTCTATTGGTGCCAATGCTGAGGGTTATGGTTATTTTTTTGAGAAGGGAGGGAATTTGATTGGCTAAAGTGAAAGAAGAGTTGGTACCTAACCTGTCAATTTGGGATGATGTTGCAGTTTTGGAGCACGTTGGTCCCAAACGTCTACAAGCTTTACAAGACTTGGGTATTCAAAATATCTACCAACTCTTGACCCATTTTCCATTTCGCTATGAAGACATCCAAGTCAGAGACTTAACAGAAATTCAAGACCAAGAGAAAGTTTCGATTAAGGGAACGGTTGTTACAGAACCTTTAGTCAGCCATTATGGCTATAAAAAAAGCCGCCTTTCTTTTCGATTGGCAAGCGGAGAACAAGTTATTTCCGTGTCATTCTTTAATCAAGCTTATCTCAAGCAGAAGATTATTCTAGGAGATGAGATGGCCTTTTTCGGCAAATGGGATGCCAAACGTCAGGCACTCTTAGGGATGAAGATATTAGGGTCATCTTCCTTAAATGATGAGCAGAATTTTGAAGCGGTCTACCATGTGTCTAAATCCATCAAGCAAGCCACACTTTTGACCTTGATTAAGCAAGCACTTGATAGGTACAAGTCACTCATTCCTAATCCTATACCTGAATTTTTAAGAACCAAGCGACACTTAGTAAGCCATCCGCAAGCCGTTGAGCAAATGCATTTTCCCACCAATCATGACTTGAGCCATCAAGCTAGGCAGGAGATTATCTATCAGGAATTGTTTACGTATCAAGTTCGCTTGCAAACCTTACGTAAAAAAAGGCGTTCCAATAAAATCGCACCATCTATTAAGTATGACAATCAACGGTTAAGGGAATATATTGGCAGTCTACCATTCGAGCTAACTGACTCGCAGAAAAAGGTTGTTAATGAGATTTGTTATGACCTACTAGCCCCCTATGAAATGAACCGTCTGCTGCAAGGAGATGTTGGTAGTGGGAAAACGGTGGTGGCGACCATAGCCCTTATGGCGACAGCACTGGCTGGTTATCAAGGGGCCTTGATGGTGCCGACTGAGCTCCTAGCCCAGCAACATTATCAAACTATTTCTGGCATGATGGAACAAAGTGGTGTCGAAGTTGCTCTATTAACAGGTGCCATGCCGACAAAAGCTAGAAATCAACTGCTGGAACAGTTAGCCAATCAAGAAATCGATATTCTCATTGGAACACATGCACTCTTGCAAGAAGATGTTATCTTTAAGCAACTAGGGTTAGCTGTTATTGATGAACAACACCGTTTTGGGGTCAATCAACGCAGAAAACTAGTTGAAAAAGGTCAAGGGATCAATGTTCTACACATGACGGCTACACCAATTCCAAGAACACTAGCCATTACCACATTTGGCGAGATGGATACATCCATCATCAGTCAAGCGCCTATGGGACGAATCCCCATCAAGACTAGATGGGTCAAGGAGTCAGAACTGGATAAGGTATTTGATTATGTAAAACATCAAGTTAAATCAGGCCGACAAGCCTATATCATCTCTCCTTTGATTGAGGAGTCTGAAAATCTCGATGTTCAAAATGCTCAAGAGGTCTATGCCATGGTTAGTCAACGCTTTAAGGACAATATCCAAGTTGGACTCCTACATGGACGTATGAAAAATGACGACAAAGAAGCCGTGATGCAAGCTTTTAAAACTAACGACATTCAAGTCTTGGTATCTACAACTGTTATAGAAGTAGGGGTAGATGTGCCTAATGCCACCGTTATGGTTATCTTGGATGCTGACCGCTTTGGGTTAGCACAACTTCATCAGCTAAGAGGACGAGTAGGGCGGGGAGCTCACGCTTCAACCTGTATTCTAATCGCATCACCTAGAACAGAAAATGGTATCTTACGCATGCAAACCATGGTTGAGTCAACAGATGGCTTTTATCTAAGCCAAAGAGATTTGGAGCTAAGAGGGTCCGGAGATATTTTTGGAACCAAGCAATCTGGTTTACCTGAGTTTGCCGTAGCCGATATTATTCGAGATTATGATATACTAGAAATGGCCAATCAAGATGCCATATACCTAGTCGCACAAGAAGATTTTGAGAGCAATCCTGATTATTTGCCGCTCCATGATTTTATGGAGCACACGCACAAGTATCAGCAGACTAGCAATTAAACAAGTGTAATGGAGGATTTGAAATGATTAAAATAGCTGTAGATGCAATGGGTGGAGATAATGCACCACAAGCCATTGTAGAAGGTGTTATCCAAGCTGCTAAAGAAAATTCACAAGTACAATTCCAACTTTATGGAGACCAAGAAAAAGTCAAGGCATGCCTAACAGAAGACATAGATAATATAGTGGTCATTCACACATCGGAAAAGATTGAGTCGGATGATGAACCAGTAAAAGCCATTAGACAAAAGAAAGATGCCTCAATGGTTGTTGCAGCTAAAGCTGTGAAAGAAGGGAAGGCTGATGCTTTATTTTCTGCGGGGAATACAGGTGGACTTCTAACAGCAGGGCTCTTGATTATTGGCAGGATTAAAGGGATTGACCGCCCAGGGTTAATGCCAATTTTACCTGTTATCGGTCAAGAAAATCGCCAATTCATCTTGATGGATGTCGGTGCCAATGCTGACTGTAAACCAAAAAATATTCACCAGTTTGCTATTTTAGGCTCTTACTATGCCAAGTATGTTCTCCATATCGACCAACCAACTGTTGGCCTTTTGAACAACGGGACTGAAGCGACAAAAGGGAACGAACTGATGAAAGCTGTCTATCCTTTATTAGAAGAGGATACTAGTCTAAATTTTACAGGTAATGTCGAAGCTCGTGATATATTAAATGGTGTTAGCGACGTAATTGTAACGGATGGATTTACTGGTAATGCTGTCTTAAAAACAATTGAGGGAACAGCTGGTACACTTTTAAAGTTATTAAAAACTAATATTTTAGCACAAGGACTTTCTGGAAAAATCGGAGCATTACTGCTTAAGAATACCTTTAAGGGACTTAGAAATACCTTAGATTATTCTCAGTTTGGTGGAGCTGTACTCTTTGGGCTAAAGGCACCTCTTGTCAAAGCACATGGTTCTTCTGATAAAACCAGTGTTTATCATGCCTTAAAACAAATAGAAACGATTGTGTCTTCATCAGTTATTAAGGATTTAGTTACCTATTTTGAAACTACTGAACAAAATTCTAATGAAGCAAGTCATTAAATAGGATAGGGCAAAAGACCTTCTAACTTAATAAAACAAAAGAGTTTCCGAGAAATATATCCGAAATTGAAACGGTGGCACCGCCGTGAGCCAAGGTCTCACTGGCTTAGCTGTCTACGTGGCTGTAATCGGCTGAAGCCGAAACATCCACTGTGCGGCAGCTATGCTTTGCACCGTTATTTCGAATATATTTCTCGGAAACTCTTTTGTTTTACTCGAATGACCTCTTATTCAACTCTTTAAACAGTCTTAAATTTGTCTAAAAAAAGTCAGATAATGCTGTTTTTTAAATTTTTAATGATAAAAATGAGAATTTAGTTTGATTTATTTAAAATTCCATGATAGCATTCTAAGTATAAATTATCGTATTCTTAACTTTTAAGAGATGGTAACTTAAAAACTCAACTTTCTAGTTCTTCAGTGAATAATGAAAAAAGATTATCACTATAGAATTAGTAAGAAATGCAGGAAATTGATAAAACAGGAGGGGTAGTATGGATTGGAAAAAGATTAAAGTAGGATTAGTGACACTGTCAGCAGTTGTTGCCTTGGTTGCATGTGGTAATGGTGGGGAAAGTTCTTCATCATCTACAGAATCAACCCCAGCAGGAGAGAAGGTCGTTTTCAATTTACCAGCGGGGGCTGAAATTCCAACGATGGACTCTACTAAAGTAACAGACGTAGAAGGATTCCAAGCACTAGGGTCAACCGCAGAAGGATTGTATCGTAATGCACCTGATGGAAAAGGCTATGACGTAGCCTTAGCAGCTGAAAAACCAACCGTTAGTGAAGATGGCTTGACTGTCACATACAAGTTACGTGATACAAAATGGTCTAATGGAGATCCATTAACAGCCAATGACTTTGTCTATGCTTGGCAACGTTTAGTAGATCCAGCAACCGCAGCTGAGTACAGCTATCTAATTGGTGGAGTTATTGAAAACGCAGATGCCATCATTAAAGGCGAAAAACAGCCAAGTGAGTTGGGCGTAAAAGCGATTGATGATAAAACTTTAGAAGTAAAACTTGAAACCAGTGTTCCATATCTAGAAAGTTTATTGGCTATGGCACCACTATACCCACTTAATAAAGCTTACGTAGAAGAACAAGGTGATAAATACGCTTCTGATAGTGACCACCTTCTTTATATCGGTCCTTATTTATTAACCAAGTGGGATGGAACAGGTCTATCTTGGACTTACGTTAAGAACCCTGATTACTGGGATGCAGATGTTGTTAAAGCAGACGAAATCAATGTTCAAGTTGTCAAAGAAGTATCAACCGGTTTGAACTTATTTGATACTGGTGCTCTTGAACGTGTTGTCTTGACTGGTGAATATGTTGTTCAACGTAAAGCAGACCCAAATTTTGTAACTGAAGGAACATCTGCAGTCTTCTTTATCCGTCAAAATGTTTCTGACCGAGCAATCGAAGCACTTAAAAACAAAAATATCCGTAAAGCCTTGGCAATGTCTATCGATAAGACTTTGTATACTGAAAATGTTTTACAAAACGGTTCATTTGTTGCTAACGGTTTAGTGCCAGCAAACTTAGCGGCTAATCCAAAAACAAAAGAAGACTTCCGAGCTGAAAATGGAGATTTACTCAAATTTGATGCAGCTCAAGCAAAAACCTATTGGGAAACCGGGCTAAAAGAATTAGGAATTACTGGTTTAACCTTACGTTTCTTATCAGATGACTCAGAAAATGCTAAACGTTCTTCTGAATTTATCCAAGCACAACTTCAAGATAATCTTCCTGGTTTAACTATTAACTTAGAAAATGTCCCATTCAAAGTTCGCTTGCAAAAATCTAAAGAGCAAGATTTTGACTTGGTATTATCAGGTTGGAGTGCAGACTTTGCTGACCCAATCAACTATCTAGAGTTGTTTGAAACTACAAACGGTAACAACGATAGTAAATTCTCTAACGCAGAATACGATGCTCTCATTGCAGCAGCTCGTAAAGAAACAAAAGACTTAGACAAACGTTGGGCTGACTTACTAGCAGCAGAAAAAATCTTGATGGAAGAAGCTGGCATCGCACCGCTTTACCAACGTGCTCGTGCAGCTCTAATGAGCAAATCTATTGGAACCTTACCAGTATACCTTGTTGGACCTGACTATGATTACAAGTACCTCACAAAAGCAGCACAATAATTCTTTATAAACAACAAAAAAATAGACTGGGAACCCAAAACCGGTTCTCAGTCTGTTTCTAAGTAGAGTTCTAAAATTGTTTATAGAAATGACAAAGCTATTGAGATGCCTGCAAGGATAAGGCTAGTGAATAGGAAGATTTGATATCTTTTTCCAAAACCACTTGATAATCCTTTATTAGGATTGAATGCTTTTGTTTTAGGCTCTTTTTTTCTGAGCAAAGCGGTCAGATAAAGACTACTGTAGTGGAAGAAGTCAAAAAAACCAGATGATAAAACAAAAAGAATTAATCCTAGAATTAAAAAGAAGAGCGCCGCTAGAAATAAAGTGTCTGCAATCTGAGTTTTGTTGAGTGACGAAAAGGCCAAGAAGTGATAAAGTAATACAAGTATACATGTTGAACTGCTTATTAGAAGAACTTCTTTAAGTTTATTAGTCATTAGTATCCAACTTTCTTTTAGGGTCTTTACTAATGTAACTAAGAATTGAAAGAAGTTCAAGCTAATTTTACAGTTTGATAGAATAGTGGAGGTGAAATCATTTGAAGAGTTACATGAAGTATATTGGTAAACGTGTATTTTACATGTTGGTCACCTTATTCTTAATTGCAAGTATTTCATTCTTTTTAATGAAATTATTGCCAGGGTCGCCATATGCCAATGAAGAAAAATTAACAGAAGCGCAACTTCAAATTATGAATGCACGGTATGGATTGGACAAACCTGTCTTCATGCAATATTTAATCTACTTAGGTGGTTTATTACGAGGGGACTTGGGAATGAGTTTTCAATACAATTCTTCCGTTGCCAAATTATTAGCTTCTCGAATTGGGCCATCCTTCCAATTAGGAATACAAGCCATGGTTTTTGGTACCCTAGTAGGAACCATTTTAGGAATTGTGGCAGCTATGAAACAAAACACTTGGGTGGATACCCTAGCAACCTTTGTGGCGATTATTGGGCGTTCTGTACCTAGTTTCGTGTTTGCGGTTGTTTTGCAGTTGGTATTTGGAGTAATTTTCCCTATTTTACCGATAGCGCTTTGGAACCAAGGTTTTCGTTCATCTATTTTACCAACGCTAGCTTTATCCATTTCTCCAATTGCTGATTCGGCCAGATTCGTTCGGACTGAGATGGTCGATGTTTTAGGTAGTGACTACATTGAGTTAGCCAGAGCTAAGGGACTTAGCCGATGGGAAGTAGCCTTTAAACATGGGATTCGAAATGCCATTATCCCATTAATTACTATTATGGGACCAATGTTAGTTGGTTTGATGACTGGGTCCATGGTTATTGAAAATATCTATGCTATCCCAGGTATCGGTGAACAGTTTGTCAAATCAATCTTTACAAATGACTATCCTACGATTATGGGGGTTACTATGCTTTACTCCTTCATGTTGGTAGTGATTATTTTAGTGGTAGATATTCTTTATGGAATTATTGACCCACGTATTCGTGTAACGGAACAAGGAGGTGAGGGGTAATGAGCAAAACAGACGTTGAATGGTTGGACCCATCATTGTTTGAGCCAGCCCAAACAGAAGAAATGCAAGATAATGAAAAAATTGCCGCACCTTCTCTCAGTTTCTTACAAGATTCCTTTAGACGTTTGAAAAAGAATAAGGGAGCTGTTGTGTCATTAGTGATTATTTTAATCATGATAACTATTGCTATATTGGCACCAGTCTTGGCACCACATAACCCATTTACCCAAAATGTAGCCTTTGCTAACTTACCGCCAAAAATTCCCGGATGGACGATTGACGGGTTTAATGGATTCCGTGCTGGGCAAGACCAATATGCCCTTTCTAAAGTTCCAGAAGGTACCTATTACTATTTAGGTACAGATGGTTTGGGTCGTGACCTTTTATCTCGTATTCTTTATGGAACTCGTTTATCTCTACTAATTGCCTTTGCAGCAGCCCTATTTGACTTAACCATTGGTGTTACTTATGGGATTGTTTCCGGTTGGTTTGGAGGACGTGTGGATAACGTTATGCAACGTATTTTAGAGATTATGTCAGGGATTCCTAACTTAGTTATTCTAGTGTTGATGTTACTCTTCTTACGCCCAGGGATTTCTTCTATTATCTTAGCTTTAGGATTTACTGGTTGGTTGACCATGGCTCGTGTCGTTCGGGCACAAACCATGAAGTTAAAAAACCAAGAGTATATTCTAGCTGCCAGAGCCTTAGGACAAAACTTTAGAAACATCTCCATCAAACATTTACTACCAAACTTAGCTGGGATTGTTATTATTCAAACCATGTTTTCTATCCCATCAGCTATTTTCTTTGAAGCCTTTCTAAGTTTTCTTGGAATAGGGGTTCCAATCCCTAACGCTTCACTGGGTTCTTTGATTAATGATGGGTATAAGACTTTCCGTTTCTTACCACATTTGATGTGGTTCCCAGCCTTAGTCCTATGTATTTTGATGATTTCGTTTAACCTATTAGCTGATGGATTGCGTGATGCACTTGATCCAAAAATGAAAGATTAAGGAGGTTTTAACTGATGAATGAAGTCATATTAGATGTCAAAGATTTACACATTTCATTTAAAACCTACGCTGGACAAGTTCAAGCTATCCGTGGAGTGGATTTCCAATTGAAAAAGGGAGAAACACTTGCCATAGTAGGTGAATCAGGTTCAGGAAAATCGGTTACCACTAGAAGTATCATGCGACTCTTATCCAATAATGCCTCTATTGATGGTGGCTCTATCCTATTTAATGGAGAAGACTTGGTCAACAAATCAGACCGTCAAATGCAAAAAATTCGTGGAAAAGAAATTGCCATGATTTTCCAAGACCCAATGACTTCCTTGAACCCAACTATGAAAATTGGCAAACAAATCGCTGAGCCTATTCTAAAGCATCAAGGGTTATCCAAGGCTCAAGCCTATAAACGAGTAGAAGAACTCTTGGAATTGGTTGGTATTCCTGACCCTAAAACTAGGATGAACCAATACCCGCACCAATTTTCTGGTGGGCAAAGACAACGGATTGTTATTGCCATTGCTTTAGGATGTAATCCAGAAATCCTAATCGCTGATGAACCAACAACTGCCTTGGATGTGACCATTCAAGCACAGATTCTAGAATTAATGAAGGATATCCAAAAACAAGTCGATACGTCTATTATCTTCATTACCCATGACCTAGGCGTGGTTGCCAACGTGGCAGATAGGGTAGCGGTGATGTATGCGGGTAGAATAGTGGAAATGGGATTAGTAGACGAAGTCTTTTACAATCCACAACACCCTTATACTTGGGGACTTTTGAGCTCCATGCCAAGTTTAGAGTCTCATGGTAGCCTTTATGCCATCCCCGGTACACCACCAGATCTATTAGACCCACCAAAAGGAGACGCATTCGCACCTCGAAGCCAATATGCTATGAAGATTGATACGATGAAAGCACCACCTCTTTTCCAAGTTAGCCCAACACATGTAGCCGCTACTTGGTTACTAGATCCACAAGCACCAAAAGTAGTACCACCAGCTGCCATTCAAGCCAGACAAGAAGAGTTTGCAAAAAGAAAGTTACAAGAGCGAGGTGAAGAGTAGATGCTAATCAATGAAGAGTCAAAAAAGCTAGTTCAGGTAAAGAACTTAAAAGTTTACTTTTCATCAGACTCTAAGAATGAAGTTAGAGCCGTTGATGATATCAGTTTTGATATCTATGAGGGTGAAACATTTGGCTTGGTAGGAGAATCCGGTTCCGGAAAATCAACAACCGGTCGTGCCTTGCTAAGACTTTACAACCCAAAAGAAGGGCAAATTCTCTTTGAAGACAAGGATGTTAGCCAAATTAAAAACGGTGCTGAAATGCTAGCCTTTCGTAAAGACGCACAGATGATTTTCCAAGATCCCTATGCTTCTTTGAATGGGCGGATGAAGGTGCAAGATATTATCGCAGAAGGGATGGACATTCACCATCTCGTGTCTTCCAAAGCTGAAAGAAATCATAAGGTGGATGAACTTCTAAAAACAGTAGGGCTAAACCCAGACCATTCCAGTCGATACCCTCATGAGTTTTCAGGTGGACAAAGACAACGGATTGGTATCGCCCGTGCTCTAGCAGTTGATCCTAAGTTTATTGTCTGTGATGAACCTATATCGGCTTTAGACGTTTCAATTCAAGCCCAAGTAGTTAACCTCTTAAAAGAATTGCAAGTAGAAAAGAAACTAACCTATCTTTTTATTGCCCATGACTTGTCCATGGTCAAGTATATCAGTGATCGCATTGCTGTAATGTTCCATGGTAAAATCGTTGAATTAGGTACATCAGAAGATGTTTACAACCGTCCACTTCATGCCTATACCAAGAGTTTATTGTCTGCTATTCCTTTGCCTGACCCAGATTACGAAAGACAACGCAAGAGAATCCATTACCAATGGCAAGTAGACAGTCCAGATAGCGCCTTAAGAGAAATCACGCCTAACCATTTTGTTTACTGTAACCCACAAGAAGCTGAGCGCTTAAAACAAGTTGCAAGTACATTCTAAAATAAAGCATTTACATTTTTTAGAATAAAAAAATGGACTTCTTAGCATAAGTTCTGTAAAATGATTAAGCAGTCTTATGACGCATAAGATAAAAATGATAAGAAGGAGGAGATTACTTTGCCTAAAGAAGAAACCTTAGCAAAAGTATCAAAGATGATTGCTAGTCGTTTTGGAATTGATGAAGATAAAGTGACTCGTGACCTAACTTTCCAAGCAGATCTGGGAGCAGATTCCTTAGATGTTGTTGAATTAGTGATGGAACTTGAAGACGAATTTGGTACGCAAATCTCTGATGAAGATGCGGAAAAAATTATCACAGTTGGAGACGCAGTAGATTATATTGAATCCCAATTAACAGAAGCCTAAAAAACGATAGCCACTCTCTAGGAAACTACTGAGTGGCTATTTTTGATCTATACTCCTAAAAAATAGTCGTTTTATGATTTTTTTCATAAGATCGGAAAGTGGGATTTTTGACCTTTTTCATGGTTTTCCATTGTTTCTGCCGTGCCCATTCATTCTCTGCAGAAGAATTAGTGTATAATGGACTTATTGATTTAAAGGAGGAAGTAACTTGGAGTTAGACTTGAACAGCTTACAGAAACGTATTTTAGATAATAAAAAAAATCATGGCTTTAATACTACTGACATTAAAGTAGAACTACTTTTATTATATGGAGAAGTGAATGAATTGTTTCTAGCGTACTTGAAAAAGGACGAGGCTAATATGGGAGAAGAGTTAGCCGATATCGCGATTTTTCTTTTGGGGATTTCGGAGATGCTCCATGTTGATTTGGGGGAAGAAGTATTAAAGAAAATGGATATCAATGAAAAAAGAGTATATGGTAAAGCTGGTAAAAAAACAGTAATTGAGTAAAAGATGAGATAAGTCACTTAGAGCACTATTTTAGAATTTATTTTGAACAAGGTAACTAGCGTCAATGGGCTTAACATTGAGAACGATTTGATAAAATAATTCTAAGCAAAGAATAAAATGATAGCCACTCCCTAGGAAACTACTGAGTGGCTATTTTTAATAGATAATCCTATAAAATTCAAGAAAATGTCTATTTTGTGATTTTTTCATGAGAAAAAGATTAAATAATATTGTTTTTTTATTGCAATTGTTGAAAATTCTGTTAAACTAACCTTATCAGTTATTTGTCAGACAATTTGATAAATAATTAGAAACAGAAAAAAATGGAGGGCTTTTATGAAAAAGAAATCTTGGTTATTACTATCAACGTTAGCAGTTAGTGTAACGTTAGCTGCTTGTGGCGGCAACCAAACAGAAACAAAAGTCGAAACAAAGAATCCTGAGGTTATTGAACATGAAGGAACAGTCATCCCTGGGGGGACATTAAAATATGCTATCGTAGCTTCTTCACCAAATAAAGGTGTTTTAATCGATGAACTATCTCAAGATACTGGAGATTCAGCAGTTATTGGCTTCATTGATGAATCTATGTTTGAATGGGATGAAAACCGAAAACTCGTCAACACTGGTTTAGCTTCTCTTGATATTGACGTTGATGCTAAAACTATTACTGTAAAATTAAATAAAGAAGATTACAAGTGGTCTGACGGACAACCTGTAACCATTGACGATTATATCTTTGCAACGCATGCTATTGGGAATAAAGATTACCCGGGTGTTCGTTATGATGATGATTATAGAAATATTGTAGGGATGGAAGAGTACCATGCAGGAACTGCTGAAAGCATCTCTGGGATGAAGAAAGTGGACGACTATACTGTTGTCATTTCTTATAAAGAAATGACCCCTTCAATGCAGCTTGCTGGTGGTGCTTTGTCAGCTTACATTATGCCAAAACATATTTTTGAATCAATCCCAATTACAGAATGGGAATCAAGTGAGTACGTTCGTGGAACTAAACATGTTGGCTTAGGTGCCTTCAAAGTTAAAGCTATCACACCAGGTGAAGCTGTAACGGTAGAAAGAAATGAATATTACTACAAAGGTGCTGCTAAGTTAGATGGGGCTGTCATTGAAGTAGTTTCACCACAGAACATTGTTAGTGAGATGAAGGCTGGTAACTACGATATCGCTTCTATGCCAGCTTCTCAATACACAACTTATGCTGATGCAGATAACTTCTCATTAGCTGGAGCGTTGGCAAGTTCATATGAATATGTTGCTTTCCACTTAGGTAAGTTTGACAAAGCAAGTGGAAAAAATATCTATGATCCAAACAGCAAGATGGCTGATAAGAGCCTAAGACAAGCTATGGGATATGCTTTAGATATCGACCAAGTAGGAGAAGCCTTATATAATGGTTTAATGCGTAATGCCAACTCTCTAATTATTCCTTTCTTTAAAGATGTAACGGATACCGAATTAGCGGGTTATAGCTATAAACCAGATGAAGCTAAAAAAATCTTAGACGAAGCTGGCTATAAAGATGTAGATGGTGATGGCCTACGTGAAAATCCAAAAGGTGAAAAACTATCTATCAACTTCGCAGCAAGAACTCGTGACGATGCTAATGAAGCTCTAGTACAACAATATTTGGAATGGTGGAAAGCAATCGGTCTAGATGTTAAACTCTATACTGGTAGAACTCTAGAATTCAATTCTTTCTATGACAAACTTGAAGCTGATGACCCAGAAATTGATATGTATGCAGGTGGTTGGTCTACAGGTTACGATCCAAATCCTTCTGGTTTATATGGTGAAGAAGCTCAATTCAACATGACTCGTTTCGTAAGTGATGAAAATACAAGACTTCTAAACCAAATTGCTTCACTAGAAGCCTTTGACGAAAAGAAAAACAAAGAATTCTACAAAGAATGGCAACAATATGCTTTTGATGAAGCTTTTGCTATTCCAACAATAACAGGTGACTCTGTGACAGCTGTTAACAAACGTGTGAAATACTATGACACTATCCTTGGTAGCGAAAAGAGCAGTTTACACAATTTAGAATTAACAGCTGACAAAGGTCAAGCTGCAACAAACTAATTTATTAGTTAAACGATTATAGAAGATGATAAAAAATAGGCCGACGAATTTCGTTCGGTCTATTTTTTATTAAAAAAAGATGAAGATAACGTAAAAGAATCGTGATTTAATTCTAGGAATTACTTGCAATTCATGGTAAAATATCTTCATGTATGCAAGAAAATAGTAAGAGAAATTTGCATTCATTAAGGAAAAAACATATACTAAATAGTACATTTATAAATCGATATGGTTAAGTTTGTCTTAGTCTTATTAGATTATAGGAAGAGGAGGAACACGTTTGGCTACTGAAAAACCGCTGTTAGAGATTAATGACTTACACGTAGGTTTTCGTATTGGGGATGACTTCTATGACGCTGTTGATGGTGTTTCATTGACCTTAGAGAAAAATGAAATTCTAGCAATCGTAGGAGAATCTGGTTGTGGAAAATCCACACTAGCAACAACCATTATGGGCTTACACAATAAATTAAATACAAAAATCCAAGGAGAAATCCTTTATAAGGACCTTAATCTGAATGATCTGAATGAGGCTCTTTATAATCGTATTCGTGGAAACGATATTGGGATGATCTTCCAAGACCCATTGGCATCGTTGAACCCTTTGATGACAATTGGTGCTCAAATTGATGAGGCTCTTGTTTATCATACACAATTAAATGAATCTGAAAGAAGAGACCGTGTCTTAGAACTACTGACACAGGTTGGTATCCCTAATCCACAAAGAACCTATAAACAATTTCCTCATGAGTTATCTGGAGGTATGCGTCAACGGGTTGTGATTGCTATTGCTCTTTCTTGTAAACCTCCTATTATTATTGCCGATGAACCAACGACTGCACTTGACGTAACGATTCAGGCGCAAATTCTTGATTTACTGAATGAGATTCAAGAAGAGACAGAGTCTGGTATCATTTTGATTACTCATGATTTGGGAGTAGTTGCCGAAACGGCTGACAGAGTGGCTGTCATGTATGCTGGGCAGTTTGTAGAAGTTGGTTCAGTGGAAGAAATCTTTACTAATCCAAAACACCCTTATACTCGTTCTCTATTGCAATCCATTCCTCAAGGAGACGATGATAATAGTTTAGAAAGACCAAAAGATTTGCATGTGATTCAAGGGACTGTTCCTCCTCTACCTAAATTACCAAGAAGAGGTTGCCGTTTTGCACCTAGAATTCCTTGGATTGCTGTAGATGAACATGAAGAAGACCCACAATTACATGAAGTATTACCAGGGCATTTTGTTCGTTGTACTTGTTATAGACATTTTCACTTTGAAGAGGAGGCCAACTAGATGGGATTTGTTGAAATTAAAGATTTAAAAGTACATTATCCAATTCGTAGTGGATTCTTCAACCGAGTGACCGACCATGTCTATGCGGTAGACGGTGTCAATATGGAGATTGAAGAAGGGAAAACATATGGTCTAGTAGGAGAGTCTGGTTCTGGTAAATCTACCATTGGTAAAGCCATCATTGGCTTAGAACCGATTACTTCTGGATCAGTTTTCTATGAAGGAGAAGATGTTACCAATAAGGCTAGAAAGCGTGATTCAGCCTACAACCGTAACGTTCAAATGATCTTCCAAGATTCGTTATCTAGTTTTAACCCTAAGAAGAGAATTTTAGACATTATTGCAGAACCAATTCGTAACTTCGACCGTTTGTCACCTGAAGAGGAAAAACGCAAAGTTTCAGAATTATTAGATATTATTGGCTTGAGTGATGAAGCCTTAGCTAAGTATCCGCACCAATTCTCTGGTGGACAACGCCAACGGATAGGGGTAGCTCGTGCCATTGCAAGTAACCCTCGTTTGATTATTGCGGATGAACCTGTATCTGCACTAGATTTATCCGTTCAAGCACAGGTCTTAAACTACATGAAACGAATTCAAGAAGAGTATAACTTAAGCTACTTGTTCATTTCCCATGATTTGGGTGTAGTGAAACATATGTGTGACTACCTATCCATTATGTACCGTGGACGGTTTGTAGAAGTTGGGGGTAAACAAGACATTTATGGTGACCCACAACATATTTATACCAAAAGATTATTGTCTGCAATTCCTTCTATTGACCCTGTCAACCGCCAGGCAAATAAAGAAAGACGTATTGCTACAGAACTTGAATACCAAAATAATCATAGTCACTATTATGATGAAAAGGGTAGAGTATATGATTTGCAAAGATTATCAGATACTCATGCCGTAGCCTTACGCCCAGAAGGAGGACAATAAGATGTGGAAAACAATTCTTCGACGTGTATTATTAATGATTCCTCAAGTTATTATCTTGAGTATTATCGTGTTTGCTATCGCTAAAATGATGCCCGGTGACCCGTTTTCTGGAATGATTACACCTGATACTGATCCAGCTACCATTGAGGCACTTCGTCAACAATATGGCTTTTATGACCCAATCCATGTCCAATATTTCCGTTGGGTGGGGGATGCTTTACAAGGTGATTTTGGAATGAGTTATACCTACCGTTTACCAGTTACTAGATTAATCGGTGAACGAATTACCAATACGATTTGGTTATCATTAGTTACTTTAATCATCACTTATTCTATTTCTCTTCCTTTAGGGATGCTAGCTGGACGCTACCAAAACTCTTGGATTGACCGTTTTGTGGTTGTCTATACCTTTATCACTTATTCAATTCCAGTCTTCGTATTCGCCCTAATCCTCTTATGGTTATTTGGATACACATTAAACTGGTTCCCAACACGTGGTTCAGTAATGTCAGGGATTCCGGCGGGCACTTTTTCTTATTACCTCAGCCGCTTCCACCATCTATTATTACCGGCCTTTACCATGGCTATCTTATCGACGACCGGTACGGTGCAGTACTTACGTACAGGGGTTATTGATGCGAAGAGCCAAGACTATGTTCGTACAGCCAGAGCTAAAGGGGTTCCAGAACGTGTTGTTTACAACAGACATATCTTCCGTAACTCTATCTTGCCAATCGCAGCATTCTTTGGTTATGAGTTAACGGGGTTAATCACAGGTTCGGTCTTTATTGAAACCATCTTCTCTTACCCAGGGATGGGGAACTTATTTATCTCAGCGATTACATCACGTGACTACAGTGTTATCTTGGCACTAATGCTCTTGTTTGGTCTAGCCACCTTACTGGGTACCTTGTTATCTGATATTATCATGAGTATTGTCGACCCACGTATCCGCGTACAATAAAAGAAGGAGGTTTTCGTAGATATGGAGCAACAAAATATGAACATGCAAGAAGAAATAGAAATGGAAACAAATGAAGCTACCCCTACACCACCTGCCGGATTTCAAGTAATTGTACGTGAATTCGCTAAAGATAAAGTGGCAATGGCAGCTTTAATTATACTAATTACATTATTGCTAGCTATTTTTATCGGTGCTTTATTTATAGATACAGAATCAGCCATGAAGGTTAATCTCTTGTCACGCTTTAAAGCACCAGGTGGACAATATATACTTGGAACTGATGAAGGTGGGCGTGATGTCTTCCTACAAATGATAATCGGTGCACGTAATTCTATCGTTATCGGATTTTCAATTACAATTATTACTAGTATTATCGGGGTATCAATTGGTATCATCTCTGGTTATTTTGGTGGTGCAATTGATTCAGTTATTATGCGTATTGTAGACTTTATCATGATTTTACCGACATTGATGATTATTATCGTTTTTGTAACGATTATTCCAACCTACAGTGTATATCACTTTGTCCTTATCATGAGTGCTTTCTACTGGACAGGGAAAGCTCGGTTAATTCGAAGCAGAACCTTGTCGGAAGCAAGACTTGATTATGTGAATGCCTCAAAAACACTAGGTTCAAGCAATATACAGATTATGCTTCGTGAAATCCTGCCAAACTTAAGCTCACTGATCATTGTTAACTTGACCTTAAGTTTTGCTGGTAATATCGGTATTGAAACTGGTTTGAGTTACTTAGGGTTCGGTTTGCCATACACTAGTCCAAGTTTAGGCACCTTGATTTCTGCAGCCAAAACAGCAGACATCATCGAGAACAAAACATGGATTTGGTTGCCAGCAGCGCTATTGATATTGGTTATGATGTTGTGTATCAACTATATCGGTCAAGCACTTCAACGTGCAGCTGACTCAAAACAACGTTTAGGATAAGATCATACAAAGAAAGGTGGTCTCACGGAGATGTGGGAGCCGCCTTTTTTTGTTTGGCTGTACTTGCTTGCTTTTCTTATTGGTTTATGAAGTAAAATACGGTACAATAGAGAGGTATTCATATAGGAAGGTGTCGATGAATTATGACCAATATTACAGATGCGATTGACCAATTGTTTGAGGAAAAAGGTTTGCCCTTAAAAAAAGAGCAAGCTGCTGATGGAAACTTTGTCTATAATGGCATGTTTACGCTTCAACCAAATAAGCCCATTCATTTTAGTTTAGTTGTGCAAAACCAAGAGGACGTAGCCGATTACCAGGTTGTCTTTGATGAGTTAGCATTTGTGACTAGTTTTGATAAAAAGGCTGCTGTTTTAGAAAGGCTTAATGCTTTAAATATTTCCCAAACAGCTCATTATACGGCGATTCTAGCTGCTGATGGGGAAATCTATATTAGAGTAGTTTCAAGAATTTCAAAGGAAAATGTCAAACCACTTTATGATATTATGGTAGTCGGTTCCAGCATTGCCTACCAGTTATTGCCAAACCTAGCTGAGGTTATTTAGCATGAACAAGCTTAAAAGCTATCATCAACAAATTCGTCCTTGGGATGTGTGGATTGTTTTGGCGCTCTTAGTTTTGTCATTTTTACCAAATGTACTCTTTGCCTTGCAAGAGGCTAGGGCTGCTGATGCTAAAAATAATGCTCAAGTGATTGCTGTCATTACCATTGATGGGCAGGAGGTTAAGCGAGTTGCTCTTACCGAAGAGACTCCCAATGAGCTCTTCACCTATTATCCACATGACAACCAGTACAATATTATCGAAGTTGATGGGACTCGTATTCGGGTTAAAGAGGACAATAGTCCCGACCAGATTGCGGTGCGTACGGGCTGGATATCTAAGCCGGGGCAAACAAGTATTTGTTTGCCACATGGTTTAATGATTGAAATTATTTCTAACACGGGTCAGGTAGACGATACGATTATACCTTTATAACAAAAGCTAATTCGCTTCTCGAAACTAGAAGAGGATTAGCTTTTCTTTCATAAATTCAATTGAAAAGGATGTTACTTTACGATGAAAAAACGACTGATATTAGCTGAAAAACCTTCAGTAGCCAAAGATATCGCCCGCGTCCTACATTGCACACAGGCTAAAAATGGCTATTTTGAAGGTAAAGATAGCATTGTGACTTGGGCTTTGGGCCACTTAGTCACACTTGCTGAACCAGAGTTTTATGACCAAAAATACAAGACCTGGAACTTAGACGACCTACCTATGTTACCAGATAAAATGAAGTTGACCGTTATGAAGCAGACGTCAAAACAATTCAATCAAGTCAAATCACTCTTGCACCGCCAAGATGTGGGTGAGATTATTATAGCGACTGATGCAGGACGAGAAGGGGAGCTAGTGGCCCGTTGGATTATTGTACAGGCTAAAGTTAATAAACCTATGAAACGTTTGTGGATTTCTTCTGTTACCGATAAGGCCATTAAGGAAGGCTTTCAGAAGCTAAAACCTGCTGCTAAGTATTATTCTCTTTATGAAGCAGCTCAAGCTCGTGCACAGGCGGATTGGTATGTTGGTCTAAATGTTACGAGAGCTCTAACTACCAAGTTTAACGCCTCGTTAAACAGTGGTCGTGTTCAAACACCAGTTGTAGCTATGGTGGCAAAAAGAGAAGAAACCATACGAAATTTTAAAGAAAAGTCATTCTATGGTATCAAGTTAATCACTAAGTCAGGTGACATCTTCATTTGGAAAGAGGGCAAAGGGATTGATCGCTTCAATCGTCAAGCGGTTCAGGAAAAACTAAAGACTTTAGAGGGCAAGCCTGCTAAAGTTAGTCACCTGAATCAGTCCAAAAAACAGAAGAAGGCACCTTTATTGTTTGATCTAACGGAATTGCAGCGAGAAGCCTTCCAAAAATTTGGCTATAGTCCAAAGGAAACCTTGAACATTTGTCAGAGCTTATATGAGAGCCACAAGGTTTTAACTTATCCTCGGACAGATTCCAGGTATTTAAGTTCGGATATGGCTGAGACTATAGGAGATCGCTTAAAAGCGGTTTTGACGAATGATTTTAAGGAATACCGCTACTTACTAAAACAGTCTGTTCCTAAGTCTAACAAGGCTATCTTTAATGACCAAAAAGTTTCTGACCACCATGCTATCATACCGACAGAAGTGGCCATACCAAGATCTCGCTTGAGTCAAAAGGAATTGGCGATATACGACTTGGTTGTCAAACGATTTATCGCTGTATTTTTAGCCGATCAAATGGTGGAGGAAAGAGAGATAGAGCTGGTTGTTGCTGGTGAAACATTCACCCTTAAAAACCAAGTGACCCTCCAAGTAGGTTGGACGGCAGTTTACGACAAAGGAGAAAAGGAGAGCAAAACTCTTTACCACTATAAGCTTGGTGAGCAGGTTTCAGTTGACCATCTCCAAGAAACAGTCGGCTCCACCAAGGCACCAGCATACTTCAACGAGGCAACTTTACTGTCTGCTATGGAAAATCCCACTGCTTTTATGCAAACGGAAGATAAGTTACTCAAAGAGACTTTGAAAAAAACTGGAGGGCTAGGCACTGTAGCAACGCGAGCGGACATCATGGATAAACTATTTTCCTCCTTCCTATTGGAGAAAAAAGGGCAGGCCATAATGACGACCAGCAAAGGCAAGCAATTGCTTGACCTAGTACCCCAAGCCATGAAATCTCCCGAATTAACCAGTCAATGGGAAATTCAACTTGGTCAGATTGAAGAAGGAAGCCTGTCCAAGGATGAATTCATCAAAAACATCAAACATTACACCAAGGACTTAGTTAGCGAAATTAAAAAAAGCCAAGAGAATTTCAAACACGATAACTTATCAGGTAAAAAATGCCCCGACTGTGGCAAAGCCTTGCTTGAAGTTAATGGTAAGAAAGGGAAACTTTTGGTTTGCCAAGACCGAGAGTGTGGCTACCGTAAGAATCTAGCTCGTATAACCAACTCTCCATGCCCACAATGTAGAAAGAAACTTAGTCTAGTTGGAGAGGGTGAGGGTCAATTATTTGTCTGCTCTTGTGGTTACCGAGAAAAATATAGTCATTTTATAGAACGGAAAAAAGGCAAATCTGGCGGTAAAGCAGACAAAAGAAGTGTTCAAAATTATCTAAAAAAACAGAATAAGGAAGAACCTATTAACAACGCTTTGTTTGAAGCCTTAAAAGATTTTAAATAAGAAATTAAAAAATAATGAGATTTTGCTTGATGTTAAGTTCACAATAAGGGATAATTAGGTTAGAAAGTATTTATTAAAAAAGAAGGAGAGGAAGAACTATGCTTAATAGGCTTGTAAGACGAGTTTTCCCACTACTATCAATACTTACTATCATTGTAATTATTGGTTGTAGCCCTAAGACAAGTACCTCTAACCAAGAGTCGACACAAGAAGTTACCTTATCCACTTCATCTGATATTCCTTCAATGAATATGACAGTAGCAACGGATTTGGTTTCCTTTAATGTCATGAATAATGTTTTCGAAGGCTTATACACAAAAGATAAGGATGGAAAAACGATACCGGCACTTGCCAGTAAAACAGATATCAGTAAAGATTTCTTGACCTATACCTTTCACTTAAGAAAAGATGCCAAATGGTCTAATGGGGATCCAGTGACTGCCAAAGATTTTGTTTTCTCATGGCGTAAAATGGTGGACCCAGCTGTTGCTTCAGGGTACGGCTATATGTATGATGGCTTAATCGCTAATGCAACAGAGATAATCAATAGTAAGCAAGACCTATCAACATTAGGCGTTGAAGCAGTGGATGATAATACACTCAAAGTAACTTTGACTCAACCAACGACCTATTTCTTGGACCTTTTATCCTTACCATTCTTTTTCCCTATGAATCAGACCTTTGTAGAAGCTCAAGGAGATGACTATGGGGCTAGCTCAGAGCATTTGGTCTACAACGGACCATTTCTTATGAAGGATTGGGATGCGGCTAAGGGTGGTTCTTGGATTCTAACCAAAAATCCTGACTATTACGACCATGACAAGATTAAAGTAGACAAGGTTACTGTTAGGGTTATTGCGACAGAAACAACTAATGTTAACCTCTATGAAAATAAGCAATTAGACTATGTAGCCCTGTCTGGAGATTATATAGATCAGTACAAAGATAGAAAAGATTTTCACTCTAGATTGGAAAGTACCTCTAACTTTATTGAGCTAAACCACACCAATCCTATTTTGGCTAATCAAAATGTTCGCCAAGCCTTAACCCAATCCATTAATATGGCTAGCTATGCACAAGATATTATGAAGGACGGCTCTGTTCCAATCTATGGGTTTGTTCCAAGTGGTTTGGCTTATAACCCAAACACTAGCGAGGATTTCCGTAAAGAATCTGGTGATTTGACCTCATATAATCCAGAACAAGCCAAAGAAGCTTGGGCAATTGCTTTATCAGAGATGCAAACGGATAGTGTTACTTTGACCTTGACCACATCGGACACCGATAAGTCTAAAAAAGTAGCCGAATATATCCAGGACCAGCTACAAACAACTTTGCCAGGTCTAACGATTATTGTGAAACCAGTTCCCTTTAAGGTAAAACAAACCAACATCCGCAGTGGTGACTTTGAGATGGCTATGTCCAACTGGATAGCTGATTTTGCAGATCCAGTTAACTATGTGGAAAGGTTTCATTCAGGTATTACCCGTGGCAAATACAAATTTGATGATGTGGATGCCTTGCTTGACCAAGCAAAAGCTGCATATGGAGACCCTATAAAACGCTGGGAACTATTAGTTAAGGCGGAACAAGTAGCAATTGGGCAACATTATGTACAGATTCCACTTTATCAGACGGCGACCGCATATCTGCTAAATCCAAACGTTCATGACATCTATTTACCAGTATTTGGAAGCGAAAATTATCGTTATATTACCATTAGTCAGTAAAGGACATATCTTGTTGGCTTTTGGAAATTACAGGAGGCAATATGATAAAAGTAGTCCAATCAACCACTAGTTTTTTATTTACGAACCCAGACGAGCATCCCATCAAGTCAGCATTATACGAACAAGATTATCAAAAAAAGTACTACAAATTGAGCCATCAACAGGTCATGGAACTATATGATGATTTGTTGGTGGATTCGGAGGCTCTGTTTGGTGAGCGAGTTGAGGTTCTAGAAGAAAAGGGCATCTATTCAAAAGTGGCGCTTTGCAATCAAGGCCAGCCCAACAGTAGTTATGCAAGTCTAGGTTATATCGGCTGGATGTTTACTAGGGATTTGGCTGAAGATCATGAAGAAAAGCCTTCAGATCAATATCTGGTTATAACCGACAAATCTGCCTATGGGGAAATTTATTCCATGGGCAGTAGTGCTTTTGAGAGCCAAGGTCTTGTAGATATTCAGCTATCCATTGGAGTCGTTTTGGCGATAGTTGGTCAAGATGAGAAGAATTATATGGTTGCTTCACCACTTGGTAGCTTAACCATTTCTAAGCGGTTTACGAGGGTTTTAAATGGAAATCTACATTATGAAGATAGACGGCATATCGTGGACTTAGCTAAGACATTTCTAGATTTACCTTATGTTTGGGCTGGGATTTCTACTGTAGGTTTTGACTGTAGTGGTTTTATGCTGACTTTGTATCGTACCTTTAATATTTGGCTGAATCGTGATGCTCAATTTCAAGCACTTCAAGGAACAGTGGTCTCTATAGAAGATGCCCAAGAAGGCGACCTCTTATTTTTCGCTTATCTTGAAGGGGATGAGAAAGGTTTTATTCATCATGTGGGCATGTATCTGGGCGATTATCATATGATTCATTCGCAAACACCAGGCTCAAAGGTTCAAATAGATGACATTCGTGGCACCAAATATGAAAGGGAATTAATTACCATTCGTAGTTTTTTACCAAACGCAAGTGATGTGAAGGGAAGTAAGTAAATTGAAAATACCCGCAATTGATTTTCATTGTGATACCTTATTAAAGGCTTTTGAAGAAAATCAGCCTGACCTATATCAAAACAATTACCAACTGGATTGGAAAAGTCTATTAGTCAATCAGGCCAAGGCACAATTTATGGCGATTTTTCTTTTGCCTCTTGAAGAAATGCAGTCTTATGGGATTAGTGATGATGAGTATGTTCAATCCTTAATGGCTATTTATCAGGAAAATGTAAGCAAGTATGCCTCGTTTTTGAAACATTGCAATAATTATGAGGATTATCTTGAAGCACAGGCTAGTGGTAAACTTGCAACATTCTTGACCCTAGAGGATGGTCGCAGCATTCAAGGAGATATGTCAAAGTTGGAGGATTATTATGAAAAGGGCGTTCGTTTAATTACCTTGACATGGAATCATGAAAACTGTATAGGTTATCCCAATAGTAGCCAGGCTAATCTCATGTCTAAAGGCTTGAAAAAGTTTGGTTTTGATGTCATAGAGCGGATGCAAGAGCTGGGTATGATGGTGGACGTCTCACATTTATCAGATGGAGGTTTCTGGGATGTCATTGAACATCATAAATCACCAATCTTGGCTTCTCATTCTAATTGTCGTAGTTTGGTCAATCATCCTAGAAATTTGACCGACCCTATGATTAAGGCCATCGCTGAAAAAGGCGGTGTTGTTGGCTTAAATTTTGCACCAACCTTTCTTGACAGTACTATGGCCCATCCTTATGGTAGCGTCGAAAAAATGAGCGCTCATGTCAGACATTTGATAAAGGTTGGGGGAGAAGATATTGTTGCTCTAGGGAGTGACTTTGATGGTATTTCTGGTAAACATGAAATTAAAGATGCCAGCATGTTAAATCTATTGTCTCAGCAATTAAAAAAAGATGGCTTAACGAACCGACAGATGGATAAGTTTCATTTTCAAAATGCACAAGGCTTTTTAAAACATATTATGAACTAGGAGGATACAAAATGGATAAGGTAAGACTTATTTCTGTCTTGGAAGAGCAGCTTAAAGCAGCGCCATTTGAGGTTGCGGTTGCGATGGATTTTAGTCCATCAGATAATGAGCCGTTCTTTGTCCAAAAGAATCGTCAATTTCATTCTGCCAGTATGTTGAAACTCTTTATCGTGGGAACTTGTTTTCAAGAGATTGAAGCTGGACGCTTGAGTTTAAGCCAACAGATTCCTATACCAAGTCATCGAGTCGGTGGTGGTGGCCCAATGGAATGGATGCCTAGTATAAGGAAGCTAAGCCTAGAAGAACTATTAGCCCTGACGATTGTTTATAGTGACAATGATACAAGTAATTACTTGATTGATTTACTAGGCATAAAAACCATTCAAAAATGGATTGATGCGCATGGGTTTGGGCAAACACGAATAGAGAGAAAGTTTATGGATTATGTGGCACGTGATTCTGGGCTACATAACTACACAAGTGTTGGAGATTGCTATCGCTTTTTTAAGTTGTTAGCTAAGGGAGAGCTTGCATCAAAAGAGTCTAATCAAAAGATGATGCATTTCCTGCTAAATCAAGCTAATAATGGTAAAATTCCTCGCTTTTTGAACCCATCTATATTATTTGCTCATAAAACTGGCGAGATGGATGGCATCGAACATGATGGTGGGATTCTAATAAAAGATGACAAGCAATTAGTTTTTTGTGTTTTGACTCATGGAGAATGCCATAGTAATCAACTGATTAACTGGATTAGTGACTTTAGTCGAACTTATTTTGACATGGTGGTCTATGAGGAATTAGGACTAGATAAAGAGTCTGTATGAAAATAAAATAAAAGAGTTCCCGAGAAACATATCAGAAATCAGAACGGTGGCACCGCCGAAAGCCTTGGTCTTTCGGCTTAGCTGTCTACGTGACTGGAAAGGTGCTGGGCAAAAACTCCATAATGATTAATATTTATATTTAAATCACAAAAGAGTTTGGCGAAAATCTTACCAGAAATGAGAACGGTGCATCGCCGTGAGCCGAGGTCTCACTGGCTTAACTGTCTACGTGGCTGTAATCGGCTAAAGCCGAAACATCCACTGTGCGTCAGCTATGCTTTACACCGTTATTTCTGGTAAGATTTTCGCCAAACTCTTTTGTTTAAATAGCAGCAAGGACTTTTTGCCCAGCCCCAACAGTCACTGTGCGTCAGCTATGCTTTACATCGTTATTCTGATATGTTTCTCGGGAACTCTTTTAGGGCTTAAAAATGTATGCTATTCTTTAGTAACTTTTGCCCAACACCAACTCGATTACTTTGAGGAGTTTTTTTAAAACATGTCATTCAATAAAAAAGAGCCAATACTTGTATAACGGCAAGTGAAAGGCTCTTTTTTATGTTTAAATCCAAGTATGTCCTTGTGATGTTAGTAGGTCATAGCTGGCTTGTGGTCCCATTTGACCGGATGCGTAGTTAGGAAATTCGCAGGCTGGTTTAGCGTCCCAAGCTTGACGAATGCGGTCAACATATTGCCATGATGCTGCGACTTCTTCCCAGTGTGTAAAGTTGGTCATGTCACCTGTCATACAGTCCAGAATTAAGCGTTCATATGCTTCTGGACTGCTTAGGGCAAAGTTTTTATCGAAGATTTTTTCGAGATGACTAGATTGCAATTCAAAACTTTGGCCGACTGCCTTAGAATTGATGATAAAACAAAAGCCTTCTTTAGGTGTGATATGAATTGAGATACGGTTAGCAGACACATCATGCTTTGCTACTTGAGAAAAAAGGGTCGATTCAGCTGGCTTAAATTCCACATGAATCACTGTTTTCTTACAGCCCATGCTCTTACCAGTTCGAATGTAGAATGGTACGCCAGCCCAACGTTCATTAGCGATTTCAATCCGTCCAGCAACAAAGGTTTCCATATCGGAATGGTCATCTACATTAGCATCTTGACGGTAGCCTTCTTCCTTGCCATCTTCGGAAGGACCGTATTGACCTCGAATAAAAGTTTGACTAATCTCTTCGAGTCCTTCTTGCTTGAGTGATTTAAGAACATCTATTTTTTTCTGTCTAACATCAGCAAATGACGTAGGTGGCTCCATGGCTACAAGGGCAAGGATTTGTAGGATATGATTTTGTACCATATCTCTTAAAGCACCACTTTTTTCATAATAACCACCACGTTCTTCAACACCAACTTCCTCAGCTAGAGTAATTTGAACATTGGAAATGTATTCTTTTGACCATAAGGCCTCAAAGACCCGGTTGGCAAACCTTACCGCAGAGATGTTTTGAATCATCTCTTTACCCAAGTAGTGGTCGATACGGTAGATCTGGTCTTCATCAAAGGAGAGACGTAACTGTTCATTTAATGCAGAAGCAGATTGATAATCTCGACCAAATGGTTTTTCAATAATCAAGCGATTGTAGCCATTAGTGGTTAGTAGTTCTTCGTCTTTTAAGTGCTGTGTAATGGTGCCGAAGAAGTCGGGCGCCATGGCCAGGTAAAAAATACGATTACCATCTAAGCTGTATTCCTTGTCTAAAGACTTGGACAGTTCTTTCAGGTAAACATAGTGTTGCGTGTCATTGACATTGTGAGGCAGGTAGTAGAAATGAGAAGCAAAGGCTTCAGCATCCTGAGGTGAATCGATTAGAGATGCCACTGATTCTAAAACGACAGAACGGAAAAAATTGTCATCCCATTCTCTTCTAGCTGTCCCAATAACTGCAAAATGGTCTTTTAAATATCCTTTTTTATAAAGTCGGAAAAGTGCTGGATACAACTTGCGTTTTGCTAAATCTCCTGTAGCACCAAATAGGGTAATTAAGGTATGATGCTCTTCCATAGTATTCCTCCTTAAACTAAATCATTCAATCAGAAAATTTACGATAGACTTGTCACATAAATTAATTATAGCTTTATCAGCTATCATGAGACAGATTCTATCTGTAAAAATTTCTATCTCATTTAGTTTAATTTAATCAAAGTGAAATGTCTATGTAAAAGTTCTGGTCTCAAGAGAAAAGTAGGATAAATTTTAATAAGTCTTTTTAAAATATTGCTATTTATATTCTACTGCATTAGACTATTAGGTAAGGAGTTGATTATCATACGCGAGATAGAATTTTTAAGCATTAGTATTCGCACCCCGCAAAAATTGTGGCGGGTTTTTAAAGAGCCATTGGTGACCAGTCGTTGGATTATATCTTTATTAACGTTTATTCTAATGATACCTAGTATTTTTAGTACGCTTACTTATATTAAACAGTTTCAAAGTGATTTGTTAGACTTATCTGAAAAAATTCCTGAGTTTTCCATTGTAGATGGTAAACTGAAGACAGAGGACAGCAGTGTCAAAGGCTTTGTCTTTCAGGCTGATGCTTTTATTTTTACTTTTGATCCAAGTGGGACAACCACTAAAGAGGATATTTCATTGGAGGCAGGGAATTTATACCCTAGTGCAGGCTTGTTGGCTGACCAACTCTATGTTGATTTATCTGTTATTGATAGAACTTTTTCTTATGCCGACATACCTCAATTAAATAAAGGGGTTGTCAGCACTTTTATCAAGACTTTTTCAAGACAAATCTGGATTGGTTTTGCTGTTTTCATTTTGATTTTCTATATTATTCTATTGCTCTATGTTTTAGCGTCGGTCTATTTCTTGTATTGGATTAATCGAATAATGTTCAGAATTGCCAACCAAAACCAAGAAATGTATACTTTCAAGCAATTATGGCAGTTTTCATTAGGGAGTGTGGTATTACCAATTATTCTGTATTCCGTTATGCTTTTACTGGGGGTGGTTGTTGCTGATTTACCTATTCTTATGGGGATTTTTGCAATGATTACTTTTTACCTAGTCTATACTGACCCAAATAGGCAGAAGCCTTGATGAATTTGATTCGCATCTAGCCCCTAACTTACTCGCATGTATGGAGTGAGTTAGGGGTTGTTTTTATTTGTGGTTCAAGTTGCCAGATAATCGGTCAGAAATAATGATGTATTAGCATAGCTGACGCACAGTGACTGTTTCGGCTTCAGCCGATTTACAGTCACGTAGACAGCTAAGTCAGTGAGACCAAGGCTCACTGCGGTGCCACCGTTCTGATTTCTGACCGATTATCTGGCAACTCGAACAGGTTAGTAACATTAGTGGTTATCTGTAATGGTTAGAAAATCTATTATTTCACCCTGACAAGGCTTTATCATTTATCCTCATAACAGACTACAATCCTTTTCTTTATCTGCCAGTAGCCAAAAAGGTTTACCTAAGCTGTTTTGGCACGTATAATAGAGGAAATGGATGTAGAAACTTACGGTGCCATTAGAGAAGAGGAGGGATAATGATGGAACAAGGACAAGTAAAATGGTTTAATAACGAAAAAGGCTATGGTTTTATTACCAGTAGTCGAACAAATGAGGATATCTTCGTACATTTTACCGGGATCCATTCTGACGGTTTTAAAACCTTAAAGGAGGGACAACACGTTATCTTTGAGTTGGCAGATGGCGTAAGAGGTGTTCAAGCAACCAAGGTTAAGGTCTTACTTTCTGAGGACGATGTTGAATGATCCGCATTTACTGCGATGCAGCTGTTAAAGGAGTAAACGGACCAGCAGGATTGGGACTAGTTATCTTAAAAGATGGACAACAGATTCAATTGTCAGAATCTTTATCCCAAGTGTACGATAATCATCAAGCGGAATTTTTAGCCATTCAAGCAGCTTTGCATTGGCTAGAAATTCAGGAGTATCATGACCAATTTATCTTTATCTATAGCGATTCAAAAACGGCAGTCTCTGCCATAAATAAGAACTATTCTAAGCATGAAATCTATAAACCAATTATGAAATCAATTATTAAACAATTAAAACAATTTCAGCAAATCCATTTGGAATGGGTAGCTGAAAAAAATAATCGTGGAGCCGATAAGCTGGCTCGTCAAGGATTACAAAGAGCTATCAAAAATCAAGAATAGGAAAGGAATAATTTTCTAATGAACCAAAAAGAAAGAATGCTGGCCAGCTTGCCCTACTTGGCTGGCGATGAACAACTAAAAAAAGAACGACTATTTGCACAAGAATTCTGTTTCGACTACAATCAGCTGCCACCATCTCAAAAGAAAGTACGCAAAGAAAAAATAAAGTCCTTTCTTGGAGCAAGTGGGCAAAGTGTTCATATCGAGTCACCATTTAGATGTGACTATGGTTATACTATCAAGGTTGGTGAAAACTTTTATTCCAACTACAACTTAACTATTCTAGATGTAGCCCCAGTTACTATTGGTGAAAATGTCATGTTTGGCCCAAATGTTTCTCTCTATACAGCAGGACATCCACTTCATCCCGAGTCAAGAAATTCAGGCTATGAATACGGTATTCCTATTACAATAGACGATAACGTTTGGCTAGGAGGAAATGTTGTCGTAAATCCTGGAGTAACGATTGGTGATAATGTCATCATAGGTGCAGGAAGTGTGGTTACCAAGGATATTCCCGCTAATAGTATTGCTATCGGAAACCCATGCCGAGTTCTAAGAGAAGTCACAGAAGAGGACCGAGACTACTATTATAAGGATAGACTTTTTGACGTGGACGATTATAAATAAAGTCTATGACCATAAATGATTGGAGTTTTTACAATGGAAAAAGTAAGAGTATTTTATAGTAGTTTATGTCCTGATACAGGTCCATTTTTTGCTGAATTAGAAAGGCTGACTATCCCTGTTGAAGGAATTGATATTACGGAAAGTATGAGAAATCTAAAACAATTTTTGGCTGTCAGAGATCACGAGACAGCATTTGTAACACGCAAAGAGTTAGGAATGGTTGGAGTGCCTTGTTTGGTGACTACAGACGATGACTATATATTTGAAGTGGCTGATTTGGCGGACTATGCAGCTAAAATTAGCTTGGAAACTAGGTGATGATATGTCTATCATTAGTGACCTATTACTAATCTACTTAGTGATTATCAATCTTTATTTGTTTTGTATAATGGGATTCGATAAGCATCAGGCTAGAAAAAAAGGAAATAGAATTTCTGAAAGACATCTGCTGGCAGTAGGGATTTCTGGGGGAAGTATTGGTGGATATCTGGGTATGAAAGTCTTTAAACATAAAACCCTACACCGTATATTCAAAGTAGCATTTGGATTAGGGTTGGTCATTGATATACTTTTAGTAGCCTTAATTTTTTACTATCAGTAGCCACCAACTAAATTTGGATTGAACGGAAGTGACAATAGCATTTGGGTAGAATTGAAACACGTTGGTTAACAGCATGGATACTTTTATTGAGCTTTATTTCGGGCTATATTAATCTGGCTTCTATTGCCTTGTTTTCAATACCGACAACACATATGACAGGGAATTTGTCCAATATGGTTTTAGAGTGGCATTCTCAGGTGTTTTCTGAGTATTATTTTTATATCATCTTGATTCTATCTTTTTTTGCTGGTGGTATTTTTAGTGGCATCATTTTTTCTAAAAAATTATTTCATCCTAGCCAACGATATGGGCTCTTAATGGTAAGTTTTGGGGTGCTTCTTCTCATTGTTAATCATTTTTTTCATGATAACCGAAAACTTTTGTGGTTTTTATCCTTTATGGTAGGGACGCAAAATGGAATGTTTATATATTTTAGAGGGACCATGATACGTACCTCGCATTTTACTGGTTATTTGACGGATGCAGGTTTTGCACTTGGAAGGATTATTAGAGGAAAATACGAAGATTTATGGAAATTGACCTTTTACCTTGCTAATATTGGTATCTTTTGTCTAGGAGGGCTAAGTTCCTTATTTGCTTATGCTTACCTTAAAACATCTATCATTCATGTGGCCGCCATGTTATATATGGTAGTGGGAACCTATTATTTTATTTTTAGGAAGGTATTTTTCAAGGATATTGTCTAATGTGAGAGGAGTCATTATGAACCTATTAATTGTAGTGGATATGCAAAATGATTTTATTGATGGAGCTTTAGGGACTAAGGAAGCTCAAGCAATCGTACCTAGAGTTTGCGCTAAAATTAAGGCTTTTGATGGAGCGGTATACTATACACAGGATACCCATTTTGAGGATTATTTAGACACTATCGAAGGGGAGCACCTACCGATTATGCACTGTCTAAAAGAAAGCCATGGCTGGCAAGTTAATTCTCAAATTATGACAGAGCTCATTCATAAACATGCTCAAGTTATTGAAAAATATACTTTTGGATCTCTAGACTTGTTAGAAAAATTGGAAGAAATTCATCAAAGAGAAGGCATTGAGCGTATTACCTTAGTTGGACTATGTACTGACATCTGTGTTATCAGCAATGCCTTACTCTTAAAAGCTAAATTTTTAGACATCCCCATTGAAGTTGATGCTACTGCGTGTGCTGGTGTGACTCTTGAGAGCCATAAGAATGCCCTGCAGGCGATGAAGATGTGTCATATTGACGTGATGGAATCATAGACAAGGAGAGTTGACCATGAAACTTTATATGAAGCAACAATTTTTTTCATTTAGAACGAAATTTGATATTTATGATATTGACCAAAATCCTGTTTATTATGTTGAAGGAACTCTCTTTACCTTATCTAAACAACGCTTTATCTATGATGTTGCAACTGGGCAGGAGTTGGCTTACTTTAAACAAGAGCTTTTTCATCTCTTTCCGACCTTTGATGTCTATGCGAGTGGAGAATTTGTGGCGACAATAAAAAAGGAGTTTTCTTTTTTCAAACCAAGATATGTTCTTCAGGGAAGTGATTGGAGCATTGAGGGAGATTTCTTTGCCCATAACTATCACATTATTGATGGGACTGGCCAGGTTATTGCAACGATTTCTAAAAAATGGTTGGCATGGTCCGATACCTTCGAATTTGATATTAATGATGCTTTGGTCAACCCAGTGGCAGTTATTGCTGTTATATTGGCCATTGATGCTGTTATGGATAGCAATAGTAGTTCATAAGAAAGTAGGTAAATGCCTCTAATGAAGCATTTTCTGTTGAGTCCATATAGAAGTTTAGTTTATCTGTTAGAATATGCTAAACGGGGGAGTACATTTGACAAGATAAAAAATTCATTTGGAAAAGTATAAGTAGGAGGGATAATGTGCTAAGCTTAGACAAGATTAGTATTATTCGAGACCAAGGTTTGGTAATAGACCAGTTGTCATTGGATATTCCGAGTAGAAAAACGACAGTTATTATTGGTCAGGCTGCTTGTGGAAAAACAACCCTTTTGCATGTAATAGCAGGGCTTCTACCCCCAGAAAAAGGTGCTATTGATACAGACCTTTCCATGAAAGAAGTAGGTCTCCTCTTGCAGAATTTTCAACTTTTTCCATGGAGAACAGTAGAGGAAAATATTTTACTAGGGATGCATAGATCTTTTATTGCTTTGGATAAAAAAAGTAATCGAGTCAAGCGTTTGGCTAATAATTTGGGTATCAGTGACTTATTGGATCTTTATCCCAAGGCTCTAACAACCAGTCAAGTGCAGCGAGTGGCAATTGCTCAGGTTCTCTCAAAAGAACCCAAGTTACTATTGATGGATGAACCAACTTCTCAACTGGATGCATTTACTTCTGAGAAAATACAAACGCTTTTAATCAGCCTACATACTTTATATGACTTAACGTCAGTCATAGTCACTCACAGTATCGAAGAAGCTCTTATCCTTGGGCATCAAATAGCTGTTATGAAAGATGGCAGAATTAGTCAGATTATAGAAAACCCACTTTATGGGCTAGCAAATATTCGACAAGAGGTTGCCTTTTTAGACTTACAAAACAAACTCCGTATTGCTTTGGGGGTGTCAAAATGAAGAAGAATCGTCTTCAAATTGGCTTATTAATCTTAACTTGCTTGTTCTTTTTGTATTTTGGTTTCAGATTCCAACTAACCCCTTATCAGATGAAGCAGGACTTTAGTGACAGTTTACTCTATTTTATTGTAGGCGGCTTTGTTACCAGTGGGCGAATCATGTCTAGTCTCATTATTGCTAGTCTGTTTTGGGGGATTAGTGGTGTAGTTGGTGGGATATTCACAAGATTTATCAAGCAAGTCTCTTTTTTATTGAACAGCATATTGGTCATACCTATTATTACTTTTTTCCCTTTGCTGATTCTATGGACAGACAAGAACATTGTAGCACTCATCTTATTTTGCTCGCTCTTAGTTGGTGTCTATCTGGCTCTTCCTATTCGTGAAGCCATCATAAAGTTACCTAAAGACTATGTAATCGTTGCTGGGAATTTACAATTTACGCCCTACATGTGGTTGGTTGAAGTGATTATACCTACTATATTGCCACATTTCTTCACAGGGTTACGGATTAGCATGTCAATTGCGACTGTCTATTTCTTCCTACTTGAGATTTATAGCCTGCAATCTGGTTTGGCCTATGCCATCTATATGAGTTTCAAGCAGTCGCAAACACTAGAAGCGGCTATTGCTATGTTATTTTTTATTTTGTTCATGCTTATGCTTCGGTATCTTATCCATAAACTCCAGGTGTTTCTAATGCCCTGGGAATATTATTTTAGAAAGCAGGTGTAAATATGCCTAATTCTCCACAGGAACGTATAAAAGAATTGACCGCCTTAAATCTAATTATGCTAACCGGTATTGTGATTGGCTTCGCGATTGGATTACTGATGAATAATATTTTGATTGGTATTCTCATTGGTATGTTGGGGGCTTTTGTGACTAGAGTCTGGTACGGAAAAAAATTAAAAAATAAGCATCAAGATGGGGAATAAGCAGTTTATTTTTTAATTTGTTAAGGGCATGTCATAATATTATCAGAAAGAGAGAGGAGTAATCATATGGAAAATACATTTTTAGAGGATATAAAAGATTTTGAAAAAATTACTGCTAGTCAAGCAGAGGAATTATTTACTAAAGAGGATGTGGTTATTTTCATTGGACGAGCTACTTGTCCTTTTTGTAGAAAGTTCGCTCCAAAAATTAGTGCAGTAGCAAAATCTAGTCATCGTAAGGTTTACTTTATTGATAGTGAAGATACCTTGGATGTAAACTCCTTAAAATATTTCCGCCAAACCTACTCAATACCAACTGTTCCAGGATTAATTGTAGCAAAGAATGGTTCTGTCAAAGTTGTTTGTGATTCTTCTTTAAATGAGGAAGAAATTACTGCATTTATTCAGTAGTAAGTTAGAAAAAATATTATTACTTTTTATGTAGTTTTTATATTAAGTTAACAAAAACCCTTTTATTACCTGCTTTTGTTTGCTACAATCAAAATGACAAATTTATAAAAAAAGGAGAATTAACTATGAATTCAGAAAGGCAACCCCGTTATCGTTTGCGCAAGTCTCACTTAGGACTCGTTTCTATTCTTTTTTGTTTTGGCCTAATACTTTGGCCGACTGGAGTGGCTCAAGCACAGGAGGGAGCAGAGCCATATAGTGATGATATAACGGTTAATATAGTTGAGCCTGAGACTAGTTCGGAAGTTGCTACTACTAGCTCAATCATTGAGGAAACAGGAGCAACTGCTAGTGATGTAACGGATCTGGAGACGATACCAGGCACTGATATGACTCGTGCAGTTATAGGAGAAGTAGAGTCAGTGACAGACGGAATATCGACAGATATAGTTGAACATGGAAGAAGCTCAGAAGCTGAAGGCATTCGTTCAAACAGATTGGGTACAGATTTAACAACTGAATCTATTCCCACACCTGGCATAGCCTCAACCGAATCTCCTGCTAGTCGCCTAGCAACTACTAGCTCACCACAAGTTGTTAAGCTCTCAGTTATTGAAACGATTACGGTGAAAACTGGAGGAAAGCTATCGCCATCAGCTTTGATTACAGGTGCTACCATTGATGGTGCCAATGCTAGTAGTGTTGTAGCAGTTACAGGTACGATTGATATGGCTACTCCAGGTACTTATCAGCTGACCTATACCTTGACAGCTAGTGATGGTACAAGTCAGACTGCAACATCAACGGTTACAGTGGTAGCTGCAGAATCCGTTAACTATCTAGAGACGGACCGTAATTACTATACTGATGTAACTATTAATAAATCCTACCTTGATTCTAAAATGACTGATATAGTGACAGCAGCTAATATTGCCCTATTAAAGTTATCTGCTGACCAAGGATTAATTCAATTTAATGAACAAATGACTTTGAATGATTTTTATGTTGTTAATAATTATTCGCCTGAAGATAACTTCTCTGGTCGATTTGGGACACCAATCCTAGATGCTAATGGTACGCGAATTAATACGCACCACCAAGGTGGGCCACTAACTCAAGTCACACCTCCAGTCGTTGCACAACGTATTTCAGGAGCTCCATATAACATCTATTCCAATACCTATCATTCACGTCTTACAGTGGGATCACCAACACATACTTATAGCAACGCGACTGTTTCATCGAATGTCAATCTCTACGGTTACGGAGAAGGTGGTACGGTCAATGATTATATGTTGACAGGGGAGAACGCTATTGTCATACCTACTCGATATAACCTTAGTCGTGATGATGTTTGGTTAACCATGAGGGGTATCATAAATGGTTCACGTAATCCTCAAGCATATTTGACTGTCATTGATAAGAATGGTAATCCAGTGGGGGGATCAAGTGATAACGCTAATTTCTATATTAATACTACAACCAATATTGGAATTACAAGCTATGGATATGATCAACTAGGAACACTTGGTAAACTTACCTTTCCAGCTGGTGCACGTACCGCTAATAATGCTTTAATTAACGTGTCCGCTGAAGATTTTGTATCGACGCTTAATACAAATTTGTTACGGATTCAAGCGAATAGTGGGGCTAATGGTGTGGCTGGTCAGATGGGGGGGCAAATCCAGTTAACTGGATTCTATCGAAATTCTGAACTTGATGGCTCTTTCACCAGTGATGTGGCAGCTAGATTAGCAGATGCTAGTAATTTAGTAAAAGTGACCTATTTCATGTATGCAAACAATATCACTGGAACCTCTAACGCCGCAATGGCAGATGTTCCTGAAGAATATCGTGACAAAATTGAGAATAATGGTACTTTGCTAAAGCTTTATTCTCCTAATGTTTCCCTTTTTCAGATTGAGACGACACGGCCAATGTTTACTAATTTTGGAGACTTAACTACTAAGATTGATTATGCGTCTGATGGGACCGGCTTTGACAACCTTCTTGGGGTCAATTCCTTTACTATTGAAGATCAAGGAATTGATGCAAGAGGAACTTCAATTGGAACGGATCTCAACCGAGTAAGGGTGCTGATTAATGGACAAGCAACAGCCTACACTCTTGAGGAACTAAAGGGAGAGCTCACTAAAAATATCTATGCTAATACCAATGTTCAATTAACGTACGTCTATGCAGCTCCTGATGCAGATGATTCTATTCTTGGACTCTTACCAACTGCCATTGCAAATGATTTAGGAGCTTATGCAGTACCTATAGTTCGGTCAATACAAGTAGTAGCTCCTGCTGCTTTTCAAGAGGTACATGAATACTATTCAGCAGTCAATGATGTTTGGAATACAAGTCCTGATGCAGTTGATACAGAAGCTATCGTAAATTATGCAGATACAACCGATGGAACTTTCACAACAGGAGCAGAATTTACTCAAGATTCTTTAAATGGTCGTATCTATGAATTAGTAAGTCTAACCAAGACTATTTCTAATCTTGATGGCAGTGAAGCTGAATCAGTTAAAATCTTATTTAGTGAGGATTCAACCATTGCCACAGATCGGAGTGAGGACTTAATTGGTAATAAGTTAATAACCTACGTCTATACCTATATTCTTCGTTCATATGTAATGAACCAAGCCCCAACAATTGAAACAGCTCCAAAAACAATTACCCAAGGTAGCGATTTTGATGTACTAGACCTGGTGATATCAGCGACAGATCCAGAGGATGGGGATGTTAAAGCAAAAGTGACAGTAGAAGATACTGGAGGATTTGATAAGGATAAGCCAGGCACCTATACAGTGACCTTTAAGGTAATCGATAGCCAAGGAGCTAGCTATACGACCACAGAGCTTGTGACAGTAGTGCCTCGTTGGACAGGAATGAACCAAGCCCCAACAATTGAAACAGCTCCAAAAACAATTACCCAAGGTAGCGATTTTGATGTACTAGACCTAGTGACATCAGCGACAGATCCAGAGGATGGGGATGTCAAAGCAAAAGTGACAGTAGAGGATACTGGAGGGTTTGATAAGGATAAACCAGGCACTTATACAGTGACCTTTAAGGTAATCGATAGCCAAGGAGCTAGTTATACGACTACAGAGCTTGTGACAGTAGTGCCTCGTTGGACAGGAATGAACCAAGCCCCAACAATTGAAACGGCTCCAAAAACAATTACCCAAGGTAGCGATTTTGATGTACTAGACCTAGTGACATCAGCGACAGATCCAGAGGATGGGGATGTTAAAGCAAAAGTAACAGTAGAAGATACTGGAGGATTTGATAAGGATAAGCCAGGCACCTATACGGTGACCTTCAAGGTAATCGATAGCCAAGGAGCTAGTTATACGACCACAGAGCTTGTGACAGTAGTGCCTCGTTGGACAGGAATGAACCAAGCCCCAACAATTGAAACAGCTCCAAAAACAATTACCCAAGGTAGCGATTTTGATGTACTAGACCTAGTGACATCAGCGACAGATCTAGAGGATGGGGATGTCAAAGCAAAAGTAACAGTAGAGGATACTGGAGGATTTGATAAGGATAAGCCAGGCACCTATACGGTGACCTTCAAGGTAATCGATAGCCAAGGAGCTAGTTATACGACCACAGAGCTTGTGACAGTAGTGCCTCGTTGGACAGGAATGAACCAAGCCCCAACAATTGCAACAGCTCCAAAAACAATTACCCAAGGTAGCGATTTTGATGTACTAGACCTAGTGACATCAGCGACAGATCCAGAGGATGGGGATGTCAAAGCAAAAGTGACAGTAGGGGATACTGGAGGGTTTGATAAGGATAAACCAGGCACTTATACAGTGACCTTTAAGGTAATCGATAGCCAAGGAGCTAGTTATACGACTACAGAGCTTGTGACAGTAGTGCCTCGTTGGACAGGAATGAACCAAGCCCCAACAATTGAAACAGCTCCAAAAACAATTACTCAAGGTAGCGATTTTGATGTACTAGACCTAGTGACATCAGCGACAGATCCAGAGGATGGAAATGTCAAAGCAAAAGTAACAGTAGAGGATACTGGAGGATTTGATAAGGATAAGCCAGGCACCTATACAGTGACCTTCAAGGTAATCGATAGCCAAGGAGCTAGTTATACGACTACAGAGCTTGTGACAGTAGTACCTCGTTGGACAGGAATGAACCAAGCCCCAACAATTGAAACGGCTCCAAAAACAATTACCCAAGGTAGCGATTTTGATGTACTAGACCTGGTGACATCAGCGACAGATCCAGAGGATGGGGATGTTAAAGCAAAAGTAACAGTAGAAGATACTGGAGGATTTGATAAGGACAAACCAGGCACCTATACGGTGACCTTCAAGGTAATCGATAGCCAAGGAGCTAGCTATACGACCACAGAGCTTGTGACAGTAGTGCCTCGTTGGACAGGAATGAACCAAGCCCCAACAATTGAAACAGCTCCAAAAACAATTACCCAAGGTAGCGATTTTGATGTACTAGACCTAGTGACATCAGCGACAGATCCAGAGGATGGGGATGTCAAAGCAAAAGTGACAGTAGGGGATACTGGAGGGTTTGATAAGGATAAACCAGGCACTTATACAGTGACCTTTAAGGTAATCGATAGCCAAGGAGCTAGTTATACGACTACAGAGCTTGTGACAGTAGTGCCTCGTTGGACAGGAATGAACCAAGCCCCAACAATTGAAACAGCTCTAAAAACAATTACCCAAGGTAGCGATTTTGATGTACTAGACCTGGTGACATCAGCGACAGATCCAGAGGATGGGGATGTTAAAGCAAAAGTAACAGTAGAAGATACTGGAGGATTTGATAAGGACAAACCAGGCACCTATACGGTGACCTTCAAGGTAATCGATAGCCAAGGAGCTAGCTATACGACCACAGAGCTTGTGACAGTAGTGCCTCGTTGGACAGGAATGAACCAAGCCCCAACAATTGAAACAGCTCCAAAAACAATTACCCAAGGTAGCGATTTTGATGTACTAGACCTAGTGACATCAGCGACAGATCCAGAGGATGGGGATGTCAAAGCAAAAGTGACAGTAGAGGATACTGGAGGGTTTGATAAGGATAAACCAGGCACCTATACGGTGATCTTCAAGGTAATCGATAGCCAAGGAGCTAGCTACGTGACAAGTACCACGATTACGGTCATTGCACCTAGTCCAGATCCAAAACCAGAACCTAAACCAGAACCTAAACCAGAACCTAAACCAGAACCTAAATCACCAGTTCATAAGAAGGCAATTTTACCTGCACTAGGTGGAGATTCAATGAGTTTATTCCATAATATTGGAGCAACTATTTTTGGATTGGCAGGATTTGGATTAGTAAGTCGTAAAAGAAAAAAGAATAGTTAATATCTATATCGTTCATAATTAGATATATCCCTTTGCCGACTAGTATGAAGTTTGGTAAAGGGATATTCTTATTGGATGATTATTTCTTAATTCTAAAGCATTTTTAGCGCTTTCAAAATATTATCTTTAAGAAAATGATGTTCCTAAACAGCTCTATAAGTTGATGTTATGGCTATCGAAACTAGTAGTGCAGTCTTGTAACTAGAAAAATTCATATCTAAAATAGTGAATGCCTGCAGATAAGCAAGACCTATGATTACATATCTGGAAATTATCTTTATTTAACTTTTGAAATCCTTTTTCTATCTTCCTTTTTAAAAATAATCTAACATTTTTTAACCTGCCTCAGCATTTATCTGTTAATCCTAAACCATTTTTAGTATCATAAACAATGGAAAAACCATTTTTCTAAATGAATGACGATTTTATAAAAATTTAGCTTTCAGATTAAGATATCGAATTTTCCAAAAAATTTTATAGAAAAGTGAGAGGTTTTAATGCTGAAAAATTGGTGGCAAGAAGTTGTTGTTTATCAAATCTATCCTAGAAGCTTTAAGGATAGTAACGGAGATGGAGTTGGAGATTTACGGGGAATTATTGAAGAATTAGATTATCTTGAAAAGCTGGGAATTGGGGCTATTTGGTTATCACCTGTTTATCAATCACCAAATGATGATAATGGGTATGATATTTCCGATTATGAAGCTATCATGACGGAGTTCGGGACTATGGAAGATATGGATGAACTGTTAGCCCAGGCCAATCAACGCAATATTAAGATCGTCATGGACTTAGTTGTTAACCACACCTCTGATGAGCATAAATGGTTTATTGAGGCAAAGAAAGGGAAAGACAACTCTTACCGTGACTATTATGTATGGGCTGACCCATCTATTGATGGTAGGCTACCAAACAATCTCCCATCAACCTTTTCTGGTCCTGCCTGGGAATTCGATGAGGACAGTGGTCAATACTACTTGCATTTATTCAGTAAAAAACAACCAGATTTGAATTGGGAAAACCCAGAGGTGCGTCAAGCTGTCTATGATATGATGAATTTTTGGATTGATAAAGGAATTGGTGGTTTCCGTATGGATGTCATCGATTTGGTCGGAAAAATTCCAATGGAAGGTATCACCGGTAATGGCCCTGAGCTTCACAAATATCTGCAAGAAATGAACCAGGCAACTTTTGGCAAGTATGATTTGTTGACGGTTGGGGAGACATGGGGGGCAACGCCAGAAATTGCTAAGCTCTACTCAAATCCTGAACGTCATGAATTATCTATGGTCTTTCAGTTCGAACATATTGGTTTGGATCAACAAGAAGGTAAGGAAAAATGGGACTTGAAGCCTATCGATATTGCCGAATTAAAAGTAGCTTTATCTAAATGGCAAACGGAATTAGGAAATGAAGGTTGGAATTCATTGTTCTGGAACAATCATGATGTACCAAGAATTGTTTCTCGATGGGGGAATGACGGAAAATACCGTATAGAGAGTGCCAAGTTATTAGCTATATTACTGCATATGATGAAAGGGACACCTTATATCTATCAGGGTGAAGAAATTGGTATGACCAATACAGCTATTTCTGATATTTCTGAGGCAAATGATATTGAAACAATCAATATGTATAAAGAGCGAGTTGAAAAAGGTTACTCAAAAGAGGAAATTATTGCTTCTATTAACGTTAAAGGAAGAGACAATGCTCGTCGTCCAATGGCTTGGAATGGCAGTCAGAATGGGGGCTTTACCAGTGGGACACCATGGCTATCTCTGAATGAGAATTATAAAGAGATAAACGTTGACCAAGCACTGGCTGATCCTAACTCTGTCTTCTATACCTACCAAAAACTGGTTCAACTCCGTAAAGACAAGCCAATCATGGTGTGGGGAGACTTTGAGTTGGTGGGCACCGCAGACCAAATATTTAGCTATTATCGCTTTTATGAAGGGGAGAAGTGGCTAATTGTTACCAACTTTTCTAATCAAGAGCAAGTCTTTTCATCTGATGACGATATGTTAGAAGTCATTATTGAAAATATGCCAACGGACTTTTCTAGTCTAAAAGAAGTAACCTTAAAACCATGGCAGGCATTTGTTGTTAGAACGAATTAATTGCACATAGTTTGAATAGTGGTCTTAGAAAGTAAAGGGGATGTTTATCCAGTTTTTTATTTGGTTTTAGAGACTCTTTAATAGTTGTAGGAACTGCTAGCATAGCTCCCATGTATTTTTCATTCTAAGGAACCAAAAAAGCAGCTCCAAGGACCTGTGCAAAAAGTTCTTAGCTAGTACATGTAGGGTATTAGAACATAAATAAAGATGCTCCAGATTACTTTCAGAAATAAAGACGGTGGCACCGTCGTGAGCCTTGGTCTCACGACTTAGCTGCCTACGTGGCTGTAAATCGGCTAAAGCCGAAATACCCACTGTGCGTCAGCTATGCTGAACACCGTTATTTCTGAAAGTAATCTGGAGCATCTTTATTCATTGGACTCTGCTTTATGTTGTTAAAGACTTTAGCACAGCTCCTTTGAGCTACTTTTTGGTGTGAGTATCCTATGTTAATTCTTTTTCATCTAATGTTTTTAAGGTATTTTGAAAATAATCTTCTAAGTAAAGAGCCAAACCATCTTGGTCATTGGTGAATGGGGTTACGTCATCAGCAATGGATTTGATATAAGGAATAGCGTTTTGCATAGCAACACCATGTCCTGCGTACTCAATCATTTCTCGGTCATTTTCTTCGTCCCCAAAGGCCATGATATCTTCTTGTTGGATATTGAAGCTTTTAGCCACTTGCTCAACACCCATAGCTTTTTGAACGCCCGTTGAGACCACCTCCAAGCAAGGTAAGGAGCCACCCCAAGTACGAACTTCTATAGTATTTCCATACCGTTTTTGTAGTTGTTCCTTCATCTGGCTTTGCTTTTCAATACCAGAAAAGAGTGTGATAGCAATTGGCGAAGTATGAGGGACAGTATTTTGCTCTAGTAGTATAGGGGCTGTTTTATCAGGGAAGAAAGGAGAGATGGGCAAGTTTTCACTGGTAGAATAATAGTGATCTTTTCCTTCGAAAATCATCAAGTTGGCATCTAAACGAGAGAAGTATTTTGACATATCTATAGCAATGTTCATATCTAATTGAACTTGATAAGCATTAAGCCAAGAAGGGTTCTCAGGGATATGGCAAAGAGCACCGTTGAAGTTGACTAAAGGATTAGAGATGTGTAATTGTTCGTATATGTGTTTTGATGTACGATATGGTCGTCCTGTTACAATGGCAATATGATGACCTAAAGATTCAATATTTTGTAGTGTTTTGATAGTTTTGTTTGTTAAAATAGACTGGTCGTTTAGAGTCGTTCCATCTAAATCAATAGCGATGAGCTTTTTCTTCATTCATTTCCTCCATAATCTTATTCTGATGACTTGTTTTCATTATTATGATACTTTACAATATTTACATAGACTGATTTTAACACAAACAGCCTCAAAATTAGAAAGAAATGGGTGTTATTTATGATAGAAGTGAAAGAATTTTTAATTGGTCCAATCCCTGTTGTTGAAGTTGTAGATACGAAACTGAAAGAACAAGCACTCCCGTTAGTGCTATTTTATCATGGCTGGACCAATAGTAAGGATGAGTCGGTTGCGTATGGTGTTGAATTAGCTAAGAAAGGTATTCGTGCTGTATTACCTGATGCTGTTTTACATGGGCAACGTAAGCGTGAACAAGGGACTTTGGGTCAAGAATTTTGGCAAGTAGTTGGTCAAAATATTATGGAGTTTCCAACTATTATTAGCTACTATCAAGAGAAAAACCTTATTTTGGACCAAAAGATAGGCGTTAGTGGACTAAGTATGGGTGGCATAACGACTTATGCCTTATTGACGCAATTTGATTGGATTAAAGCAGCGTGCAGTTTGATGGGAAACCCTGATCCAGTTGGTTTTTCTAAGTGGACACTGGACTCTCCTTGGTCAGCTGGACTTAGTGTTGAAGAGCCAAGCGATAGTGAGGCTACTGAGCTATTCACTCAGCTATCTCAAATATCTTTGCGTGAAAGACCAGAATTAATTAATCAACGACCACTTCTTTTGTGGCATGATACGGATGACATTTGGGTACCGTATGACCAGAATTTTGCATTTTACCAAGATATTAAAGGAAAAGAATTTGCTAAGAAAGTAGAGTGGGTGGAAACATCTGGTTATGGTCATAAAGTACCATTTACTATCACACAGGCTTTAGCTGAATTTTTTGCTAGAGAATTTGATACACTAAAATAAGAGAGCGAGGACTACATGGGCGAAAAAATAGAGAATACTGAAGAAATCAATGAAATGCAGGAGCGACTTTTAGAAGCTTTGGAAACAGTGATTGACCCAGAACTGGGAATTGATATTGTGAATCTTGGATTAATCTATGGTGTTGAACTGGATGAAAATGGTAAGTGTCAAGTGAATATGACTTTGACAACAATGGGCTGTCCCTTAGCAGATATCATTACCGATGAGATTCACCGAGCCCTGAAAAGTGTAGAAGGGGTTAAGGAAGTTGATGTCAAATTAGTATGGTATCCAGCTTGGGGGCCTGAACGTATGAGTCGTTATGCTAGGATTGCGTTGGGGATTCGATGATGCATAAACAACTTTCTTGAAAGAAATATATCGGTTAAATAAATACGTTGATACGAGGCTGGCTTCAAGTTATTAACATATACAAAACGGGGCTTAAGACACAAATAAAGCTTGTCCAGATTGGTTTCAGAAATAAATACGGTGGCTACTTAGTGAAACAAGGTGAGCCTTGGTCTCACGACTTAGCTGTCTACGTGGCTGTAGTCGGCTAAAGCCGAACACCGTTATTTCTGAAACCAATCTGGACAAGCTTTATTTTTTGGAGTCTGCTAGGACTTGAGCCCAGTCCCATCAACGACTGTGCAGCAGCTATGCTAAACACTGTTATTTCTGAAACTGGTCTCTAAAATCTTTCTTTCTTAGAGTATAATCTGTATCTGTTGAGGACTTGAGCCTGGTCCCTGTGAATTAGAGATACTCGCATATCTTTTTTAGTGAAGAATTAATTGGATAAGAGTAGTCATTATGCAAGACAAAATGTTTGACCTTAACTGACCAATTGTGTATAATAGTAACTATAAAGAAAATAAAAAACTATTGCCGTTTGGTGTCGCCCAAAAGGCTATGCCAATGCAAACCAGTAAGGAGGATGTTTATGAATATTGAAAAAATGACCACTACTCTCCAACAGGCACTCGGTGATGCACAGCAAATTTGTGTGGTAAGAAAACAACAAGAAATTGACATTGTACAACTATGGAAAGTATTTTTACAACCTGACCATTTTGTAAGGAATCTCTACCTCGATTTAGGTGTAGATACTGACTTATTAGAAGGCTATGTTGATGATCAACTAGATCGTATCCCTGTAGTTAACGGAGAAAATGTTCTGTATGGCCAATCACTTAGTCAAAACCTATTCCGCTTGTTTAACGAAGCAGAAAAAATTCGAGCTGAATTTCATGATGATTTCCTATCAACAGAAATAGTTGTCTTGGCTCTAATGAACCTAAAAAACAATCCATTGACCAAAGAATTGGAAAGACTTGGATTGACCAAAAAAGAATTGCAAGAAAAAATACTAAAAATAAGAGGAGGAGATAGAGTGACCTCACAAAATCAAGAAGAACAATATGAAGCATTAAGTAAATATGCTCAAAACTTAAATGAAGCAGTAAAATCTGGTAAGCAAGATCCAGTAATCGGGCGTGACGAAGAAATTCGTGACGTGATTCGAATCTTATCTCGTAAGACAAAAAATAACCCTGTCCTAATTGGAGAACCAGGAGTTGGTAAGACAGCTATCGTAGAAGGATTAGCCCAAAGAATCGTGAGACGTGACGTTCCGGAAAATTTAAAAGATAAGACAATCTTTTCCTTAGATATGGGTGCTCTTATCGCAGGGGCTAAGTTCCGTGGTGAATTTGAAGAACGGTTGAAAGCTGTACTAAAAGAAGTGACTAAATCAGAAGGGCAAATCATTCTATTTATTGATGAAATTCATACCATTGTTGGTGCTGGAAAAACAGAAGGTTCTATGGATGCAGGAAACTTGCTAAAACCAATGCTGGCGCGTGGAGAATTGCACTGTATTGGTGCAACTACTTTAGATGAGTACCGTGAAAATATGGAAAAAGATAAGGCACTTGAACGCCGTTTCCAAAAAGTAATGGTTAAGGAACCTAGTGTGGAGGATACTATCTCTATATTACGTGGCTTGAAAGAGCGCTTTGAAATTCATCATAGCGTAAATATTCAAGACAGTGCTTTAGTTGCAGCTGCCACTTTATCCAACCGCTATATTACTGATCGCTTTTTACCAGACAAGGCAATCGATTTAGTGGATGAAGCGTGTGCAACCATTCGTGTAGAAATGAATTCTATGCCTACTGAACTAGACCACGCAACCCGCCGTCTCATGCAATTGGAAATAGAAGAAGCAGCTCTAAAAATGGAAAAAGATGATGCTTCTAAAAAACGTCTTCTCATTTTACAGGAAGAATTGGCTGAATTACGTGAAGAAACCAATAGCTTACGCATGAAATGGGAAATCGAAAAAGAAGAAGTTAACCATATCAGAAATAAACGTGAAGAAATCGATCAAGCAAAACACCAATTGGAAGAAGCTGAGTCTGATTACAATCTAGAAAAAGCAGCAGAGTTAAGACATGGTCGTATTCCTACGCTTGAAAAAGAATTGAAAGACCTAGAGGAAGCAGCTAAGGAAAGATCAGATCGTTCCGAAAAATTGGTCCAAGAGTCTGTCACAGCAGAAGAAATTGCACGCGTTGTTGGACGATTGACCGGAATACCTGTAACTCGATTAGTCGAGGGCGAACGTGAAAAGTTACTTCATTTAGAAGATACCTTACATGAACGTGTTATTGGACAAGATGAAGCGGTTGAAACTGTTAGTGATGCTGTGTTGCGTTCTCGTGCCGGTTTGCAAAACCCTGACCAACCAATCGGATCCTTCCTATTCTTAGGTCCAACAGGAGTAGGGAAAACGGAGCTGGCAAAAGCTTTAGCAGAAGTTTTATTTGATTCAGAAGATCATATGGTTCGTATTGATATGAGTGAGTACATGGAGAAATTTTCCGTGTCTCGTTTAGTTGGAGCTCCTCCAGGCTATGTTGGTTATGAAGAAGGAGGGCAGCTAACAGAAGCTGTTCGTAGAAGTCCTTACACGATAGTACTTTTAGACGAAATAGAAAAAGCTCACCCGGATGTCTTCAATATCTTATTACAAGTCTTAGATGATGGACGACTAACTGATTCCAAGGGTCGAGTTGTTGACTTCAAAAATACTGTTCTAATCATGACCAGTAATATTGGCTCTCAATACCTTCTAGAAACACAAGCAGATGGGGTTATTGATAGTGAAACACGCTATGAAGTGGAAAACTTACTAAAATCAACCTTTAAGCCGGAGTTTCTAAATCGAATTGATGATACAATCTTCTTTACGCCACTTTCTAGAGAAAATATCAAAGGAATTGTTACTAAGATGACGAATCATCTAAGCGAAAGATTAGCTGACCAGGATATTCAGTTAGTTGTTGAGGATAGTGTCAAAGATTGGATTGCTAAAAATGCATATAACCCTGTTTATGGGGCTAGACCTATTGCAAGATACATTCAACATTCGATTGAGACACCTTTAGCTAAACTTGTTATAAAAGGGGACGTTATGCCAGGTAACCTTGTTACTGCCAAACTGATAGATGATCAATTAGAGTTTGAAGTTACCGAACTGGAAGAATAAATCGTTGAAAATTGATAGAGGTTTGAGCTGGGCTCAAGTCATTACAAATACAAAGTAGCCCTCCAAGAAATAAAGCTTGTCCGGATTAGTTTCAGAAATAATGACGGTGGCACCGCCGTGAGCCTTGGTCTCACGGCTTAGCTGTCTACGTGGCTGTAATTGGCTAAAGCCAAAACAGCCACTGTGCGTCAGCTATGCTTTACACCGTTATTTCTGAAACTAATCCGGACAAGCTTTATTTCTGTCTTAATACCACACTTGCACTAGTTAGTGAGTTGAGCCCAGCCACTTCGAGATTTTGTGTATGAGTCTTAGCAAACGATACTTGTATTGTTTGTGGCAAAGAAAAAAGCTTTGTAAATCAACATTTTGATAGAGAAGTATCTTTTTATGATTTCTACTGTGTGTTTGATTATTAGTATTAAAGCGTTTTATGGTATGATGAATACAAGCTAGTTGTGCAATAACTCCTTTAAGTGGATACTTTGTCAATTAGTGAGCTTTCAAGAATAGATTTGAAAATTTTGAGGAAAGGAGGCAAACAAATGGATTTCTTATTACTCAGTTTGGGCTTTATAGGGGTAGTTATTGTACTATTTTCTAATAACTACTATATAGGGGGCAGCATTTCTGTAGTAAGTTTTCTAAGTTATTTTCTCTTGCAACCCAAACCATCTTGGATCTCTGCTCTAATTCTTTTTGCTGGTATGATTATGATCGCTTTTGAGATTATTATTCCAGGATTTGGAGTTATGGGAGTAGTAGGAGGGCTTTTCTTATTCTGGGGAATTTTCTTATCGAATGGAGATTGGTTGGATGCGTTAACGGATATTACTATCTCAACATTGTTGGTGATAACATTGGTAATAGTGTTAATTCGGAAAGGCTATCGAGTGAGGCTAGGAGAAAGACTGGTCTTAGAAAATGCTTTGAATGAATCAAGAGGGTATTCTTCAGTACCAAATTATTCATTCTTGCAAGGAAAGATTGGACAAGCGAAAACTATCTTACGTCCAGTTGGTAGGATCATGATTGATCAGTCAGAATATGATGCTGTATCTACAGGAGATGTTATTCCGGCTGGAAAAGCTATCATCGTTACCAAAGTAGAGGGTAGTAAAATTGTTGTTAGAGAGTACTAAAATATTATAGGACAGGGGGAAAGAAAATGTATAACACAAATCCAATTTCAAGTTATATTGGTATTTTGGCTGTTGTTTTTATTGTTTTAATATTATTATTATTATTTTTCCGTTTTGTGCCAATTGGTTTATGGATTACAGCTTACTTCTCAGGCGTTAAAGTTGGGGTAGGCACCTTAATTGGGATGAGACTTCGCCGAGTTGCACCACAAAAAATTGTTCAACCCTTGATTAAAGCAACTAAGGCTGGACTAACTATCGATATCAATGAACTGGAAGCCCACTATCTGGCGGGTGGAGATATTAATATGGTTATTGATGCTTTAATTGCCGCGCAACGTGCTAATATTGATTTAGAATTTGAGCAAGCAGCGGCTATTGATTTGGCAGGTAGAAACGTGTTCGAAGCTGTTCAAGTATCAGTTAACCCTAAAGTGATTGAAACACCAATTATCGCTGGTGTGGCAATGGATGGTATTGAGGTTCAAGCAAAGGCCAAAGTAACCGTTCGTGCTAACATTGAACGCCTTGTCGGAGGAGCCGGTGAAGAAACGATTATTGCCCGTGTTGGTGAAGGGATTGTAACAACGGTTGGTTCAGCTATGCAGCACAAATCTGTCTTAGAAAATCCAGATTCCATTTCTCAAACGATTTTGAAAAAAGGACTAGATTCAGGAACAGCTTTTGAAATCCTATCTATTGATATCGCGGATGTGGATGTGGGTAGAAATATTGGGGCAAAACTTCAAGCTGAACAAGCTGAAGCAGACAAAAAAATTGCACAGGCCAAAGCAGAAGAACGTCGCTCTTTAGCGGTTGCTCAAGAACAAGAAATGTTAGCTGAAGTACAACGGATGAGAGCGAAAGTAGTAGAAGCAGAATCGCAAATCCCGTTAGCGATGGCAGAAGCACTTCGTTCAGGAAAGTTGGGGGTTATGGATTACTATCAGTTGAAAAATATTCAATCTGATACCAATATGAGAAACGCTATTGGACAATCAACTCCAGAAGAACGTGATTAATCATGTACGGTTTTATCGCTTTGATAATCGTTTATGGCTTAAGTGCTATTATTAGCCAAGTATTCAAAAATAGTTTGAACGGGAGCAAGTCCAAAAAAACAACCAGTCAAGTTCTGACTGAATACAAAAAAAAGTTCGAAGACGCCAGCAAAGAACTTTCTAAAAAAACTGAAGACACAACGAGAACTGGACGTACGCAAAACTTTTTAACGGGTCAAAAAAATAGCCAAACTAAACAAAACTTTTTAAACTCTCAAAGGAATAGCACGCATCATCAAAAGTCTCAAGTTAGCCAAAATTTTGGTAGACAAGTCAATTCTGTTAGACCAAGTAAAGCTAGCAAACAAGCTATGTCTAATGCATCTTTAAAAACTAGTAATAAGCAACCGCAAAAAATGCAATCTAGCCAAAAAACAGAAGATAAACTACAGTTAATGCAAGATTGCCTGGCGCAAATCCAAAAGGTTTTTAAAAACTATGATGAGAATAAATTAAATATATCTATTATTGATATTGATTTCGTCAAAGAATTTAAGTTGCTCAATTCTAGTCAGATTTATCATATGGATAGAAATGATGTACTAACTTATGTCCAAAAGCTTGAACGCTTTAAAATAAAAAATCCAACGCTACCTGAAAAGCTGATAAAAAGTTTGGAAAACTTCTTGAGGGACATTAGATACATTCAAAATGATTCCCTAGTAGAAGAAGAGACATTTCCTGAAAAAGTTATTCGAAATAATCTGTCTAAACACAAAAGCTTGGTTCCAATTGGAAATAAAACTGTCTTGCCTCTAAAGCAATCCATTATTTGGAAAGAAATATTGGACAAACCTAAGAGTATGAGATAAACTATTTAGGCATAGAATTTATGAAAAGGTCTTGTGCACCATGGCAAGACCTTTTCTTTTACTTTATAGTTTAGAAAATATACAAGGAGAGATTAAATGGCTCAACCAGCAGTAACTTATGAATTAATCAAGACAGAAAAACATACTGGTGCTCGTTTAGGCAAGATTACAACGCCACATGGAACATTCGAAACACCAATGTTTATGCCAGTTGGAACACTAGCAACAGTAAAATCCATGGCACCCGAAGAGTTAAAAGAAATGGGAGCTGATATTATCCTCAGCAATACCTACCATTTGTGGCTACGACCTGGAGCTGACCTAGTTGAAGAAGCTGGAAAATTACACAAATTCATGAATTGGGATAAGGGAATCTTGACTGATTCAGGCGGCTTCCAAGTGTTCTCTCTTAGTGACATGAGACGAATTGAAGAAGAAGGAGTTCATTTTAGAAATCACTTGAATGGCTCAAAAATGTTCCTTTCACCAGAAATAGCCATCGATGTCCAAAACAAGTTAGGTGCTGACATCATTATGAGTTTTGATGAGTGTCCTGATTTCCATCAATCCTATGACTATGTTAAAAAATCTATCAACCGGACAACGAGATGGGCTCAAAGAGGGTTGGAGGCTCATAAATCTCCTGAAACACAAGGCCTATTTGGCATTTTACAAGGGGCTGGATATGAAGACCTACGCAAACAGCATGCCAAAGATATGGTGTCTATGGATTTTCCTGGATATTCAATTGGTGGTTTGTCTGTTGGCGAAACTAAGCAAGAAATGAACCAAGTCTTAGATTATCTTACGCCATTGATTCCAAGCAACAAACCAAGATATTTAATGGGGGTTGGTTCTCCAGATGCATTAATCGATGGTGTCATACGTGGTATTGATATGTTTGACTGTGTTTTACCAACTCGTATTGCCCGTAATGGAACCTGTATGACTAGTAAAGGACGTTTAGTGGTTAAAAATGCCAAGTATGAACGTGATTTTAGACCATTAGATGAGAATTGTGATTGCTACACTTGTAAAAACTATACAAGAGCATATATCAGACATCTATTCAAGGCTGACGAAACATTTGGTTTAAGATTAACGAGTTATCACAACTTATATTTCTTAATCAATTTGATGAAGCAAGTGAGAGAAGCCATTAGAAATGATAACTTACTTGAATTTAGACAAGCCTTCTTTGAAGAGTATGGACTAAATGTTGCAAACCCTAAGAATTTCTAAGGACTTTTGGTCAAATCTATAGCATTTAAGTCTTAGATTTGATACAGTTAAGGATGTACTTTATGTGGTTATTTATCACAGAGTAAAAATATACTGCCTAAACTTTGGCGCAGTAGACTTTGATAGAAAGGAGATTCATTCATATGAATTGGCAAATAGTTATTATCTTGTATATCGCAATGGGGTTAGTATACTTTTTCGTTGTGAGAAAACAAAAAGCAAGAAATAGAGAAGCGCAAGACTTATTGAATACTTTAAAACCGGGAGACCACGTAGTAACTGTTGGAGGCTTACACGGTATTGTTGATGAGATTATTGCTAGCAATAATACTATCGTTTTGGACTGCGAAGGCATTTTCTTAACCTTTGAGCGTCGTTCGATTCACCATGTAGTACCACCAGTAGCTAGTGATTTATCACCAACTGAAGATCAACCATTGGAAGATATGTCAGTTGATGTTGAAGAAAAAGAATCAGATTCAGCTAACTAATTTACATCATTAAGGTAGGGGTAGGGTATGAGTACTCAAGAAAGTCATGATTTTTTAAGACCGTGGTTAGCTTTTAAAGTGATTGAATTTTTTGAAGCAGGTTATGAAACAGTATCCAGTTCTGACTTAGAACAATATGTCTATAACTTTCTTTGGAAAAGGCATAAACCCAAAAAATATCTTGAACAGCTATACCAAATTAATGCCATATCACCAAATGATTATTTTGATTATCAATCGATTGAGGCGCAAGTACGTAATGTGACTTCTTTAAATGAGATTGATTTCAGTGAATTGTTTTAAAGTTAAGCCAAACAGAAATGTTTGGCTTTTTTTTGTTGTTGTGTTTAGAGAATGTGAGTCTCTGAGGTGCTGCCTACGTGACTGTAAATCGACTAGCCAAAACAGTCACAGTGCGTCAGCTATGCTTTACATCGTTATTTCTGATAGAGGGGGGAGATTCAAAGGTTGCTACTAGTGATAAATTTTTGTGCAAATTAATAAAAAAAATAAAAAAATGCAAATGAAAATGTTTTCATAGTGAAAAAAGTTCAAAAAAGCTATTTACATTTCTTGTGAGAAGGTGTATTATACATATGTGAGATAAATAACAATACCTAGGAGGATTCAAATGGTAGAGAAAGCAGTAGCAGAAAAAACGGTCGTTGAAACAGTAGACGAATTGGTTCAAAAAGGGCTTGTGGCTCTTGAAGAATTTCGTCAACTAAACCAAGAACAAGTGGACTATATCGTGGCAAAAGCATCAGTCGCAGCTTTGGATCAACATGGCGTTCTAGCTATGCATGCAGTAGAGGAAACAGGTCGTGGAGTCTTTGAAGATAAAGCCACAAAAAACTTGTTTGCTTGTGAGCATGTAGTGAACAATATGAGAAATTTAAAGACAGTTGGTGTCATTGAAGATGATGATGTTACGGGGCTAACATTGATTGCTGAACCAGTTGGGGTTATCTGTGGGGTTACACCAACAACCAACCCAACGTCAACAGCTATTTTCAAATCTTTGATTTCTCTAAAAACTAGAAACCCAATTATTTTCGCTTTCCACCCTTCAGCACAAGAAAGCTCAGCACATGCAGCTCGTGTCGTTAGAGATGCAGCAGTTGCAGCAGGCGCTCCTGAAAACTGTATTCAATGGATTGAAACACCATCATTAGAAGCAACAAATGCTTTAATGAATAACGATGGAATTGCAACTATCTTAGCAACTGGTGGTAATGCAATGGTTAAGGCTGCTTACTCATGTGGAAAACCAGCACTAGGAGTTGGAGCAGGTAATGTACCAGCTTACGTTGAAAAATCAGCAAACATCCGTCAAGCAGCTCATGATATCGTAATGAGTAAATCATTTGATAATGGTATGGTTTGTGCTTCTGAACAAGCGGTTATTATTGATAAAGAAATTTATGATGACTTCGTGAAAGAATTAAAATCTTACCACACCTATTTTGTTAACAAAAAAGAAAAAGCTTTGTTAGAAGAATTCTGTTTTGGTGTAAAAGCTAATGGCAAAGATTGCTCAGGCGCAAAATTAAATGCAAATATTGTTGGTAAGCCAGCAACTTGGATTGCTGAACAAGCTGGGTTCTCAGTACCAGAAGATACTAATATTCTTGCAGCTGAATGTAAAGAAGTAGGCATCAACGAACCTCTAACTCGTGAAAAATTATCTCCAGTGATTGCTGTATTGAAAGCAGATTCTACTGAAGATGGGTTAGAAAAAGCTCGTTTAATGGTTGAATTCAATGGTTTAGGTCACTCAGCAGCGATTCATACTGAAGATGCCGATTTAGCAAAAGAATTCGGAAGAATTGTTCGTGCTATCCGTGTTATCTGGAATGCACCTTCAACATTTGGTGGGATTGGGGACGTTTATAACTCATTCTTACCATCATTAACTCTTGGATGTGGATCTTACGGACGTAACTCTGTAGGTGATAACGTAAGTGCGGTCAATCTATTAAATATCAAAAAAGTGGGGAGACGTAGAAATAATATGCAATGGTTTAAAGTTCCTTCAAAAATCTATTTCGAACGTGACTCAATTCAATATCTACAAGTAATGAAAGATGTTGAACGTGTAATGATTGTTACCGATGACGCTATGGTTAAATTTGGATTCTTACAAAGAGTAATTGATCAACTATCTTTACGTAAAAATGATGTTGTCTACCAAGTATTCTCTGACGTAGAACCTGATCCAGATATCACAACCGTAAACCGTGGAGCTGAAATGATGAAAACTTTTGCTCCAGATACCATTATTGCTCTTGGTGGTGGTTCTGTAATGGATGCTGCTAAAGTAATGTGGATGTTCTATGAACAACCAGAAATTGATTTCCGTGACCTAGTTCAAAAATTCATGGATATCCGTAAACGTGCCTTCAAATTCCCAGAATTAGGTGAAAAGGCTAAATACGTTGGTATTCCAACAACATCAGGAACTGGTTCTGAAGTTACTCCATTTGCCGTAATTTCTGATAAAGCCAATAACCGTAAGTACCCACTAGCAGACTACTCATTAACACCAACAATTGCGATTATTGATCCTGCTTTTGTTATGACAGTACCTGCTCACGTAACGGCTGACACTGGTATGGACGTACTAACTCACTCTGTTGAAGCTTATGTATCTACATTGGCAAACGATTATACAGATGGATTAGCCCTACAAGCTATTAAATTAGTTTTTGAAAACTTAGAAAACAGTGTTAAGAATGCTGACTTCACTTCTCGCGAAAAAATGCATAATGCTTCTACAATGGCAGGTATGGCTTTCGCTAACGCATTCTTAGGTATGTCCCACTCAATGGCGCATAAGATTGGTGGATTCTTCCATACTGTTCACGGACGTACCAATGCTATCTTATTACCGTACGTAATCCGTTACAATGGTACTCGTCCTGGTAAGACTGCTACATGGCCAAAATATAACTACTATAGAGCCGATGAAAGATACCAAGATATCGCTCGTACATTAGGCTTACCTGCTTCAACACCAGAAGAAGGAGTAGCATCATTTGCCAAGGCTGTTTATGACCTAGGGGTAAAAGTTGGTATCGAAATGAACTTCAAAGCACAAGGTGTGGATGAAAAAGCATGGAATGAACACAAACGTGAGATTGCTTTGTTAGCTTATGAAGACCAATGTTCTCCAGCTAACCCACGCTTACCAATGGTTGACCACATGGTAGAAATTCTTGAAGATGCTTACTATGGATATGAAGAACGTCCAGGAAGATTAAAATAATCCTAATTTAGGAAAATTAAAACATGAAAAGATGCGTAGTATATCGTCAAAGATATACGCATCTTTTTGTATCTTCTGCTGAACATGGTATAATCATGGGTGGTAATTCAAAATTGCTACACTTTTTAAGAGTGAGAGCTTTTATAAACATATAATATTATATTGGAGGGATTTGATGGAATGGTTTAGTCAACAACCAGTTGTCTTACAAGCTTTTATAGCTGGATTATTTACTTGGGGATGTACAATTTTAGGGTCATCCGTGGTTTTCTTTTTCAAGACAGTTAGTCGGAAATTATTAGATATTATGATGGGGTTTGCTGCTGGTGTTATGATTGCTGCTTCTTTCTGGTCATTACTAGCGCCAGCCTTAGAGTATGCTGAGCCTACCTATGGGTCCTCTAGTTGGATTCCAGTATCTATCGGTTTCCTAGTAGGTGGCTTCTTCTTAAGAGGAATCGATGCTTTAGTTCCACATTTACATTTAAGTAGTGACATTTCCAATAAAGAAGGGGTAGAAACTAAACATAAATTATCAAAAACAACCTTATTGTTTCTGGCTATTACCATTCATAATATACCAGAAGGACTAGCGGTGGGGGTTGCTTTTGGAGCCTTGGCTAATCATTTACCAGGTTCAAGTTTAATTGGAGCAATCGGTTTGGCAATTGGGATTGGTTTGCAAAATATTCCTGAAGGAGCCGCCCTATCTATCCCAATTAGAACTGACGGACAGTCGCGTTGGAAAGCATTCTACTATGGGTCAATGAGTGCCATTGTTGAACCAGTTGGGGCGGTTATTGGTGCTGTGGCAGTTATGACAGTAACGTCCATCTTGCCCTATGCTTTAGCTTTTGCAGCAGGTGCCATGATTTTCGTAGTTGTTGAAGAGTTAATTCCAGAATCCCAGACAAATGGCAATACAGATGTGGCGACACTTGGATTAATGGTTGGCTTTGTCATTATGATGATTTTAGATGTATCACTTGGTTAATTAGTTAAGATAGTACAGTAAATCCTTGTAATACCAATTCTAATAAGGTATGCTACTTATACAGATATATTTTGTAGTATCATCAAAATAGTACAGATTAGAGGGATTTTATGGCAACCAAACACGATCAAATTATCGATTATATTGAATCATTACCAGTTGGAGAAAAAATTTCTGTTCGTTCTATTGCTAAAAATTTAAATATGAGTGAAGGCACAGCCTATCGTGCTATCAAAGAAGCTGAAGTCAGCGGATTAGTGTCAACTATTGAAAGAGTTGGCACTATTCGTATTGAAAGGAAATCCAAAGATAATTTCGAAATCTTAACTTTTGGTGAGGTTGCTAAAATTATCGAAGGTGAAGTATTAGGTGGACAAGACGGATTAGACAAGGTTCTCAACCGCTTTGTCATCGGAGCTATGACGGAAGAAGCTATGTTACGTTACATTCAACCAGAATCATTGATGATTATTGGTAACCGTGAAGGCGCTCAAAAACTAGCCTTGGAAAATGGAGCGGCGGTATTAATTACTGGTGGTTTTGAAGCTAGTGAAGAACTAATTCATTTGGCAGATAGCCTAAAAATTCCTGTACTCGGGACTAGTTACGATACCTTTACCGTTGCCACCATGATTAACCGAGCAATGACAGACCAGTTGATTAAAAAGAAAATTATGTTGGTCTCTGACATTTATACTGAGTTAGCAGATACTTATTATTTGACCAGTGATGGCACAGTTTATGATTATCGGCAGCTAAATGAATCGTGTGGGCATTCTCGTTTTCCAGTTGTTAACCAAGTGGGACGACTGGTCGGAATTGTTACAGCCAAAGATGTGATTGGAAAAAGCGACAGCATGTCATTAGAAAGGGTTATTACAAAACACCCAACCATTACCAAACCTCATACCAGCGTTGCCAGTGTGGCACATTTGATGATTTGGAATGGGTTGGAGATGATACCGGTTGTGAAAGATAACTTGGAATTGCTGGGTATGGTCTCAAGGCAGGATGTTATGAAGGCTATGCAATTAGCCCAACGCCAACCTCAAGTAGGGAACACCATTGAAGATGAGGTGGTTGATAATTTATCACTACCAAGTTTGAGCAGCGATTCTCCTGAACATTACCGCTTCACAGTGACTCCACAGATGACCAATAGCTTAGGCACCATATCTTTTGGAGTCTTGTGCGAGGTGATTTCAGCAGTGACTAGGGATTATCTCTTGGATGTTCAAAAGAAAAATGCCGTTATAGAACAGCTGAGCTTGCATTATTTGAAAATGATTCAGATTGATAGTGAGATTGAGATTCAAATTAAGACGCTAGATATAGGACGAAAGTATGCTAAGTTAGACATTGAAGTCTTGCTGGAAAATACAATAGTTGCTAAAGCTATTGTGACCAATCAATTAATGGAGAAAAACTAATGGAAAATAAAACCAAACAATTTCATGCCATCCTCAACAAAATTGAAGACTATGATAAGATTTTAATTCTGCGCCACCAAAATCCAGATCCTGACGCTATCGGATCACAAGCTGGACTTGGGGAGCTATTAAAGAACAGATATCCAGAAAAAAGTATTAAATTGGCTGGTAAATCTTTTCCAGATTTTCACTATATTGCTGAGATGGATGAAATTAGTCTAGAAGAGTTTCAAGAATCGCTACTAGTCATCACAGATACAGCTAACAGACCTAGAATTGATACACCTTTTCCTATCAAGGATAACCATCCATGGATTAAGATTGATCACCATCCTGATGATGAACCTTATGGGGATATCTCTTACGTAGATACTACAGCATCCAGTGCTAGTGAAATTATTGCCGAGATGAGCATTCTACTTGGGGAAGACTTGCCCATGACGGATGCAGCTGCCCAAGTTTTGTATGCGGGAATTGTTGGAGATACTGGACGATTTTTATATCCTTCAACAACTTCAAAAACCTTTATGATTGCTTCCAAATTAGTTGAATATACCTTTGACCATTCTGATATTTCGAACTATATGATTACTAGACCAATAGCCGTTAATCGACTAGCGGGTTATATGTATCAAGAGGTAAAGATTTCCGTCTCTGGAGTGGCTTCAATTGTTTTGACTCAAGAAATTCTTAAGCAATTCGGTGTTTCGGATATTCAAACATCCATGTTGGTGTCAATTCCAGGAACGTTTGAAGCGGTTGTGTGCTGGGGGATTTTTGTAGAGCAAGCATCTGGTTATTACCGCTGTAGACTGCGTTCGAAGGGGCCGATTATCAACCAAGTGGCCAAAAGACATGGTGGTGGTGGACACCCATTAGCTGCCGGAGCAAATGCCTATTCCTTAGAAGAAATCCAAGAAATCTTACAAGAGTTTGAAGAATTAGTGGAAAATACATCCAAATAAATGTTCATACATTGTTATTATTAAAAAACTTAACCCCTAGCCTCGGTTTCAGGTAAGGGTTAAGTTTTTTTATTGCATTTTAGAAAGTTTTCAATCTATAAAAATCCATTTGCCATAACTTGTGAACTGCTTTATCAAATTTTATGCTGTGTTGACATAAAGCTTATATAAGGATAAAATAGAGGATGTGATAACTCTTAAATGACTAACACAAATAAATTATGTAAAATATGTAGACAAAAATTAAATAGATACGGAGGTGACTCATGAAACCAGAACTATTGTTTGGAGGCCTCGCGGTATTAACTTTAATTTTAGGTGTCGTAATCGGATATGTGTACTTTAAGTTAAAGCATGAAAAAGGTCTAGAAAATGCTCGAATTTCTGCTTCGGCAATCTTAGAAGATGCTCGAAAAGAAGCAGATCGCTTAAAAAAGGAAGTATTACTAGAGGCTAAAGATGAAAATCACAAATATCGTACTGAAGTTGAAAATGAGTTAAAAGAAAGACGAAATGAAGTAAGCGTTCAAGAAAAACGCATCATTCAAAGAGAACAAAACTTGGACCGTAAAGATGAAAGTCTTGAGAAGAGAGAACGTTCTATTGAAACGAAGGAAGATAAATTACAAGATCGTATTGAACAAGTCAAAGTAAAAGAAGAAAAAGCTGAAGAATTACTTGTTCAACAACAAAAAGAACTTGAAAGAATTTCTACCATTAGTCGTGAGGATGCGCAAAAAATTATCATGAAAGAAACAGAAGAACAGTTGAGCCATGAGGTTGCTGTTTTAATCAAAGAATCTGACCAGAAAGCTAAGGACGAAGCGGATCGCAATGCTAAGAATATTATTCTTCAAGCTATTCAACGTTCTGCAGCAGACTTGGTTTCAGAGACAACGGTTACTGTTGTTACTTTGCCTAATGATGATATGAAAGGCCGGATTATCGGTCGTGAGGGACGTAATATTCGTACTTTGGAAACTCTAACAGGTATTGATTTAATCATCGATGATACGCCAGAAGCAGTGGTACTTAGTGGGTTTGATCCAATCCGTCGTGAAATCGCCAAGATGACTTTAGAAAAACTAATTTCTGATGGTAGAATTCATCCAGCTCGAATTGAAGAGATGGTTGAAAAATCACGTAAAGAGATGGATGAAAGAATTCGTGAAATTGGAGAACAGGCTACTTTTGAAGTAGGCATTCATTCCTTACATCCAGATTTAATTAAGATTTTAGGTAGACTATACTTTAGAACAAGTTATGGTCAGAATGTGCTAAATCATAGTATTGAAGTAGCGAAATTGGCTGGAGTTATGGCGGGAGAACTAGGGGAAGATGTTAACCTTGCCAAACGAGCTGGATTGTTACATGACTTAGGAAAAGCGTTAGATCATGAAATTGAAGGTTCCCATGTAGAAATCGGAGCGGAAATTGCACAAAAATACAAAGAAAATCGTACTGTTATCAATGCGATTGCTTCTCATCACGGTGATGTTGAGCCGACTTCTGTTATTTCGGTATTAGTAGCTGCAGCAGATGCTTTATCAGCAGCTAGACCAGGAGCAAGAAGTGAATCTTTAGAAAACTACATTCGTCGTTTAGAAAGATTGGAATCCATTGCAACAGAATACGAAGGTGTTGAGCGTAGTTTTGCAATACAAGCAGGTCGAGAAATACGTGTTATGGTTAAACCAGATCGCATCGATGATTCACAAGCAATCATTGTTGCACGTGACATACGTAAAAAAATTGAAGAAGAGCTTCAATATCCGGGACACATCAAAGTTACGGTTATTCGCGAAACGCGAGCAATTGAATACGCAAAATAAACCTCTTTATCCAAGAGAGTAAAGTAAAGAAACGACTAAGTGGCTGTGGCTGCTTAGTCGTTTTTTTCAAATGTTCCATATTAATGAAGAAATAACTTGGTTTTTCATATCATTGAAAAAATAATATAATCAAAATGTAAAGCGTTTACGGAGGTGCAACGTGAAGAAACGACAGAAATCATTGTTGTTATTTTTAATAGATCAGTCAGATTTTGTTTCAGGGAAAGAATTAAGTAAGGAACTTGGAGTATCTACTAAGACCATCTTAAGTGATGTTGACAGGTTAAATCAGAAACTTAAGGATTATCAATTAGAGATTGTAAAAATTCCTAGAAAGGGAATTCACTTAAAAATTGATTCAGAAGCAAAGAAGCACTTAGTTCAAAAAATGTTTTATGAAATTAAAATAGAAAAGTACTCACCGATTGACCGACTAGATAGATTAGTTAACGAGCTTTTCTTAAAAAAATATGAAATAGATATTTTTCAATTTTCTGAAGAAGTATTTGTTACAGAAGTTTCCGTCAGAAGAGATATTGAACACCTCAAGACATTATTGTTTCCTTACAAAATAGACTTAAGAATAATGAATGGTAAAGTCGATGTAATCGGTACTGAAAATCAGATTCGCTTATTTTTAAGAAATTATCTTTTAGACATCTACAAAGAAAGATTGAGTGAACAGACTGAAAATATTAGCCTATTTTTTGATAAGTCCGATATTGATAATGTGGAAAATGCTCTTAAAGATATTTCAGAAAAGTATCATCATGTTTTTCCAAACCACTATTATCAACCTTTATTGATATCGACTTTGATACATTCTAGAAGAATACAACTTAAGCAATACACTCAAATTGAAGATGCTGATATTATTCGTAATTTAAGTTATATGAGTGTGTATTTTTTTTCAGGAGAATTGTTAAGTAGAGTAACTAATATTGCAATTTCTGAATTACTCAGTCAGGAAATAGAGTCGTTAGCATATATATTATTAGCATCAGGTTTTGATATTAACACCAGTATTTCAAATCATGAGGTTAATCAACTCACTGATGGTTTAATCAAAAAAGTTGGGATAATAATGGATTTTGATTTTACAAAAGATGAACATCTAAAAATTATGTTGGTTAATCATATCGGTCCCATGATTCTTCGGTTAAGACAGCAAACTATTGTTCAAAATCCAGTGTTAGAGGAAGTAAAGACACAATATGGTACTTTGTTTAATATTATTTGGTTTTCTGTTAGAGAGTTTGAAAATGACTATGATATTAAATTCACTAATGATGAGATAGCGTTTCTCGTAATTCATTTTCAGCTAGCTTTAGAAAAAATTCGTAAACCACTGAATATTCTTGTTGTCTGTCCCACAGGTATTGCAACTTCAGAATTAATTATGACAAGGTTAAAGAGTCTGATTTCTTATGTAGATAATCTAGTTCAAGTGACCTTAAGTGAATTAAAAGAAAAAAATACCGAAAATATTGACTTGATTATTTCTTCAGTCAACATAGGAAACCAAGTTAGCAAAGTCATCATGGTCAATCCTTTAATGACTCAAAATGATATTCAGGAAATACAAAGTTATTACCATGAATTGACGATGGGAAGTAGGCAAATTTTACAAAAAAAAGATTCAGTTGGTTATTACCCAACTTTGTTAAAAGATTTAGTACAGGAGAATATCCATGTTCATATTGATTGTAAGGATTACAATGCAGCAATGAAAAAAATTATTGCGTTTTCTAGCCGAGAAAATGCTAGTTCTAAAGAGTTCTCTAAATCAATCCTTTCTCGTGAAGAAATGGGGAGTACTAGTTTGTATACTGGAGTCGCCTTACCACATTGTGACCCTAGTTTTGTAAAAAAATCTGAGCTAGTCATTATGACATTAAACAAACCTATTCAATGGGGGACAAATTTAGTTAAAATGGTTGTTTTGATTGCATTAGCTGAAAAGGATGTAGCCATTTTCAAGGATGTGTTAATTGCTCTGTATAAAAGTATTGAACACAAAGAAGTGATCAATGAACTCTGGAAATGCAGTAGTGCAAATGAAGTAAGAAATAGAGTCTTAGTAGAGGTGAGTCGGAATGTTTGATCAAGAAATAATTGAAATTGCTGTTAATAATATTGGGACTGCTCAAGAAGCATTGGAATATTTAGGCAGAAAAATGATTGAGAAAGGAGTCGGAAAAGAAACGTTTGTTAAAGCTATTGTAGAAAGAGAAAAAGTATTTCCAACAGGATTGCAGTTCGATGGTTATGGTGTTGCTATTCCTCATACGGATGCTGAGCATGTTTTAAAAAATCAAATTGCTGTGATGACTTTAAAAGAACCAGTCATTTTTAATCAGATGGCCAATGAACAAATTCATGTTCCAGTTAATACCATTTTTATGCTGGCGATTAATCAACCACATGCTCAGTTAGAAGTTTTACAGCAATTGATGTCCTTATTACAAGATAAAACAGTTATGGAAAGTATAAACAATTTGACAAATACCCCTCAACATATTCAAAGTATCATCGCAATGTTAAAAAGTAATGGAATTTATTAGGAGGAGAGAACATGTTAGAGATTTTTCAAAAATTTATTGATTTAGGTGCCATTGTTGTTTTACCTATTCTGATTTTTTTATTTGGAATGTTACTTGGAACTAAGCCCAAGAAAGCTTTTATTTCAGGGATTACAGTTGGAATAGGGTTTGTTGGTTTAAACTTAATCATAGACCTATTGGGAAGTAGCCTTGGCCCTGCAGCTCAAGAAATGGTTAAACGATTCGGATTGAATTTAACGACTATCGATGTAGGTTGGCCAGCAGCTGCTGCTATTTCTTATGGAACTTTATTAGGTAGTTTGGCGATTCCAATTGGTATTGGAGTAAATATCTTGCTATTATTCTTAGGTTGGACTAAAACTTTGATGGTCGATATGTGGAACTTCTGGCATGCTGCCTTTGTGGCATCCTTAGTCTTTGCAACGACTGGAAATTTTGCCCTAGGTATTTATGCAACTGTTGCTTACCTAGTAATGATATATTTGTTAGCGGATATTATCGCACCAGCTATTAAAAAGTTTTATGGGTTTCCAAATATTACGTTTCCACATGGAACATCTGCTCCGGGTTTCTTAATTGCTATTCCCTTAAATTGGATCTTTGATCGAATCCCAGGTTTTAATAAAATTGAAGCTGATCCAGAAAAAATTCAAGATCGGTTTGGTATATTCGGAGAAAGTACATTTATGGGACTAATCATCGGTATTGGAATGGGGATTCTAGCGGGTTATGATTTAGGACAAATTTTACAATTAGGGATAAAAACTTCTGCAGTTATGGTCATTATGCCTCGTATGGTTGCATTACTTATGGAAGGTTTAACACCAATTTCTGAAGCGGCTAATCAATTTGTACAAAAACGATTTCCTGGAAGAGAAGTTAACATTGGTATGGATTCTGCCTTATCAGTTGGACATCCTGCAGTCTTATCCAGCTCATTAATATTGGTACCAATCACTATTTTATTAGCAGTAGTTTTACCTGGTAATCAAACGTTACCATTTGGAGACCTTGCAACAATTCCTTTCGCAGTTTGTTTAATGGCTGCAGTATTTAGAGGGAACATTGTCCGTACTGTCGTTGGTGGAACTATTTATATGGCATCAATTCTATATATTACGTCATGGGTTGCACCACTTGTAACTAGAGCAGCACAATCAGCAAATTTTGATTTGGCAGGAAATACTAGTATTACGGCTATGGTTGAAGGTGGGTTATGGCCAACACTATTATTTGTTTTTGGCGCTAATACCATGCCGTGGATAATCATCTCTCTTATTTTGCTTGTTAGTCTTGCAGGGTTGTTTTATGTAAATAAAATTTTACCAAATAAAAAGTAGAATAAATCAATATATCAGGAGGAAGTCAAATGAAAAAGTTATTAATCATGTGTGGGTCAGGAATTGCAACTTCAACAGTTGTTGCGGGAAAAGTGAAAGAATGGTTGAAAGAAAATGGTTATCAAGATAGGGTACAAGTTTTCCAATCGAAAGTTGCTGAAGAAGTTAATCGTATAGATGACTACGATGTTGTGATTACAACAACTGTTGTGCCAGATAAAATTAAGGATAAAGTTATTAAAGGGCTTCCTTTGTTGACTGGTATGGGATTGGATGATTTGTGGGCTGAATTGAAGAGTCAATTAGGGGAATAAAAACATGAAAGCTTCTATGAATGATGTGTTACGTCAAGCGAGAATTAATCATTTTGCTGTACCGGCAACTAATTTTATAGATTTGACTACTGCTCGTGCTTATAAAAGAATTAGTGAGAAACTTCAACTACCTTTGATACTAGCTTATGCTCAGTCTCATTCAGATATTTTGCCTTTAGAAGAGGCAGCTTTAATTGGAAAATACATCCAAAAATCTGCACATACACCAGTTGTACTTCATTTAGATCATGGTCAAGATAAAGAATTTATTTATCGAGCTATTGAATTAGGGTTTAATTCAGTTATGATTGATGCTTCTTTAGACTCTTATAACGACAATGTTAACAAGACTAGAGAAATAATTGACTTAGCTAAGCCATTAGGCGTTGCAGTTGAAGCAGAGATTGGCTTTGTTGGAGCAAATGCTAATCTTGAAAACCACGAGGTAGCAGAATCAATTTATACCACAACGAATCAGGCCGTTCAATTTGTTAAAGATACAGATGTAGATTCCTTAGCAATCTCTATTGGGACGGCTCACGGTCTATATTCTGGAATACCTAAAATAAATTTTGACCGATTGAGAGAAATTCGTAATGCTTTATCTATTCCATTAGTATTACACGGTGGTTCATCTTCTGGAGAAGAAAATCTTTCTAGATGCGCATTAGAGGGCATAAGTAAGATAAACCTTTTCACAGATTTAATTCAAGCGGGCTATCATATGAAAGAAGATCCTTCTATAGTAGATTATGTTTCCTTGAATCGTACCATTCAAAGTGGAATAGAAGGTGAATTAGAAAGATACTATCAAGTATTTAGAACAAAATCGTTGGAGGTATGAGATGAAAAAATTCTTTGTGTTTAATCCAAAATCATATCTGACAGGACAAGCTCTTTATGATTTAGTAAAAGTGGCAGACACTATTGCCAGCCAATCGTCAGTGGAGATTTTTGTAACAGGTCCTTATGCTGATTTATCTAAGATGAAAGAAGTATCATCCCATGTTGTTATTACCGCTCAACATATAGATGCTATTGAAAAAGGTAGGGGGATGGGAGCGGTTTTACCCGAATCAGTCTATCAAGCTGGAGCTAGAGCTACATTTTTGAACCATGCCGAGAAACCAATAAGTTTGGCAGAGTTAGTCACTGCAATAAATTTTGCTAAAACAATTGGCATGAAGACAATTGTTTGTGCTAGTTCAATTGAAGAAGGTAAAGCTATTGCTGAACTTAAACCAGATATTATATTATGTGAGCCAACCCAATTAATTGGTACAGGACAAACTAGTGATGAGTCTTATATTCTTGAAACCAATCAAGTGATTAAAGATATCAGTCCCTCAACACGGATTATGCAAGCCGCAGGGATTATGACACCAGATGATGTATATCGTGTTATTCGACTTGGTGCTGATGGTACCGGTTGTACGAGTGGGATTGTTAAAGCCGATAATCCAGCAGAGATGTTGGTTGAAATGGTTAAAGCAGTTGAGAGCGCAGCGAAGGAGATGAATTAAAGTGACAGTCTATATTAAGGAGATTAAGGTATTTTCCACTGGCGGACAAGCTACCTTTTCAAATATATCTCAAGAAGTCAAAGATATTGTTAAACAAAGTGGTATATCAAAAGGAACATGCACAGTTGTGAGTCCACATACCACTTGTGCTGTCCTCTATGAAGAATATACACATGATGCGGATGAAAATAATGTAGAATTACTACATTTGGATTTAGACGATGCTTTGATGAAGGTAGCTCCACCACATAATAATGCTGCTACGTATAGATATCCTGGTCCAGAACATTATAAAGCAGTAAAAGAATGGCCGAATTATTTAGAATATCTACCAGGTGGTGATCCAAAGGCTATTTGGAATGGTGATGCTCATATTAAAGCATCAATTATTGGAGCTAGTGAAATTTTAGTGATCAATAACAACGAATTAGCAGTAGGAAAAACAGGCTACATCTATTTTATTGATTTTGATACTACAAGACCGCGAACAAGAACCTGTCAAGTAGTTGTTATGGGTGAATAAGTAGAGTGATAAAATTGAATAAAAAATGCAGTGGGGCTGGGAAAAAAGTCCAAAAGGTAACCAAATAAAATAGTTCCCCAGAAATCTATCCGAAATAACGGTGTATAGCATAGCTGACGCACAGTGACTGTTTCGGCTTCAGCCGATTACAGCCACGTAGACAGCTAAGACAGTGAGACCTAGGCTCACGGCGGTGCCACCGTTTCCATTTCTGATAGATTTCTGGGGAACTATTTTATGATTTAGAAATTTTTTTATTTTATTACAGACTTTTTGCCCAGCCCCACTGCATTTTTACTAAAGGAAGCTAGCATAGAATGACTATTTTTATAAGAATAATCAATAAAGAAATAACCAGTCAAAAATTAAACCTCAACAGGTAACTCTTCACCAATCAAAGCCAATTGAGCAACAACTTGGTCATGGCTCAAACCATGCTTTTCAACATAGCGATTTCTTGGGTGTACACGACACTCGTGGCTACATCCACCTAAATATTTAGCTTCATTTTCTTCTGAAGTAAGGATTTGGCGGTTACATTCTGGGTTGCTACAGTTGATGTAGCGTTCGCAAGGCGTTCCATCAAACCAGTCACGACCAACGATAACGTGTTCTTTATGATTGATAGGCACAGCAATACGATTGTCAAAGACATACATTTGCCCATCCCATAGGTCACCTTGAACTTCTGGGTCTTTCCCATAAGTGGCAATACCACCGTGAAGTTGACCAACATCCTTGAAGCCCTCACGAACTAACCAACCAGAGAATTTTTCACAACGTACGCCACCTGTACAGTAGGTAACCACACGTTTTTCGATAAATTCATCTTTATGATCACGAATCCATTGTGGAAGCTCACGAAAAGCCTTGATATCAGGTCGAACAGCTCCACGGAAATGACCTAAATCATATTCATAATCATTACGTGCATCAATAACGACTGTATTTTCATCCAGAATAGCCTCACGGAATTCTGTTGGTGTTAAATATGCACCAGTTAATTCAAGTGGGTTAACATCATCTTCTAAGCCCAAATGAACAAGTTCTGGTTTGTATCGCACAAACATTTTTTCAAAGGCATTTTGACTTTCGTCATCGATTTTAAACCATAAATCGGCAAAACGCTCATCTTCATGAACGTAGTCTATATATTTTTGGGTTGTTTCGTAATCACCAGAAACTGTCCCATTGATTCCTTCATCTGAAACCAAGATACGGCCCTTTAAACCGATTGATTTACAGAATTTTAAGTGGTTAGCAGCAAATTCTTCTGCATTTTCTATTGGCACATATTTATAATAAAGTAGCACCCGAATATTTTTTGTCATTTTCTTCCTCCTTATACTTTGCATGAGCATGAGGTTCGAATTTGTGAAATTCTAACAATTGATATTATAGGGGATAGAGATATAAAAGGCAATCTTATTGAGTAAGCAATTGATAAAAAGTAGAGCTTCACTTGACATGACAAAGTTTTCAAGTCTAAAATGGGTGTATTGTCATTAGATAAAAAACAAGGAGGATGACTATGTCTAAGAAAACCAAATCAACCTTATCTATTATTGTCGCTTTAGCTATCATGGGCTTTATTTTTTATAGTTCATCCATGTCTTACCAAGACCAATCATTGGTGTCAAAAATACAAAAATGGCTACCAGGACAGCCATTTTCTGAATTTCTTTCTCAGATTAATTTTAAATATGCAGGAACTACTATTAGTGTTCCTAGTTTAGGCTATGCACAATTTATTGAGTTTTTTATTCGAAAAGCAACTCATTTTATTGTTTACTTTATTATTGGCTTTAACTGGGCACGAGGCTTGGCTGGACATATGAAGCAAAAACCTTTGGCCTATCTGTTGGCTATTTTGATTACAGTACTTTATGCTGGGGCGGATGAGTTCCATCAAGGGATTACTCCCGGTAGAACACCGCTTATTCAGGATGTTCTATTAGATTCTGCAGGTGGTCTTTTGGGAATTGCGATAGGCTACTTTAAGCGCTTCTAGGAGTCAAACCAAATTCATATCAAAAAAAATTTAAAAAGAATCAAAAAGTGATTAACTTTTTGATTCTTTTTTGCGTATCTATAGTGTGACTAGTCAAATTTGGAGGAAAACTATGGAAGCAATTGCTAGAGAGGTGATCCAGCAAGCACAAAAACATCGCATAGATGATATTCATCTATTGCCTAATAAGGACAACTATTCTTTCTTTTTGAGAGATTCTAGTGGTTTGAGGGCATTCAAATCAATTAGCCATCAAGAAGCCGAACGATTTATTTCTTATATGAAATACCAAGCCAATATGGATGTGGGTGAAAGGCGTCGTCCTCAAAGTGGGGCTTTTACTTTTCGTGTCAATCAAAAGTATGAGCTAGAACTACGATTATCCGTCATTACCAATTACAAACTACAAGAGTCTCTTGTGATTCGTCTTTTGCATATGACGGGCCAAGAGGAGGTAGCAACCATGACCTATTTTCCAAGTGACATGGAGTATTTAGCTCGTCTACTTCGTTATAAAAGTGGTTTACTCCTTTTTTCTGGTCCGGTATCTTCTGGCAAAACCAGCACCATTTACCAACTGTTACGGCAGGAAATGGCTCTGGAAGCTAAGCAGATTATTACTATGGAAGATCCAGTGGAAATATCAGAGCCTCTATTCTTACAAACGGAAATCAATGAGAAAGCTAATATTTCCTACGATGTCTTAATAAAAAGTTGTCTTAGACACCATCCTGATGTCATGTTGGTAGGTGAGATTCGTGACGAAGAAACTGCCAAGATGGTTATCCGAGGAGCTTTGACGGGGCATTTGATGATTGCATCGGTCCATGCTAAGGATTGTTTAGGTGTCTTGTCTCGGATGATGGAATTAGGGGTTTCCAAACAACTATTAAGTCAAACCCTGATTGCTGTCAGTAGTCAACGATTGATTGCTAGGTATTGTGACTTGTGTCAGGGAGATTGTCATTTGTACTGCAATCATATAGACCGTTCGCAGAAAAAAGGGACACTCTTTGACATTTTACAAGGGCAGGAGCTTTATCAGAAACTCGAGGAGACGCATCAAGACCATTGGCAGGAGAATAGTTTCAATAGAAAGTTGAGGAAAGCATATGGACTTGGCTATATTTCGAAAAGTAGCTACATCAAATATCAAATTTTCTAAGAAATGGCCCCTTCAAATTCAAGGGCAATTCTTAATTCAGCTATCAGAACTCCTAGAGGAAGGATTTTCACTGAATGAAGCAGTTCAGTTTATGGAGTTGCTTTTTGACAAACAAAAAGCGGATATTCATCAGCTAGGCCAAGGTTTGGCAGAAGGAAGCAGTCTAGAAGAGAGTCTGCATCCCTTTGGCTTTGGGCAAATGGTCTGTTCACAACTGTATTTGTCTCAAAAACATGGTTCGCTAATGGCTACCTTAGAAACGAGTGGTAAGTTACTTTTATTAAAACGCAAACAGGCCAAGAGTTTACAGCAAGTGATGGTCTATCCCTTATTTCTAATGGTCTTTATTACAGGAATGCTAATTGCCATGAGAAGTATTCTGCTGCCACAAGTGCAATCCATGTTATCGCCAGAAATATTGGAGTCCAATACATTTGCTGCTGGGATTATCTTTCTCTTTCAAAACCTACCGATGATTCTGTTAGTAGGATTATCAACCATGCTAGCTCTACTGCTCTTACTTTTTGTAAGCTTCAAGCAAAAATCTCAATTAGAAAGAATCCGTTTAGGCTTAAAGTTTCCCCTTATCAAGAAATGGTTGCTCCTATATTTTTCATTTGTCTACAGTAGGGAGTGTGCCTTTTTCTTGGGCAATGGGCAGACACTTCACCAGATGATGCAGCAGATGCAAGAAACCGGCACAAGTCCCTTAACCAAGGAGATAGCTGAATTTTTACAAGCACAACTCATGTTAGGTCAATCATTTTCCCAAGCTATGAAAGACATAGGAGTTTTTAAGCAGGAAATGGTTTGGATCATTATTCAAGGAGAGCTAACCAGTCAGTTACCTATTAAACTAGCTCACTATGCCCAAGGTTGTTTGAAGGATTTGATTGCCGATATTGAAAAAAAGATTTCTATTATACAGCCACTTATGTTTATTTTTATTGGATTAAGTATTGTAGCTATTTATGCTGTTTTGCTACTTCCAACATTAACTATCCTAGAAGGGAAATGAGAAAAATGAAAAAGAAAATCAGAAAATGTTTAAAGAAAAAATCAGGTTTCACCTTAATTGAAATGGTTATCGTGTTATTTATCGTGGGAATCCTCATGCTCTTGATTATCCCAAATGTCGCCAAACAGCATGAAAGTGCTCAAGCCAAAGGGGACCAAGCTATTGTCGAAATAGTGCAATCGCAAGAAAGAATGTACATGATAGATAATTCTACAAAAACAAAGCCGAGTATTGATACCTTGGTGTCTGATGGGTACATCACTGCACAACAAAAAGCAGCCTATGAAGAAGCAGCTAAAAATGACGACTAATGATAAGTTCTAAGAAAAAATATAAGCCGGGTTTCACCTTGATTGAAGTCATGATTGTTTTAGTTATTAGTGGGATTATCCTTCTGATGGTTCCTCTAATCAGTAACTACCATCTCACTTCCTACCAAGAAAAACTCTTTTTCAAGGAGTTTGAAAACCGCTTTAAAGTAGCTCAAATGAGTGCTATCACAACAGATAGTCTTTCAATGATTACTTTTTTAGGTCAACCTATCAATATGGTTCAATTTCGTATTACTGGGGATGAGTCTTTAAATACCAAACTTAAACTCCCAAAAAGTGTAAAAATGACTAAGAATGTGGATATGATTTTGCGTCAAACGACAGGAACGCCTAATAAATTTCAAGATATTGTTTTCGTAAAAGAAGACCAATGGATTATCTATCATTTTCAGATGGGGGCAGCTAGGTATTATGTGGAGAGGATTGAAAAGTAAAGGAGCCAGTTTGATAGAAGCAGTCGTTGCCTTTAGCGTGGTTACAATGATTATATTTATTTTGACTAGCCTTTTAAGTAGTATGATTGTCTCGCAAGAAAGACAAATTTGTCAGTTAAATGCCTATTCCAAGGACTGGATGTTCCTTCGTAAGCAAGTAGATAGCATTCAAACTTACGCACACAGTCAAGTCGAGCAAGAAGTTAAGCAAGTAGAAGCTACTAATAAACTTGAAACATTAGTAAATAGTCAGTCAAATGTCACTAGTCAGTCACTGTTGAAAAGTTTTCAGACCATAAAAGGAAGTGCTAGTCATGCTTGTTTTGAAGAAGTTGAGGCCATTGAGCTCATCCATATGGAAAAAGAAACGACCGGGCTTCACACTAATTGAAGAAGTGGTTAGTCTATTCCTTATGACGAGTGCTGTTCTATTTCTTTTATCTGCCATGCGGTTGATGAATCAAGTAGAGGAATTACTAGATGTGCCGAACGCGTTAGAATGGCATTTATTTGTCACTCAATTGGATATTGAAACAAAGGGCTACCATCTATCTAAAGACCGACAAGCTATTGTGTTTGAATCATTTCAAAAAGATAAGCTGCCAATAGTTTTAAAACATAGTTATCAACAAAAAGCAGGTCAGGTTGTCTACTTATCGAAAAACAATGGGTATCATCCCATTTTGATTGGTTACAAGGAAATGTCCATCATTCATCAAGGAAAGGATATTTCTATTGAAGGACTTCTGACTAAGGGCGAAGCTTTTCAAATAAATTTTCTGCCAGCAAGAGAAAGTCTATCAATGATTAGCCGAGAAGTCATCAAGGAAAGTACGTTGGAAAAAGAGCGTAAACTAAAAGATAAAGAAGATACTGAAAAGGGTGACGAGAGTAGTGCTGAAAATGAAAATGAAAATAAAAATGAGACTGAGTCACATTCAACTCCTCAAGAAGAATAATCGTCTAAGTGCTAAAAAAGGCTACATTATGCCAAGTGTTATTCTAATTCTGACCATGATTTTACTTTTAGTACAATCCATTCATCAGGTAAAAGTATCTAATACCAAACAATATCAACTACTAAGAGACTCATACCAGTTAGCCATCCTCCTTGAGTGGTCGCAATTGGAACTTGCTAAAGAACTGGTGGGTCAAGATAGCTATGAAGAGATAACCTTTCCAAACCGCTTAGAGTTTAGTCACGGTCTGGTGAAAATTACATTTGATAAAACGAATCATAACTTTTTACTGTCAGCACACTTAAAAAATGGCAAAAGTAAAACATCTAACTTTCATATTGATAGACACCTCGTCATCCTAAAAGAGAAGATTGTGCCAGAAGAATAGAGATTTAACCTCCCTTTTCAGTAAATTCTTTTAAAAAATAGACAAGACAGCCATAAAATGAGTAGTTTCTTCTACACAACTTTATGGCTTTTCGTTATACTTATAAGAGATACGAGAAAGGAAGATTCGATGAATAAAATACACGTCTTACAAGAAGCAATGAAACAAGAAGCGCTTGATGCTCTATTAGTTTATAGCCCTTACAATTTACGCTATATCTCTAACTTTACAGGGACAACAGGTTATGCTCTTATTACAAAAAACAAGGCATTTTTTATTACGGATGCAAGATATACCCAGCAAGCTCAACAACAAGCTCATGATTTCCAAGTGATTGAACAAACGTCATCTTGGATTGATGCCCTAGCAGATGTTGTGCAAAATGAAGGAGTTAAGCATATTGGTTTTGAAGCACAACATTTAACTGTCGCCGCTCTGGAACAGTTAGAATCTTATATTGATGCCAACTTTGTAGCCACGACTGGCTTAGTTGAAACCCTACGTGAAGTAAAATCTCCAGAAGAAATTGAAACCATTAAGCAAGCCTGTGCCATTTCTGACAAGGCATTTTTACACATTCTTGATTTTATTAAAGTTGGTAAAAGTGAAATCGAAATTGCCAACGAACTTGACTTTTATATGAGACAGTTGGGAGCAAGTGGTGTTTCCTTTGAAACCATTGTGGCTAGTGGCGTACGTTCATCTATGCCGCACGGGGTTGCCAGCCATAAATTAATCGAAGAGGGTGACTTTATTACACTAGATTATGGTTGCTACTATCAAGGCTATGTGTCTGATATGACCAGAACTATTGCTGTAGGTAACCCAATCGACCAATTAAAAGAAATTCATGCCATTACTTTACAAGCACAGCTCTTAGTCAGCCAGGCTGCCGGCCCAGGAGTTACTGGTGTAGAATTAGACGCAGTTGCCAGAGATTATATCAGCAAACATGGCTATGGAGATAAGTTTGTTCATTCAACTGGTCACGGAATTGGCTTAGAAATCCATGAAGCACCAAACGTTAGTCGTCTAGCTAAGAAGGCTTTTGTAGCCGGTAATGTGATTACCAATGAACCAGGCATTTATCTTCCAGGTATTGGTGGTGTCAGAATTGAAGATGATTTGGTGATCACTGAAACAGGCGCTGAGGTTCTTCAAACTGTTTCTAAGGAATTGATTCTTTTATAAAATACAAATTTCCTTACTAAGGATTCTTTCAAGTAGAAAAACATGAAACAATAGCATGAAAGCTTAATTCATGGTAAGATATGAGAGAAACCTATAGACATAGGATGACTAAAAAGTCGTTTACTAGGTTATAGAAATTAAGAGGAGGACTGACAGTATGATTGAAACAAACCATTCAAAAACAGCACCATTAGGAACAATTGAAATTGCACCTGAGGTTATTGAAAGTATTGCTGGAATTGCCGCAGCACATGTGAAGGGATTTTACCCAGCAGAAGGTATTTTTGTTTCTAGTATGAATTCATTATTAGGAAAAGATAAGCTAGCTGTTGGAGTAACCTTAACAGAGTCAGAAGGCTTATATAATGTTGATGTTTATGGAGCTGTGGACTACGGTGTATCTGTACCAAAAATTGCCTTAGCCCTACAAGAAAAAATTAAAGAACAATTGTTATTTTCATGCGAATTAGAAATTAACCAAGTAAATGTTCATATCCGTTCAATTATTCCAGCAAAAACTGAGTCTCAAGAATTGTTTGAATTGGAGGATGAAGAATAGTGAGTCGTAAAACTATCTCACGCCGCATTCTTCGAACGATTGCTTTTCAATCACTTTTCCAATTAGAATTGAATCCGGATTTAGAAATTTATCAAGCCATTCAAGTAGCTTTAGATTCTCACGAAGAATTCAACCATTTATTCGAGGATATTCCATTTGACAGTCAAGAAGCGCTCTTAGAAGCTTATCCTGAACTTTCATATACCTTTAAAGTTATTGATAGTGTGGTGACCAACAAAGAAGCTATTGATCAAAAGATTAGTCAGCTATCTACTGGTTGGAGCATTGACCGGATTGTGCGGATGGACTTGGTTCTATTACGGATGGCGATTGCTGAAATGGAATACCTTGAAGATGAGGATGTTCCAAAAGCAGTAGCACTTAATGAAGCTTTAGAAATTTCTAAAGTATATAGTGATGAAAAATCAAGTAAATTTATCAATGGTGTGCTCTCAAACTTAGTTTAAGCCTAACGAAGAAGAGTCTGAAGCGGAAAAGTTTCAGACTCTTTTTCAAAAGTATCAATGATACAAATAATCTTTTTTGAATTAGGAGGAAGATTTTGACAACAATTATTGATGGAAAAAAGCTTGCACAAGAAATGCGCCAAGCTTTAAAAATAAAAGTGGATGATTTAAGAAAGCAAGGTTTAGTACCGGGATTAGTCGTTATCCTAGTCGGTGATAACCAAGCTAGCCATACCTATGTTAGAAACAAAGAGAGAGCTGCCCTTGATGTCGGATTTTTATCTACCATTGTTAGATTAGATGCTGACTGTAGTCAAGAAGACTTATTGTCTACCATTCGAGAGTATAACCAGGATGACAAGTATCACGGTATTCTAGTGCAATTACCCTTACCTAAACAGATAGATACAGATACGATATTAGAAAGTATAGACCCAAGTAAGGATGTAGATGGCTTTCACCCTGTGAATCTTGGCAGACTACTCCAAAAAAATGAAGCTATTGTGCCTTGTACACCAAAAGGAATTATTGCTATGTTTGAAGCTTATGACATAGATTTAGTCGGCAAGAAGGTTGTTATTGTTGGGCAAAGCACCATTGTAGGTCGTCCCATGGCTTTACTTTGTTTAAATCGTGGCGCAACAGTAACGGTTTGTCACTCTAGAACAAAGAATCTTGCTCAAGAAACAAAAGCTGCCGATATCTTAATTGTTGCAGTAGGCCGCCTACATTTTATAGGCAAAGAGCATGTAAAAGAGGGGGCAGTTGTCATTGATGTGGGCATAAACCATGACCAGAACGGTAAATTAAAAGGGGATGTCAATTTCGATGAAGTAGCACCAATAGCTTCGGCCATTACTCCGGTACCAGGCGGCGTTGGTCCAATGACTATCGCCAGTTTATTAGTGCAAACTTATGAAAATGCACTTGCAAAAAAGCCAAGTAACCATTAAGAATTCAGATAGGAGATAAGAATTGAAACAAGAATACTTATCCGTAACTGCTCTAACAAAATATCTAAAACACAAATTTGATGCTGACCCCTATTTGGATCGAGTTTTTGTAACTGGTGAAATCTCAAATTATCGAAAACGCCAAGGACATCAATATTTTGCTATTAAAGATAAAGGGGCTAAAATATCCGTTGCCATGTTCCAAGGGGCATTTAGTAAAATTGGTTTTGAATTGGAAGAGGGAATGAAAGTCCTTATCGTAGGTCGTGTATCTATCTATGAAGCATCTGGACAATATCAAATTACCGCAGAGCAAATTCAACCAGATGGGATTGGTTCCCTTTATCAAGCCTTAGACCAATTAAAAAAGAAACTTGACGCAGAAGGTTTATTTAAGCTACCAAAGAAAAGAATACCATTTTTTCCTAGAAAAATTGCTATATTAACTAGTCCTTCAGGAGCCGTCATTGAGGATATTCAAACTACTGTAGCTAGACGTTTTCCAATTGCTCAACTGATATTGTTCCCAATCGTGGTTCAGGGGAAGAATTCTGTCGCTAGTATTTTAGAAAAGCTAGATCAGGTAGAAGCTTTCGGAGATATTGATACGGTTATCATTGGTAGAGGCGGTGGCTCTATTGAAGATTTATGGTCATTCAATGATGAGACTGTAGTTCGACGAATTGCTAACTTTTCCTTGCCAGTAATTTCCAGTGTTGGTCACGAAACAGATACCACACTGATTGATTTTGTATCAGATGTTCGGGCAGCAACTCCAACTGCGGCAGCTGAATTGGCAACCCCAGAATTAAGTGTTATCCATGATACTCTTAACCTATATCGTCAACGTTTAAAACAAACTATGCGTAGCCAATTAGCGACAAAGAAAAAAGAGTATGAGGGCTTAGCATCGTCCGTATTACTGCGACAACCGCAACGAATTTATGAAGTCTACATTCAACAATTAGACCAAATAAGAGAACGACTAATTCATCAGATTCAAAAAAAATTAGAGCAAGATAAACAAACTCTTGGTCAGGTAGTCCATCAACTGCAATTGACTAGCCCAAACAATAGACTGCAACAAAGTAAGCAAGTACTAGAGCAACTCAAGAAGAACCTATTATCAGCACAAAAAAATTACCTACAACAAACTAGATTTGATTTGCAGAAAACAATCGAGCAACTAGATTTATTAAGCCCTCTTAAAATACTTTCGAGAGGCTATAGTATTGTTGAACGTGATGAAAAAATAGTCAAACAAGTAGCAGATTTACAAGTAGATGATCAAGTGAGAATTCAGTTTATAGATGGACATGCAAGAGCTCAGATTATTGAACTTGAAAAAACTGATACTATTTAACCGAATAAGGAGAAGACCATGCCAAAAAAACAAGCAAGTTTTGAAGAAGCGCTAACACAGTTAGATACCATCGTTAAACAACTTGAAAATGGTGATGTCCCACTCGAAGAAGCTTTGAAAAAGTTTCAAGAGGGAATAGAACTTTCTAATTACTGTAATGATATCTTGGTGAAAGCAGAAGAAACTGTCACTCAGATGGTTATTCAAACAGATAAACCAAGTCAGCAAGAGCTATAAGACAAAGAGACAACAAGGAGACGTAGATGGTAGAGAATTTTACAAATCAATGGTTGAAGTCAATTGAACAAGGCTTGATGGCAGAAATTCAAGCTCTACCTAGTGACCAAGAAAGACTCAAAGCAGCTATGACTTATGCTGTGGCAGCCGGTGGAAAGCGATTAAGACCGATACTCCTTTTGGCTACTTGTCAATTGGCTGGTGGCAATCCTCATGACTGTTTAGCAATGGCATTAGCACTTGAAATGATTCATACCTATTCCTTAATCCACGATGATTTGCCTGGAATGGATAATGATGACTTACGTCGTGGTAAACCAACCTTGCATATTCAATTCGATCAGGCAACAGCCATTCTAGCTGGGGATGCTTTTTTAACCATGGCGTTTGAGCTAGCTAGTAAAGCTAAGATTTCGGATCGTGAAAAAGTATCTTTACTAGCCAGACTCAGTCATTATGCTGGTCCTAGTGGGATGATTGCTGGACAGATGTTGGACATCCAATCCGAAACAAAAGATATTCGTTTGGAGCAGCTGGAGAAAATACATCAAGAAAAAACAGGCAAATTAATTCTTTTTGCTGTCGAAGCTGGACTAGCTTTTGGAAACTTATCTGATCTGGAGAACCATGCCTTGATATCTTATGCTAAACACTATGGGCTTGCCTTTCAAATCCAAAATGATTTACAAGATGTTCTGTGGGACACAAATCAATCTGGAAAAGTAGTTGGCAAAGATCAAGAACTAGAAAAAAATACCTACCCTTCTCTTTTAGGGGTGGAAGGCGCGTTGGCATATTTACAAGAACAAAGCCAAGCAGCACGGAAAAACTTACACGTCATAAAAGAAACAACAATGCAGGAAAAACAAGCAAAAGAAGTTTTGGTTAGCTTATTGGATTATTTGCATATCTAAAAATGCTGACTAACGCAAAAGGTGGTAGTGACATGGAGAAAGAACGGGTTGACCTGCTAGTAGTTCAGCAAGGATTAACAGATTCACGTGAGAAAGCGAAGCGATTGGTAATGGCTGGTCAGATTGTAGACTGCGAGAACCATAATCGTTATGATAAACCGGGTGAGAAGATTGATGCCTCTAGACAATTGATGATTAAAGGTCAAGTTATGAAATATGTGTCAAGAGGTGGTTTAAAATTAGAGAAAGCCTTAGATGTATTTGGTGTCTCTGTTAAGGATAAAATTATGCTGGATATTGGTGCTTCCACAGGTGGCTTCACTGATGTTGCCTTGCAGGAAGGGGCTAAGTTATCCTATGCCCTTGATGTTGGCTACAATCAATTGGATTATAAGCTTAGACAAGATCCAAGAGTTGTCGTTATGGAGCGAGTGAATTTTCGTTTTAGCAAGCCAGAAGATTTTACGCAAGGTTTGCCAAATATCGCTACGATTGATGTCTCTTTTATCTCCTTAAGATTGATTTTACCAGTTTTAAAAACAATTCTGACTAGTCCAGGGGAAGTTGTCGTCCTTATCAAACCGCAATTTGAAGCTGGTAGAGAACGGATTGGTAAGAAAGGAATTGTCAGTGATTCTAAAGTGCATATCGATGTGCTTAATGAGATTATTGGGTTTTCCCAAGATATTGGTTTTTGTTTAGCAGGGCTAACTTTTTCACCAATCACAGGTGGGACGGGTAACATCGAATTTCTTGCTCATCTATTGTGGCAGGGAGAAGAAAACTCACAGTTAAACTATGAAGCTGCTAGCCTAAGTGATTTGATTAAAGAAACAGTGAAACAAGCTCATTTAAACTTAAAAGGTTAGGTATTTTTAATAGAAACAACAAAGAAATAGGTGACTTCATGATACAAGAATTATATATTAAGAATTTTGCCATTATTGAGGAAGTGCATTGCCAATTCGATGAAGGCATGACTGTTCTAACGGGAGAAACAGGTGCAGGGAAATCCATTATTATTGATGCAGTAGGCTTGCTGGTTGGTGAAAGGGCATCACTGGATATGATTCGTTATGGAACAGATAAGGCTATTATTCAAGGTATCTTCAAGATTGAAGATAGTCAAACACAAGAGCGGCTGTTGGATTTGGGACTCAGTTTAGAGGATGAGTTGCTATTGGTGCAAAGAGAATTATTGCAAAATGGTAAATCTGTCTGTCGTATTAATGGACAGCTAGCAACCTTATCCCTGCTTAAACAAGTCGGACAAGGTATCATTGACATACATGGTCAAAATGAGCATTTTTTATTACTAGATCCTCAAAAGCATCTAGGTTTACTGGATTCCTATATTCAAGAAGAGATCTCTTCTCTAAAGGAGACCTATTCAGGCGCCTATGCTGACTACCAAAAAGTTAAAGGTGACTTAAAAGCACTTTTAACCGATGAGAAAAAAGATGTTCAACGCATGGACATGCTGCACTTTCAGTTAAAGGAAATTGATGAGGCAGCTTTGGTTATAGGTGAAGAAGAAGCTCTAATTGAAGAACGTAATCACTTTACCCATTACCAAAAAATTCAACAAGCCTTAATGAATTCAATCAATGCTTTGGAGGCAGAGGATGTATCAGCTATTGACCTTGTGGGGAGCGCTTCTAACGAGTTAGGAAGCATTGCCAATTTGGACAAGGTTTATCTTGATTTAAGCCAACAAGTTAGTGATGCTTACTATCAATTACAAGATGCTATTTCATCGATTAGCAATATTTTGGAAAGCTCAACTTATGATGAGGAGCGACTAAATCAAATTGAAGAACGGTTGAATGTTTATTATCAACTGAAACGAAAATATGGTAGCCATACAGAAGAAATTCTAGCCTTTGCAGATAAGGCAAGGCAGGAATTAGATGCTATTGAAAATAAAGAAGAACACATTGAAAAACTTGAAAAACAAGTGGCTCAAGCCCAGGGGAAAGTTAGTCAACTAGCTATGAAATTATCTACTTTGCGCAAAAAAGCAGCCAAAGCGTTGACTGCCGAAGTAGAGACACAGCTAAAAGATTTGTATATGGAGAAGGTTCAGTTCGCCGTTAACTTTCAAGAATTAGCTGAATTAAACGATCAGGGAATGGACAGCCTTGAATTTTATGCTGCAACTAACTTAGGAGAACCCCTTAAACCATTGAGTAAGATTGCTAGTGGAGGGGAATTGTCTCGTTTCACCCTAGCCTTAAAGGCCATTTTTGTAAAAGAACAGGCTATTTCAACCGTTATTTTTGACGAAGTAGATTCTGGTGTTTCAGGTCGTGTAGCTCAAGCGATTGCTGAAAAAATGCAGTATATTTCAGAATTTGCTCAAGTCCTATGTATTACCCATCTACCACAAGTTGCTTCTATGGCTAATCACCATTTCCGCATTGAAAAGGTTGAATCCAATCAACGGACACAAACAAAATTGCTTGAACTTGAAGAAAGCATGCGTAGCCAAGAAATTGCTCGTATGTTGGCAGGTTCTCAAATAACAGATTTAACGCTGCAACACGCTAAAGAACTACTATCAGATGCAAAGTTGATTCAGGAACGACATAAAAAATAGTAAAGTTGGGGTAGTAAGCTTATGACAAAAATCTATGCACACCGAGGAAGTAGAGGCACCCATCCAGAAAATACCCTTGCTGCGTTTAAAGAGGCGATTAGAGTTGGAGCGGATGGAATTGAATTGGATGTCCATTTGAGCCAAGATGGTCAAGTAGTGGTTATTCATGACGAGACAGTAGATAGAACAACTAATGGTGAGGGATTTATTAAGGATTTGACACTTGAGCAGTTAAAAGGGTTTTCGGCTGGACTCTGGTTTGACTCTAAGTATGAGGATGAAAAAATCCCCTTGTTAAAAGAGGTATTTCAATTGTTGCTCGATAATGACTTTACAGGTGATTTGAATATAGAGTTAAAAACAGATCAGATTGTCTATGAAGGCTTGGTGCAAAAATGTATAGACCTACAAAAGGAATATGACCCATCATTCTCTATTATCTATTCAAGTTTTAATCCAGAAACCTTAAAAGAAGTAAAACAAGTGGATAATCATCAAGAGGTCGCTTTTCTATTTTATGCAGACTATGGGTTTGAGGTAGATTTTGGCCATACAACCATTGAAGGCTGGCACCCAAGTATTGAGCTACTGGAAGAAAGTATTGAGAAGAATCAAGAAAAAAGACCGTTACGTTTTTGGACAGTCAATTCCTTATCGGATATGGATCGCTGTCTAAATCATTCTGTGGATACGCTCATGACTGACTATCCTCAAACGGCTATTTCTTTAAGAAAAAGTCAACACTTAGACGATAAATAAACCCACTAAAAAGGAGAAGTTCATGCAAAAAATTATTGTCATTGTTGGGCCAACAGCTGTTGGAAAAACACAATTAAGCATTGAGCTTGCCCATCAATTTCATGGGGAAATTATTAATGGTGATTCTCTGCAGGTTTATCGTGGGTTGGATATTGGAAGTGCAAAGGCTAGTATGGAGGAAATGCAAGGGATAGCTCACCATTTGATAGACATTTGTGACTTGAGGCAAGAGTTTTCTGCTAGTGATTTTAAGGTGTTGGCACGAAAAGCGGTTGATGATATTTGTTCAAGAGGCAAGCTTCCAATTGTTGTGGGGGGAACTGGCTTATATATCGAAGGCTTTCTCAATGACTTTCATTATAGTGGGCCAAGCTCTCAAAATGAGGCATATCGTCAGGTTCTTCAAGAGCGCTTGAATAATGAAGGTAGTCAGGTTTTATGGGAAGAGTTGAAGGTACTTGACCCACAGGCAGCTGATACCATTCATCCTAATAATGGTCGTCGAATCATTCGAGCTTTAGAAGTTATTCAGGCCAGTGGTCAAGCTTTTTCCAAAAATAATTATAGACAGTCCAGTCCAATATATGATGCTTTTCTGATTGGGCTAGAAGCTGACCGCACTCTTATCTATGAGCGAATTAATAAACGGGTGGAAGTCATGGTGGCGCAAGGCCTAGTAGAGGAAGCAAAAGGACTGTATGATTTGCAACTAGACCCTTATCTTCAATCCTTAAGAGGTATTGGTTATAAGGAATGGTTTCCATATTTTGATGGTCAAGCAAGTCTTGAAGAAACCATCGCTTTGATTCAACAGGGCTCTAGACGGTATGCTAAGCGGCAATTTACTTGGTTTAGAAATCGTCTCAAAGACATTCACTGGTATAACTTATTAGAAGAAGATGCTAGTCATCAAAGGCAAAAGATCAATGAAGATTTGTCAAAATTTTTGAAAGGAAGTGAGTAAGCATGACGACAACGAAAGAAAAAGTTATCCTAGTTGCTGTTCAAAAGGATCAAGATGATCTTGATTTTGAATACGCCCTAAAAGAGATGGAGCAACTCGTTGAAACTGCCCAAGGTCAAGTTGTTGGGACGCTGACTCAAAAAAGAGAACGTCTAGACGGTCGCACAGTTATTGGCAAAGGGAAAGTCCAAGAATTAGCCATTTTAGTGGAAGAACTTGAGCCGGACTTAATTATTTTCTACCAATCTCTTACAGGGGCTGTTGCTAGAAATTTACAAGAGGAGATTTCTGTCAGAATTATTGATAGAGTTCAGTTGATATTAGATATTTTTGCTATGCGTGCCAAATCAAAAGAGGGTAAGTTACAAGTACAATTAGCTCAGCTCAATTATTTATTGCCACGCTTATCTGGACAATATGCCAGTCTTTCACGTTTGGGTGGAGGTATTGGAACGCGTGGCCCTGGTGAAACTAAGCTAGAATCTGATAGACGACACATTCGCAATCAAATTCATGATATTGAAGCCCAACTAAAAGAAATTGAAGACCATAGACTTCGCGCAAGAGAAAAACGACAAAAAGGCTATTCCTTCCAATTTGGTTTAATTGGGTATACCAATGCTGGTAAATCAACCACGATTAATCAATTAACCGATGCGGATACCTTTGAAGAAGATCAACTCTTTGCTACATTAGACCCCTTAACCCGTAAGATGGATATTTCACAACCTTTTGAAGTGACCGTTACGGATACGGTTGGTTTTATTCAAGATTTACCAACGACTTTAATCCATGCTTTTAAGTCCACCTTGGAGGAAAGTAAATCAGTTGATATGCTCATCCATTTGGTGGATGCTTCTGACCCTCATTTTCTAGCACATGAAAAAACGGTATTGCATCTGTTAGAAGATTTAGGTATGGAAAAGATACCTAGAATTACTGTTTACAATAAAATGGATCTAGCACCAGCTAATTTTCAACCCAATGAGTATCCTAATATAAAGATATCTGCTTTGAATCCTCAAGATATAGAGCGCTTGAAAGATTTTATGTTGACTGAAATGAAAGAAGTTATGTTTCCTTTCCATTTAAAATTGGAAAGTTACCAAAGTCATGAGCTCTATCAGCTTCAGCATCAAGCTTATATTGAAAAAATGGATTTTAATGAGGACAATAATACCTATCAAGTTAGCGGTTATTCTAAGCGTGACTTTTCCAAGAAATTAGAAGAAGACTAAATAGTTCCTAGCTATATATCACAGCACCTGTTCAATTTGTGGGTAGGTGGTGTGATTTTCTCTTTGTTGTTAATCCTATGTTTGTCAAAAAGGAAAAAACTATTTATAATAGATTAGATAAGGCTTAGAAGGGAGTTGATAGAATGAAAGAATTAAAAAAGTGGTTGTTACATAACTACAAGATAAAGTTTCTTAACGACCAATATTTAGTAGAAGCTATGACACATTCGTCTTATAGCAATGAAAATAAGAAGCTAGCAAAAAAATATAATGAACGTATCGAGTTCTTGGGTGATGCTGTGTTGGAACTCTATATTTCTCAATGGTTATTTTTGTATTTTCCAGACATGAAAGAGGGGGATTTGAGCAAATTAAGAGCTCAGATTGTCTGTGAAGAAAGTTTATCCACTCTAGCCAAAGAAACCAAACTAGATCAGTTTGTTTTATTGGGCAAAGGTGAAGAAAAAACTGGCGGAAGAAACCGCCCTGCCTTATTGTGTGACTTGTTCGAAGCGTTTATCGGTGCACTGTATTTGGATAAAGGTTATGAAGAAGCTGCAACATTTTTAGAAAAAGTGATTGTTCCTAAAATTAAGAAGGAGCACTACAGTATTTTCGATGATTATAAAACAGCCCTACAAGAAAAACTACAGGTAAATGGTGATGTCAAAATCGAGTATGTAGTTGAAGGGATTACTGGACCATCTCACAATAAACTTTTTCATGTACTTGTTCTTGTAAATGGCCAAGTAGCAGGAAAAGGTAGCGGTCGTTCCAAAAAGAATGCCGAACAAGAGGCGGCCTCAATAGCCATTAACAGTTTGAAAGTATAGCTAGCGATGAAAGGAAGAATAGTGTGCAATTAGAAAAAATTGAAATGACAGGGTTCAAATCCTTTGCTGACAAGACTGTTATTGAATTTGATAAAGGTGTGACTGCCGTTGTTGGTCCAAATGGTAGTGGAAAATCCAATCTTTCTGAAGCCATAAAATGGGTACTAGGCGAGCAGTCTGCAAAAAGTTTACGTGGTAAAAAAATGGATGATGTTATCTTTGCAGGTTCAGAAACTCGAAAATCAGTCAATATTGCTGAAGTAAATCTCTATATCAATAACCAAGATGGGGTACTTCCTGTTGAACAAACACAAGTTGTTTTAACCAGACGCTTGAATCGAAATGGGGACAGTGATTTTTTCATTAACAAGAAACCTTGCCGTTTGAAAGACATTACTAATTTGATGATGGACTCAGGTTTGGGCAAGGATTCGTTTGCCTTAATTTCACAAGGTAAAGTTGAAAAAATTTTTAATGATAAACCAGAAGAAAGACGGTCAATTATTGAAGAAGCAGCTGGAGTCCTCAAATATAAAGACCGTAAAAGTCAAGCTTTAAGGAAACTTGGTCAAACCCAGGAGCATCTTAACCGAGTTCAAGATATCCTTCATGAGATTCATTCACAATTGGAGCCTTTAGAGGAACAAAGAGAAAAAGCTATCCATTACCTATCTAAAAAAGAAGAATTAACCAATATCGAAACAGCACTACTGGCTGTTGAGATTGAAACACTGAATTCTCAGTGGAAGGTATCAAAAAATGAATTGGCCTTAACGGAATCTGAAATTGCTCGCTTCCAAAGAGAACAGGTAGAGTCAGAGGGGCAAATTGATGAGCTGGAAGGTAAATTAGATAGTGTAGAAAGTGAATTGAATGCCTACCAAGAAAACTATGTAACTTTGATCCAAGAGTTAGAAAAAATTGATGGTGAACGGAAAGTATTAATCCAACGTCAAGAGTTTGTGAAGCAAACTGACGAAGAAAACCAAGCTAGTCTAGTCAAGGCAGAAGAGCAAGAAGAACAAGTTCAAGCTAAGTTAGAGGAAGCTAAACGCCAAGAGATTGAAAAAAATATCTCTCTAAAAAATGCCAAAGTAGCTTACGACCACACTGTTGAAGCACTTAGACAGCTGACGGCAGGTTCTGAAGAATATTTAAAGGAACTTCGCGAAAAGTATTTTGAGGCTATCCAAGAAGAATCTAAATTAGGTAACCAAGAGACCTATCTAGAAAAGAGTCTGGATACCAATCTTTTGCAAAAAGAGAAATTTGTTGAAGCACTGGAAGAAACTAGAGAATCAATGGCTAATCTAAGTAATGAGATTGATACCATAGTCGTTAAGCAAGAGATAAATGAAGAAGCTTCTCTTTCGATTGAAAAACAACTCAAAGCAAAACAAGAAAAACTAGGAAAACACCGTCAAGACTACCAAGAGTTAAAGCAAGTTGTAGATAGAGAGCAAGCAAAACTTCAACAAGCTAAAGCCAATTATGAAAGTTTAAAACAAGTTTCTGAAGATTATGCGGGATATTACCAAGGAGTTCGAGAAGTCCTAAAACAAAAAGCACAGCTACCTGGTCTTATCGGTTCCGTAGCCGAACTGATTAAGGTTCCAAATGACTATGTACTTGCTATTGAGATTGCTTTAGGCGCCAACAGTCAATTTGTTGTGGTTGAAAATGAATCATCAGCAGCTCAAGCCATACAATTTCTAAAAAATAGACGAGCAGGAAGAGCAACTTTCCTGCCACTAACCGTTATTAAAGGCCGTAGCTTAGGTCAAGACATTATTAAAACAATTGAACAGTCAGCAGGTTTTATTGGCTTGGCCAGTGATTTAGTTGATAGCCAAGACAAGTACAGCCAGATTATCAGTAATCTACTGGGTTCAACTATCATTGTTGATAATCTTTCATCTGCCCAAGCTTTAGCAAAGAAAATCAATTATCGTCACCGTATTATCTCTTTAGAAGGCGACGTGATGAACTCTGGTGGGGCAATGACAGGGGGAGCGACCAAAGCTAATCAATCTCAATCTATTTTGAGTCGAACCAGTCAATTGGAAGCCAAACAAAAAGAAATAGCTCAACTAAGTGAAACTATCGAAAAAAATAGCAAAACATTGCAAGCCATTGAAGAAAAAGGGCAGAGCTTACTCAGTCAAGTTCAAGAACTGGAAAGTCAGTTAAATAGAAACAAAATTGACTTTAAGGACCAAAATCTGCGCTTGACCTATGTCAAAGAGCAAGTGACAAACTTGGAAAAACAAGCCAACTCACAAGATTACCAAATTAATAGTCTTTTAGAAGAGTATGAAAGCCTTGAGGAGCAATACAGCCAAACCGTTGGCGAAAAGAAACGAGTTTCAGCTTTAGTAAGCCAGATGAAAAAGGAAATGGACCTCTTACAATTGTCACAAGAAGACCGCTTGCAACGAGTTAATGACTTACAAAAACAGTTAGAAGCGGAAGGTAGTCAAAAAGCGGTTCTACAAGAGCAAGTCAATCAACAAGTGAGAGAAATTCTCCACCTAAAAGAAGGATTGAAACAAATTTCTGAACATATCACCATTTTAAAGTCTAAAAAAGAAGAACAAATTGACAATATTGAATCAGACCAGAAGAACTATCAACAAGTATTACTAGACTTAGAAAGTTCTCGAACGGAATTGGACAAGGTAGATGCAGCTTTAACGGAACGTAAAACACAAAAAAATGACTTAGACCTACAATTGAAACAGCTAGAAGTCAAAAGAAATCAAGCTATCCATCAGCTACAAATGCTTTATAAACAAGCAACCAAAATAGAAACCAAGGCCAATCGCTATGAATATTCTATCGACCAAAAATTGCTTTATTTAAACGAAGAGTATGAATTAACTTTTGAAGCAGCTGCTAGCAAAACCAATTTGGATATTTCCATTGAAGAAGCTGGAAAATTGGTTCGAAGCCTCAAACAAGCTATTGACCAGATTGGTTCTGTTAACATTCTGGCCATTGAGGAATATCAAAAAGTTAGTGACCGATTTGATTTTATCAGTATTCAACAAAAAGACCTTTTAGAGGCTAAGGGAATTTTAGAAGATACTATTAATGAAATGGATGATGAGGTTAAGAAACGCTTTAAAACAACCTTTGATGCCATTCAGCAACAGTTCGAAAAGACTTTCCCACGTTTATTTGGCGGTGGAAAGGCGACACTGACATTAACAGACCCGGATAATCTGTTAGAAACAGGTATTGATATTATTGCACAACCACCAGGAAAAAAATTACAATCACTTACCCTCTTATCAGGTGGAGAACGTGCCTTTACGGCAATTGCGTTGCTGTTTGCCATTCTTGAAGTGAAACCTGTTCCTTTCTGTCTCTTGGATGAGGTTGAAGCTGCATTGGATGAATCCAATGTTTCGCGCTATGGTCGCTATTTGAAAGACTTCACTCAGGATACACAATTTATTGTTATTACTCATCGCCGTGGTACAATGGAAGAAGCAGATGTTCTATATGGAGTGACCATGCAAGAATCAGGTGTTTCAAGATTGGCATCTGTTAAATTTGAGGATTATGAAGTTTTAGAAAAAACCAATCTATCAGATAGTGAGGAATAGACATGAAAAGAATGAAAGCAATCGCATTGGATTTAGATGGCACTCTTCTTACAAGCGATAAAAAAATTAGTCAAGCCACTAAAGAAACGATTCAAGTAGCTAAAGATTTAGGCATTAAAATTATTCTTTGTACTGGAAGACCATTAAAGGGAATCTTGCATTATTTGGAAGAGTTGGAGCTAGTAGATGACACCGATTTTTCTATTACCTACAATGGTGGACTAATACAAGAAAATAAAAGCGGAAATGTACATTATCAAAAAACATTGTCGAAAGAGGAAGTCAGTCATATTTATCAAGAAACCTATTCGGTAGGGCTACCGATTAACATGATTGACCTAGACTATGCTTACGAAACTACGTATCCAGCAGGGGTACAATCCTATTACCCTCAAATTATGGAAATTTTATCTTTTTTAAAGAAGAATCCAGATGACTTTGAAGACAATCATCGATTCAATAAAGCAGTCATCTGTACAGACCAGGAATTACTAGACCAGCAAGCTCAACAATTGCCAGCTGAATTCTTTGACAGTTATACAACAGTAAAATCACGTCCGATTCTATTAGAAGTTTTGCCTAAGGGGGTCAGTAAAGGAGATGCATTAGTGCGCTTAGCTGACTTATTAGGAATTAGTATGGATGAGATGATGGCTTGTGGTGATGAAGAGAATGATTTGTCCATGATTGAAGCTGCTGGATTCGGTGTTGCTATGGAAAATGCAATTGATAGCTTGAAAGAGGCTGCTGATTATATCACAGCTAGTAATAATCACGATGGTGTTGCCCAAGCCATCAATTATATGATTTTTGAAAGTGAATACTAAAAAAGAGGTGAAGAGATATGGGATTATTTGATCGAATCAAACGAGCCTTTACCGGTGAGGACCCTATTGTTCAGCAACAAGATGAAAAAGAAGGAATTGTCCTTGATAAATACGACAAGGGTATGGCTAAAACACGGAATAATTTCTCGAATTTAATGAATGAACTTCTTGCTGATTTTAGAACTATTGATGAAGACTTCTTTGAAGACTTAGAAGAGACCTTTATTGGAGCTGATGTTGGTTTTGAGATGACACTAGCCATTACTGATGCTTTGCGTGAAGAAGTGAGAATGCAAAATGCAAAATCACCTGACGAAGTCAAACGAGTTATCATAGAAACTATGGTCGATATTTATGAAAAAGGTCAAGGCAATTTATCTGGCTTAAAAAAAGTAGAAGGACGCCCAACCGTGGTTCTTTTTGTTGGGGTGAATGGGGTAGGTAAAACAACCACCATTGGGAAACTTGCTTGGCAACTTATAAATGAAGGCAATAAAGTTCTCTTAGCCGCAGGGGATACCTTTAGAGCAGGAGCCATTCAACAACTAGAAATTTGGGGTGAGCGTGTAGGCGCACCAGTCGTTAAAGGAAATGAAGGGGGAGATCCGTCTTCTGTCGTTTTTGATGCTTTGAAAAAAGCTAAAGATGAGTCTTACGATTATTTGCTAATTGATACGGCTGGCCGTTTACAAAACAAGGTTAACCTGATGAAAGAGTTAGAAAAAATGAACCGTATTATCCAAAGGGAGCTTGAAAGTGGAGCAGATGAAACACTTTTAGTCTTGGATGCAACTACTGGACAAAACGCTTTAATTCAGGCTAAGCAATTTGATGAAACTATTGATATCAGTGGCTTGGTCTTAACCAAGTTAGACGGAACTGCCAAAGGTGGGGTCATCTTATCCATTAGACATGAGTTAGATATTCCTGTTAAATATATTGGTTTAGGAGAAAAAATGGATGATTTACAAGCGTTCGACCCTGAACAGTATATCTATGGCTTAATTAAAGATATGCTATAAGAGGCAAAGACACCCTCTTGAAGCCAACTAGTTATCTGTTTTATGCCCATAACAAATAGGATGATGGAAAGGTTTACTAAAATTTGTTACAATAGACGGTAGGTATTTTGGGCTGCGAAACGATGAAAGGAAGAGTAAACCATGGAATTGGAAAAAACAACACATATGAACTTGTTGATGGAATTCTACGGAATGCTCTTAACAACAAAGCAAATGGATTATATCGAACGCTATTTTGCAGACGATTATTCTTTAGGCGAAATTGCAGAAGAATTTTCCATTAGTCGACAAGCAGTGTATGACAATATCAAACGAACGGGTAACATTTTAGAAGAATATGAAAGAAAGCTTCATTTGGTCAATGATTTTTATAAACGGCAAGAACTGTATGACCAAATAGAGGCTTATGTAGGGCAAACCTACGCTGATGATAGACATTTACTAGATATTATAGCCAAACTACAAAAGAGTAATCGCTAGGATTATAGGATGGTTTGAGAGGAGAAGAAAGAATGGCATTTGAAGGATTATCTGATCGCCTTCAGTCAGCGATAGGTTCTGTAAGCCGTAAAGGGAAAATCACAGAAGCTGACTTAAAACAAATGATGCGTGAAGTTCGTCTAGCTTTATTAGAAGCTGACGTTAACTTTAAAGTAGTGAAAGAATTTGTCCGAAAGGTCAATGAAAGAGCATTAGGCTCGAATGTATTAGAGGCATTATCACCTGCCCAACAAGTTGTAAAGATTGTAAATGAAGAACTAACCGAATTAATGGGTGGGGAACAAGCACCGTTTAATTTTTCTACCAAACCACCAACCGTTGTTATGATGGTCGGTTTGCAAGGGGCGGGTAAGACAACCACTGCTGGTAAGTTGGCTAGTTTCTTACATAAGCATGAGAAAAAGCGTCCCTTATTGGTTGCAGCCGATGTGTATCGACCTGCTGCTATTGACCAATTGCAAACGCTTGGGCAACAATTAAATTACCCTGTATTTTCATTAGGAACAGATGTTGATCCAGTAGAAATCGCTCGACAAGGGATTGAAAAAGCTCGTATTGATGGTAGAGATTTAGTGATTATTGATACGGCTGGTCGTCTTCATGTTGATGACACCTTAATGACTGAGTTACAAAATATTAAAGCCGTAGCAAATCCAAGTGAAATTCTCTTGGTAGTTGATGCCATGACCGGTCAAGATGCCGTCAATGTAGCGCAAAGCTTCAATGATCGCTTAGACATCACCGGGGTTATCATTACCAAACTTGATGGGGACACACGTGGTGGAGCTGCCCTATCTATCAGAAGCATCACGGGTAAGCCAATCAAATTTACCGGACGTGGTGAAAAACTGACTGATTTCGAAATCTTCTATCCAGAACGGATGGCTTCTCGTATTTTAGGTATGGGGGACATGATGACCCTTATCGAGAAGGCCCAACAAGATTTTGATGAAGCCAAAGCTGCAGAAATTGCTGATAAGATTAAAGCAAACACCTTTGACTTTAATGACTTTATCGATCAGTTGGATCAAGTCAATAAGATGGGACCTTTAGAGGATATTCTTAAGATGATTCCGGGCATGAACAAGATGGCTGGTATGGATCAGTTAAAAATTGATCCAAAAGACACAGCTCGTATGAAAGCTATTGTCTTATCCATGACGCCTGCTGAAAGAGAAAATCCAGACATCTTATCGCAAAACCGTAGAAAACGGATTGCAGCTGGATCATCTAGACCATTGGCAGAAGTAAACCGTTTGATCAAACAATTCAACGAATCTAAAAAGATGATGAATCAAATGTCTAACGGTAACATGAAAGGTCTAGAAGGTATGATGGGAGGCATGGGCGGTGGCGGCCAAAATAAATTAAGCCAAATTGCCATGCAACAATATGCCCGTCGTCAAAAGAAAAATAAGATGAAAAAATTAAAAAAGAAAAAATAATTCAAATTGGAGAGCCTGTAAAGAAAAAATACTTTACAAGCTCTCCAACTTCTGTTATTATTACTAACTGTGAGACATATATATGGAGGTGTAAAAAATGGCAGTTAAAATTCGTTTAAAACGTATGGGTTCTAAAAAGAAACCTTTTTACCGTATCGTTGTAGCTGATTCTCGTTCACCACGTGATGGACGTATTATTGAAAAAGTTGGAACTTACAACCCAATCACTACTCCTGCAGCAGTGACTGTTGAAGAAGATTTAGTACTAAAATGGTTAGCAAATGGTGCACAACCATCTGACACAGTACGTAACATACTTTCTCAACAAGGGATTATGAAAAAATTCCACGAATCAAAAATTTCTAAATAAGAATTTTTGTGAGGCAGACACACAGATGAGGTGATAACTATGCCTGATATTAGTGAATTAGTATTAACAATGGTTCGCCCTTTAGTGGCACATCCAGAAGTGGTAACAATTGAAATTTCTGAATCCGATGAATTCATGGAATATACTTTGATTGTTCATCCTGAAGATGTGGGTCGTGTGATTGGTAAGCAAGGTCGAGTTGCAAGAGCAATCCGTACCATCGCTTATAGCGTACGTACCAAAGGACCAAAGCGTGTGCGTATCAGCATCTCTAATACTGAAGAAAACTAAAGTAGAGCCAGTGATTTAGGTCGCTGGCTTTTTTTCTTTCCTATTTTCAAACTTGTTTCAATCTCCTCTATAAGATACAATGGAAATCAAGAGGGGATAGAACATGAAAAACACACAGGAAGTGCTTGACTTTTCTTTGACATTACCAGAAACTTATTTTGAAAAACCTTTTAAAAAGTATGATGCTATCGCTATTAAACACAAAGAAAATCACAAGTGGTTTGCCCTGATTATTGATTATCAAGGTAGAACACTAGTAAACGTGAAATGCCATCCAGATTGGACAGAATTTTGGAGAAGCCGTTATGATGACGTTTTTCCTGGCTACCATATGAACAAGGAACATTGGAATTCGATTGTTATAGGTGGAGATGTTCCAGATGATGACTTCAAACAAATGATTTTTGATAGCTATCACTTAACCAAAGAGGGGAAAAATAAAAAGCTGTCTTGATACGTTCAAGAGCTGATGATGAGGAAGTGTTCAATGAATCGACCGAGGAGTACTCATGTATTTAGTAAAACTGAAAAAAATTATTATAGCTACTTAAGTTTTTTAGCGAGCGTTTTTATAGGCTTGGCTTTAATTTTTGATAGTCCTAATCAACTTTACCAAGGGTTTCAGAGGATACTTTTTTCAACTGGTCAATTGTTCACAGACTATATTGAATTAGCCTCAATGGGGGCAACCTTGTTTAATGTGGGGACCATGATGCTCTTAAGTATCTTGCTTTTGTATCGATTTAAGATGCCGATCAATGGGGCAGTCATTGCTAGTTTAGGAACGGTTGCTGGCTTTTCCTTTTTTGGAAAGAATCTCTTTAACAGTATTCCAATCACTGTTGGGGTTATGTTGTATGCCCATTTGAGTCGGCAACATTTTCGTAATTATATTATTGTTAGTTTATTTGGTTCTGCTTTGGGACCATTAGTTTCTTTTATTGCGTTTGGAATGGGTTATCCTTTATGGGTTAGCGTTCCCGCTAGTATTTTGGTTGGGATTACCATAGGATTTGTTTTCCCACCGCTAGCCACTCAGTTTTTAGGTTTTCATCAAGGGTACAGCCTTTATAACGTTGGGTTTACAGCAGGGATTATCGGTATGGTCTTTACAGCTATGATTAATATGATGGGCTTTGAGGTTGAAAGAACAGTCCTTCTTTATACGGGGTCTTACCAAACCTTTCTAATCTGCTTATTGCTTGCTATAATTCTCTTTATCTTCCTGACTGGAGCCTATATGACGACTAAGCAGTCCAATCAATTATTTTCTATTTTCTCCAACTCTGGACGTTTACCGTCTGACTTTGTGGAAATGACTAATATGGCATCTGTTTGTTTAAATGTGGGTTTGCTGGGACTCATCTTCACTGCTTATGTTATGGTGTTTGGGCATGGACTGAATGGCCCTTTAATAGGCGGGATTATTTCCGTCATGAGTTTTGGTGCCTTTGGGAAGCATGCCAAAAATATTATTCCTGTTTTGATTGGGGTAACCTTAGCAGCTCACATGAACTTAAATCAACCAGCTTCAACGAGTGTGTTGATTGCGGCACTATTTGGAACAACCTTAGCGCCTATTAGTGGGTATTATGGACCTCTTGCAGGTTTTGTTGCTGGCTTTATTCATATGTCCATGGTGAGTCATGTGGCTTATCTACATGGTGGTTTAAATCTTTATAATAATGGTTTTTCTGGAGGGTTTGTCGCTGCGGCATTGGTTCCGGTTCTTGATGCTGTAAGAAAAATCATACCGGGTAAGAAAAAGTAAACTATTAATTTGATTCAGTGGGAGGAGTCAAGGATGATTACAGAACAAGATTATACAAAACGACTATTAAAAGAATTGGTTGATTATTACTTGTCACATGGCATGCATGATATTACCATAAAGATTGATTATCAAGAAAATGAGTCTGTAACGATTTGTCTGAGTGCACCTTTTGACAAGTTACCGGATGATTTAGAAGCTTTCAAACACGGCTTAGCTGTTGAGAAACAACCTGAATTGGATGCTATCTATAATTCTCTCTTAGGAACTCATAGCCGTGATAAAAACTATAATATGCTAGGCAAGACTATTGATGAATTTGAAATTTCGACTATCAATCAAGTGTTTAAAGTGCAAGTAAAACGGTATGCTATGGATCAAGTAGTGCATTTTTTTGAATAAAAACATGATGAATGGAGTTTTTTTGGTGACAGATTATTATACAGTAGGTAAGGTTGTGAACACACAAGGGTTAAAAGGGGAAGTTCGAGTTATTTCTTCTAGTGATTTTGTCGAAGAGCGTTATAAAAAGGGCAATGAACTTGTTTTGTTCAGAGACAAGAAAGCCCCTTTGTCTTTAGTGATAGAGTCGCATCGTAAGCATAAGAATTTTGATTTGTTAACCTTTAAGGACTACAAAAATATTAATGACGTCGAATCCTTCAGAGATGGCATCTTAAAAGTTGCCTCAGAGAATCTGCAAGACTTAGAAGACGATGAGTATTATTACCACGAAATTATTGGTCTGGAAGTCTTTACGGATGAGGGTCAGCTACTAGGTAAAGTGAATGAGATTATTTCTACCGGAGCAAATGATGTATGGGTGGTTAAAGGTGAGGCAAAGAAACCCTATTTGATTCCATTTATTGAACCGGTTGTGCATACTGTTGACTTAGATGAAAATCGTGCTATTATACATGTGTTAGAGGGGTTAATTGACTAATGAGAATGGATGTTTTAACACTCTTTCCTGATATGTTTGATGGGCCTATGACCCAGTCTATGATTGGGAAAGCTAGAGAGAACAAAAAAATTGACTTTCATACACTGGATTTTAGGCAGTTTGCCAATAATAAGCACAACCATGTTGATGACTATCCTTTTGGTGGTGGAGCTGGGATGTTATTGAAGGTTGAACCGATTGATCTTGCTTTACAACAGCTTGAACAGGAGGTGCCTCATACCAAGAAACGAATTATATTGATGGACCCATCAGGTAAACCATTCACACAGAAAATTGCGGAAGAGTTTGCTGAGGAAGAGCATCTTGTTTTCATTTGTGGGCATTATGAGGGTTATGATGAGCGTATTCGTCATTATGTTACAGATGAGTACTCTATTGGAGACTTTGTTTTAACGGGTGGGGAATTAGCGGCCATGATGATGATAGATGCTACTGTGCGTCTTTTGCCAGATGTTCTTGGTAATGAGGAGTCTGCTATCACCGATTCGCATTCAACAGGGCTTTTAGAACACCCGCAATATACAAGGCCAAGAGATTACAAAGGGATGTTAGTTCCTGATGTTTTATTCAGTGGTAATCATAAGAAGATTAAAGAATGGCAGGAAAAAGAATCTTTGAGGCGAACTTATCAAAGGCGTCCTGACCTTTTAGAGAAACGGGAACTTTCTTCTTTGGAAGCCAGATTGTTGGAAGAGATTAAGGCGGAAGAAGTTTAGGTGAAAAGTATGTAGTATAGTAAGATAGAATAGTTTCCGAGAAATAAATCTGTAATGAGAACGGTGGCACCGCCGTGAGTCTTGATCCTACAGCTTAGCTGCTACGTGGTTGCAGATTTATTTCTCGAAAACTTTTTCTTGATGGATTAGAAGGACTTTTGTCCAGCTCCTAATTCTAGTTTTTTGAAAAAATTTATGGTCAAAGCACCATTTATCAAGAAAATTTACTTTACAGGCTTGGTGGAATATGGTACTATATTTCGAGTGAGTAGGAAACTATTCAGAGATAACGATATTCCGCTGAACAGGTAGTGAACTGATTCAAGAGTGTTTGTTGGAAGGAGAAGAAGACATGAGTAAATTAATCGAAGAATTGACACAAGAGCAATTACGTTCTGATATTCCAGCTTTCCGCCCAGGAGATACAGTTCGTGTACATGCTAAGGTTGTCGAAGGAACTCGCGAACGTATTCAGTTATTCGAAGGCGTTGTTATCAAACGTCGCGGTGCTGGCGTTAGTGAAACTTATACAGTACGTAAAGTTTCTAACGGTGTCGGTGTGGAACGTACTTTCCCATTACACACTCCACGTGTTGCACAAATCGAAGTTGTACGTTACGGTAAAGTCCGTCGTGCTAAGTTGTATTACTTACGTAACCTACGTGGTAAAGCAGCTCGTATCAAAGAAATCAGAAGATAATAACGGATTATTCCTAAAAAGTCTGACAGATGTCAAAGCCCTTGTTTATCAAGGGTTTTTTTGTTTTTCTTAGAAAATAATTTTTATCAAATTTGTTAGCTGTAGTATTACTAATGCACCATTTGAATGCACAGATCTTGACTGATAAATAGACTGATACTATGATAATGTTGTGGACAGATTTGTAGCTAGAGGGGATTTACCGGTAAAAAAATTGATATCCAGAACTAATATTGCTATACATTAAAATATGGCCCAATTGGAAAAATTACTACAACCAAGTGATATAGTTCGTATAGAACTTATGTCGGCGGAGACAAAAAGGTTATGCATTGAATTATGAGGAGGTAATGAGATGGGACTAAACAATGAGGTAGCACAACGAGAAGTTGATATATTTAATGGAGAACCTACAGTTAAAAGATGTTGGGATCTATTAGAAAAGAAAAACATTTATATTTTGAAATGCTTTGATATTCCTCAAAAAGGAGTTCAGTCATGTGGTACAGTTGGATTAATTAATACTGATATTGGTTTACAAAGTAGTGGGAGAGAGTTGCGTGTAGAGCTATTAGGGGCTAGTGATGTAAAGATAGAAAAGTTTGAACAGATTATTGCTTCGGTTGCTTTGGATGTAATGGATTCGCATAAATGTTATCCGGGCTATATTGCAGAAAATATCATCAGTCAATATATAGCGGAAAGTGATATGAAGCATGTATTATTAACGGACCCATTTTTATAGGAAAATACAGAAAGTCTGTTAATAGAAAACACCTATATTGCATGGCTAATGATTGTACCTATATCACATGCAGAATATGAATTTGCCAAAAAAGTGGGGTAGATGAGCTAGAAAAAATTTTTGAAAAGAATGAAATTGATATCTATAACATTTATCGTAGGAGCGTAATTTGAATCTTATGTGTTGATGGATATTTAGGAATCTATTCAGTTTATTTCATCCATGAGTCTATGAAGATGTGCTTGTTTGTAATAACGCAACATGCTATAGTTTTTTAAAAGGGGGAAAGATTATGTCAATTATTGTAGATAAAGCTAGCTTAAAAGATATCGAAAAGATTGAGAACATTATAAGTAGGTGCAAAGAATTACTAAAACAAAGTGGTTCCCCTCAATGGTCTGGCAAAGATGAGCCAACACTGGATAGTTTAGCAGATGCAATAGAAAATAATCTTGTCTACCTACTGATGATTAATAAACGCATTGTAGGTACCGCTATTCTTACAGATCAAATAGAAGCAGCTTATTCTAATATAGAGTATGGATCATGGACAAAAGCAAAATCCCCATATTATTCTATTCATCGCTTTGCAATTGATCCAGCTGAAAATGGAAAAGGGTATGCAAAATTATTTTTTAAATTGTTGACGGTCATAGCAGTAGAGAATGGAGCTAAGGATATACGTGTAGATACCCATCCATTCAATACAGCAATGCAAAAAGTGATTTTATCGAATGGGTTTGATTTTAAAGGGATTATAAAGCTTCCAGTGTCTGATGGAGAAAGGTATGCTTATCAAAAAGTGTTTGGATAATAATAGTTTGATTATGTTGTCTATACTCAGTAGAAAATATTGTTCTTTTAAATGTCCTAAATGTTCTTAAGCAGTTCGTACAGAGTCTTGATGGATTCAAACTGAAAAAAGGAGTATAGAGAGAATACCTAGTCCTCTCTATACACCCTTTTTTCTTTTGGTAGTCATTTAGAAGTATTGAATCATGTAACTAAAATCGTCAACTATTCATCCTACCACTTCAAAGCTTTTTCTCCCACTCACTCTTCAAAATCTCATAAACATTCATATCACGAAACTCACCACGCATCAACATATCTTGTTTTTTTACCCCTACCAAGCGAAAACCACATGATTGCGCCACTTGATTGCTAGCAATGTTTTCAGTATCAGCCTTGATAACCAGTTTGTTTAAACCAAGATTTTGAAATGCATAGTCACAGATTGTTTGTACGGCTAATTTTGTAAGTCCTTGACGAGCGTAGGAAGAATGTAACCAGTAGCCGATTTCTGCTTTTTTGTTGTCGTGATTGATAAAATGTAAATCAATAGTACCAATAATTCTATCAGATTTTGTGATAAAACAAGGAAAATCTGTACCATTAGCAACACCACTCAATTTCATCTTCAGATAATTGGTTTCATCGTCTACAGATTTTGTAATATCAACAAAAGGTAGGAATTTGCCGATGTGTTCACGGTCGGAATTTATGAGGTCAAATAATTCCTGTGCCATAGATAATTCAGGATAGAGTAATGCCAAGTCATTTGTGATGTTTAAAGTAAAACCTTTCATCAGATACACACCTTTCGTAAACTTATTTTACTTTGAATTATACTGTAAATTTACAAATTATCCTAGATAGCAATAAACTTAACTTTTAAAATATCTCGCTGTCACAATTCACTTATCCCATTTGGACTTGGACATAAATCTCTCAATTGTCTATAATGAATAGTGAAAGAGTCTAGGAAGTAGTAAATAAAAAGAGGAGTGTCGACCATGAAGGATGTTGTTTTAGTAACAGGTGCTGGTCAGATTAGTATGGCTATCGCTCGTAGAGTTGGGTATGGTAAGAAAATTGTTATTGGTGATAGAAGTAAAGTCAATAGTGAAGCTATGGCAACCACCATGAGACAAGCAGGTTTTGACGTTGTGGCATTGGAAATGGATTTGTCTTCACAAGCATCTATTCTAAATTTTATTAAAACAGCGCAAGAATATGGAGATATTGCTATGCTGATTAATGGAGCTGGAGTTTCCCCAAGCCAGGCATCTATCGAAGAAATCTTGCGAGTTGATCTCTACGGTACAGCTGTTCTTTTGGAAGAGGTTGGAAAAGTTATCAAAGAAGGTGGCACAGGTGTCACTATTTCAAGCCAGTCTGGCCATCGTATGCCTGCTTTAAGTCCAGAGCTCGACAAGAAATTAGCTACTACACCTTATGAGGAGCTCTTGAGTTTGGGAGAACTTCAAGTGTATAAGATGAAAGATACCTTGCATGCTTACCAAATGGCAAAACGTTGTAACGTAAAGCGTGTTATGGCACAAGCAGTTGTTTGGGGGAAAAAGGGTGCTCGTATTAATTCGATCTCGCCCGGAATTATCGTTACACCACTTGCTTTAGATGAATTCAATGGGCCAAGAGGTGAGTACTACCAAAATATGTTTAAGTCTGCTCCAGCTGGGCGACCTGGAACAGCGGATGAGGTCGCCAATGTTGCAGAACTACTCTTAGGAGAAAAAGGTGCATTTATAACTGGAGCCGATATTCTAATTGATGGTGGTGCCACGGCTTCATATTTTTATAGCTAGGAATAGGCTTTTGCTAAGTCTTTTAATAATGCTGTCATATTAATAGAGTAGTCTCAAAGACTGTGCTATTATGTATATATTGGTAAGTGTTGGTTGTTTTGTTGCCGAAATACAATATTAAGGAGTTGTAGCATGGAAACAAAAGAAATTATCCTTAGACTGACTCTTGCGTTTATAATATCTGGGGTTATTGGATTTGAAAGAGAAAAAAATCAAAGTCATGCTGGAATCAAAACCCATTTACTAGTAGGAATATCGGCTGCTTTAGTCGCAGTTATCCAATCTGAAATTGCAAAAGATGCCTTGGAAATGGCTAGAGCAAATCCAGATTTAGTCGACCTGTTTCGAGCGGATCCTGCCAGATTAACTGCACAAGTTATCTCAGGTATCGGGTTTTTAGGAGCAGGAACTATCATTGTCACTAAAAGAAGCGTATCAGGCTTGACAACCGCAGCCTCCATCTGGTCAGTTGCCTGCTTGGGCATTGCAGTAGGGATGGGTTATTTCAATATCGCTATCACAGGATTTCTGATTATTGCAAGCATTCTTTTCATTTTAAAGCGGCTTGTTCATATTAATACCCCAACTGTATTAATCATAAAGTACTTTGGAGGAACGGATACAATTGAAGAAGTTAAACTTATTATGAAAGATCTAAACTTAGATTTTTCTGCGGTTAAATATGACGCCCATATTCACGGTGAGAGAAAAATATATACCACTGTTTTTGAAATAAAATCTTTGGGACGTCAAGAGTTTGATAAGCTGTTAGAAATGCTATCTAGAAATGAAGATGTTATCAATTGTGAGAAGACGATGATGGAGACTTTGTAGTTAGCTGAAGGTAAATATAAACTTTTTTTATTGACAAACTTTACATTAGCAGGTCATAAAACTAACCTTTAAATATTGAAAAAGCGCTCAGAATCAATTTTTTTATTGATTTTAAGCGCTTTTTGAATATATATAAGTTTTTTGTAAATTCAATTACTTTTTGTTCTTCGCCTTCTTAACAGGCAACTCATAACGATACTCGGGATTAATCTCCTTGTCCAATTGGTCAAAGGACTCTTTAATCACCAAGTCTATTTGATTCAAGTCTTCTTTAGAAAGCTTCCCTTGAGGAACCTCAATGGGTTGACCGATACGAACATGCATCTTTTTACGTTTGAGAATATCGCCTAAAGTCAAAGGCCCTTGATAAACCACGGGAAGAATAGGAACCTTGGCCAAACGTGCAATAGTCACGGCACCACCTTTAATATCGTCAGAATAACGAGTTCCAGTAGGGAAGATTACCAAGGCTTTTTTTTCATCTTTCAGCATAGTGACTGGATGTTTAATAGCACTAGGTCCAGGTTTCTCACGATTTACCGGAAATGCCCCTAGCTTTTTAATAAACCAGGCAAATGGTTTCCAAGAAAATAATTCTTGCTTAGCCATAAAGATAAGGGATTGCGGATAGACGGCAATAGCAATCATAACCGGATCTATCCATGACCGGTGGGGAGCTACTAGCAAATAACCGTTATCTTTAGGTAAGTTTTCTTGTCCTGAATAATTAGCAAAGCCATTTAGAACGATGAGAATAAAACGGACAATATAAAGTGTAATCTTATAAATCATATGGATAAAACTCCTTCAATTAGATAATACCAAGGTGGTAAATAGTTTTTTCGATGCTATAATGAAACTACAGAGGCTTCATAAAAGCTAGATCTATCAACAAATTTAGAAAAATGATGATAAATCATCTGTAACTATTGTATATTACTTTAATATCATGTACAATAGATAACGGTGTAAAAACCAATTTCACACCTAAGAGGATAAGATAGAGGGTGCTTCATATAGAAGTCTCTACTTAGTTGAACCTTGGGGAGGAAAAATAAAAAACCATATTGGAGGAAAAAAACATGGCAGTTATTTCAATGAAACAATTGTTAGAAGCTGGTGTACATTTTGGACACCAAACACGTCGCTGGAACCCTAAGATGAAGAAATACATCTTCACAGAAAGAAATGGTATTTATATCATTGACTTGCAAAAAACTGTTCGTTTAGTAGACGATGCATATAACTATATGCGTAACGTTGCTGAAGAAGGTGGAGTAGCACTTTTTGTAGGGACTAAAAAACAAGCACAAGAAGCTATCAAGGACGAAGCTCTTCGTTCAGGTCAATACTATGTTAACCATCGTTGGTTAGGTGGAACTTTGACAAACTGGGATACTATTCAAACTCGTATCAAACGTTTGAAAAAAATCCAAGCAATGCAAGAAGATGGCACATTTGATGTTTTGCCTAAAAAAGAAGTAGGTATTTTACTAAAAGAATTAGATCGTTTAGAAAAATATCTTGGCGGTATCAAAGATATGCCTCGTATTCCTGATGTTATGTTCATCGTGGATCCACGCAAAGAACGTATCGCTGTTCAAGAAGCTCAAAAATTAAACATTCCGATTGTTGCTATGGTTGATACAAACTGTGATCCAGATGAGATTGATGTTGTTATCCCATCAAATGACGATGCTATCCGTGCAGTGAAATTAATCGTTGCTAAAATGGCTGATGCTTTCATCGAAGGAAACCAAGGTGAAGATGTAGCAGTTGATGAAGAAGACTTAGACAAAGATACTTCTTTAGAAGATATCGAAAAATTAGTTGAAGGTACCAACGCTTAATTATTACCACATAAATGCTGTTTGGAATATGAAGAATTGTAGCAAATACTTCAAGGTTTCAAACAGCTTTTTTTAAAAATCAAGTAGTAGAATATAGGAGGAAGACTAATGGCAAAAATTTCAGCACAAGAAGTAAAACAATTACGTGACATGACTGGTGTAGGCATGATGGATGCTAAACGTGCACTTGTCGAAACTGATGGAGATATGGATGCAGCAGTAGACTATTTACGTGAAAATGGTCTAGCTAAAGCAGCTAAAAAAGCTGACCGTATCGCAGCAGAGGGGATTACGAATGTTTTAGTTGAAGGTAATCAAGCTGTTATTATTGAAGTGAATGCAGAAACAGATTTCGTTGCGAAAAATGATAAGTTCCAAGCATTAGTTGCTGAAATCTCACAAGTAATTCTTGATAACCAACCTGCAACTTTAGATGAAGCATTAGCATTAGAAGGACCAAACGGAATTCTTGCTGATCAAATCGCAGAAGCAACTACCGTTATCGGTGAAAAAATTACTTTGCGTCGTTTCGAATTAATCAATAAAACAGATGCAGACGCATTTGGTGCATACTTGCATATGGGCGGACGTATTGGAGTTCTTACTGTTGTTGAAGGAACTTCTGATGAAGCTGTTGCTAAAGATGTGGCTATGCATATTGCGGCAATTAACCCTAAATATGTAGACCGTGAACATGTTTCTCAAGAAGAAATCGAACACGAAAAGAAAGTATTAACAGAACAAGCTTTAAATGAAGGCAAACCAGCAGCAATTGTTGAAAAAATGATTGTAGGACGCCTAAATAAATTCTTAGCTGAAATTAGCTTGAATGACCAACCGTTTGTTAAAGATCCTGATGTAACAGTTGAAAAATATGTAGCTTCAAAAGATGGTAAAGTAACAATCTTCCATCGTTATGAAGTTGGTGAAGGATTAGAAAAACGTGTTGATAACTTTGCTGAAGAAGTTATGAGTCAAGTTAAAAAATAATAATTTCAAAATAGAGGGAGAATGAGAATTGCGATATGCATCTCCATTCTCTCTTATTTATAAGAAGCGAAGTAATGCTAAGGAGGAAAAGTAATGGTGAACCCAAAGTATAAACGAGTGATATTAAAGTTAAGTGGTGAAGCATTGGCGGGGCAAGCTGGATTTGGAATTAATCCTCCAACCATTAAAGAAATTGTCCAAGAATTGAAAGAAGTACATGATTTAGGTGTTGAGATGGCCATTGTTGTTGGCGGAGGAAATATCTGGCGTGGGACTACCGGAGCAGAGATGGGTATGGAACGTGCGCAAGCAGATTACATGGGCATGTTAGCCACTGTGATGAATGCTTTAGCTTTGCAAGATACACTTGAGAATGTTGGTGTACCAACTAGAGTGCAAACGTCAATTGACATGAGACAAATCGCAGAACCATATATCAGACGTAGAGCAGTTCGTCATCTTGAAAAGGAAAGAATTGTTATTTTTGCAGCTGGTACGGGAAACCCTTATTTTTCTACAGATACGACAGCAGCTTTACGTGCAGCTGAGATTGATGCAGATGTCATTTTAATGGCAAAAAATAATGTGGATGGCGTTTATAGCGCCGATCCAAAGGTAGACCAAAATGCTAAGAAATTTAACGAACTTACTCATTTAGATGTGATTCAAAAAGGGTTACAAGTTATGGATTCAACTGCAAGTTCTTTAAGTATGGACAATGATATCCCATTAGTCGTATTTAACTTGAATGAAAAAGGCAATATTCGCCGTGCTATTTTAGGAGAAAATATCGGTACAACAGTTAGGGGGAAATAAAATGACGAAAGAAATCATAGACAATGCCAAAGCACGTATGAAAAAAACAGAAGAAGCTTTGCAACGTGAATTAGCTTCTATTCGTGCTGGTCGTGCTAATGCTAGTCTCTTAGACCGTATTGAGGTAAGTTATTATGGTGTTCAAACACCAGTTAATCAAGTTGCTTCAGTTACTGTTCCAGAAGCTCGTATGTTGATGATTACGCCTTATGACAAAAGCTTATTACAAGATATTGAAAAAGCGTTAATGGTATCAGATATTGGAATTACACCAACCAATGATGGAAATGTTATTCGTTTAGTAATTCCACAATTAACAGCTGATAGACGTAAAGAGTTAGCGAAGCAAGTAGGTAAAGAAGCTGAATCAGCAAAAATTAGCACACGTAACATTCGCCGTGATGCTATTGATGCTTTGAAGAAAGCTGAAAAGAACAAAGAAATTACCGAAGATGAATTGCGTAGTCTAGAACAAGATGTTCAAAAAATTACTGACCAAAGTGTCAAAGAAATTGATGCTATTGCGGCTAATAAAGAAAAAGAACTTCTAGACGTATAAGAGAAATATTTCTTAAAAGAGGCCGGTCAAAAAGTCCAGGCTGCTATTCAAACAAAAGAGTTTTGCGAAAAAGCTTATCAGAAATGAGAACGGTGGCACCGCCGTGAGCCTAGGTCTCACTGGCTTAGCTGTCTACGTGGCTGTAATCGGCGAAAGCGCCAAACATCCACTGTACGCCAGCTATGCTTTACACCGTTATTTCTGATAAGCTTTTTCGCAAAACTCTTTTGTGCTTTAAAAATAAATATAAGTCATTATGGACTTTTTACCAAGTCCTTTTTATATAAAGTATAGAGTTTCAAAATTATTATTCATCATTGGAGTTTTTGGTGTTCGATACATATAAATTTCATAAGATAAGTAAAAATCTACAATTTGTTGCGGTATTCTGTTAAAATGAAGGGAAGAATCTTATTCAAATGAGAAAAGGTGGACTTGATGAAGTTTTTAAATCGATGGTTAACTACAAAAAAAGAAGAGACTAGCAACCACTTCGATCAAGAGGGAAAAATCCCTCAACACATTGCTGTTATCATGGATGGTAATGGCAGATGGGCACAAAAACGAATGCTGCCAAGAATTGCTGGGCACAAGGAAGGTATGGAGACGGTTAGACGTATCGCTATCGCAGCTGATGACTTGGGTGTAAAAGCCATGACTTTATATGCTTTCAGCACAGAGAATTGGAAACGACCAACTGAAGAAGTCAGCTTTTTGATGAAATTACCTGGCGACTTTTTCCAACTATTTATGCCAGAAATTCAAGAACGAAATATGCAAATAAAATTAATTGGCTTCATTGATCAACTACCAGATTCAACGCGTAGAGTTGTTCAGAATGCAGTTGATGCTACTGTTAACAATACGGGTATGGTACTTACTTTTGCCCTAAATTACGGCTCGAGAGCTGAAATTCTAGAAGCCACTAAGTCCATAGCACAACAAGTTAAGGATGGACAGATAACTGTAGAAGAATTGAGTGAAGACTCTATAAATCAAGAGTTACAAACCGCTTTTTTAGGTCAACTTCAAGACCCAGATTTAATGATTCGAACCAGTGGTGAAGTGAGATTAAGTAATTTTTTGTGTTGGCAATTAGCCTATAGTGAATTTTACTTTACGGATATCTTATGGCCTGATTTTTCTAAAGAAGACTTGCAAGAAGCTATTGGAGTTTATCAAAACAGACACCGCAGATATGGTGGTTTATAAGGAGACTAAAGATGAAAACTAGGATTATAACTGCCCTTGTCATGTTAGCTATTTTTATTCCAATTCTAATTATTGGAGGTATTCCACTACGTATTTTAATTAGCCTATTGGCCTTAATTGGTATCAATGAATTTTTTAACATGAAAAAAATGAATTACTTTTCTTTGGAAGGGGTAATTACCAGTATTGCCACGCTTTCCATTGTCAATGCAACTTTTCCGTTAGCATATTTTTCTAGCAATTCTAGCTTTTTTTATATTTTCTTTACCTGTATCCTTTTTTTGATGCTGTGTACGGTTTATCGACCAGAAGTTTTTTCTTTTGAAGAAGTTTCATTCTTCACTCTAGCTGCTCTATATGTCGGCGGTGGCTTTTCAGGGATTCTCTTCGTTAGAGACATAGGTTTCTCTTTAGTCTTTTTAATTTTTATGATTATTTGGTCGACGGATTCTTTTGCTTATCTCTTTGGTCGTTTTTTTGGAAAGCGAAAATTAGCCCCTAAAATTAGCCCTAACAAAACCATTGAGGGTACAATCGGTGGAGTTTTTGGAGCAGTGGTTGTTGGACTCATTTATCTTCATTTTTTCAATACGCTATCCTTTAATTTGTTGGAATCAATCTTTTTGATTATGGTCATCTCAGTTGCTGGACAACTAGGTGATCTAGTTGAATCGGCTTATAAACGTAGTTTCCAAGTGAAAGATTCTGGCACCATTTTCCCTGGACATGGTGGGGTTTTAGATCGGTTTGATTCTACCTTTTTTGCTATGTATATGTTTCAAATCTATCTTGCAATTCTACTAAACTTTTCCTGAAAGGACCTATTATGATTCAAACCATTATCGCTTTTTTATTTGTTTTTTCTGTCATTGTTATTATTCATGAAGCGGGCCATTATTATTTTGCTAAGCGTGCTGGCATTCTTGTGAGAGAGTTTGCCATTGGTATGGGGCCAAAATTACTTCAATTCCGTAGGGGAGAGACAGTTTTTACCATCCGTATCTTGCCTATTGGTGGTTACGTTCGAATGGCTGGACTGGGTGAAGAAGGTCAAGATATTCGACCGGGTATGTCACTTATAGTTGAGATGGATTCCAACCAAGTCATTACTAGAATTAGTTTAGATGAAAAGTATCCCTTGGCTGACGGGATTCCTTTACAAGTGCAAGAGGCTGATTTAGAAAAAGAAATGTTTATTGAAGGCTATCTTGCTCAAAATACAGAACTTGAGCGTTTTACTGTTTCGAAAAAGGCGACTATTATTGAAGAGGGCGGAACAGAGATCTTTGTGGCACCAATTGAGCGTCAATTCCAATCGGCACCATTACTTAAGCGAATGATGACCAATTTTGCTGGTCCGATGAATAATTTCATTTTAGCCATTATTACCTTTACCATTGTCGCCTTTCTAAGAGGGGGCGTTACCTCCAACAGCAATGTCATTGGCCAAGTGGTAGCAGGTATGCCCGCAGCCAATGCTGGGTTACTGGCTGGGGATGCGATTGTTTCAGTTGATGGAACACCAACCAATGACTGGGTTCAATTGACAGATCAATTAATAGCAAAACCTGACCAAAGTATACAGCTGGAGATTCTTCGAGATGGTCAAAAACAATCCGTTACCTTAACTAGTCAAAGTGATGATAACAATGGAACTAAGGTGGGGAAAATTGGAATTATGGTTAGTCAAGATACGTCCTTTATGTCAAAGATTTCATATGGATTTACAGCTACTTGGGCAGTCATGACCAGTGTCTTAAGTGTCCTATCCTCATTCTTCACTAAAGGATTCTCGATTAATCAACTAGGTGGCCCTGTTGCTATGTATTCATTAACCTCACAGGTAGTACAAAATGGCTTTGTGCAGGTACTTAATCTGTTAGCTGTTCTTAGTGTTAACTTAGGAATTATGAACTTGTTGCCAATTCCAGCATTGGATGGAGGTAAACTAGTTTTAAATGCTATTGAAGGTGTTCGAGGAAAACCATTAGACCCTCAAAAAGAAAGTTATATTACTATTGCGGGGGCTATTATCTTATTGGTTATCATGCTATTAGTGACATGGAATGACATTTTAAGGCTGTTCTAAAGTTAAGCTAATTGAAAGCTTTATCAAAAACCTTTAATGAATCCATAAAATTATAAAATATAAAAGAGTTTCCAACTCATTCGACAGAAATAAGGGTGTTCAGCATGGCTGATATATATCGGTTTTTCGACTATGTTGACAGCTAAGACCGTGAGTCAAAGACTCAAAGAGGCGCCACCGTATTGATTTCTGGCAGATGAGTTGGAAACTTGACTATCTAAGTAGGATACTTATTAACGAACTATAATGTAGTACAATTTTTTAAGCACAATAGTTATTTCTATCAAGTACCATTATTTAAGGAGGAGAAAATGGAGTCTAATCAAGATAAATTATTTCGAACATTATTAGGTCAAGTCAACTTGGATCAGGATTCCTTTCGATTACCTGACTTTGAGAATGCTGAACTGATCAGTATTGTCGTAGATAAAACCATACCACAGTGGTCTTTCACCATTGAAACGGAGACAATAGTGGCTGCTGAAAAAATGCAGAATTTTTTAGAACGACTAGAAAACCAATACGCAAATGTCGCTCAAGTAGCAACAAGTTTTCAAGTGAGACAGATACCTACTAATCTAGAAGACTACCTACAGAGCTATTGGAAATTGTTTGCTAAAAAAATTGAACTTGTTTCTCCAATGCTTGCCCAAGTTTTCCAAGCACAAGACCCTATAGTTGAGGGGCAAACGATAACGATTCAATGCCAAAATGATGTGCAGAAAAAACATATTGAGGATAATTATATTGGATTATTTCAAACCGTTATGACAGATTTTGGTTTCCCAAAATATCAGATTATCATTATGATTGATGAAGAGGGAGCCAAACAAAAACAATTGGAACATGAACAAAAAAAGAATGAGTTTGAACAACAATTAATCTTAAAGTCTCTTGAGCAGAGAGAACAAAATCAAACCAATAAACAAACGCAAAATAATGCTAAGCCGGTAAATTCTTCTGTTTTATATGGAGGTCTAATCAAGTCCAACAACGAGCCACTTCCATTAGCAGAAGTTTATGAAGAAGAACGTAAAGTTGTTATTGCTGGACAGATTTTTGATATTGAAGTTCGAACCATGAAAAATACGGGCAAATTGTATGGCATATTGAAACTGACAGACTATACGTCGTCTATTAGTATGACACTCTTTCCAGGAAGCCCAGAAGACGAGGCTAACCTCCAAAACCTGAAAAAAGGGACTTGGGTTAAAGCATTTGGTAATATCGAAGTTAATCGTTATTCACAAGAGTTGGGCATGGTTGCAAGAGACTTAAACGCCTATGAATACCCACAGCGCAAAGATAATGCAGAAGAAGGGCAAAAACGTGTTGAGCTTCATATGCACTCTAATATGTCTACTTTAGACGCTACCAATAGTGTCACTGACTTAGTAGCGCAAGCTGCTAAATGGGGACATACTGCTGTAGCTATTACGGACCATGAAAACTTACAAGCTTATCCAGATGCACATGCTGCAGGGAAAAAGAATAAGATAAAGATTCTTTATGGTCTAGAAGCCAATGTGGTGGAAGACCAAGTGGATGTAGCATATAATCCCCAACCGATTCCTCTAGATGAAGCTACTTATGTTATTTTTGACGTGGAAACAACTGGTTTGTCAGCCATTTACGATCAAATTATCGAATTAGCTGCTGTAAAAATGCACAAAGGTGTGGTTATTGATCGATTTGAAGAATTTATTGACCCAGGATTCCCTTTGTCTGCCACAACCATTGATTTAACAGGAATTACGGATGACATGCTCAAAGGGTCTAAAAGTGAAAAAACTGTTTTAAAAGAGTTTGCGGAATTTAGTAAAGATACTATTTTAGTTGCTCATAATGCCAGTTTTGACATGGGCTTTTTGAATACAGGTTATGAAAAACATAAAATGCCAATTGCAGAAAATCCAGTCATTGATACTTTAGAGTTATCCAGGGTTTTACATCCGGATTTAAAATCACATCGACTTAATACCTTGGCCAAACGTTATGGTGTTGCTCTAGAGCAGCATCACCGAGCTGTTTATGATTCGCAAACTACTGGAAATCTTTTATTCCTTTTCTTAAAAGAAGCTGCTCAAAACTACCAACTATTTACTCATGATCAGCTCAACACTAATCTTCATCCTGAGGAATCCTTTAAGAAAGGGAGACCATTTCATGCGACAGTATTTGCCAAACACCAAGCTGGTTTGAAATCCTTATTCAAACTAGTTTCAGATTCAAACGTAAAGTATTTTTATCGCAATGCTAGGGTGCCACGCAGTCTCTTAATCAATAACCGGGATGACTTTCTTATTGGTTCCGGCTGTGCTCAAGGCGAAGTGTTTGAAGCAATGATGCAAAAAGGCTATGAAGTTGCCAAACAAAAAGCACAATTCTATGATTATATTGAAGTCATGCCTAAAGGAATTTATCGCCCACTTATTGCAAGAGAAATGGTTCGAAGCGAGCATCACCTTGAGGAAATCATCAAAAATCTAGTCAAACTGGGTGAAGAATTAAATATCCCAGTTGTGGCAACCGGAAACGTTCACTACCTTAATCCGGATGACAGCATCTACCGAGAAATCCTCTTAAGCGCTCAAAAGAATAATCAAATTGGAAGTGGTAATTTCCCACAAGCCCACTTTAGAACAACAGATGAAATGCTAGAAGAATTTAGCTTTTTAGGCAAAGAACTTGCTTATAAGATTGTTGTAACCAATAGCCAATGGGTTAGCCAGCAGTTAGAAGAAGTCACGCCAATTAAAACGGAACTCTATACACCAAAAATTGAAGGTGCTGAACAAGAAATTACCGATCTTTCTTACAATAGAGCACGCCAACTTTATGGAGAAAACTTACCAGAAATCGTTGAAAAACGCATTATCAAAGAGTTGGACAGTATTATTGGAAATGGATTTGCGGTAATCTATTTAATCTCGCAAAAACTAGTTCATAAGAGTAACGAAGATGGGTATTTAGTTGGTTCACGTGGTTCTGTTGGCTCCTCCTTAGTGGCTACTATGACTGGGATTACCGAAGTGAATCCTTTAGCACCACATTACCTATGCCCAGAGTGCCAATATTCAGAATTCTTTGATGACGGTTCTGTAGGGTCTGGTTATGACCTTCCAGAGAAAAAATGCCCACATTGCCAAGCACAACTGCTTAAAGACGGACAGGATATTCCATTTGAGACCTTCTTAGGTTTCTATGGAGACAAAGTTCCCGATATCGATTTGAACTTTTCTGGAGATTATCAAGCAAGAGCCCATAATTATACAAAAGTTCTTTTTGGTGAAGACTATGTGTTTCGTGCTGGAACAATTGGTACGGTTGCAGAAAAAACAGCCTTTGGTTATGTGAAAGGATATGAACGTGACAAGGGCCTAGAGTTCCGCCAAGCTGAGGTTGACCGCCTAGGTAAAGGCTGTACTGGTGTCAAACGGAGTACTGGACAGCATCCAGGAGGTATTATTGTTATTCCTGACTACATGGATGTTTATGATTTTACCCCAATTCAATACCCGGCAGATGACCAAAATGCAGAATGGAAAACAACTCACTTTGATTTCCACTCCATTCATGATAATGTTTTGAAACTAGATATTCTAGGACACGATGATCCGACCGTTATTCGTATGTTGCAGGATCTATCAGGTATGGATCCTATTACCATCCCACCAGATGACCCAGAAGTTATGAAGATATTTAGTGGGACAGAAGTGTTAGGTGTGACACCTGAACAAATAGATTCGAAAACAGGTACGCTTGGAATTCCTGAATTTGGAACCCGATTCGTTAGGGGGATGTTGGAACAAACAAAACCGACAACCTTTGCAGAACTACTACAAATCTCAGGTCTATCACATGGTACAGACGTCTACTTAGGAAATGCTGAAGAACTAATTCGAAATCACGGAATCCCATTAGCAGACGTTATTGGTTGTCGAGATGACATTATGGTGTATCTAATTCATAAAGGCTTAGATAATGGAGATGCCTTTACTATTATGGAGGGTGTCCGTAAAGGGAAAGGAATTCCTGATGACCTCCAAGCAAAGATGAGAGAATTTGATGTGCCAGAATGGTATATTGACTCCTGTTTGAAGATTAAGTATATGTTCCCTAAAGCCCATGCTACGGCATACGTTTTAATGGCCTTACGGGTTGCCTACTTTAAAGTTCATATGCCAATCTACTATTATTGTGCATACTTTTCTGTTCGTGCCCAAGACTTTGATATTGTGGCTATGTCGCAAGGGAAAGAGGTCATCAAGAGACGGATGAAGGACATCAAAGACAAGGGAATGGAAGCTAGTACCAAAGAAACCAACCTGTTAACCGTACTAGAATTAGCCAACGAGATGGTTGAAAGAGGTTTCTCCTTTAAAATGGTGGACCTTGATAAATCAGATGCCTCTAACTTTGTTATTGAAGGCAATAGTTTGATTGCGCCGTTCAGGTCAATCCCTGGATTAGGACTAAACGTGGCCAATAAGATTGTTGAGGCTCGTAATGAACAACCTTTCTTATCTAAGAAAGACTTAGCCACTAGGGGTAAGGTTTCTAAGACCTTAATTGATTATTTAACTGAAAATAAGGCTATCACCCATTTACCAGATGAAAATCAACTATCTTTATTTGATTTTTAAGCTAGAAATCGTGGGAAATTTGTATGTATGCTAGTTTTGTGGTATACTAACAAAAGTAAGGGAGCCTGTAGGAGAGTGAGCGGAAACGCTCACTCTTTTTACGCAAAATTATGCAAGCTATAAATAGTTCAGATTGAATAAAAAGGAGGATAGAAATGAGTAAAGTTGTCTCATTAGTAGAAGAATTAACCCAAGAAATAATTGCAGAACAAGGATTTGAATTGGTCGATTTAGAATTTGTCAAAGAGGGGAAGAACTGGTTTTTACGGTTCTACTTAGATAAACCGGGTGGGATTGATTTAGAGGATTGTGCCACCATGAGTGAAAAATTCAGCGCGATTTTAGATGCTCAAAATCCAGACCCAATTCCCCAGGCCTATTTCTTAGAAGTTTCTTCTCCTGGAGCAGAACGTCCATTAAAAACTGAAGAAGATTTACAAGCAGCTCTTGGAAAATATATTCATTTATCTTTCTATAAGGCGCTAGACGGTGAAAAATTTGTTGAGGGAACTTTAACAGACATCAATGATGAGTCTTTGGTTTTAACGGTTAAGGTTAAAACACGCACCAAAGAAGTAAGAATTGAACGTAACCAAATCGCCAAAGCCCGCTTGGCTATTCAATTTTAGAAAGACTAATAAAGGAGTAAATAAAAAATGAATAAAGATTTAATCAAAGCCCTTGATATTTTAGAAGAAGAGAAGGGAATTTCAAAAGAGATTGTTATTCAAGCCTTAGAAGCGGCACTCGTTTCTGCTTATAAGAAGAATTATGGACAATCACAAAACGTCGAAATTCAATTTGATGAGAAAAAGGGCGATATGCATGTCTATGCTGTCAAAGAAGTTGTTGAATTTGTTTTTGACTCTACTTTGGAAGTGAGCCTTGACGAAGCATTAACCATCCACAAGGCCTATGAACTAGGTGACAAGATTCGTTTTGAAGTCACTCCAAAAGATTTCGGAAGAATTGCAGCTCAAACCGCTAAGCAAGTTATCATGCAACGCTTGAGAGACGCAGAACGGACTAATATCTACAATGAATTCATCACTTATGAAAATGAAATCATGACCGGTGTGGTAGACCGCGCGGATTCTCGTTATGTTTATGTTAACTTAGGAAAAATTGTTGCTGGTTTATCCAAACAAGAACAAATTCCTACAGAAGAGTATAATCCTGGGGACAGAATAAAAGTTTTGGTAACCAAAGTGGACAACACTACAAAAGGCCCACAAATTTTTGTCAGCAGAAGTCATCCAGATTTGTTGAAACGTTTATTCGAACAAGAAGTTCCTGAAATCTATGATGGCGTGGTTGAAATTGTTTCTATTGCTAGAGAAGCAGGTGACCGTGCTAAAGTGGCCGTAAGAAGCCGCAATGAAAACTTAGATGCTGTTGGAACTTGCGTTGGCCCTCGTGGACAACGTGTACAAGCCATTGTAAATGAGTTAAACGGTGAGAATATGGATATTGTTGAGTGGAAAGAAGATCCAGCAGTTTATATTGCTAACGCTTTGAATCCAGCACAAGTTGTTGATGTTCATTTCGATGAAGCGAGCAACAGCTGTGTTGTAGTGGTACCAGATTACCAATTATCCCTTGCTATTGGTAAACGTGGACAAAATGCTCGTTTAGCTGCAAAATTAACTGGTTTCCGCGTGGATATCAAATCTGAATCAGCATACGCAGAATTACTGAATCAAGCTCAAGAACTTGAACAAGAAATAGAAGAAGTTGAGGAAGATGTAAACGTAGTTGAAGACTTTGTGGAAGCAAATGAAAAAACTACAAAAGAAGTAGTTCAAGAAGAAATAGAAGAAGAAACGTCAGCAGAATAACCAAGTCAGAAAGTGAGGTCCTACATGAAAAAAAAGAAAATTCCAATGAGAAGATGTATTGCATCTGGACAGATGATGCCAAAGAAAGAGTTGGTACGTGTTGTTCGAAATACTGAAGGTGTTGCAGAACTTGATCCAAGTGGCAGGCTCAATGGACGTGGAGCCTATATCACTTTAGAACCGACATTGGTTGAAAAAGCATGGAAAAATCATTTGTTTGAAAAGCAGTTGGAAATCGAAATTCCAGACAGCTTTTATGAAGAATTATTAACCTATGTGGACCATCAAAAAGCTAGAAAAGAGATTCTATAATGGACCAACAAACCTTAAAGAAAGCTCTAAACCTATTAGGAATGGCAACGAGAGCTGGGAAACTGGTTTCTGGTGAAGAACAAGTACTAACAGCCATTCAAAGAAATAAAGTATTTTGTGTCATTTGCGCTACGGATTCTAGTCCAAAAACTGTAAAAAAAATTCAGAATAAATGCCAACATTATGAAATTCCATTTATTCAACCATTTGATTCGGCAACGATTTCTCAAGCAATTGGGAAAAATCGTTCCATCTGCGGAATATCAGATAAGGGTTTTTCAAAAAGTCTACTTGGCATGGAAGGAATAACGATAATGAAGATATAGGAAGGTGAGAGTATGACAAAAACACGTGTATACGAGTTTGCAAAGAAATTAAATCTTTCAAGTAAGGCAGTCTTAGACCAAGCGTCTACTTTGGGCATTTCTTATAATAGTCACATGTCAACCATGGAAGATAATGAAATTAAACAATTAAATCAAGCATTCACAAAAAAAGCATCAGCCAAAACTGCTCCAACAACGGCTGTGACTAAGAAAGAGAGTCCAAAACCTATTAAACAGACAGCGAATTCATCAAACAACCAAACAAGTTCTCATCAAAATCAAGCAAAAAAACCACAAAGCAATAAACCAACTAACAGACCAAGTGGGCAAACCACAACACGTTCAGACAATCGTCCTTCGAAGCCACAAGGTCGAACTGAAAACAGCGGTCAAACTAGACCAAATTCAACAACTGGTACTCGTCCAAACTCTTCAAACAATGGACAAAGAAGTAGTCAATCATCCAGACCAGCTGCATCACAAGACAGAACTTCTAGTGCATCAAGCAATCGTAGACCAGCTACTGCTACAAAAGATGCTAGACCAACAACAGTTACCAGAGAAAGTAGACCGGCAAGTGGTCAATCAGGAAGCTCTAGCCAATCTAGACCAGCTAAACCTAACTATGACAATAAAAAACCAGCTAACAAAAGAACTGACTCACGCTTTGACAAACAAGGTGGAGACAGCTTTAACCGTGGTAAGAAAAACAACCGCAACAATAAGAACCGTGGCCGTAATAATCGTGGTCAAGAAAGCAAGAAACCACCAGTTCCAGCACGTAAATTCCATGAATTACCAGAAGTTTTAGTTTACACAGACGGCATGACAGTAGCTGATTTAGCGAAAAAAATCAAACGTGAACCAGCTGAAATCATCAAGAAATTATTTTTACTTGGTGTCATGGCGACACTCAATCAAGGACTTTCTAGAGATGCTATTGAATTATTAGCAGCAGATTATGGTATTGAAGCTGAAGAAAAGATTGAAAAAGATATTTCTGACCTAGATAGCTATTTTGAAGAAGAAGTGAAGCCAGAAGAACTAGTGTCACGTCCTCCTGTAGTGACCATTATGGGACACGTCGATCATGGTAAGACAACCTTGCTTGACCAACTTAGAAATACTAGTGTCACTCTTTCTGAAGCTGGTGGTATCACGCAACATATCGGTGCTTACCAAATAAAAATCGATGGAAAACCAATTACTTTCTTGGATACACCGGGACATGCTGCCTTTACAACTATGCGTGCTCGTGGTGCTGATGTAACAGACATTACAATTATTGTCGTTGCTGCAGATGATGGCGTGATGCCACAAACCATCGAAGCGATTAACCATGCTAAAGCAGCAGATGTACCAATTATCGTAGCTGTTAATAAGATCGATAAACCAGCTGCTAACCCAGGTAGAGTTATGCAAGAATTATCTGATTTAGGATTGGTTCCTGAAGCTTGGGGTGGAGACACTATCTTTGTAGAAATTTCAGCTAAGTTTAATCAAAATATTGAAGAATTACTTGAAATGATTCTTCTAGTTGCTGAAATTCAAGAGTTAAAAGCTAACCCTAACCGTTTAGCATTAGGCTCTGTTATCGAAGCTCGTTTAGACAAATCAAAAGGACCTATCGCTACTCTGTTAGTACAAGAAGGAACCTTAAAAGTGGGAGACCCTATTGTTGTTGGAAATGCCTTTGGACGTGTTCGAGTAATGGTCAACGACCAAGGACGTCGAGTAAAAGAAGCTTTGCCAGCCACTCCAGTTGAAATTACCGGATTGAACGTATCACCTCAAGCAGGGGACCGTTTTGTTGTCTTTGAAGATGAAAAAACTGCTCGTGCTGCGGGTGAGGAGCGTGCCAAACGTGCTCTAATCGAACAACGTAGTGCAACTAACCGTATCACCTTAGACAACCTATTCTCAAGCCTTAAAGAGGGTGAGATGAAAGAAGTTAACGTCATTATCAAAGCTGACGTACAAGGTTCAGCGGAAGCATTAGTTTCCAGCTTACAAAAGATTGAGGTTGAAGGTGTACGCGTTAAGATTATCCATACAGCCGTTGGAGCTGTGAACGAAAGTGATATTACTCTTGCCTTAGCAAGTAATGCCATTATCATTGGATTCAACGTTCGACCTACCCCACAAGCAAAATTACAAGCTGAGTCTGAACAAGTAGATATCCGCCTACACCGCATTATTTATAATGTGATTGACGAGATTGAAACTGCTATGAAGGGAATGCTTGATCCAGAGTTTGAAGAAAAAGTAACTGGTTCTGCTATCGTACGTGAAACCTATGCTGTTTCTAAACTTGGAACAATTGCTGGTTCATATGTAACAGACGGTTTTATCAGACGAAATAGTCAAGTTCGTCTAATCCGTGATAATATTGTTATCTATGAAGGCGAACTAGCTAGCTTAAAACGTTTCAAAGATGATGTAAAAGAAGTCAAACTAGGCTTTGAATTCGGACTTATGATTCAAAACTACAATGATATCCGTGTAGACGATATCGTTGAAGCTTTTGAAATGGTCGAAATCAAAAGAAAATAAGAACTCCAGATTAGAGGTGTAAGCAAATGGCAAATTTTAGATTAGGTCGAGTGACGCAAGAAATCATGCGTGAAGTCAATGACATCTTGAAAAAGAAAGTCAGAGATCCTCGTGTTGAAGGAGTAACCATTACAGATGTCGAAGTAACTGGCGACCTACAACAAGCCACTATCTATTATTCAACCCTCTCTGATTTAGCCAGTGAACGCAAAGCTACTGAAGAAGGGCTAGAAAAGGCAACTGGATTAATTCGCCGTGAACTTGGTCAACGCTTGACCCTGTATAAGACCCCTGAATTATTCTTTAAGCGAGATGAATCAGTCGATTACGGCAATAAGATTGACCAATTGATTAATCAGTTGCACCAAGAAGACTAAACATTTTTATAGGACATCCCTTGGTTTACTGGTAACGGTGAACCACAGGGATGTTTTATGTATTCTTAGCAATATTAACTATATGAATTTGACCTATATGAGTGTGGATATTGTATAATAAACTTATAGAGGTATTCACCGTGTATTGGCTCATTGTAGTAGCTTTAATGATTCTTAGGAGTTATATTTACGAGGAGGGAGATTATGTTTCTTGCATCATTACTATCCGGGCTGACCTTACTGTTTATCGGCATAATCATATGGCGTTTTAAACTAGTTAATATTTTAGCAGGTTATAAATCATCGGAAACTAGTAATCCAAATCGGCTAGCTACTCTAGTAGGAATATCTTTAATGCTAAATGGAGTTGTAATATTAGTGGAAGCCATGCTAATCTACGAGGAGATACTAGCGAATGAGACGGCATTACTGACGATAATCGGAACTCTACTTATAGGGGTTTCAATTACAGGACTAGTAGCAAATTATTTTTCTAAACGGTGACAGACCATGTATCAACCTGTATAAAAAATCTAAAATCAATAGCGCTTAAAGTTACGTTAACTTATAACGTGATTTTAAGCGCCTTTCAATTTTTTAAGATATTTGTCAAATCTAATCGAAAGCTTTTAATAAATAATAGTCTCCGGAGTACAAAGCTACTCTAATACTATAAGCGAATTATTTTCCAATTAGCAAACTTTCATTTTCATTGATTTATTGATAAACTAGTAGGGAATGAATCTCTTGTTACAGAAAGGATTTTTATGAAAATATTATTCGTTGGTGACGTTGTTGGAAGCTTGGGTCGCCAGATGGTGGATACCTATCTGCCTCAATTAAAAAAACACTACAAACCACAATTAACCATCCTTAATGGAGAAAATGCTGCGGCAGGTAGAGGAATTACCGAGAAAATTTACAAGCAGTTTCTTCAATCCGGAGTGGATATTGTTACCATGGGAAACCATACGTGGGACAATCGCGAGATTTTTGAATTTATCGATGGAGCCAAGAAATTAATTCGTCCGGCAAATTTCCCCAAATCAGTTCCTGGAGTTGGTCTTGTTTATGTAAAGGTTAATGCGATTGAGGTAGCGGTCATCAATCTTCAAGGCCGTGTCTTTATGAATACCTTGGATGACCCTTTTCAAGTGATTGAGGAGCTGTTGGAACAATGTAGTGCTAGGACCAAACATATTTTTGTGGATTTTCATGCTGAAACGACTAGTGAAAAGCAAGCAATGGCGTGGTATCTAGATGGACGGATCTCTGCTCTTGTTGGTACTCATACGCATGTACAGACCAATGATGCTAGAATTCTACCTCAAGGAACCGCATATCTAACAGATGTGGGTATGACTGGTCCTTATGATGGCATTCTAGGTATGGAAAGAAATGCCATTATAGGTAAGTTTCTCAACCAGCTACCAGCTAGATTTGTAGTTCCAGATAATGGGCCAACTATTTTATCTGCTTGTATTATTGAAGTGGATGATACCAGTGGTAAATCTAAGAGTATTCAGCCCATTCAGATTTCACCAGATAAGCCATTTTTGGAAGGCGGTTTTTGATGTGAAGCCAGTAGATAAAAGCTTTGATCAAGAGATGTCACCACAGCTAAAACAGATGGTTGGGCAGCTGATTCATGAACTCAATCAATTTCCAGAAGTGATTCGCTATAAGCAAGTGGAAGAGGCTATTAATAAATCAACTTATTTAAAAAAGCTAGAAGAGACTATCAAGGAAAAGCAGAAAAATGCTGCTCATATGATGGTTTATGGAAAAATTCAAGCTAAAAAAGAGCTAGACAAAGAAATCGACTCGCTAACCTTACAATTTCAGCAGAATATCACGGTTGAACAATATCGATCAGCACAAGAAGAAGTAGACGAGTTGATTCAAACCATTATGCAATACCTACAAACACAACTGGTTGACTCTTTAGAATAAGAATTAAGTTATATGAAATGAGTGAAACTATGCCACAAAAAACAAAACATACGCCAATGATGGAACAATATTTTTCTATTAAAGACCAATATCCTGATAGTTTTCTGTTCTATCGTTTAGGTGACTTTTATGAGCTTTTCTATGATGACGCTTTAAAAGCAGCGCAATTACTAGAAATTACCTTGACCAGCCGAAATAAAAATGCAGATGACCCTATTCCTATGTGTGGAGTCCCTCATCATGCTGCCAAAGAATATATTCGTACCTTAGTTGAGATGGGCTACAAGGTAGCCATTTGTGAGCAAATGGAGGATCCCAAAACGACCAAAGGAATGGTCAAACGAGATGTAGTCCAGGTCATCACACCCGGAACCTACACTGATTATTCCAATCAGAATGCACAATCCAATCATTACTTGGTCGCCATTACCAAATCTGCTTTGTCTAAAGGCTATACCTTGGCCTATGTTGATGTTACTACAGGAGAATTAAGAGGGACACAACTAACCTCTTTTGATGCCTTGAAAAATGAGCTATCAGCCATTCAAACTAGGGAAGTCATCGTCAACTCAGAAGAACTAGCCCGAGAAATTGAAGCTTTGTCTAGCTCACTTAATTTTATTGTCAGCCTATTTAATGGCGACACAATTAGTGAGGACCAACTTAGAGTCTACCAATCTTTGTGGTCACAAGTAGAGGCTGCTTCTTTAAAAGCAAGCTTTAATTATCTACTTGCTTATTTGATTTCTACGCAAAAACGAAGTCTATCTCATTTGCAAGTAGCGGTTGAATACCAAGTTGAACATTTTTTAAAAATCAATTTTGAAAGCAAGAGAAACTTAGAATTACTAACATCCTTAAAAACGCAGTTGAAAAATGGCTCCTTATACTGGTTTTTAGATGAAACTAAAACGGCTATGGGGTCTAGGTTGTTGAAAAAATGGATTGAAAAACCATTGGTAGTGGAAGCAGATATTGTTGAACGCCACCAACAGGTAGAAAGTCTTATCAATCATTATTTTGAACGGTCTGATATTTCTAGCTACCTAACAGCAATCTACGACTTAGAAAGAATCGTTGGAAAAATCTCCTTTGGAACGGCAAATGCTAGAGACTTATTACAATTAAAGCAATCCTTATTACAAATTCCGCATATCGCTCAAGTGTTAGGAACCTTACCTGATACCGTTTGGGCAAGAACGATTGATTTTTTAGATCCAGTTCCGGAAGTTGTAGATATTATTTCTAGAGCTATTGATGAGGATGCACCTCTTCAACTCAAGGATGGCAATGTGATTCGTGCAGGATACTCTAATATTCTGGATGATTACCGAGATACTATGGCTAATGGCAAACAGTGGATTGCGGCCTTACAAGCACAAGAAAGAGAAAAAACAGGCATTAAAACCTTAAAGATTAATTATAACCGAGTTTTTGGCTATTACATTGAGGTGACCAAAGCTAATGTCGCTCTCTTAGACGAAAGCCGCTATGAGCGCAAACAAACCTTGGCAAATGCTGAACGCTATGTGACACCTGAATTAAAAGAACAAGAACGAAAAATTTTAGAAGCGGAAGAAAAATCTTCTCAAGTAGAATATGATTTATTTATTGAGATTAGAGAATTAGTCAAATCTTATTCCAGTCGTTTACAATCTTTGGCAGCTACGGTCGCAAGTTTAGATGTTTTACAAAGTTTTGCCTTGGTTAGTGAACAGTATCAATTTGTTCAACCGCAACTGTCTTTTGATGACCGAGATTTAGAGATTATCGATGGGCGGCACCCAGTTGTGGAAAAAGTCATGGGGCAGGCCGCTTACGTACCCAACTCCATTTCTATGGACAAGAACCAAGAGATTCTACTAATTACAGGTCCTAACATGTCCGGTAAATCCACCTATATGAGACAGTTAGCCCTAATCGTTATCTTAGCTCAAATGGGTTGTTTTGTACCTGCCAAATCAGCCAAGTTACCAATTTTTAAACAGGTTTTCACTAGAATTGGAGCCGCGGACGACTTGATTGCTGGTCAAAGTACCTTTATGGTTGAAATGCTAGAGACCAACGTTGCTATTCAAGAGGCGGATAAATACTCACTCTTGTTGTTTGACGAGATCGGTCGTGGGACAGCTACCTATGATGGGATGGCATTGGCTCAAGCAATATTGCAATACATTCATGAAAAAATACCGGCCAAAACACTGTTTTCAACACATTACCATGAATTAACAGACCTGAGCCAAGAATTAAAAGGATTACGCAATGTCCATGTAGGAGCGATTGAAAAAAATGGAGAAGTGGTCTTCTTGCATAAAATCATGGAAGGCCCAGCAGATAAAAGCTACGGAATCCATGTGGCAAAACTGGCTGGCTTACCAAAAGAACTGCTGAAAAATGCTCAAAAAATCCTTTCTAAATTAGAAAGTCAGGCAAGTAAAGATTCTGCTAAAGTCATTGACCAACAACTGTCCTTATTTGAAGAGACAGAACTAAATCTCAATGAAAGAGCTGTATCTGATCAAATTCAAAGTTTAAATCTAGCACAACTAACACCGATTCAAGTCTTGAATTTAGTTGTTGATTGGCAAGAACTCTTGAAAGGGGATGAGAGCTAATGGGTATTATTAAGGAATTAAGTTCTCTATTAACCAACCAGATTGCAGCTGGTGAAGTGATTGAACGTCCAGCATCTGTTGTCAAAGAGTTGTTAGAGAATTCTGTCGATGCGGGTAGTACTCGTATTGAAATCTCACTTCTTGAAGCAGGTCTCCGCTCCATTTATATTAGTGATAATGGACAGGGGATGTCACCAGAAGATGCTAGATTGGCCATCAAACGTCATACAACTAGTAAATTATACAGTCCAGAGCAACTATTCCGCATTCGGACACTTGGTTTTCGAGGCGAGGCCCTAGCCAGTATCACAGCTGTTTCAAAAGTCACGCTGAAAACATCAACAGGTGAAGGACAAGGGATTGAGCTTTACTTAGAAGGTGGACAAATTATTAAGGATACACCAATTGGATTGCCAAAAGGAACGAGTATCCTTGTAGAAGATTTGTTTTACAATACACCAGCTCGGTTGAAGTATTTAAAAAGTATTCAAACAGAATTAGCACATATTACAGACGTTGTCAGTAAAATGTCTCTCAGTCATCCGCAAATTGCTTTTATCTTGAAACATGATAATAATTTCTTGCTGCGTACAAGTGGAAATGATGATTTGAGACAAGCCATTGCTGGAAATTTAGGGACTGACAATGCTAGGAAGATGGTTGCCTTTGAAGGAGAGGATTTGGATTTCCACATTCAAGGCTATACCTCTATTCCAGAGCTAACTCGTTCTAACCGCAACAACATGTCCATTTTTATTAATGGTCGTTCTATTAAAAATTTTGCTATCAATCGGGCTATTATTGATGCTTATGGGTCAACCTTGATGATTGGGCGGTTTCCTATATCGGTTATTAAGGTTACTATGGATTCTCTCTTAGTCGATGTCAACGTTCATCCTACCAAACAGGAAGTGCGAATTAGTAAAGAAAAAGAACTGGTTGACTTAATTAAACGAACCATTTCTGTAGCTATCAAGGGGGTTCAACGGATTCCTGGTTTGAATACCAATGATAGTTTCAAAGGCTTTGCTAAGAAAAGCAAGGTTGACGCAGAACAAGAAGTATTGCATTTGAGTCAAGAATCAATATCTGATAGGTCTTTTCCTGGTGATGAGCTGTCTGACTTTTTATCTCAGATGAATGTCAATGAAGATGTTAGCCAAGTCTCAAATAGTCAAGTAAGTCACCCGGCACAAACTGAGGGCTTTGAGAATAAATTGGTTGAGGAAGAAGCCAAAGAATACCATCTTGACCAAAAAGAAAGCATCATTTCTAGTGAAGAAGAACTGGTTGACTTTCATCAAGAAAACTCAGACTATCTCAAATTAGCCAAAACTGATATGGAGCAACTTGACTATACCAATAACCCATTTCCTGAGCTCTATTATTTTGGGCAAATGCATGGCACCTATCTCTTTGCCCAGAATCAAGATGGTTTGTATATGATTGACCAACACGCTGCGCAAGAGCGGATAAAATATGAATATTTTAAGGTCGAAATTGGCAATGTTGCTCCTCATTTTCAACAATTGTTGGTGCCCCTAGTTTTGACTTATTCCAAACAGGAAGTTCTTCAATTACAGGAGAGAAGTGAAGCGTTGGAAAGTATGGGGATCCATCTTGAACCTTTCGGTAGCAATAGTTTTCAGTTACAAGAACATCCTGCTTGGATTAAAAAAGGGCAAGAAATAGTGACCATTGAAGCGATTATCGACTTTGTACTAAAGGACAAATCCATTGATGTTGCTACCTTAAGAGAAGCAACGGCTATTATGATGAGTTGTAAGCAATCCATTAAAGCCAATCACCATCTATCGGATATAGAAGCTCGTCAATTGTTATTGGATTTGTCAAAATGCTCTAATCCTTACAACTGTCCACATGGCAGACCAGTTCTGGTTCATTTTTCGAATAAAGATATGGAACATTTATTTAAGAGAATTCAAGACCCGCATCGCTCTAGGAGTCAAGAGATGTAAGAAATAAAATTGAAAGAAGGAACTACGATGACAGAGTTTTCTAAAGAAAATTTAAAAGCACGTTTAAGTGATATTCAATTTCAAGTAACTCAAAATGCAGCAACTGAGCGTCCATTTTCAGGAGAGTATGATGATTTTTACCAAGATGGGATCTATGTGGATATTGTGAGTGGTGAGCCACTGTTTTCTTCAAAGGACAAGTTTGATGCTGGTTGTGGCTGGCCATCTTTTTCTAAGCCGATCCAAGAGGAAGAAGTGAAAGAGCTGGTGGACAGGTCATTTGGTATGAAGCGTACAGAAGTTAGAAGCGCTACGGCAGATTCGCACCTAGGTCACGTTTTTGATGATGGACCAAAAGAAAGTGGTGGCTTGCGTTATTGTATCAATTCAGCGGCTTTACGATTTGTTCCGAAAGATGAACTTGAAGCTCAAGGCTACGGCGAGTTTCTACCATTCTTCGAGTAGATAGTCATTGGTAAATTTGAGATGGTGAGGAAAATATATGTATGAATTTATCAGCGGTAATTTAGTAACCATTTATCCTACCGCTATTGTAGTTGAGAATAATGAGATAGGCTATTTGATTTCAGTGCCAAATCCCTATCGCCTACAAACCAAGCTTAATCAAAAGGTTAAGGTATTGGTTCATCAGGTGATTAGGGAAGATTCACATACTTTGTATGGATTTCTATCCATTGAAGAGAAGGATTTGTTTAAGCAATTGGTCAGCGTTTCTGGTATAGGCCCTAAAAGTGCCTTATCTATTTTAGCCAGTGATGACCATGATGGTTTAATCAGAGCAGTCCAAAATGCAGACGTAACTTACTTGACACGCTTTCCTGGAGTCGGTAAAAAAACTGCTCAGCAGATTATTCTTGATTTGAAAGACAAACTCTTAGTAAATGTGGTTGACCAAGAGGGGATGTCATCTAGTGAAGGCGAATCTGTCTTAGTACAAGACTCAAGTCAAAATAAGGTCTTATCTGATACGCAAGAAGCTTTGATAGGCTTAGGTTATTCTTTCAGAGAAATCAAGAAAATTTGGAAGCAAATGGAAGATGAGACTTATCCATCCACGCAAGAAGCCTTAAGTAAGGCTTTTACTTTGTTAATGAAGGGATAGATGTGATTTATGGAGGAACATCGTTTTGTTAGTAACCAGTCTTCTGGAACAGATGAAGAACAGTTAGAACTATCCCTACGCCCTCAAACATTGGGTCAATATATTGGTCAAGATAAGATAAAAAAAGAATTGGCTATTTATATCCAAGCAGCGAAAAATCGTTCGGAAGCTATGGACCATGTGCTCTTGTATGGCCCGCCTGGTTTAGGAAAAACAACAATGGCTAGGGTCATTGCCACAGAGTTAGAGGTGGGGATTAAGACGACTAGTGGTCCAGCTATTGAACGTCAGGGGGATTTGATTGCACTCTTGAATGATTTGCAGGCAGGGGATGTTTTGTTTATTGATGAGATTCATCGGTTGCCAAGAGTTGTAGAAGAGATGCTCTATTCGGCGATGGAAGATTTCTATGTGGATATTATTGTAGGGCAAGGTCCGACAGCTCATCCAGTTCATTTTCCATTGCCGCCTTTTACCTTGGTGGGGGCGACGACGCGAGCGGGGGCTCTATCTGCTCCGTTGCGGGATCGGTTTGGAATTGTGTCTCACATGGAGTACTATGATATCAAAGCTTTGACAGAGATTGTTGAGAGAACCGCTAGTGTTTTTAATGCACCAATTCATGGTGATGCGGCTTTAGAGATTGCACTTAGATCGAGGGGGACACCCAGAATTGCCAATCGGATTTTGAAACGCGTTAGAGATTTTTCAGAGGTTTATGTGTCAGACGGCATTACCATTGATGTAACGCAAGAGGCTCTGCGAGTTTTGCAAGTGGATCATAAAGGCTTGGATAAAATTGATCGCAAATTATTGGTCAGCATGATTGACTTGTATGGTGGTGGTCCAGTGGGGCTGTCTGCCATTGCTGCCAATATTTCGGAAGATACGGAAACAATTGAAGATATGTATGAGCCATATTTATTGCAAATTGGCTTTTTAAAAAGAACATCAAGAGGACGCATTGTCACACAAGCTGCCTACGAACATCTGGGTAGACCATACACTCTTGATTAAAGGAGAACTGTTGTGAAAGAACTGACAACCAATGATTTTGATTTTGCATTACCGGAGGAACTTATTGCACAAACTCCTCTAGAAAACCGCTCTGCGTCTCGCTTGTTAGATATTTCAGTTGAAAGACAAGAAATGAAAGACCAGTCATTTGAAGATATCTTGACTTCCCTATCAGCTGGAGACGTCTTGGTTTTAAATGATACGCGTGTGCTGCCGGCCCGACTGCATGGACAAAAGGTTGACACCGGTGCACATGTAGAAGTCTTATTGCTGACCAATAGGCAAGGGGACGAATGGGAAACATTAGTTAAGCCAGCCAGAAAATTAAAAGTTGGTACCGAGATAAGTTTTGGAGATGGTCGATTGACCGCAACTATTATAGAGGAATTAGAACAAGGCGGCAGAATAATCCGCTTTAATTATGAAGGGGTCTTTTTAGAACTATTGGAAGACCTAGGCGAAATGCCCTTGCCACCTTATATTAAAGAGCGCTTGGACAATCAAGAAAGATATCAGACTGTTTACGCAAGAGAAAATGGTTCTGCAGCCGCACCGACTGCTGGACTACATTTTACGAATGGTTTGTTAGATGACTTGAGAGCAAAGGGGGTTGAAGTAACCTTTATTACCTTACATGTTGGGTTAGGAACCTTTAGACCCGTGTCTGTTGAACGATTGGAAGACCATAAGATGCACGCGGAGTACTATCAAATCTCCCAAGAAACTAGCCAGATCGTTAATCGTGCTAAAGATGAAGGCAGACGAGTGATAGCAGTTGGAACGACTTCCATTAGGACCTTAGAGAGTGTTGCCAAGGTAAATGGTGGTCGCTTAATAGCAACAAGTGGGTGGACGGATATTTTTATCTCACCTGGCTATGAATTTTCAATAGTTGATGCCTTTATCACCAATTTTCACTTGCCAAAATCAACTCTAGTTATGTTAGTAGCTGCCTATACAGGCCGAGAATTTATCTTACAAGCCTACCAACATGCTATTCAAGAGAAATACCGCTTCTTTAGTTTTGGCGATGCCATGTTTGTTCATAAATAAATAGTATTGCTCAGAAATGAGAATGGTGGCACCGCCATGAGCCTTGGTCTTACGGTTTAGCTGTCTACGTATCTGTAAGGGGTTGGACAAAAAGTCTGTAATAAAATAAAAGCATTCTAAATCATAAAATAGTTCCCCAAAAATCTATCAGAAATGGGAACGGTGGCACCGCCGAAAGCCTTGGTCTCACTGGCTTAGCTGTCTACGTGGCTGTAAATCGGCTGAAGCCGAAACATCCACTGTGCGTCAGCTATGCTTACACCGTTATTTCTGACAGATTTTTGGGGAACTATTTTATTTGGTTACCTTTTGGACTTTTTTCCCAGCCCTAATAGTCTGTGTAGGAGACTATTAGTGCAACAAAATTGTAGCAGTAAGAAATGTTTGTCCATATATCAATCATACGTTTAAAACAACAAACACTACTACAAACGATTTCTTGTAGTAGTGTTTGTTCTATCCATATCAGTTGGTTTGGTAGTGTTAATGCTGTTCAGTTTCTCGTTTTAATGGTATAAAGCTTTGGATGATATATATTGCAACTGACATAATGATTCCCAAGAATAAAGCCTTGGTGAAATCGTAACTCCCACTTGTTAAAGCGGTACCTAGATAATAGGTTACTTGTCCTAAGATTAAACCCCAAAATAAAGTTGTTAGATATTTCAAATGGTGCACCTTCTTTCGCTAGTAATTATAGTTCAAGGGGGAAGCTAATTCAAGTAGGACAAGCTAAATGACCTTATTATTTGTTATTTGAGGAATAGACTAGAAAAAGATATAATGGATAAGAGAATATCAGCAAAAAAAGAAAGGAGGTAGACACTTGAAATTTCTAACCTTAGAGGTGGTGTCTAGTTATAGCTTATTACAAAGTACTATAAATATAGACGACTATATCCGTGTTGGTAAGTTGATGGGCTATGAAAGTCTAGCTTTAACGGACAAGGGGATTTTACATGGCGTTGTTGAGTTTTATGAAAAATGTCGTAAAGAGGGCATTAAGCCTATTATTGGTTGCCAGTTTGACTTTCCAGGTCTGGTTTTAAAAGACTTATCTTATTCTTTTATTGTTTATGCTAAAAATTATCAAGGCTATCTTTGTTTAATGGAACTATCAACGATTTACCAGACTGACAAAACTATTCAATCCATGTATCAGTTGATGCAAGAAAACAAAGATCATATAAAAATTCTCCTTCTCTCAGACCACTCGGAAATCAAAAGTCTATATCGATCCCATAATTCTTTGGATTTTAAGCTATTTTTGGATAAAGTCAAAGAAACTTTTGGATTAATAGAAATTGCATTGGCTGTCAGTTTGGATACTCTCGAAGAAAATGCCTATCAAGACTACATTTCGCTAATACAATCAAGCTCCATCAAGCCCATTTCACACCAAGCAACCTACTATTTAAGAACCAATGATGATTATAGTTGGCGCGTATTAAATGCAATTGAAGAAAACTTACAGATTGAAGCACATCAAGCCGATGTTAGCGGACCGCATTATTTGCATGAGTCGAACACCATTCTTAAGCAGTTTAAACAGCTCAACCAAGAAGATCTCATCAGTAACCAGATGGCTTTTGTTGAGGACTTGTCTGTTGAGATTCTTTTACACCAGTCCTTGTTGCCAAAATACCAAACCCCTAAACATGAAGAAGCGCATGATTATTTACGTAGCAGATGTTTCATCGGCTTGACAACAAGGGGAGTAGAAGACAAGCCGGACTATATTGAACGCATGAACTATGAATTAGATGTCATTCATCAAATGGGCTTTGACGATTACTTCCTTATCGTATGGGATGTGATGGCTTATGCAGCAGATCATGACATTCAGATTGGTCCGGGACGTGGGTCGGCAGCAGGCTCCCTTGTATCCTATTTATTGGGCATTACACAAGTAGATCCCATCAAATATGATTTGCTTTTTGAACGGTTTTTAAATCCTGAACGATACACCATGCCCGATATTGATTTGGATTTCCCTGACAACAAAAGGGACGACCTATTAATGTATGTAGCGAATAAATACGGTGCTAAAAAAGTTGCTCAGATTGCGACATTTGGAACTTTGGCTGCCAAACAAGCCATTCGTGATGTGGGACGAGTCATGGGCTTGGATACCCCATCCGCATCCAGATGGTCCAAAGCCATTCCAAACACTTTAGGAATCAAACTGGAAGATGCTTTCAAACAATCTTCACCTTTAAGAGACCTAGTCAACCGCAGTCCAAGAAATCAACTCTTGTTTGAAACTGCCAAAAGAATAGAAGGTCTGCCACGACACATGTCAACCCATGCGGCAGGAGTGGTGATAAGCCAAGAAAACTTGATTAATTATGTTCCCTTAATGAATCGAGACTTAGACTTGTTAACCACACAATATTCCATGGGAGTCGTAGAGCAAATCGGTCTATTAAAAATGGATTTTCTAGGATTAAGAAATTTAACCATTCTAAATGATATCCTTCAGTTCATCAAAAAAACAAGACAAGAAGAAATTGATATTTACCAAATTCCTTTAGACGATGAAAAGACGTTTGCTATTTTCCAAGCAGCCAAAACCAATGGAATCTTTCAGTTTGAATCTTCTGGTATTAGGCAGGTGTTAAAACGCTTAGAGCCAAATTCCTTAGAAGACTTAGCCGCTGTTAATGCCTTATATAGACCCGGTCCAATGGAACAGATTGACACCTTTATTAAACGTAAAAAAGGGAAAGAGAAGATTCGATACCCACATGATGACCTAGAATCCATTTTAAAAAATACCTATGGGGTTATGGTCTATCAAGAACAAGTTATGCAAGTGACCAATAGGTTGGCTGGATTTACTTTGGGGCAAGCAGATATTTTACGCCGTGCTATGGGGAAAAAAGATAAAAAAGTTATCGATGAAAAAAAGGTAGACTTTGTAAAGGGAGCTCAGAATAAAGGCTATAGTAAGGAAACAGCTATTGAAGTTTATAACTACATTGAGCGATTTGCCAACTATGGGTTTAACCGTTCGCATTCTTTTGCTTACTCCTTACTGGGCTACCAACTAGCTTATTTGAAAGCAAATTTCACATCAGAATTTTTTGCGGGGCTTCTAAAGTCAACAAATCCACAATCGTCAAAAGCTCAAGATTATCTGATGGAAGCCAAAGAAAATGGTATCGCCATACTGGCACCATCTATTCAGGAAAGTGGCTCTATCTATACCATACAAGACCAAGGTATAATTACTGGCTTAAGCTCTATCAAAGGATTACGAAAAGACTTTATAGCCCTCATTATCGAAAATCGCTATCAATATGGTGCTTATAAGGATTTCTTAGACTTTGCCTATCGAATTGGAAAGAAATATAGTAAGGTAGAAAATTTTGAAGCCTTGATTTATTCAGGGGCTTTGGATTGTTTTGGTCAAACCAGAGCCAGTCTTTTAGCATCAATACCCGGAATCATTAGCGGAGTCTCTATCCATGGAAATAACTTAAGCTTAGATTTAAACGATGAGTTACTACCAAAGCTAGAAATTCGTCCGGAACTGCCACTCTTATTGCGACTCGAAAAGGAAGAAGAATATCTAGGCTACGCTGTTTCTGGTCATCCAAGTGAGGAATTTAAGGAACAGTATCAGCAGAAGCTTTTGAAACCAATCCATGGTGTTTACGAGCGACAAAAGGTAGAAATGATTGGCATATTAAAAAACGTCAAAAAAATCCGAACTAAAAAAGGTGACCCTATGGCTTTTGCTACACTACAAGATTATTCGGGTTCCATTGATGTCACCTTATTTCCTGAGAACTATGTGAAGTCTCATCAACTCTTTAATGAAAATGAGTTTGTCTATATTAGCGGAAAGATTGAACCAAATCGTTCAGGTGGTTTTCAATTACAAGTCAATCTACTCAAATCTATTGAAACCTATCGTAAAGACTTAGAAAATATAAATAAGAAATGCTATTTAAGAATCAAGGAAGACTTCCAAAATTCAGACACCTATCAAAGGATTGAGAAAATTGTCTCTGAAAATAAAGGATCTATTCCCGTTTATCTGTATGTAGAATCAACCAAAAAATTGGTCAGAGCCAATTTCAAACAGGGAATTGATGGGTCTAAGCTGTCAATCTATCAGCTGGAACAGCTTCTTGGAAACGGTTCAGTTAAAATCATTGAATAATATTCTGATTTAAAGCCTTTTCATGATGAAAGTAAAAGACTTTTCATAAAAAAAATGGTAACATGTAGAAGGATATGGATTGATACTCCAATTTTAAAATAAACCTGAGAGGTGACATAATTTGAAACGTATCGCAGTATTAACAAGTGGTGGAGATGCACCAGGTATGAATGCAGCCGTTCGGGCTATCGTTCGTAAAGGTATTTATGAGGGTTTTGAAGTCTATGGAATTAACTATGGATTTGCTGGCCTTGTGTCAGGTGATATTCGTAAACTGACACCTAAAGATGTAAGTGATACTATCGGTCGCGGCGGAACATTTCTATATTCTGCTCGTTTTCCTGAGTTTGCTCAACGTGAAGGGCAAGAAAAAGGTATCGAACAACTTAAAAAATTTGGTATTGAAGGTCTTGTTGTAATTGGTGGAGATGGAAGTTACCGTGGTGCTGTTGCACTAACGAAACTTGGATTTCCTACAGTAGGCGTACCAGGAACTATCGATAATGATATCCCAGGAACTGATTACACTATCGGCTTTGATACAGCTATTAACACTGTTTTAGAAGCCATTGACCGTTTGCGCGACACAGCGACTAGCCATGTCAGAACCTTTATTGTAGAGGTAATGGGCCGAAATGCAGGCGATATTGCACTTTGGACAGGTATCGGAAGTGGAGCAGAACAAATTTTAATTCCAGAGCATGACTATTCCATTGAAAATGTTGCTAATGAAATTAAACGTGGACGAGAAAACGGAAAGAAACACACTATCATCGTTTTAGCTGAAGGCGTAATGAGCGGTGATGAATTGGCACGTAAATTATGGGAACATGATGAAGATTTCCATACTCGTGTAACTGTACTAGGCCACGTTCAACGTGGCGGTTCGCCAACTGCAAGAGACCGTGTTTTAGCTAGTCAATTTGGTTCAAAAGCCGTTGATTTACTAAAAGATGGCATTGGTGGTGTAGCCGTTGGTATTATAGGGGATAAAGTTATTTATAGCGATATTGTTGACCTATTAGAAAACGGAAAACATTTACCTAATTTGGATTTGTATCAATTGAATAAAGAGATTTCTTTCTAAGCTAGTCTAAAAATATCAGAATGTATGAATTAAACTAATAAATTATAAAAGGGAGTTTTACGTTCATGAAAAAAACAAAAATTGTTTGTACAATTGGTCCTGCAAGTGAAACAGTAGAAAAGTTGGTAGAGTTAATTGAGGCTGGTATGAATGTATGCCGTCTGAACTTCTCACATGGTGACCACGAAGAACATCTAGCACGTATCAAGAACATTCGTATTGCTAGCGAAAAGACTGGTAAAATGGTTGCTATCTTACTAGACACTAAAGGTCCAGAAATTCGTACTCATGAAATGGAAGGCGGCCAAATCCAATTAAATACTGGTGATGTTGTTCGTGTATCTATGAAAGAAGTTTTAGGAACAAAAGAGAAATTCTCTATTTCTTACCCAGAACTAATCAATGATGTTAAACCTGGTTCAATCATTCTTTTAGATGATGGATTAGTAGGTTTAGCTGTTACAGAAATTGATAAGGCCAATGGAGAAATCATCACTGTTGTTAACAATAGCGGAATTTTGAAAAATAAAAAAGGTGTTAACGTTCCAGGCGTAAGCACAAATCTTCCAGGTATCACTGAAAAAGACCGTAATGATATTATCTTTGGTATCCAAAATGATATCGACTACATCGCAGCAAGCTTTGTACGACGTGCTTCTGATGTGAAATCAATTATCGAAATTTTAGAAGAACACGATGCAAAACACATCCAAATTATTCCTAAAATTGAAAACCAAGAAGGTATCGACAATATTGATGAAATTTTAGCTCTTTCTAACGGTTTAATGGTTGCTCGTGGCGATATGGGTGTTGAAATTCCTGCAGAGGAAGTTCCAATCGTTCAAAAAGCCTTGATTGCTAAATGTAACGCTTTAGGTAAACCAGTTATCACAGCAACTCAAATGTTAGACTCAATGCAACGTAACCCAAGACCTACTCGTGCAGAAGCTGGAGACGTAGCTAATGCTATCTTTGATGGAACAGATGCTGTTATGTTGTCTGGTGAAACTGCTGCAGGGGATTACCCAGTAGAAGCAGTACAAACAATGGCAAATATTTGTATTCGTACAGAAGTAGAACTTCGTGGACAAGATAAATTTAAGTTAAAAACATATGATGCAGCAGATGTTGCCGAAGCTATTGCACGTTCAGTTGCTCATACTGCTAAAAATCTATCTATCAAAACAATTGTTGCTGCTACTGAATCAGGACATACCGCAAAAATGATTTCTAAATACCGTCCAAGCGCAAATATCATGGCAGTGACATTTACTGACCGTCAAGCACGTGGGCTTGCATTGGTATGGGGAGTACAACCATATGTTATGGCAAAACCTCAATCAACAGACGAAATGTTCGAATTAGCTTCAAGAGAAGCAGTGGCACATGACTTCGCTACAACTGGTGACTTGGTGATTATTACTGCCGGTGTTCCAGTTGGACAAAAAGGTTCAACAAACATGTTGAAAGTTCAAACAGTTTAATTTCTTTCATAGAGTTTGAACGCAAAACGAATAAATCTAAAAAGGCAATCCTTACAAGCGAGTGTAAGGTTGCCTTTTTTCTTCAATTATAGTTCACAAAGAAAACGATTAATCGACATTTTTTCATTTTATATGATAAAATAGGTAAAGCTATGAAGAATTTTTTTTAGAAAGGATGAGGTTGATATTTCTAATTTATTAGGGTCGGTCATTACCGCTATGGTAACGGATGAAAATGACAAAGCTTTCTTTGTACAGAAAGACGGACAAACATTTCAATTTAAAAAATCAATTGTTGAAGAAAATGAGGGCCAAGAAAATAAGATTGAGATTGGTTCTATTGTAAAAGGCTTTGTGTACGAAAACAGCCAAAAAAGACTAGTTTTTACAGATCAGATTCCTACAGTTGGCTTAGGTAGATATGATTGGGCAACTGTAACACAAGTGCGCAAGGACCTTGGTGTTTTTGTAGATATTGGTTTGCCAGATAAGGAAATGGTAGTTTCCTTAGACCAATTACCCAATGAACATAAACTTTGGCCAAAAAAAGGCAACCGTCTTTATGTAGAGTTGACTCAAGACAAAAAAGACCGTGTGTGGGCAAGTTTAGCAGAAGAAGAGATTGTTAAAAGTTTAAGCAAACCAGCTGATGCGTCCTTAACCAATAAGGATATTGAAGCAACGGTTTATCGATTAAAAATGGCGGGGACTCTAGCTCTCAGCTTAGAAGGCTATCTATGCTTTTTGCACCCAAGTGAACGCGCGTCAGAACCAACACTAGGTCAAGTCATTCAAGCTCGTGTCATTGGTGTTAGACCAGATGGCTTACTAAATATTTCCATGAGACCACGTGCATTTGAAGCTATTCCTGACGATGCTCAGATGATTTTAACCATGTTGCAAAAACACCCAGATCACTCTTTGCCATATTGGGACAAATCAAGTCCAGAGGAAATACAGAATCAATTTGGCATCAGCAAAGGACAGTTTAAACGAGCAATAGGTAATTTGTTAAAAGAGAGAAAAATTATCCAAAATCAAGGCTCCATATCATTAATTCAGAATGACGAAACACTCTAGGAGTTTTATACATGAGCGAAATATCCATTAGACAAATTAGAGCTAAATTGCAAGAAGCAGGCTATAAATTAACCCCTCAAAGGGAAGCTACAGTGGCTATCTTGTTAGAAAAAGAAAAAGAACATCTGAGTGCCGAAGAAGTCTATATGTTAGTCAGACGTAAAAATTCTGATATTGGTTTGGCAACAGTATATCGAACACTGGAAATTCTAACCGAATTAAATATCACTTATAAGGTGGTTTTTGATGATGGTTTAGCTCGTTATGATCTAAAAAAAGCCGGTAATGGGCATTTTCATCACCATCTCTTATGCATTCAGTGTGGCAATATCGAGGAAATCAATGAGGATTTACTTGTTGATGTTGAGAAGGTCGTTGAGGAACGCTATCAGTTTTTGGTCAAAGACCATCGCTTGACTTTCCATGGTATTTGTCATGCTTGTCAGTTAAATGCTGCTAATGAAGTGAAAGAATAGTTGAGGAAAGATATGTTTAAAGAAGAGATTGAAAACTTTAGCTATCTAATGCTTGTGGAAAATGGCTTATCGGACAATACCATTTCTTCCTATAAAAGGGATTTACAAAAATACATTGCTTTTTTAGAAAGAACGGGTTTAAGAGAATGGAACCAAGTTCAAACAGCTGATATCCTTTTGTTTTTGCAAGAATTAAAAGAAAATCATTATGCTGCAAGATCCACTAGTCGTATGATTTCATCTTTAAGAAAGTTCCATATCTTTTTGGAAAGTCAAAAAGTAATTAATCACAACCCAATGATTTCCATAAAGGTGCCAAAACAAGGTAAAAAATTACCCAAGTCTTTATCACTTGAAGAAGTTCAAGCTATTTTAGAAGCCCCAGATATTTCAAGCATCTTAGGCTTAAGGGACAAGGCGATCTTAGAACTCATGTATGCTACTGGTCTTCGGGTTTCAGAACTAATTCACTTAAAATTGTCGGATATTCATCTAGAGTTGGGCTTTATCAAAACCATCGGGAAAGGTAATAAGGAACGCATTATCCCTTTAGGAGAAGAAGCCGGTCTATGGGTAGAACGCTATTTGCACTATTCTAGACCACAATTGGTAGATGACAAGAAGGAAAATAACTTTCTATTTCTTAACCATCGTGGTGGAGCTTTTACAAGGCAGGGTATTTGGAAGAATCTCAATGCTATCGTATTGAAAGCCAACATCACAAAGTCCGTTTCACCGCATATGCTGCGGCATTCTTTTGCCACACACATTTTAGAAAATGGAGCTGACCTTAGAATTGTACAAGAATTATTGGGTCACTCAGATATTTCTACTACTCAAATATACACACACATCTCAACAAAACGTATGATAGATGTCTATAAAAAAACTCATCCAAGAGCCTAATAATAGACGCATAAAACAAACAATTGTAGGAGGAAAAGAAAATGAAATTTAAAAGAATACATGTTATTGTGATGGACTCAGTTGGAATTGGCGAAGCACCAGATGCAGCAGATTTTAACGATGCAGGTTCACACACTCTAGGTCACATTGCTGAAACAGCTGGTTTAGAAATACCAAACATGCAAGCATATGGACTAGGTAACATTGAACCAATTAAAGGTGTTGAGCCAACAAGCAATCCTAAAGGCTACTTTACCAAACTAGAAGAAGTATCAGTTGGTAAAGATACCATGACAGGCCACTGGGAATTGATGGGCTTAAATATACAAACCCCATTCCGCGTTTTTCCAAATGGCTTCCCTCAAGAATTATTAGATAAAATTACAGAGTTTTCTGGCCGTAACATTGTATGTAACTTGCCATACAGTGGAACTCAAGTATTAGATGATTATGGTCAACACCAAATGGAAACAGGAGATTTAATTGTTTACACTTCTGCTGACCCAGTGCTACAAATTGCTGCTCACGAAGAGGTTATTCCGCTTGAAGAATTATACCGTATCTGTGAGTATACACGTGAAATTACCAAAGATGACCCATATATGATTGGCCGTATCATTGCTCGTCCATATTTGGGTGAAGTAGGAGCTTTTAAACGTACTTCTAATCGCCATGATTATGCTTTGGATCCGTTTGAACAAACAACTTTAGATTTCTTGAAAGATAAAGGACTTGATGTGATTGCTATTGGTAAGATTAATGATATCTTCAATGGTCAAGGCATTACTGAATTTATCCGTACCAAGAGCAACATGGATGGTGTCGATCAATTAGTTAAGGTTTTGGAGAAAGATTTCACAGGGTTAAGCTTCTTAAACTTAGTTGATTTTGATGCACTATTTGGTCATAGACGTGATACAGAGGGGTATGCAAAAGCATTAGAAGAGTTTGACGCAAGAATCCCAGAAATTGTTGGTAAATTAGAAGACGACGATTTACTGATTATTACAGCTGACCATGGTAACGATCCAACCTTCCCAGGAACTGACCATACTAGAGAATACGTTCCAATGTTGGCCATTAGCCCTGGTTTCAAATCAGCCGGCCCATTAAAACAAGGATATTTCTCAGATATAGCAAAAACAATTTCAGATAACTTTTCAGTAGAATCAACAGAAAATGGAGAAAGTTTCCTTTCAGAATTGAACTAAATGTAATAAGACAAAAAACTTAACGAGGAGATTGCACAATGACAAAAACACAATTTGAAAAATTAGAAGAGACAAAAACATTTCTTGAAGAAAAGGGTATTGTTAAACCAAGTATGGGCTTAATCTTAGGCTCAGGTTTGGGTGAATTAGCTAATGAAATTGAAAACCCGATTGAAATTGACTACAAAGACATCCCAAATTTCCCTGTTTCAACTGTAGTTGGTCATAAAGGTCGTTTGGTTTATGGAAAGCTTTCAGGCAAGACGGTTCTTGTTATGGATGGTAGATTCCATTTCTATGAAGGTTACCCTATGGAAACTGTTACACTACCTATTCGTTTAATGAAACTATTAGGTATTGAAGCATTAGTCATTACTAATTCTGCTGGAGGCTCAAACAAAGATTTTACTCCGGGAGATTTGATGATTATCACTGACCATATTAATTTAACAGGAACTAACCCACTAATTGGTAAGAATGATGAGCATTTTGGAACGCGCTTCCCTGATATGTCTAATGCTTATTACAATGAGGGGCAAGACTTAATTAGAGCTGCCGCAAGTAAACTTTCCATTCCCTTAAAAGAAGGTGTCTATGCAGGTTTCTCTGGGCCAACTTATGAAACACCTGCTGAAGTTCGTATGGCACAAGTGCTTGGGGCTGATGCAGTGGGTATGTCAACTGTTCCAGAAGTCATTATTGCTGCACATGCTGGCTTAAAGGTTATCGGAATTTCTTGCATTACCAATATGGCAGCGGGGCTGCAAGAAGGCTTGAACCACGAAGAAGTTGTTGAGACAACAACTCGAGTAAAAGAAACCTTTAAATCTCTAGTGAAAGAAATTGTGGCTAGCTATTAATTGTTTTAGAGTTTGAATAAATTGTTTTTTCTTTCATCTAGGAAGATGATTTGAAAACATTACAAGTAGACAATAAGGAGAAATAGATGAACCCTTTACCAGAGCATTTATCCCTAACACCTGACCATCATTTGGCCATTGGTGGCGTGGATACTGTAGAATTAGCCAAAGAATATGGCACACCTTTATTTGTATATGATATAGCTACCGTGCGCACCAATATCCGAGCATTCAAAAAAGCCTTTGAAGCTAATCAAGTAGACTATAATATTGCATATGCCAGCAAAGCATTTTCTTGTTTAGCTGTCTATGAAGTGATTAACCAAGAAGAGATAGCGGTTGATGTTGTCTCTGGTGGAGAACTCTATACAGCTATTCAAGCTGATGTTCCGGCGAAGAATATTCATTTTCATGGAAACAATAAGTCCAAAGAAGAACTTGAACTAGCATTAGAATATGGGGTCGGCTGCTATATTGTAGACAATTTTTATGAAATAGAATTGCTGAATCAGGTAGCAGCTGACTATGATACTATCGTTACAGTTCAACTACGGATTGCTCCAGGATTTAGCGCTCATACACATGATTTCATAAGGACAGGACAACGGGACTCCAAGTTCGGCTTTGATCTAGAAAATGGGCAAGCTCTTGAAGCTATCAAACGGGTCTTATCCATGGATAACTTAAACTTACATGGATTACATTGCCATATTGGATCACAAATTTTTGAGTCAGAGGCATTTGCCTTAGCGGCTGAAAAATTAATGTGTTTTTTAGCTGATATTCGTCTAGAGACAGACTTCGTTGCAAAAAGTTTGAATCTTGGCGGTGGTTTTGGTATTAAATATACGGATCAGGACCAAGTAACTTCTATTCAAGCACATATTGATGCCGTTTGTAGACGAACGAAGGAGCTCGCTAATACCTACAATTATCCATTACCAGAAATTTGGGTTGAACCAGGTAGAAGTATTGTAGGGGCTGCTGCCTTAACGCTTTATACAATCGGATCTAAAAAAAATATTCATGGCATTCGTAATTATCTAGCAGTAGATGGTGGTATGACAGATAATATTCGACCGGCACTTTATCAAGCCAAGTATCAAGGACTTTTGGCCAATCGTGCTGCTGAAGAAAATCAAGAACTCTATTCTATCGCAGGGAAATGCTGCGAATCTGGAGATATGTTAATCTGGGATTTACCGCTGCCCTATGTAGAAACGAATGACCTCTTGGCAGTATTATCAACAGGGGCGTATGGTTATTCTATGGCAAGCAACTACAATAGATTGCCCAGACCTGCAGTTGTTTTTGTTGAAGAGGGACAAGCTCGATTAGCGATTAGACGAGAAACCTATCAGGATTTGATTGATTTAGATTATCGATAAATACTTTTTATGTTAGCGAGGGATAATATGTTAGTAAATTATACAAGCACCTATCAAAAAATAGCTATGGGACTACTATCATTTGTCCCAGAGTTAAAAGAAATTGACCATTTAACCGAACAAATGAATTGGTATGAAAGTCAGGAATCACAAAAGTTATTGTTATGGAAAGACGAAGATACCGATAATTTTATCGGCTTAATCGGCCTTGAAGTCAATGACAAAAATATTCTTATCCGTCATTTGGTTATCTCACCTTCTTTTAGAGGAGAAAAATTAGTTTTTGAATTGCTTAACCAATTGGAAGCAGAATATCCAGATAGTGTCTTTACAGGTACTATTGAAACTAGCCTAATCTTAGCCAAATGGAATCAGGAAAAGCTGAAAGAAAATGAGCGTGAATAAATGTCTGAATTAAGAGTAAAATTAACATCTTTTGAGGGGCCTTTAGACTTATTATTGCACTTAATCAAAGAACTAAAGGTCGATATTTATGATATTCCTATGGTTGAATTAACACAACAATATCTAAGCTTTCTTCATTCAATGAAAGAAATGGAATTAGAGATTGCTGGGGATTATTTGGTCATGGCAGCAACATTGTTGGAAATTAAAGCTCGAACTTTGATTCCTAGACCAGTGGTTGATGATGTGGATGGTGAGGAAGTAGAAGAGGATCCAAGAAAAGAATTAGTGGATCGATTATTGGAATACAAACAATTCCAAGCTAGTGCGAAAATCTTGGAGGATTTATCCCTTAATAGAAGTTCTTTTTATTCAAAAGAAGCTAGCGATTTAAGTTTTATGCAACAGACAGTCCCTCTAAGAGAGGGAGAAGTCTCCATTGATGATTTGTGGAAGGCATTGCAAAAGATGGCTCTGAGAAACCAAGCTCGTCAACCTTTACGGGCAAACCTATATCATGAAGTCCACACCGTTCAAGAATTGATGGATAGTATCATTTATAAGATTGAGTCCAGTAAAGAAAAACAAATTAATTTTACGGATTGCTTTCCAGAATGGAATCGACATGCAATCGTTACCAGTTTTTTAGCTATGCTTCAATTGGTTAGGCAGCATTCAATTTCTATTATTCAAAGTAATCCTTATCAAGAAATTCTTATCGTCAAAAACAAATCAATAAAGGAAAAAAGTATATGATTCAAGTGAATGAAGCTAGTATTCAAGCATTACTCTATGTAGCTGGAGATGAAGGTCTTTCTGTTGAACAGTTGAGTTATCTCTTAGAAATTGATAAAGCTGCTGTGCGTCAATGGATGGACAAATTACAGGAACGCTTAGCCAGCGATGAAGATTCTGGTTTGCATATTCTATTGACAGCTAATGAGTATAAGTTAGTGACAAAAAATGACTATGAAGAACTAATCCGGCGTTACGCTATTTCACCTTATATGTCTCAAATCTCGCCAGCTGCTTTAGAGGTTTTAGCTATTATTGCTTATAAACAGCCTATCACAAGAATGGAGATTGATGCTATTCGAGGTGTTCAAAGTAGTGGCTCTATTCAAAAGCTACAAATTAGAGACTTGATTGAAGAAGCAGGTAGAGTAGAAAGCCCAGGTCGTCCAAAATTGTACAAAACATCTAAGTACTTCTTAGATTATATGGGTTTGGAATCTTTAGAACAACTTCCTGAAATCAGTGACTTGTTTGACCTGAGTTCAGAAGAAACACAAGAGTTGTTTAAAGGATCTGAACTGGAAGCAAAAGAAAATGAATAATAAATTTTACTGAAATTGAAAAAAGGGCTTGCAGAAAATGCTATTAAAAGTTTACAATTAGGAGGTCAGGTATTTGGAGCGGTTACAAAAAGTTATGGCGCATGCTGGAGTAGACTCTCGAAGAAAATGCGAAGAATTGATTAAACAAGGAAGGGTCACGGTTAACCAAGTCAAAGTTGTGGAACTAGGCTATAAAGTTAGTAAGCAAGATGTGATTGAAGTAGATGGTGTCCCTATCTATCAAGAAGAGCCTGTCTACTATCTTTTTTATAAGCCCAAAAATGTCTTATCTTCTGTATCCGATGATCGTAGTCGACCAGTGGTGACAGATTATTTTCAATCTATAAAAACTAGACTATATCCAGTAGGACGTTTAGACTTTGATACAAGTGGACTATTACTAATGACAAATGATGGCGAGTTTGCTAATTTGATGATGCACCCAAAACATCAGATAGATAAAACGTATATCGCTAAAGTTAAAGGAATACCGACACCAGCATTGATGCGAAAACTAGAGCGTGGCATTGTTATTGATGGAAAGAAAACATCTCCAGCTGTCGCAAAAATTATGTCAGTCAATGAGGCGAAGCAGACGGGATTGGTGCAGCTAACCATACATGAAGGCTGGAATCATCAAGTCAAGAAAATGTTTGAAGCAGTTCAATTGCCTGTTCAAAAATTAAAAAGAGAGTCATTTGGCTTTCTAACGTTAGACCATTTACAATCGGGAGAATGGCGTATTTTAAAGGGTTACGAAGTTGAAAAATTAGTAAAAATAGCAAGTAATAATGGGAGGAAGAGCTAAATGTCTTTAGGAAAAGTATTAATTGTAGATGATGAAGAGCGCATTAGGCGATTGTTAAAACTCTATTTGGAAAAAGATGGATACGAGACCGAACAAACGGAGTCGGGTGAAGATGCCTTAGAAATGATATTAATGGGTAATTATGATTTGGTGCTTCTTGATGTCATGTTACCGGGTATTGACGGTATAGAAGTTGCTAGAATGGTTAGAGACTCTGATAAAAGAGACCTTCCAATCATTATGATTACAGCTAAGGGAGAGGAAAATGATCGCATCACAGGATTTTTAACTGGTGTAGATGATTATGTTGTCAAACCATTTAGCCCTAGAGAAGTTATGTTAAGAATTTCATCTCTTATGAACCGTGTAAATAAGCATAATTTCAGAGTTGAAGAAGGAAATATCAATCATGAAGTTTTACAAATCTTCCCAGATTCTAGACTGATCTTAGCCAATAGTATCCCAATCAGCTTGACACCAAAAGAATTTGACTTGCTTTATTATCTTGCTAAGTCGCCAGAACAGGTATTCAGCCGAGAAGAATTGCTAAAAGAAGTTTGGGGGTATGAATATTTTGGGGATCTACGGACCATTGATACACATATCAAACGGTTGCGTGAAAAATTGCAAGTTGAATCTGAAGTGGCTGCACGTATGATTGTAACCGTCTGGGGGAAAGGATATCGCTTTTCACCACATGAGATGAGCCGTAAAATATGAAAAAATTAGATGCCATTGTTTTCCGAATCTGGATTATCAATGTAGCCGTCTCCGTTTTCTCACTGTTTATCATTATTTCTGCATTTTATCAAACTGATACAAAAGGAATATATTTTATTATTCCTTTTATTTTGGTTATGATTGTCTATTATGTAGCTTTCTATGTAGTGTTAAATCGCTGGCTAACGGACCCGATTAAAAAGATGACGGATATTGCTTTTCGTTTTTCTCAAAATGATTTTCAACACAAGGTTGTCTTTAGTTCACAAAATGAATTCTTAGAACTAGGTTTGGCTATGAATAAGTTAGGCAAGTCTTTACAGATCAATCGAATTGGTAACCATGAGAAACAAGAAATGTTAGGACATATCTTGGAAAACTTACCTACAGCCATTGCTTTTATTAGTCAAGATTTTTCAGTGCTATTTCAAAATAGTAATGGAGTTGACTTTTTACGCTTGTGGGGGAACCAATCTCTAGTAGATTACCAAGTTAACTTACCTATTGAATTAGAAAAAAGAATTACGCATATTTTTCAAACACAACAGACAACTTTTTTCAAGCTACAGTTGGAACAAAAGAACTTTTCTGTTACCATGATTCCCTTGTTTCACGAAGATCAACAAAAGGTTAGAGGGATTTTTCTAATTGCAAATGAGATTACGGAGCAAGATAGGTTAGAAAAATTAAGAACAGATTTTATTTCCAATGTTTCTCATGATTTGCGGACGCCTTTGGTCATGGTAAAAGGCTATAGTGAAGCTATTCTTGATGATGTGGCTGCCACGCTAGAAGAAAAAAATGAGATGGCTAGAATTATCAACGATGAAGCAACAGAAATGGCTAAATTAGTAAACTCATTGTTGGAGCTATCCAAAATGCAAAGTGGTATTTTATCGGTTAAATTGAAAGAAGTTTCCACCAAAGAATTTTTTGATCATTTGGTCAATCGTTTTAAGGGTATTCTTCAACATGAAAGCTTTAGCATTACAATCGATATTGCTCCTAAATCTGATACCATTTTTATTGATGAAGAAAAACTACATCAAGCCTTGTTCAATTTGATTGATAATGCTATTCGTTATGTCACTATTAATGGCAAACCAACAAAAGAAATAACCATCACCGTAAAAAATGACTTTGAGATTGAACATACATCAATTGTCATTTCCGATAATGGTAATGGAATTCGTGAGCAAGATTTGCCATTTATATTTGAGCGGTTCTATAAGAGTGATAAGTCAAGGGAATTAGATAAGTCTGCTGGTTCTGGTATTGGCCTTTCTATTGTAAAGAGTGTGATTGATCAACATAAGGGTACGATTGATGTCCATTCAGTCATAGGGCAGGGAACGCAGTTTTTTATCAAACTACCAATTGTTTCTTACCTAAGCCATGAAGATGATCTATTCGAAAAAGATGCTGAATCATCCTCTTTTGAATTGCTATGAGTCAACCAACTATCTGATAAAAAATCCATCTAGGTCATTTTCTAAAAAGATTAGACCAGTGTGTCTTTATCAAATGGTTGGTTACTTCTTTTAATAGCACCTGTAGGACAAGAACGGTAGGCAGATTTGAAAGCTTCGATGTCTTGGCTTTTAATCGGCAGTGTGCCTGTATTCTTATCTGAAAATACATAAGCTAGTCCATCTTCTGTGTATTTAAATATATTTTTGGCTCGTAGCTCACAGAGTCCACAGGCGATACATTCTGGACATTCTACATAAGTATAAAGCGATTGATGTGAATTGGAAGGGGATTGTGTCATGAGTGAATCAGGCTCCTTGTTGGAATTTTCTATATGGGAATCTAGTCATCAAGTCTTGAATTTAAGGACTTCAAGTCTATTCCATCTCTTAAAAGGGAAGCGAACGACCTCAGTCTTATTTTTTGCACTGAAACACCATCTAGAAAAATATTTTGCTTGCCTACCTGAGCTAGAGAAAGATAAGTTTGAAAATATCATATCACAAATGACTTCTTTGGGCTATCTTGACGTCAAAGAGGGGAAACTGTATGCAAAGAAACAGCCAGCTCTAACAGAGGACTTATCTATTTTTTCTTATAAGTACTTGAATGGGCTCTCTTTAATGAACAATGAGTCTTTAGCTCTGATCAAGGAAGCAACGATTTTACTAGTTCAAATTGTAAGCCAGACATCCTTCCAAGAAAAGAAATTTAGTCCTACGACTAACAATAGCTGGGTTCAACAATTGTGCAAATCATGGTTAGCAAGTAGGCGTAAAAAAGATAAGGTGACGTTTGAACAGCTATGCAGAGAAATTGCTAAAGAATTATGGGGTTTTCTAGATGAAGAAGAGCCAGTATTTAATGTTCTTTTTTTAAGTTATTTTACCGGATTTCAAGTTGCTCCCGCTACTAGAGAACAACGAATGTTGATGCTGAATGAACAGGGGATGCAAGATGAAAACTATATTGATAGAATTTCTTGGGTCTATTTCATTCAAGAAATGATTGATCAAAAAGACATCTATCCTCTTTTTTTCTCTTTTTTAACCTTTCTTATTCAAAGACAGGGTCTAAGTTCTAGAAGTAGTCAGGAGAGCTATTTAGCCTTTTTACATGGTAGTCCAATCTCAAGAATTGCCAAATCTAGGTATTTGAAAGAGAGTACGGTTAACGATCATCTTATTGAGCTTGCATTAATCTATCCAGCAACAGTCGCTAGACGAATCTTATTTCTTGGTCAACCAGCTGAAAATAACAAACTTATACAAGCAGGCTTAGATATTATCAGTCGAGAACCGAATACGTCATTTGATGACTTTGAAAAAGATTTACCTCTTGATTCACTTCGATTACCTAATTTTTTAGTCTATCGTTTAAGTCAAATTATTTGTATTAAAGAAGAGAGGGAGAGGGTCTCTTGTTAGATGTAGAATTTTTACAAAAAAGATTTGGTTTTTCTTCTTTTCGCAACGATCAAGATATAATTCTAGAAAACTTATTTATGTCCAGAAATTCCTTAGCCATTTTACCGACTGGCGGTGGGAAATCTTTGATCTACCTTTATTTTGGAGAGTATAGCCATAAGAGAGTGGTTATTGTTTCGCCTTTGCTGTCTTTAATGCAGGACCAAATCCATCAATTGCAAAAGCTTGGTATTCGTAATGCCATAGCTATTAATTCCCAGCTGACCTTAAGAGAAAAGGATTTTATATTTTCTAACCTTGAAAAATACCAATACTTATTTTTTTCTCCTGAGATGCTCTATCAAGACAAAGTCATCCAACAATTAAAGAGATTGGAGATTGGCTTATTTGTTATAGACGAGGCACATTGTATTTCTCAATGGGGCTATGACTTTAGACCAGAATATTCTAAATTAGGAATTGTTCGAAAAAATCTCAACAATCCTTTAAGCTTGGCCTTAACTGCTACCGCAAAAAAGGAAGTAGTTATTGATATTTGTCATTCTTTAAACTTGTCGCTTGAGGAAATGTTTATTCATCAATCTCCTAGACAAGATAGTCAGCAATATATAGAATTAATTTCTTGTAAGCAGGAGGACAAGCCAGGTGCTTTATTGGAATTGATTAAAAAAGTTTCTTTTCCAAGTGTCATCTTTTTTCCAAGTATTCGACTACTAGAAGAAACCAAATTATTCTTACAAGAAAAGGGCTATCAAGTTGACTCCTACCACTCTAAACGTAACACTAGTGATAGGCAGGCTATTCAACAGCAATTTTTACTTGATGAGATTGATATTATTTGTGCTACTAGTGCATTTGGTATGGGCATTAATAAAGATAACATTAGGAGCATTATTCATTACCGCTTGCCATCAAACTTAGAAGATTATGTACAACAAATTGGCAGGGCTGGACGAGATGGAGAAAAGAGCCAGGCCATCAGTTTGGTTGATTCAGAAGATGTAGTAACGATGAGACAGATGTTATCTTATGAGTTTAATCCTGAAAGATTAGGGCAACTCTATCAGTCTGGTAAAAAATCTTGGGATCAGGATAGTTCTCTTAGCTCCACACAGAAAGTTTTATTGAACTTGGCAGCAGAGAAAAATTTACCACATCAAGAAGCCAACCAATTCTTCGAACGGCACTACCAAAATAAAATCAACCAAATTGGTTTTGTTGAAACTTTTGCTTTCGAAAATAGCTGTTACCATGGACAAATAGAAAAATACTTTTCAACGATATCTATAGGTGTGGCTAGGCCATGTCAATCTTGTAGCATCTGTTTGAGTCGTCATATACTAGAAGAGCCAGATTTAATTCGCACAGAATGTTCAAAAAATAAGGATTTGAAAGATAATCTTTTTGACTGGAAAGAAAAGTTTAAACGATTAATTAATTTTTCAGATTTTGCATAGTTTTTTTTATTAAATGTGCTACAATAGTAGGGACATAATGATAAAGACATAATCTTGAAATACTTTAGCAATAATCATGCCTTCAAGTATAAATGAAGTAGGTTCGCTAAAGCTTAAGATTCTCTTGTAGGAGGAAATAATATGAGCGATAAATTTGACGATAACAACCAAAATGATACTAACCAAAATGATACTAATAGCGACCAACCTTGGTCTCACAAATTTGGAGAAGATGAAAATTATAACAACAGACAATTTTCAAGAACAGCAAGGAATACTAAAGGGCAATCCGTTACTCCTTTAACTAGAGTTCTTTTAGTAGTATTCTTATCGATTGTTATTTTTCCAATTATTTTCTTTACTTGGTTTTGGACTAGCGCTAATACAACTCCAACACCAAAAACAGCAGAGCAAGTCATGAGTTCAAAAGCTTCTTCTGAAATTGACTCATCTTCTGTTGCTTCAAGTAGTGCATCAAGTTCTGAAACTACATCCATTTCTATTCGTGAATCAAGTGCGAGTAGTGCAGTGGTTTCAAGTAGTAGTGTCGTGGAATCTTCAAGTGTAGTTGAGTCTTCTTCTGTAGCGCCACCAGTGGAAAGTTCTTCAACCCCAAGTGGCAATTACACAACCTATACTGTAAAAGCGAATGATAACTTGTATCGTATTGCCATCAATCATGGCATGGATTTAGAAACGTTAAAACAAATTAACGGACTAACGTCAGATGAGATTTTTGTAGGTATGGAATTAAAAGTAAGTCAATAATGGACTAATCCCAACTAGAATAAACAATATATGCAAAACTTTTATGACTTTCTCGTTTAGAAAGCCATTTGGACCTTTTGTATATATTGTTTTTTTATGAGACTGAATGATTTAAAGAACTAAAAATACTTTGAGGTGAATTATGCAAATTGCAATTGATGGACCATCTTCTTCAGGAAAAAGCACTATAGCCAAACGATTAGCTCAGAAATACCATTTTACATATCTAGATACAGGGGCAATGTATCGAGTGATTACTTTATATGCCTTGGAACATAAGATTGATATTAATGATCAAGAAAGTCTTTCCCTAGCTTTAGAAAATATCAAGATTAGTTTTCAAACAGGATCTAAGGGACAATCTGTCTTCTTAAATGACAAAGATGTTACCAATAAGATTCGCAACAACGAAGTAACCAACGCTGTTTCAGCTGTTTCAGCTCACAAATATATTCGTCAAGAAATGGTTAGGCGACAAAGAGAGATTGCTGAACAGGAGTCAATTATTATGGATGGTAGAGATATTGGTACAGTAGTTTTACCAAATGCCGATATCAAAATCTTTTTAATCGCTTCTGCAGAAGTTAGAGCGAAAAGACGTTACAAGGAAAATCTTGATAAGCATATTGAAAGTAGTTATGAACAAATTTTGGAAGACTTAAAACGTCGTGATTACTTAGATTCTACGAGGACAGAATCTCCATTGAAAAAAGCAGATGATGCTATAGAATTGGATTCCAGTTATTTAACGATTGAAGAAGTGGTAGATAAAATTTCTAATCTTATTGAAGAGGTGATGGAGTGAAAAAATATCAACTACCATTTGTAGTGGTTTTTTCTGTTGTTTGCATACTATCTTTATTTTTAATTATTAAACAAACTTTTGCTGGAACAGATAGCCAGTCGTCAAGTCAAAGTTCTACTTCGATTGTGGAAAGTTCGAGTCAAAAAGAGGTCGAAAAATCCACTAGTCAAGACTTAAGGCAAGTATCCATTTTTGCTGTGGGGGACAACTTGTTGCACTCACCCATTATCCACTACGCTGATTCTTTAGATGGTCAAATGGATAAGCAGTTCAACTTTGTTCCTATTTATGAGTTGGTTAAACCTTATGTAGATAAGGTTGATTTAGCTTATTACAATCAGGAAACCATTCTTGGCGGAGATGATAGGGAATTTACCAACTATCCTATCTTTAATTCACCTAGTCAAGTAGCTATTGACTTCCAACAAATAGGTTTTAATCTAGTCAATATTGCTAACAATCATACTTTAGATCAAGGACCTAGCGGAGTAGAGCATGCCGTTTCAGTCTACCAAAAACTCCCAGATACCTTGGCAACAGGGGCATTTATTAGTCAAGAAAGCCGAGATACCATTCCTATTATCGAAAGAAATAATGTAAAAATTGCCTTTTTAGCCTATACAGAACCGACTAATGGCTGGATATCAGATACAGATTATCGACTAAATACTTTTGATAAAGAAATCATGACTAGAGACATCACTTTAGCGAAAGAACAGGCTGACATTGTGATTGTTTCGGCGCATTGGGGTGACGAAAATATCTTTATCCCTAATGAGATTCAGAAAGAATTTGCTCAACTCTTTGCTGATTTAAAGGTAGATTTAGTCATTGGCTCTCACCCTCATGTGATTCAACCGATTGAATGGGTTGAGGGTAGCTCAGGCAATAAAACCTTGGTGATTTATTCGTTGGGAAACTTTATCAGTCATATGATCGAAACGTATAATTTATTGGATTATGGCTTTTCCGCAAACTTTGTTGAAACCTCTTCGGGTGAGTGGACTATTGAAGACGCCAAGGCCATCCCATTTGTGACGCACTATCAAATTGAAGGTAGTGGTGATTTAGGAAATCAATATAGTTATAAAGTTTACCCATTAGCTGATTATCCTGATGATTTGGCAGCTAGACACCGAATTCATGACCATGGAGAAGCTTTTTCCAAAGATTTAATGTATGAAAAATTTAAAGAAGTTGTACCAGAAGAATTTCAATAATAGGTTTCTGCCTTGAATTGTTTGAAATAGTAGAATTATCAAGGATTTAATGATATTATTTAGATAGTAATGTAGTAGATGCTTGAACGTCTTCATTGTTTGGCCATTCTACTATTTAATAAATGAGATAGTGGCTCAAATAGGAGGAAAGCAAATGTCAGATGTTGAAGCAAAAAACGAAGTAGTAGAACAAGATAATCTATCTACAGTAGAAACAATGCAAGATGCATTGAATATTGTTAGGGATGTTCAAATTGGGGACCTTGTTCAAGGTGAAGTCTTATCTCTACAAGATAAACAAGTTATTGTTGGAATTGTTGGCGGTGGTGTTGAAGGAGTTATTCCTTTCAATGAACTATCTGCAACACCTTTTGAGAACATTACGGATATCTTAAATATTGGAGATGTCGTTGAGTTAGTTGTTATCAAACAAATTAAAGACAAAGAGAATGGAAGCTTTTTACTTTCTAAACGTCGTATAGATGCCAAGAAAGTTTGGGATGAAATTCAAGTGAAATTTGATAACAAAGAAATTATTGAAGCACCTGTAACAGATGTTGTTCGTGGTGGGTTAGTGGTTGATGCTGGGATTCGTGGTTTTGTGCCTGCATCTATGGTGGAAGACCATTTTGTAGAAGATTTTTCATCTTACAAAGGCAAAACACTCAAATTCAAGATTGTGGATATTGAACCTAGTGAAAATCGCTTAATTCTTTCACACAAAGAAATCGTTGCCGAAGAAAAAGCTGCTAAAAGACAAGAAATCTTAGAAGAGTTAGTTGCTGGGGACACAGTTACTGGTACAGTTGCTCGTTTAACGAACTTCGGAGCATTTATCGATTTAGGTGGTGTTGATGGATTAGTTCATATTTCACAAATCTCTCATAACCATGTTGCAAAAGCTAGTGATGTTCTAACTGTCGGAGAAACAGTCACTGTTAAAATCCTTTCTGTAGATAAAGAAAATGAAAAAATTTCTCTATCTATCAAAGATACCTTGCCTGGACCTTGGGATAATATTGAGGAACGCGCAGCAATTGGTTCTGTTTTAGAAGGAATTGTTAAACGCTTGACTAGTTTTGGTGCCTTTGTTGAATTGTATCCAGGTGTTGAAGGACTGGTTCATATTTCACAAATCGCTCATAAACATATCGCAACTCCACATGAAGTTTTACAAGAAGGACAAACTGTTTCTGTAAAAGTCTTAGATGTGCAACCAAGTGAACAACGTATTTCTTTAAGTATTAAAGCCCTTGAAGAAAAACCTGAAGCACCAGTGGTTGAAGTTGAAGAAGAGTATATTCCTAATACCGACTCTGATGAAGGTACTTTTTCATTAGCGGATCGTTTAGGAGATCAATTGTCAGATTTTGTAACGGACGACCAAGAATAAAACAACAACAATAATGATGGATTAGCGGTCTGGAACGATTGTTCCAGACCGTTTTATCTGAAAGAATGTAAGGAGGTTTTAAGATGACGAATCCTGTCATAGCCATCGTTGGAAGACCAAACGTTGGTAAATCAACAATTTTTAATCGTATTGTCGGTGAGCGAATCTCTATAGTAGAAGATGTTGCCGGAGTAACTCGGGACCGTATCTACTCAGACGGAGAATGGCTTGGACACAAATTTCATGTGATTGATACTGGGGGAATTGATGTAACTGATGAACCCTTTATGTCAAATATCAAAATGCAGGCAGAAATTGCTATGGAAGAAGCTGATGTGATTATTTTTCTGACTAGTGTTAGAGAAGGTGTCACGACAACGGATGAGCATATTGCTAAACTATTGTACCGCACCAAAAAACCTGTTTTGTTAGCTGTAAATAAAGTGGATAATCCTGAAATGAGAAGTGATATTTTTGACTTTTATGCTTTAGGATTTGGAGAACCATTTCCAATTTCGGGAAGCCATGGACTAGGCCTAGGAGATTTGCTTGATGAAGCAGTTAAAGTCTTTCCTAAAGAAGATGAAAATGCAAAAGAAGAAGATATTATTCGTTTTTCGTTTATCGGGCGACCGAATGTTGGTAAGTCATCCCTGGTCAATGCTATGTTAGGTGAGGAACGGGTTATTGTGTCTGATATTGCTGGTACTACTCGAGATGCCATTGATACAGAATTTGTGGACCAAGAAGGCAATATCTACCAAATGATTGATACTGCTGGTATCCGTAAAAAAGGACGTGTTTTTGAATCTACAGAAAAATATAGTGTTTTGCGTGCCATGAGAGCCATTGAACGTTCAGATATTGTTTGTGTGGTGCTAAATGCTGAGGAAGGTATTCAAGAACAAGATAAAAAAATTGCAGGGTACGCCCATGAAGCTGGAAAAGGGGTTATTATTCTAGTAAATAAATGGGATACCTTAGAGAAAGATAACTCTACTTTCAAAGACTTTGAGGAAGACATTCGTGCAGAATTTCAATATTTAGCCTATGCACCAATCTTGTTTGTTTCCGCTAAAACTAAGCAACGCTTAAATAAAATCCCAGAATTATTGAAAGAGATTCATGAAGTGCGTTCAAAACGTATCTCATCTTCTATTTTGAACGATGTCCTAATGGATGCCATAGCCATGAATCCAACGCCAACGGACAAAGGGCAACGCTTAAAAATCTATTACATGACTCAAGTAGCTATACAACCACCAACCTTTGTTGTTTTTGTAAATGATGTAGAATTGATGCATTTTTCATACCAACGATTTTTAGAAAATCGAATTCGAGCTTCTTTTGGATTTATGGGAACGCCTATTCACATGATTATAAGAAAGAGAAAATAAGGATATATCAACATTTTCACGGCTAAATCGTTGAAAGTATTTTCTTTGAATGGTATACTTTGTTAGAAATCACAGATGGTTGATTTCCAATATGAAGTTTTGGACCACTCAAGACGGAATGTTGTCATGACTTGTTTATTCAAGATCCATGAATTTTCTTTTTAGAAAATGGAGGTGAAACTAAATTGGCAAATAAAGCAGAATTAGTAGATCGTATTGCTAAGAAAACAGACTTCACTAAGAAAGACGTAACTGCTACTGTAGACGCGTTGTTCGAAGTAATTCAAGAAGCATTACAAGCTGGTGAAAAAGTACAAGTTATCGGTTTTGGTAACTTTGAAGTACGTGAACGCGCTGCTCGTAAAGGACGTAACCCTCAATCAGGTGAAGAAATCCAAATCGAAGCAAGCAAAGTTCCTGCATTCAAACCAGGTAAAGCTTTAAAAGATGCAGTTAAAAAATAATTTTAATGATCTTTTGGACTTTAATTCCTAATCTAATTAGGAATTAAAGTCTTTTTTTGATTTGTTAGACGGGGCAAAGAAAGTCCGTATTATAACAAAACAAAAGAGTTTCCGATAGCTGTATCAGAAATCGAAAAGGTGGCACCGCCGTGAGCCAAGGTCTCACGACTTAGCTGTCTACGTATCTGTAATCGACTAAAGTCGAAACAGCTACTGTGCGACAGCTATGCTATACACCTTTATTTCTGATACAGCTATCGGAAACTCTTTTGATTTTATGATAATAAAAACTTTTATCTAGCCAATTTTCTACGCTATGGAATTAAACAGGGGATTTTAGTTTATAAAATGTTGTTCAAATGCTATGATAGGGTAAGAAGTATGTGATGATGAAAGCTATTATTGAATGTTCTGGCCGACGAATGAATAGCAAAAATAGAAGGAGAAACGAATGAATACTATCACTGAACAAATTCAAGAATCCATGGAAGTCCAAGACATTGAAAAAGTGTATCAACTGTATCATAATTTTTTTGAAGAATTTGACGCTAGCAAGCAAATGGACCAATTAATTGATTTGGCTGATTATTCATATGAAATTGGGTTTTATGAAGAGTCTAGAAGAGCGTATACGTTATTAGCAAGTCTTGAGCCACAAGAATCCATGTGGACGATTCGTTTAGCTGAGTTGTTTATTAATGAGGGTGAATTCGATCAAGCCTTGTCTTTGTTGTTTGATATTCCTGATACTGATCCTAATTACCCAGCTGTATTAGTGGCTCAATCAGCTATATACTTACAACAGGGCTATGAAGATGTTGCAGAAAGAAAGCTACTACAAGCCAAGGAGCTAGCACCTGATGAACCCCAGGTCAATTTTTACTTAGGATTATTCCTCTTAGAAATGGGGCAAATTTCAAGAGCAATTACTTTTTTAAAAGATTATATTGCCTTAGAACAAGATAGCCCAGGACATAATGAAGCATTTCAACGGTTGATTCAAGCGTATTTGATAGAAGAAGATTACCAAGCCGTAGAAGAATTGATAGAGGATTTAAATCTTGACCAATTGTATCCAAATCTTTTGGTTGATTTGGCACAAGGCTATCTTCAACAAAAAAATTATGAGAAAGCTCTTGAAGTCTATAGTCATATGCTAATGCAAGAACCGGACTCCTTAGATGCACTTCATGGGTTAGCAATCATTGCTAATTTGCAAAGGAATTTTGAAAAATCTAATGAAACCATCGAAGAGATTATAAAATTAAGCCCGTTTTCAGCTTTAGCCTATGATATCCAATCAAAAAATTATTATGCTCTAGGCAATATTGAAGCAGCAATCCAAGCGGCGAAAAAAGCTATGGACATGGATCCTGAAAGTGTTGATACGGTTATTGAATATATTATGCTCTTGATGAAGTACGATGACTTTGAAACAGCATTAGCCACTATTGAGGTGACTTTACAAGCCAATATTTTTGATCCAATGTTACTGTACCTCCAAGCACAAGCCTATGAAGCAGTAGAGGACTATTCAGCAGCTTACGAGAGCTATCAAGAAGCTGAGGAGTATTTAAAAGACTCTATAGATTTTATCAAGAGTTATACGAAATTCCTGAGAGAAGAAGGGGAGATTCAAAAGGCTAAGGCCTTATTGGATCATGCGCTTATTTTAGAACCCTTGAATCAAGAAATATTAGACTTACGACAACAACTATTTGAAGAGGAGTAAGAAGGTGACCCTGTTACATGTTTAATCCAACACTTGAGGCCAAAAAGAAATTCATTGCTTGGTTTATTAAAAACTATCGTCTACAAAGAAGAGAGTCTTTGTGGATTTTGAACTATTTATTAAACCATGAACTACTATTGAAACAAATCCATTTTGTGGAACATGTGGAGAAAACTCCTCGAGGAATGCGATTTGACTTAACTGTTCCTGCCAGCGAATCGTTTGTCTATTTTAAAAACCAAGTTCAATTCGACAATCCTGAACAAGCTTTTCATGATATCCGATTAAATTGGAAAGAAGCGTGTTATTTAGAATTGCGTTTTGAACAATCCTATCAAACTCTAGTTTCTTTCGGGGTCATCGAAAGTAACCCCTATGACGACTTCTCACAGACACTGGTTGACATGGTGGATTCGGAGTTAGAGGACTTCCAAGACTATCTGGTCAAGGACCAACTGATTGGAAAAATTGATCAGGCTCTAGAAAAAGGAGACAAAGAGGCATTTATGTACTTTACTCAACAATTAAATGAAATGGAGAAAAAAATACATGATTGAATCATCAGCTCTTTTTATAGCAGCAAAACCAATTATCCAAAAAATTATTGACCACGGTTATGAAGCTTATTTTGTTGGTGGAGCGGTACGGGATTCGCTTTTGAACAAACCAGTATCTGATGTAGATATTGCTACTAGTGCGACGCCACTTGAGATAAAGGCCATTTTTACTAAAACGTTTGATGTTGGTATAGAGCATGGAACTGTTCTTGTCTATGAGCAAGGAGTGGGCTATGAGATTACCACTTTCCGAACAGAAAGTAATTATGAGGATTTTAGGCATCCTTCTTCTGTATCTTTTGTCCGATCTTTGGAAGAGGACTTAAAGAGACGAGACTTCACTATTAACGCTTTAGCACTAAGCATTGATGATAGGGTGATTGATTACTTTGGTGGCCAAGAAGATTTGGCTAGGCAGTTGTTAAGGTCTGTGGGATTAGCGCAAGAGCGTTTTTCAGAAGATGCTTTACGGATGTTTCGGGCTATTCGATTCGTGTCACAGTTGGACTTTGCGGTTGACCCAGAAACAATTGAGGCAATTCGCCTCTTAAAAGCCAACCTTTCTCATGTTGCTGTTGAACGTATTCAGGTAGAATGGGTTAAAACACTGGTGGGGCCTGCTCGAAATAGAGCCATAAAACTATTGGTAGATACTGGACTTTATGAGTATTGTCCAAAGCTTGCTGACCAAAAAGAAAATCTTTTGTCGTTTTCTGAAAATACATTTCCACAATTATCCACTTTCCAAGCGTGGGTTTTATTGTGTCATTATCTTGGTTTTCATTCGGAGAATGTAAGACCCTTTTTAAAGGCATGGAAATTATCCAATAAGGTGTTGGATGAAACCCAAGCAGGCTTAGGTTTGCTACATGAGCGATTTACAAGAAAATGGAACTTTTTCATGGCCTTTAGTCATCCATTGCACGTATCCTTAGAAGTCGAAGCACTTTTACCATCCTTGGGCTATCAAGATGAAAGTCAATTTCTAGAAAATGTCTATAAAGAACTACCTATTGAATCCTTGAAACAGCTGGCTTTTAACGGTAAGGACATTCAAGAGCTATTAAACTTAAAGAAGAGTGGTCCAATCATTGGCCAATCCTTAACCTATCTAAAAAATGCTGTTCTAAATCAAGAAGTTAAAAATACTAAGGAAGATTTACAAGACTATCTTTTATCAGCTGACTTTATCAAAAACTTGTATCATTAATCGATAGACTATGCATAAGTTGAGTCTCCAGACTTGAATAGTAACTAAAAAAGACTTTTTGCCTAGCACCATAGTACTTTGACTCCTTTTAGCCATTTAGACTTGATAATGAGACTACTTAGCTAAGAATAAAAGAAATGAATTGAAAGATAGTCTTGACAATGGTACAATTTTAGAAGAGGGTAAGCCCCTATACTGAAGAATATCAAGGAGAGTGTCCTATGAAAAAAGTAATGTCAGGTTTACGTTTCACATTTAGAAATGGAGAAACATGGACCATTAATCGCCGCTTGATTGGAGATTTGTGGATTAAACAAATCACAACTTCATTTGGTCGTATCAATGGTAGTGAGTTTCAAGAAATTCACCCATGTGATTCTTTAAGAATTGAAATCCTTCCAGAAGCAGACCACGTTATGTCTGAAGATATTAATCTAGGTGGATTAGAGCTTGGAATGTTTGAACGTGTTAAAAAATATAGCGATATCGAGTTAATGGATATTTTATATAAAGATAGTGAACATCCAAAATCAGATGTTATCGTAACAACAGACCGTGTTTACTTCCCTTACAATCCAATTGATGTAGATGGAAATGACAATGAATACCAATCATCAACCATTGATGAAGAAGGTCATTTGTTCATCGTTATCGATCCAAACAAAACCGTTAAGGATCTTTATCCTAAAGCATAAGAATAGAAACAAGAAAAGCAACCAATTGCAAAACTTGGTTGCTTTTTTCTTTTTCCGATCCATTAAAATTGGTAAGAAATAGATAGATTATAAATTATCGCTTTGACCTAGGGCATGATAATGATAAAATGAGTAGTGGTTAAAACATAATACACACATAGGAAAGAAATAATGGCGAAAAGGAGGAGACCATGAAACAAATCATAGCAGTTGTTGATTTGGAGACAACAGGACCAAAATTTGAAGACGGTGATCGTATCATTCAATTTGGTTGCTGTTTAATTGAGAATCAACAAATCATTGGGGAGTATTCATTTGATATCAATCCTGGTCGTCCAATTCCTACTGCCATTCAAAAATTAACCGGTATTACCAATAAACAGGTGTCCATTGCCCCATATTTTGAGGAAGTAGCAGAATTAATTTATTCCATTCTAGATGGTACGGTTTTTGTTGCTCATAACCTAGGCTTCGATTATAGTTTTCTAGTAAAATCATTTGAAGAATTGGCGTCTATTCCATTTGAAGCAAAGGGGATTGATACGGTTCAGTTAGCACAAATTTTAATGCCTACTGCCCAAAGTTATCGCTTAAGTGACTTATCCGACTTTTTGAACCTTACCCACGATGCAATACACACTGCTGCCAGTGATGCCAAAGCAACAGCGGAACTTTTCTTGTACTTACAAGAAAAACTTTATCAACTCCCTTTAGTAACTATTGAAGCTTGTATGACTTATTCCGACTACCTAATCGGTAATACAGGAGATATGTTTTATTTAGCGCATGAAACAAGTCTAAAAAAACATCAACCGTTAGATGGAGAATTGGTCATTGTACAAGGCCTTGCCATAAAACAAAATCGTGCTTCCAATGATACTTCTAGCTTGTTTACTAGCCTTGAGACAAGTAGTCATACAAGTCTTCAAGAATTAATCTCACTAGAAAAACGCGATAATAGGGGAGAACAGCTAGAGCTAATCCTTGCAATCGACAAATTCATAAACTCGGATAAGAACATACAGTTTATTGAGGCGTCGGCCGGACTAGGCAAGACGCTCGCCTATCTTTTATCGGCAATTTCTTATTTAAGGCGACACCCTAGTGATAAAATTTGGATATCTACTTCTACGGTGCTATTGCAAGAGCAATTAATGGAAAAAGAACTTGAGCCTCTTTTAAATGAACTCGACGTTGAAATAACTTCAACTTCTATAAAAAGTCCAAGTCATTACATTTCTTTAGCAGCTATTAAAGAACAATTGGAAAAACCAAACTTTTTATTATCCCAACGAACTGCAATTTCGATGATGGGGATTCTAGTTTGGCTAACACAAACAAGTAAAGGTGATCTGGATGAACTAAATCCAGTCATTTATCATGAAGAAATTTGGAAACGAATAAATAGCCAATCTGGTGGTAAAAATGAATCCTATCAAAAAGCTTTTGCTTCTTTTGATTTTTTCCAACAGATAGAAAAAGAGATTGAGGCAAGTCAGATAGTTGTTACCAACCACGCTTATCTATGGCAATTAATACAATCCAATAATGTAGCATTGGCTAAGCCTGAAAATGAGATACTTTTAATGGATGAGTGTCATAAGATGGAGTCAGTTGTTCGTGATGGGCAAACAAAAAGTCTTTCATTACAGTCAATCACATCTATGCAAGATAAACTAGCTGAAATGCACACCAATGCCCAGTACCAGATTTTAAACTCTTTACCTAAATGGTCTTTTGAACTTAATAAAAAAATGATTGATCTGAGTAGAAACTGTCAATCATTATATGAAAGTGTAGAAGATAGAATTGAGATAGAGCTAGCTAGTAGAAAAAATCAAGACCATACTAGACAAAGCTTTACTGTTTATTCTGCACTTAATTGGGTCCAATCGATTCAATTTTCTGCTTTATCTGACATTTATGAACAAATTCTAGACCTAATTGAAACTATCTCTTCTAATAAAAAGACTTTTTATAAGTCATCCATCTATATGTGGACAAGCTTGGGTCAAAGTGAAATCAAAGAATCTTCTTATTTGGAAGCTGTATATCATGAGTTGACAAGACTGCAAAGACAAATGGAGAATTTTTTTGACTTGGAGAAAGAAGACTATGTCGCTTTGAGTCTTAATGACAGTGACCCGTTCAACTTTGTTTCTTGTAAGAAATACCCTCTTGACTGTCGAGACCAGTACCCTCAGATGTTTCAGTCTAAGTTTAAAAAAGTGGTAGCTTTGTCAGCAACCTTGCCTAAGAATTCATTTTTATGGAATTTTACTGAAGAAAATACCCTAAGATTCTCTGCTGAGGATGGTAGTCAAAAGACGACAATCTATCTGCCAGATGACTTGGTCATTGCAGATCACTCATTGAATGATGACTATATTCAATCTTTAACCCGTGCCATTTATAGTATAGAACAAAATACTAGAGGTAAAATATTGATACTTGTTCAGTCTAAAGAGCTTTTAAGTAGACTTCACCAAGAGCTAGCGGACATCTATCAATACAAACAAGTACTTCTGCTTGCTCAAGGGATTAGTGGTAGTAAACGCAGAATCCAACAACGCTTTGAGGAAAGAAGACGGGTCTTACTATTAGGATTAACTTCTTTCAGTGAAGGGTATGATGCTGGTTTAGAAGTTATGGATGCCATCATTATTACAAAGTTACCTTTTGCGAATCCTAACTCCATTCTTGAACAATCCTTTATCGATTACTATGCCAAAGAAAAAAGAATTTATTTCTTTGACCACGCATTGCAACAAATGATGCTGAGACTTAAACAGGGGATTGGTAGAATTACTAGAGGGAAAAAGGCCCAACGAACTATCTGGATTTTAGATTCTCGTAGTACCAAACGCATGTATTCTAATGTATTGAAGAAAGAATTATTAAAAATGGGCACCATTTATAGTGATCAATTGGTCAATTGTATTGCTGATTTTACTAGAAACAATGGTAAAAAGTGATAATAAATAAAAAAGTGCTGATTTTTTAGTCTTCTTCACTTATAATGTAGAAGTATAGATTAGAAGACTATGAGAGTAAGGAGAAAAAGATGCAACGAAAAACATTATTCATAATAACCATCAGTCTACTATCGATTATTTTTATTGCTGCTAGAATTTTCTATACAAGCCAACAATCCTTAGTAACCGCTAAAGACCAAGCTATTGAAATGATAAAAGACAAGGTCCAGTTTAAGTCTATTTCTGACTTTTATTGGTACAACACGGATAAAACATATTATTCATTAGCTGGAGTTGATCAAAACGACCAAGCAATTTATGCCATTGTATCGCCAGAAACAAAAGAACTTGTTACCTTAGTACAAGATCAAGTCGTTAATGAAGAAGATGCCAGATCAATTACTGTACAAGATAAGGCACCTTTGAAAGTTTTGTCTGCAAGATTAGGAATGATAGGGGAGGAACCTGTTTGGGAAGTCAATTATCAAATGACTTCAAAAGCAATGGGTTATTACTACATTTCTGCAAAGACCGGCAAATGGATTAAAGATATTGAAAATATATAGGATGGAGTGATTATATGGTAGAAATTTCTAAACGTATTCAACAAATGGCCCCTTCTGGTACTGTCGAAATGTCCCAAAAAGTCAGAGAAATGCAAAGTCAAGGGAGAGATGTCATCAGTCTATCTGTGGGGGAACCAGACTTTGCGACGCCCTTAGCTGTGAAAGAAGCTGCTGTAGCGGCTATTCGAGAGGATAAAGCCAATCACTATACTGCAGCAACGGGGATTGTTCCTCTAAAGAAAGCAATTATTGACTTTCATAACAGAAAAGATGGTTTGGACTATGAACTGAATCAAGTCGCTGTTTTTTCTGGAGCTAAATTCACCTTATATACGGCTTTTCAAACCCTTCTTGATCCAGGAGATGAGGTCTTAATTCCTGCCCCTTACTGGGTAAGTTATACGGAACAAATTAAGTTAGCACAGGGAACCCCTGTTATTGTTGAAACCAACTATGAGGATAACTTCAAGGTAACAGTTCAACAATTAGAAGCTCAACGGACAGATAAGACTAAAATTCTACTGTTAACATCACCGTCTAATCCAACCGGTACATTTTATACTCGTGATGAGTTAACCACTTTAGGTCAATGGGCTGTGGATAATGATTTATTAATTATTTCAGATGAGATTTATTATGAGCTAATGTATGATAACCACCATTCTGTATCTATCGCTTCTATTTCACCAGAAGTTCAAGCTCATACTTTAATAGTTAATGGCTTATCTAAATCGTCGGCTATGACCGGTTGGCGGGTAGGCTATGCCTTAGGAGATGCAGGATTGATTAAGGCTATGGCTGATTTGACAACTCATACAACTGGGAACCTTGCTTCCGTCAGTCAATATGCTGCCATTGCTGCTTTAAGTAGTGATAATGATGCAGCTAAAGAAGAAATGCGTCAAAAATTTGAAGACCGGTTAGAATTATTCTATCCATTAATTTCAGAGATTCCTGGGTTTAAATGCCATAAAGCTGGCGCAACTTTCTATTTATTTGTTGATGTCACTGAAGCCGCAAAACGTTGTGGGTATGACTCTGTTAGAGATTTTTGTATGGCAATCCTTGAAGAAGCAGAGGTAGCACTTGTTTCAGGTGATGATTTTGGTGCGCCGGACTACCTACGTTTTAGCTTTGCCACCAGTGATGACTTATTGGTAGAATCAGCTAGAAGAATAAAAACATTTGTTGAATCTAAGTGGAAATAATATAAGAAGACAGTGAGGGAATATAATTGACACAAATTACTATGCGACAAGCTAAAGACTATGTCGGGCAAACCGTAGAAATCGGAGCTTGGGTGACCAATAAGCGCTCAAGTGGAAAGATTGCATTCTTGCAATTACGTGATGGAGATGCTTATTTTCAAGGAGTTGTTCTAAAGAATGATGTGCCAAGTGAAGTTTTTGAGCTTGCAAAATCATTACTACAAGAGTCATCGGTAAAAGTAACAGGAGTAGTACAAGAAGACTCTAGAAGTAAATTAGGCTATGAACTATTGGTTTCAGATATTGAGTTGATTGGTGACAGCCAAGAATATCCAATCACACCTAAGGAACACGGCGTAGAATTCTTAATGGATCATCGTCATCTTTGGTTACGTTCTTCTAAGCAACATGCAGTAATGACGATTCGTAACGAAATTATTCGTGCGACATATGAATTCTTCAATAAAGAAGGATTTATTAAGGTAGACCCACCAATTCTGACTGGTTCAGCTCCAGAAGGAACTACTGAGTTATTCCACACCAAATATTTTGATCGTGAAGCTTATCTTTCTCAAAGTGGGCAACTATACATGGAAGCGGCAGCTATGGCGTTTGGAAAAGTCTTTTCATTTGGCCCTACCTTCAGAGCAGAAAAATCTAAAACAAGACGTCACTTGATTGAGTTCTGGATGATTGAACCTGAGATGGCATTTATGCATCAAGAACAATCTTTAGAAGTTCAAGAACAGTATGTGGCTTTCTTAGTTAGAAGCGTCCTGGACAACTGCCAAGTAGCTTTACACACTCTAGAAAGAGATACTGCTATTTTAGAAAAGTATACCCAATTGCCTTTCCCACGTATTTCGTACGATCAAGCCATCGAATTGTTGAATGCTAATGGTTTTGATGACATTACTTGGGGAGAAGATTTTGGTTCGCCACATGAAACCTTTATTGCTAATCAATATGATCAACCTGTCTTCATTATGAATTATCCAAAAGAAATTAAACCTTTCTACATGAAAGTCAATGAAGAGCGCGATGATTTAGTAGAATGTGCTGATTTGATTGCTCCAGAGGGCTATGGTGAGATTATTGGTGGTTCTGAACGGGAAGTGGACTATGAAGTTCTTGAAGCGAATGTTAAAGCTTTTGGGCTAGATCCCGAAGAATTACAGTGGTACTTAGATTTAAGAAAATATGGATCAGTTCCTCACGCAGGCTTTGGCCTAGGTTTAGAAAGAACTGTAACTTGGATTTGTGGAACGGAGCATATTAGAGAGTCTATTCCATTTCCACGTTTATTAAATCGTATTTATCCGTAATGTTAATAAAAACTGGGTAAAATCTCTTTTACTAAGTGTATTGGAGTCCCCAGTCCCTCTATCGAAAAACAGAAGGGTGACACCGCCGTGAGACTTGGTCTCACGGCGGTGCTGTCTACTTGGCTGTAATTGGCTAAAGCCGAAACTGTCACTATGCTGAACACCGATATTTTCGATAGAGGGGCGGGAGACTTTTTTGTGTTTAGAAGATAATAATCAAATTAGCTAGCAACCCATTATTTAGTTTCATAAATTTTAAGGGTTTGTTTTTATGGGTAAAGCTCTAAAATATGATACACTACTAACAGAAGCTACTTGAAAGGAGAGAGGCTAATTGAATTCTGAATATATTATCAAATGGTTAAGTGAAGGCCAAGTGTCTATTCCAAGGCATTTAATGAGGCATTACCGCACCATTGGCTTAAATGCTGATGAGGTTCTATTTATTGCACAACTCTTAAGTATAGGGCCTATTGACCAACTTTTGATTGATGCTGAACAGCTTTCCTTAAACTTAAATGTGACGATCGATACCATTTTCATGTGGATTGATACTTTGGTTCGAAAAAAATGTTTATCTATCAATCAAGTTACCAATCAACAAGGAAAAAAAGAAGACCGCTATTCTTTACTGCCCATGTTCCAAGAGTTGGAGTTAATCTTTCAAAGGGAAGAGGCAAAAGAGGAAAGAGCTGAAAATCAAAATATCTTGGCTATTATTGAGCAGGAATTTGGACGCTCCTTAAGTGCTTATGAACTTCAAACCGTAGCAAGTTGGTTGGACCAAGATAAGTATTCTTTTGAGCTAATTCAAGCTGCCTTAAAAGAAGCCGTATTAAGTCAAGTCTTTAACTTGAATTACATGGATAAGATCTTATTGACTTGGCAACGCAAAGAAATAAAAACGCTGCAACAGGTTCTAGCGGACAAACAGGACTACCGCAAAGGAACAATTCACGCACCAGAATTATCCAAACCATCTATTCATGTTCCCATTGAAAAATGGAATTAACTCTGACGTGAAAGGAAAAGGGAAGTGAATAATTTGTTATCCAAAGCTAAAACGTTAGAAGCAATAGAAATCATGGGGCAGATGTTTCCTGATGCTCGTTGTGAATTAAACCATCGTAACCCATTTGAGTTACTTATTGCTACGATATTGAGTGCCCAAACGACTGATGTTTCTGTCAATAAAGTAACACCTCGCTTGTTTCAGTTATACCCAAACCCAGTTTTACTTTCACAGGTCTCTATTGAAGATGTCATTGACTGTATTCGAACACTTGGCCTCTATAAAAATAAGGCAAAAAATATTATTCTTTGCGCCCAACAACTGGTGGCCAATTTTAACGGACAGGTACCTCAAACCCATAAAGACTTAGAATCACTTTCAGGTGTGGGTAGAAAGACGGCTAATGTTGTCCTAAGCGTTGCTTTCGGCGTACCTGCTATTGCTGTTGATACACACGTAGAAAGAGTGTCTAAACGGCTCAGGATTGCTAAAGAAAGTGATTCTGTTAAAGAGGTCGAGGAAACTCTTATGAAAAAAATTCCTAAGAAATTATGGTCGGCAGCCCACCATAGAATGATTTTCTTTGGTAGATATCACTGCACCTCAAGAGCACCAAAATGCCAATCTTGTCCCTTGCTTTACTTATGTCAAGATGGACAAAATCGACTTGGTCTGTCGAAGAAGAAATAAGTTATCTTGAAAAAAGATTCTAAGACAACTAGTGTTATTTCTTAAGTAAGAGGTACGTTTCTAAGGGAAACCGTGGTGATGTCCTTTAGATGAGAGTAAGAACTATTTGCTGACTGTGAAACGACGAGATAGAAAGTGGGTACGACATGAACAAAGGAATGATAATCAGATTATTGCTTGTAGTAGGCTTTGCCTTTGTCGGCTGGTGGTTATTAACATCAGACAACCATTTTACCTTACCCAAAGCCTTTGACAAGGTAAAAGTTGTAACTGCCAACTATACGTTACCGCCCGAATATGCTAAGGAAACAAAAAAAGTGTATACGTCAGAAAAAGACTTGATGCAATTTCGAGAAACGTTTCAACAATTAAAGATAGAAAAAGTAGCGACTCAAACATTGACAGGTGGAGAAACAACCAACATTAGTTTTTATCAAGGAAACAAACAGGTAAAAAGTTTTAAATTTTATAGCGATAGACTTATTGAAAGAGATACAGCATATCAATTTAATGCTAAAACGCTATATGATTTTTTAAATCAGTTAACATAAGCAGATATTGGGCAAAAAGTGTATGAAGATTAGAGCCTATTCCTAACTCACAAAAGAGTTTCCGAGAAAAGTATCAGAATTCAAAACGGTGGCACCAACGTGAGCCTCTGGATCTCACGACGTAGTTGACTACGTGTCTGTAGTTCGGCTAAAGCCAAAACAGCTACTGTATGTATACCTATGTTTTACACCATTATTTCTGATATATTTTTTCGAAAACTCTTTTATTTTATTAGTTGGAAGAATTTTTATCTAGACACTTTTTATTTTGCATAGGCATATAAAACAGCCACTTGAAATTATGATTGTAATACATAATTTCAAGTGACTGTTTTTATTTTTGAACTTTCTTTGCTGGTCTTTTTTTCCTTTGATTAATCATCAGATGATGAACTTTCAGCCGGTGGAGTTTGTTGTGTACTGCTTGATTCAGCTGAAGAACTGGAACTTGCTTGCGAGCTTGATTGTGCACCACTAGAACTTGAGTTAGCACTACTTGAAGAAGAGGAGCTTGATGAAGAAGATTCAGGATTGTTCAGTGGAACTGTAATCGATACTGGTGAAGAGCTATTTCTACCTACAGAAACAGTTAAGCTTACAACAATATCTTTGCCGGTAACATTACTAAAGGTAGCACTTGTCCCATTTGAAATGGTTTGACTATCATTCCCAGCTGTAACCGTATAGGATGGAGTGCCAGAACTTGTGCTATAAGCGTTCCATTTCACACTTAATTGTTTCTTAGTCTTATCATAAGTTGCAGTTAAACCGCTTGGTGGGTCGATTTCGATACCATAGGCAGTAGATTGTGTTGATGGAACCGTCCCAGAAACAAACAACTCATTAGAGATAGCAGAACTTGGTGTTCTTGGCCCAGGAAGACTTAGTGGGTTGGAGCCAATTTCGATAGGGGAGCTGACAACAGAACTTGGTTGTACCCAATCTGCATTGTCCACAAACTTAGTTGCATAAAGCATGAGATTATAATAAATCAGCTTAGCATAAGTTTGCTCATTGGTACCAACTCCATGGTCCGGTTCGTATGGATTGTCATAGCCAACCCATACAGCAACAGAATAGTCCGTGGTGTAGCCAGCAAACCATGAGTCAGGAATAACATTTTGTCCTGTGGCACCCATAGCCGCTTTTTGAGCATCAGTGTAGTTGGATGAACCAGTTTTACCAGCCTGTGGAACACCTGAAATAGGAATATTCGTAGCAAAGCCATTTGTAAATGAATCCTTTAAGATGTCTGTAATCATATAGGCAGTGGAATCTTTCATAGCTTGATTTTGTTGTGGTTTAAAGTCAAAGACTTGTCCGTCACGAGTTGTAATCTTAGTAATAGTGTAAGGAGTAGAATAGACACCATTGTTAGAAAATGCCGCATAAGCTGCTGCTAGTTTCAGTGGAGTTACATTGGCTCCAATAGAATTACTCTCAACCAAGTATTCTTTACCCTCATTGGTTACAGTAATACCCAATTTCTTTAAAAATGCAGTAATATTGTCATTTCCAACTGCTTTAAATACTTCTAACGCTGTGGTGTTTCGAGACAGGTATAGGGCTTTACGTAAGGTCATAGCACCCATATAGGAGTTGTCCCAGTTGTTTAAGATATTGCCATCTGAGAAGGTGGTTGGTTGGTCGACTAAGGTCTGACCTGTAGAATAATCAAGATACTCAATTGCTGGACCGTAATCAATAAGCGGCTTGATGGTTGAACCTGTGCTTCTTTCCAATTGGGTTGCACGATTGTAGCCTAGTAAAACAGTTTGATTCCGTCCACCATTAATGGCACGAACGGCACCAGTTTTAGCATCAACCATAGCAACGGCGCTTTGGATATTATCACTATAAAAATCTATATATTCTTTGGTATTGACAATATTGTATAGTTCTTTTTGCGCGCCAGAATCGACAGTCGTTTCGATGGTAAGACCATCATTATAGATATCCAACCCGGTTTTTTCTTTAACTTCATCGACTAACAATGAGATGAATGAGTCATAGATTAAACTATTATCTGATTGAGTAGTCGCGCTGTGGTCAACTAAACCATCAGAAATCGGGGTGTTTTGCGCTTGTGTCATTTGTTCTTGTGTTATTTTTTTATTATCTTCCATAACGGTTAAGACCAAATCTCTTCGTTTTTTGGCCTCTTCAGGATGTACATAAGGATCATAACCACTTGGTGATTGCGGCATTCCAGCTAATAAAGCGATTTGTGCTAAGGAAAGGTCCGTTAAATCCTTGCCGAAATAGTAGTGACTTGCGGTTTGGAAGCCGTATACATTGTTTGCCATATATACCTTATTGAGATAGTAAGTTAGGATTTGTTCTTTGCTGTACTCACGTTCAATCTTTAAGGCTAAAATAGCTTCTTGTGCTTTACGTTTATAGGTTTGGTCTTCTTCTTTCGTTGAGAACACAGATAACTTAATCAATTGCTGAGTAATAGTAGAACCACCTTGAGTGATACCACCTGCCTTTAAGTTACTGATGAACGAACCAACAATCCGAATAGGGTCAATTCCAATGTGTGTGTAAAAACGTTGGTCTTCAATAGATGTAACTGCATCTTTTAAGACTTGTGGAATCTGCTCTGCAGTAGCTTCTTCACGGTTCTCGCCACCAATTTCTGTGATCAACTGTTGGTCTTTATCATAAATCTTTGTTTCTATTGCACCTTGCAAATCACTTGCTGAAATAGGAGGTGTTGATAGGGCATAGTAGGTAAATAAACCTGCACCAGCTATGAAAAGTGCACCGATGACTCCTAGAACGATTAAAAGGACTCTTTTCAGAAGACTTTTCTTTTTAGGCGAAGATTGCTTGTTCTTGTTTTGCTTTTGAGCTTTCCGGGTGTTAGCCCTTGAAGCTGGTTGATTTGTTGACATAATCTCACTCCTTGATAATCTGTTGCTGATCAATTACTTGGTCAACGACAGGAATATAATCCAATATAGATTGGATTGTAACCTGAATACTATATCCGAACTTTTGAATGTAACTTAAAGGCAAAGATGTTTTTCCTTTGTTAGTCTCAATATAGCTGATCAGATAGGACGACTCTAGCAAATAAAATTCATTCAGGCTAGAAAAATATAGAATAACAAAAACAATACCTTTTTGCTGCAAGCAGCATTTCATGTGCTCAAGCTGATGGTCATGAATATTTTTTAATGGAAAAGAAGTTTTATTCTTGGTTTCTTTTGCTTCGAAATCAATGTATTGTCCCCGATAGACACCATTATAATCCGTTGTAGAGGCATTTTTATAATAGGCTTCTGTAATCACAGCAGCACTTCTTTTAGGATAATGCACTGTAACAACTTGAATAGGGGTTGGTTTTTTATGAATGACAGCCACTTTTTTGCTTAAGTAATAGTCATTGCTTTGATTGATTAAGTTTTCCAAGAACATTCCTCTAGAGGCATAACCAGTCTTTTGATTTTTTGTAATACTTACATTTGCCGAAGAACTGACACTTCCACTTGGATACTGTATAGATCGCATGTTTTCACTCCTTTTCATGCTACATTATAACATTCTACTATTTCATTTCGATAAAATTTTGACTAATTTACCTTCAAATTGATGACTTTTTAATAGTTCCTTAAGAAACAAAGGTTGTTTTGCTTAATATTTTGTATTTTGCTTTCGAAACGTTTTACAATTACCAAGCGATGTTGTAAAATATGAAGGTATGCAAATCATCTAATGGATTGTAAATGACTATATTTGGAGGAAAACACATGACTGCAACATTTGAAAAAGTTGGCACTAATGATGGTGTCTTAACATTTGAAATTTCAGAAGAATCAAAAAAAGCTGGTTTAGATCACGCTTTTAATCGTGTTAAAAAAAATCTTAACGTACCTGGTTTCCGTAAAGGGAAAGTAAGTCGTCAAGTTTTTGAAAGAATGTACGGAGAAGCTGCTTTGTATGAAGATGCTTTAAACTTCCTATTACCAGATGCTTATGATAATGCTGTTGAAGAAACTGGTATTTTCCCTGTATCACAACCAAAGATTGATATTGAATCTTTAGAAAAAGGACAACCATGGGTAATTAAAGCCAACGTTGTTTTAAAACCTGAAGTAAAATTAGGTGACTATAAAGGTCTAACTGTTGAAAAACAAGACCGTACAGTTTCAGATGAAGATGTTGAAGCACGTTTAGTTCAAGAGCAAGAAAAAGCTGCTGAACTAGTTGTGAAAGAAACAGCTGCTGAAAATGGTGATACAGTTGTTATTGACTATGAAGGATTCTTAGGTGATACTCCTTTTGAAGGCGGAAAAGGCGAAAACCATTCATTAGAATTGGGTTCTGGTTCATTTATTCCTGGCTTTGAAGAACAATTGGTTGGAAAAAAAGAAGGCGAAAACGTTGATGTAACTGTAACCTTCCCTGAAGAATACCATTCTGAAGACTTAAAAGGGCAAGAAGCTGTCTTTAAAGTAACTGTTCATGAAGTTAAATCTAAAGAATTACCTGAATTAAACGATGAATTCGCTAAAGATATTGACGATGAAGTAGAGACTTTAGAAGAATTAAAAGCTAAATTCCGTAAAAACTTAGAAAAAGTAAAAAATGAAGCTGCTGATGAAGCGAAAAATGATGCTGCCCTACGTTTAGCAGTAGAAAACGCTGAGATCGTTGATCTTCCACACGAAATGGTTCACGATGAAGTACATCGTCAGATGGAACACTACCTAAATGACATGCGTCGTCAAGGAATTTCTCCAGAAATGTACTACCAAATCACTGGAACAACCGAACAAGACTTGCATAAAATGATGGAAGCAGACGCTGACATCCGTACTAAAACAAACCTAGTCTTAGAACAAATCGTTAAAGACGAAGCGATTGAAGCAACTACTGAAGAAATTGAAGCTGAAATTAAAACGTTAGCTGAGCAATATAACATGGATGTTGAAAAAGTACGCGGAGCAGTTTCAGAAGATATGCTAAAAAATGATATCGCAATGAAAAAAGCTTTAGCATTGATTACTGACTCAGCAGTAGAAGCGTAAAAAAACAGAGCGAGAGATTGGGCGTTTAGGTGTGAAAGAAGATTTTCTAATTTCACAAAACCGGCTAACTTAAGCTAATTAAAACTATCAATAACACAACACGGACATTCTTAAGTGATTGTTCGTGTTTTTATTAGCTGCCTAAATGGCTATCAGAGTGCTTTTCTTGTTCATTTGAACAAGGTATGCTACTCTTAAATTAAGAATAGATAGGAGGTATCTTTTTTGTATAAAGATGAAGCAAAACAGGTCAACTGCTCATTTTGTGGAAAGTCACAAAATCAGGTAAAAAAAATAATTGCAGGACCTGACGTGTATATTTGTAATGAATGTGTTGACTTATGTAAAGAAATTATTGATGAAGAGCTACTATCCTCACGTTTTGAGGGGGAACTACTTGTACCTAAACCACAAGAAATTCGTAGTATTTTAGATCAGTATGTTATTGGACAAGAGAGTGCCAAAAAAGCCTTAGCGGTTGCTGTTTATAACCATTACAAACGAATCAACCATTTGGTAGTGGCTAGTGAGGATGAAGTTGAGCTACAAAAGAGTAATATCTGTTTAATTGGCCCAACTGGTTCAGGAAAAACGTTTTTAGCACAATCCTTAGCACGGATATTGAATGTACCCTTTGCCATTGCTGATGCGACCAGTTTAACCGAAGCAGGCTATGTGGGTGAAGACGTGGAGAATATCCTGTTGAAGTTGCTACAAGCAACAGATTATGATGTAGAACGTGCCCAAAAAGGGATTATTTATATCGATGAAATCGATAAAATTGCTCGTAAAAGTGAAAATGTCTCCATTACTCGTGATGTTAGTGGAGAAGGGGTACAACAAGCCTTGCTAAAAATATTGGAAGGCACAATTGCCTCTGTGCCACCTCAAGGGGGACGTAAACACCCTCATCAAGAGCTAATCCAGATTGATACATCAAATATTCTCTTTATCGTTGGTGGTGCCTTTGATGGGATTGAAACCATCGTTAAGGAACGTTTAGGCGCTAAAGTAATTGGATTTGGAACTAGCAAAATGGGCTTAGATGAGAAAGCTAGCCTCATGCAAGCGATTATCCCAGAAGATTTACTAAAATTTGGTTTGATTCCTGAATTCATTGGAAGATTACCAGTTATGGCATCTTTAGAAAAATTAACGAAAGAAGACTTGGTTCGAATCTTGACGGAACCAAAAAATGCTTTGGTTAAACAATACCAAAAACTTTTCGCTTTAGATGATGTTGAATTAGTATTTGAGAACGAGGCATTAGATGCAATTGCTGAAAAAGCTATGGCAAGAAATACCGGTGCACGTGGCTTACGTTCCATCATTGAATCCGTTATGTTGGATATCATGTTCGATATACCTAGCCGTGATGAAATCACTAAGGTAGTTGTCAACAGACAGATTGTCGAAGGCACTGGAACGCCCGACCTTTACAACCAAGAAGAACGACTAATTTCATAAGAGTGTAAAATAACTATCAAGTCCTTAATTGTCTAATTGATACGAGGCTTGGTAGTTTTTTGCTTGAATCTTGTACAAGATAGCTCAGATCAACATCCTTTGTGATAAACGATAAACAATTTTTAACATTAGATGGAGACTCTCTTTCTAGTCTAATATTCGTTTTAAATCTCTAGCTAGCTAAAAAAGTAGCTAGTTAAGAGAGAAGTCCTATGTAAAATTACTGTAAATGACTATCAATAAAAGGGCGACAATGATAAACTAAACAAGTACAAAATATGGTGTTAGAGGAGTTATCGATTCTATGGGAGTTTTTAAACAACTATTCCAATTTAATTACACACGAGAAGAAAAGGCATGGATTGCACAAGACTGGGCAAATTCGGTTTATTCATTAATGATTACCACAGCAATTTTTCCATTATTTTATAAAACAGTCGCACATAATGCCGGTATCAGTGATGCCAACTCAACCGCTTATTTAGGCTATGCCAATTCAATTGCAACAATTGTTGTTTCTATCATGGCACCAATTTTAGGGGCTATTGCTGACTATAAAGGCATGCGCACACCAATGTTTACGATTGGAACGATGATGGGAATCATCTCTGTCTGGGCGATGATGTTTGTTGGAGGAGACCAATGGTTACTCTTATTAATCTTCTATGCTTTGTCTGCCATTGGGTTTGCAGCATCCAATATTTTTTACGATAGTTCAATTATGGATGTGACAACCTACAAACGAATGGACCAAGTTTCTTCGGCAGGTTATGGTTTCGGCTACATCGGAAGCTGCATTCCCTTTATCATTTTTATGATTATCATGCTGTTTAGTGGTCTGGATTCGGATTTAATTGTTAAAATCGGATTTTTCATTGCTGGTTTATGGTGGTTTGCTTTTACCATTCCCTATTGGAAGATTGTTAAGCAAAAAACTTTCCTAGAGCCAAAGGAAAATGTGGTTGTCGAAAGTTTTAAACGTTTAGCAACCACTGTGAAAAAAATCAGTGAACACCGTCAAGTATTTTTGTTCTTACTAGCTTACTTCTTTTACATTGACGGAGTAGGGACCATCATTAAAATGGCTACCGCAGTAGGTTCAGATGTTGGTATTAGTGATAATGGCTTAATTATTATTTTGTTAATTGTACAAGTAGTTGCTTTTCCTTTTAGTATTTTATATGGCAACTTATCAAAACGCTTTGGTGCTAAAAATATGTTATTCGTTGGTATCGCGACCTACATTACCATTTGTTTAATGGCTTTGAACTTAAAAACTTTCAATGACTTCTTAATTTTAGCTATTTGTATCGGTACAGCACAAGGAGGCATTCAGTCTCTCAGCCGTTCTATTTTCGGGCAAATCATACCAGCCAACCAATCCAATGAGTTCTTTGGATTTTATAATATTTTCGGTAAATTTTCATCCGTACTAGGTACAACCTTACTAGGAATCATTGCACAACAAACCGGTCGCTCATTAAATGGCGTATTTTCTTTAATTGTGCTTTTCCTTATCGGTGGTGTATTATTATTCTTTGTAAAATTAACCCCACATACCCAAGAGGAGGAATAAACTATGGACGTTAACAAAGCAGAGATTGTTATAAGTGCAGTAAACCCTAAGCAATACCCAACAACTTTTTTACCCGAAATTGCCTTATCAGGTCGGTCCAATGTTGGGAAATCTTCCTTCATCAATCGATTAATTAATCGTAAAGCACTAGCACGGACTTCTAGTAAACCTGGTAAAACACAAACCTTAAACTTTTATTTAATCAACGACCTTTTTTATTTTGTCGATGTTCCAGGCTATGGCTATGCCAAGGTGTCTAAAACCGAACGTCACAAATGGGGGCTCATGATAGAAGAGTACTTAACTAGTAGAAAAGCCATCCGGTTGGTCTTAATCTTAGTGGACTTCAGACACGAACCAAGTCAAGAAGATATTAGGATGAAGGAATTTCTAGAATTTTATGGTATTCCTTATAAGATCGTCATGACAAAGGCGGACAAAATTCCAAGAGGCAAATGGAACAAGCATCTAAGTGTTATTCGAAATGCATTTGGCAAGCCACCAGAAGACTTATTCTTAATCTTTTCTTCGGAAACTGGTCAAGGAAAAGAACAAGCTTGGTCTTGGATAGAAGAAGCCATGGAAAACTTTCCAAATTAAATGATAATGTTGAATCAAGTAAATATATATTTTGCGTATGATACTTGAGCTAGAGATTCTTTGTGTTTTATCTTCATACTTGGCAGTTCTGGTGTAGGGAAGTCGACAATAGTTAATGCCTTAACCCATGGTGAAAAGAAACTAATAGGAGAAACTCGTAAAGATAGAAAAAGAAAGCATATCACTACACCTATAGTAGTCATAGATAAAATACAATAATTTACCAAAACAAAGAATATTTTTGATAAATACCACGGATAAGCAGACAAGCCAATTTCTTGTAATGTCTGCTTATCCGTGGTATTATATATGCTGTATCGTTAGGTTTACTATAGACTTTCAATAGAATAAGAAGGAGGAGTGAGGAAGATTGTCAAATGGAATACCAAATGAAATCGTCGCTCAAATTCAGTCTGAAGTCAATGTTGTTGATATCGTAAACCAATATGTTCAACTAAAAAAACGAGGAAAAAATTATTTTGGCTTTTGCCCATTTCATGATGAACGAACTCCTTCATTTTCAGTAAGTGAGGACAAGCAATTATTTTATTGCTTTAGTTGTGGACGTGGTGGAAGTGTTTTTTCGTTTATTAGCGAAGTAGAAGGTTTATCTTTTACAGAATCTGTCGCAAAAGTTGTTGAAATGGCCGATTTACCCTTTGAAATTTCCAGTCAATCGAGTGGTGAACGCCAAGAAATTACTAAACATCACAATTTGTATTTAGCTCATCAAGAGGCAGAAGGTCTTTACAAGCATGTTTTACTTCATACTCGCGGTGGGGAAACTGCTTTGAATTATCTCTTGGATAGGGGCTATAGCCAAGAAACCATCGAGACCTTTGCTCTAGGATTCTCACCTCAAAATCGAACAACCTTAGTTTCTGTTTTAAAACCTCTAAACTTAACTGAGGAGGAACTAAATAGTACGGGGTTATTTGTTCAAAATGAAGAGACTTTCGAATTTATTGACCGCTTCTATCAAAGAATTATGATTCCTCTTAGAGACGCCAATGGTAAGGTAGTCGGTTTTTCTGGTAGAATATTACCTGCCATCGAAGATTCTCTAGTAGACCAACATCAAGCCAAGTATTTAAATAGTCCAGAATCACCACTATTTAACAAACGAAACTTTTTGTTTAACTTTGATTTGGCTAGACCTGAAATTAGACGCCAATCGAAAGTCATTTTATTCGAAGGTTACATGGATGTTATTGCAGCTTATCAAGCGGGTGTAACTAATGGCGTGGCTTCAATGGGAACAAGTTTGACTCAGGAACAAATTCGGATTTTGAATCGTGCCAGTGACCAAATTGTGATTGCCTATGACGGAGACCGTGCTGGACAAGAGGCAACGAAACGAGCGATTGAGATTATTCAAGAATACTCAACCATGTCTATCGCTATTTTACCTTTAGAAGATGGTATGGACCCAGATGAATTTATTAAAAAATTTGGCGCCACTGCCTTTAAGGAGAGAATTGAGCACCAGGTGGAGACAGTTTTTCAGTTTAAGAAACGGTTCTTAAGAGGACAGTATCGTCTTGAAATTGAAAAAGAGCGTGTTGAATATGTTGAACAATTGATTCAAGAAATCGCACAAATCAAATCTATCGTAGAACAAGATATAGTGATTGGGGAGTTGACCAAAGAGTTTGCTGTATCTAATGAAACGATTCGGATGCAAATCGGTCAGTATCTAGCCAAACACAAGTCAAAACCAAAACAGGTGGACTTGGTCAATCGAATAGAGCCAAAAGAAAGCTTCATCAATAAGGGACAGTCCCTTTTAGAACCATCTCAAAAGCACCTATTGTATCGGCTTATCCATTCTCCTCAAGCTTGGACTTATCTGTTTGCAGCACAAGAGGATTTTTATTTCCCAGAAGAGGATTACCAACAAATTTATTTCCTATTGCAACATTTCCGTAATCAGCAGGGGGTAGATTTTCAATACCATGATTTTCTTAACCAGTTGACAGATCAAACGAGTATACAAATTGTTACGTCTTTAGAATGGTTGGATATCAGTGAGGAATGTAGTAAACGAGAAATTGAAGATTTAGTCTTCTTTTTATCAGTAAAGGTTCAATTGAAAGAAAAAGATAGATTATTGACCCAAAATATCAAATTAGCCCAAGAACGTGGAGATTTTCCATTAATGCAACAGTTAATGATAGAAAAAATTGGGGTTCAAAGACAGTTAAAACAACGAATTGGAAGCAATTCATAGACTTTAAATTATAGGGGGCATTTGAATGGCAAACATTAAAAATGAAAAAGGTCAAACCTTAAAAGACGCAACCAATGCATTGCTTGCAGAACGTAAATTATTTGGACAAATCTTATATGATGACCTTACAAACCAGATTGCAGTTCCGTTTGAGTTGGATGCAGAAGGGATGGACAAATTAATCGGCAAGTTCGAAGATGCCGGTGTGAGTGTTGTAGATGCTGATGGCGGCCCAACTAAACAACAATTAAAAGGTGAAGCAAACGATAAAGGTGAAACCGAAGAAAAAGTTGATGATACTTCTGTTCCGTCTAATGTAAAAATCAATGATTCCGTACGTATGTACCTAAAAGAAATCGGACGTGTGCCACTGTTGAGTGCCGACGAAGAAATTGCTATCGCTTTGCGTATTCAAGAAGGCGACCTTGAGGCTAAACAAGAACTAGCAGAAGCTAACTTACGTTTAGTGGTGTCTATTGCCAAACGATATGTTGGCCGTGGAATGCAATTCTTGGATCTGATTCAAGAAGGTAATATGGGCTTAATGAAAGCTGTGGAAAAATTTGACCATACTAAAGGGTTTAAGTTTTCAACCTATGCTACTTGGTGGATTCGTCAAGCTATCACTCGTGCTATTGCCGACCAAGCGCGTACTATCCGTATTCCAGTTCATATGGTAGAAACCATTAACAAACTAGTCCGTGTTCAAAGACAACTACTTCAAGACTTAGGACGCGAACCTACGCCAGAAGAAATCGGAGCAGAAATGGACCTTCCAACTGAAAAAGTTCGTGAAATCTTAAAAATTGCTCAAGAACCAGTTTCTCTTGAAACCCCAATTGGTGAAGAGGATGATTCTCACTTAGGAGATTTCATCGAAGACGACAATGCGACTAGCCCTGCTGACCACACAGCTTATGCATTGTTAAAAGAGCAGTTGGATGAAGTGTTGGAGCAATTAACAGACCGTGAAGAAAATGTTCTTCGTTTGCGTTTCGGCTTGGATAAAAATGGCGAGATTAGAACTTTAGAACAAGTTGGACAAGTATTTGGAGTAACACGTGAACGGATTCGTCAGATTGAAGCTAAAGCCTTACGTAAATTACGCCACCCAAGTCGCTCTAAACAATTAAAAGATTTTCTAGATTAAGACTTGTATTTACTACAGAGATCGCTAGTGGTCTCTGTAGTTTTTTTGTTTTTATGGTAATGGATGCTCCAGATATATTTGTCAGACATGAAAACGGTGGTACCGGGTATTATGCTCTTAGCTGCCTACGTGGCTGCGGATCGATTAAAATAGAAACAGCAACTGTACGTCAGCTATGGTTAACACCGTCATGCCTGACAGATTTATCTGGAGCTTCTTTTTTAGGTAATTTAATTTTTTTACTAATTCTAACACTTTAAAGTAAAGTATTTTTCTCTAAAGATGATATGATAAGATTGTAATAATTACTATAAAGTGAAAAGAGGAGTTATCATGTTAAAATCAATTGAGGTATATTTGGTAACAGATGGAAATGGTGAAGAGGCTGTAGAATTTTACAGGGATGCTTTAGGGGCTGAATTAGTATACATGACCAAGTGGGGAGAGCATGTTCCTGATTGTCCTCCTGAACGAGCAAACTTAGTCTTAAATGCACAGCTTTCGGTTAATGGTATTCGATTAATGATTTCAGATGAAAATCCAGATTTTGAATACACGGCTGGGTCTAATATGACAGCGGCACTAATTACTGATGCCGCTGAAACGGCTCATGAATTGTACAAAAAACTATCAGTAAATGCTAAAAGTATTCTGATGGAGATGCAAGAAACCTTTTGGAGTCCAGCCTATGCAGGCTTAACTGATCAATTTGGAATGAACTGGCAGATTTCTGCTGAAGTAGAAGGGTTTGTTCCAACAGTAGAATAACTCTAAGGAATAAAAGACTTCTGCTGATTGCCATCAGTATATCTATTTTTACGGTTTATACTCAAAAAATATAAATTGAGGTGTGGCTATGAAGATTAGAAAAATGACTATAGAAGATTATGCTGCGGTCTATGAATTATGGATGTCATGTGTTGGTATGGGCTTGAATAATCTGGATGATTCAGAAGAAGGGATCAACAAGTTTCTTGAAAGAAATCCTGAAACTTGTTTTGTTGCAGAAGATAATAATCAAATTATTGGTGTGATTATCGTAGGTAATGATGGAAGAAGAGGTTATATATATCATACAGCTGTTAGACCTGAATTTAGAAAACAGGGAATAGCTCATCAATTGGTTGAGTCGGCTTTGGAAGCATTGAAACAGTGCGGGATTAATAAAGTTGCATTAGTCGTTTTTGATAAAAATCAGGATGGAAATTTATTTTGGGAAAAATTAGGATTTACACAAAGAGATGATTTAATCTATCGAAACAAAACGATTGTAGAAATGATAAGAATTGACACATAAGTTTTGGTGCGTTCTTTCAATGCAATTCTTCTAACGTAACGTTTGCCTCTTTAAATTATGCTTTTTACGTAGGAAAGGGCTGGGCAAAAAGTCCAGAATGACTAATTTTTATTTTTAAAGCACAAAAGAGTTTTGCGAAAACCTTATCAGAAATGAAAACGATGGCACCGCCGTGAGCCAAGGTCTCACTGGCTTAACTGTCTACGTGGTTGTAATCGGCTAAAGCCGAAACATCCACTGTACGCCAGTTATGCTTTACACCGTTTTTTCTGATAAGGTTTTCGCAAAACTCTTTTGTTTGAATAGCATCCTGGACTTTTTGCTCAGCCTTATTAGCCGGAAATTAAAGGGATAGTACTTTTGTTTTCGCCAAAGAGTCTGGAGGTTCTTTTTTTAGTTCATTTTCATTATTTTACATATTTTATAGTCAAAAATGATAGAATAGGTTATATGTAAAAGGATTTTGACGTTGATTTTTTGGAAATGTACAGGATTTTTGATAGATTCCCCATAAGAAACATGCGATAGTGATTAGGAAAGGACAGATGTTATGGAAATTGGTGTGAAGTTAAAGGAAGCGAGAATACAAGCTGGATTAACTCAGGAGAAGGTTGCAGAAGAAATTGAAGTTAGTCGTCAAACCATCTCAAACTGGGAGAACGAGAAGTCTTTTCCGGATATTGTTAGTGTTATTAAACTGAGCAACTTATATGACATCAGCCTTGATCAACTATTGAAGGGAGATGAAGAAATGATGGGACATTTGGAAAAAAGTACAAATATCGTTAAGAGTAACCAGCAATTAATTTTGGCTATAGTCATTAATATTGCGCTGCTTATTCTATTTGTACTCTTCAATGGACTAATCATACAAAATGTCTATTTAATTATGGGGAGTATTACTATAGGAATACTAGGTACCTGCATATTATTTTATCAACTCATCAAAAAACTTTAGGAGGAAAACAAATGATTGTTTTAGCAGTAATTATGGGTTCCATGTTTCTGTTAGGAACATTTAGTATGGCTTATCAAATTTACAAAATTGTTGTTATGGATGCAGAGAGTAGAGGGTTGAAGCACCCAAAATTTTGGGGATTCTTTGCTCTTGGCGGACAAAACAGTAGTGGATTGATTCTTTACATGATTGGGAGAAATAGATACCCATTAAATATGGCAGAAGAAGTAAAGCCAATCTTTAATTCAAGAAAAAGAAAAGCCATTTTATCCTTATGTTTTAGTGCTGTAGGGATAATCGGTTTGGTGTATTTATCACTTTCTGGTAGTTTGGGGTGATTGCGAAATAATAAGTTCAGCAACTTGTATAAGTAAGATTTTTCGTAGCCTATTACAATGCAATAAATTCAACTCTTAGAATCTTTAAAATCAAAAAAGCACCAAAATGGCGTTTTTAGTAACGCTATTTTAGGTGCTTTTTTACTATTTTAATGAGTTCATTTGTTAACTATTTTTATTTGTTACTTAGCATCGAGTCTTAATTTTAGAATATTAACCTAACTACTTTTCTTTTCCTTTGTCAGATCATTCTTTCATAATCCCCGGCATTTTGGACCAACTCCAAGCGAAGGCTACTATGACGGCCACACCTAATACTAAATAAATCCAGTCCATTTTATTTCCCTCCCTTTTAATAAATACGGCGAATGTCTATGCTTAATTATACCATTTGAGCTGTCCCTAAACCATTTATATTATCAGGGGAGCTTTACTTTCCTAATATTATTAAAAAAAAGATGTAGCAATATGACCTAGTTTTTGTCATATTGCTACATCTTTTTTACATTTAATTATTTGTTAGCACGTTTAACGTATGTTCCTTCAGAAGTATTTACTTCTAGGTACTCACCAGCTTCAACAAAGTCTGGTACGTTAACAACTAAACCAGTTTCCATAGTAGCTGGTTTACCAGAACCAGTCACGGTAGCTCCTTTAATCGATGGTTGTGTTTCAGTTACTTGTAGGATAACCGTAGAAGGTAGTGAGACTCCAATAACTTCTGATCCATAGAATTGGATTTTAACCTCCATGTTTTCTAGGATATATTTTAATTCCTCTTCAATCGTTGCTTCAGGAATTTCATATTGCTCATAGGTTTCTAAATCCATGAAAACAGCTGTATCTTCTTGGCTGTAAAGGTATTGTACTTCTTTTGTATCGATATGAGCTTTTTCAACTTTTTCATCCGGACGCATGGTGGTATCTACAGTAGACCCAGAACGGACGTCACGAATCTTCATACGCATAACGGTATTTCCTTTACCAGGTTTGTGGTGGCTAATTTCAAGTACCTTTAATAGCTTGCCGTCTAGAATAAAAGTCATTCCAGCTTTTAAATCATTTACGTTTATCATCTTGATTCTCCTTAACATCTTTAAATTTCTTCCACCTCAATTTATACCATAAAATGAATGATTTTGCACCCCTTATCACTAAAAATGACGATTAGAATGGTTTGACAATCATATCTTGGTAACTTATGATAAATTTACGGATAAAATCAAGTTAGAGAAAGTGGGCGGTAATCGTGTTTAATAAGAAGAAAATACGTGGTAAAAAACGAATCTGGACTTCTATGAAGCGAGAAATTCTTGATATGGCTAAGGATACAACAGTAGAGGATGTTTTTATTGTTCCAGAATTTGAAGAGTGGCCTAGTAAGGTTTCAAAGAAATACAAAGTAGAGCTTGTTGAAACCTTAATTGAAGCCTTGCACATTAAGAAAAGTCTAGTGAAAGGGACAGAAAAAGTGTTAGCGTGGATTGAATTAACTAGACTTTCAAACTCTGCGGTTTCTGTCTATCAAAGTCAAAAGGAGTTAGACGAATTTTTTCGTTCTAGTAAAGAAGACGCGAAAGAAGTCCTATTAGGATTTTCATTTTCTTTCCAAATGACTACAATAGACCAAATCCCTGAAGACTATTCATATTTGTTGAATGTCATCAAAGAGGACTACTTGCTTCTTAAAGGAAAAGATGCCTTTAAACATGATGAATATGGCTATGAGAACGAACGGTTTTACATGGTACTAGGGGATATTGAGGGTATCAGAGAAATAATTGAGCAAGTTAAATGAGAAGGAGAAACAAATGATACCGATACAATTATCTACACGCCTTTTAAGAGTGGCTAACTATGTCCCGCAAGATGCTATTTTAGCAGATATCGGATCTGACCATGCCTACTTACCTATATATTTATTGCAAAATCAAACTATTCAATCTGCTATTGCTGGGGAAGTGGTTCAAGGACCATATCAGTCAGCAAAAACTTCCAGTCAGGAATATGGCTTGGAAAAGCTCATTGATGTTCGTATGGGTGATGGTTTAAACGTTCTCAAAGAAGAGGACCAAGTCACAGTTATAACAATCTGCGGTATGGGGGGAGAGCTAATCTCACAAATTCTAGAAGAAGGCTATCTTAAGGAGCATTTAGCTGGTGTTGAAACCTTGATTCTACAGCCAAACGTGGCCGAGTACCAAGTTAGAAAATGGCTATTGACTCATGGGTATGCTATCACTAATGAAGAGATTCTCGCAGACAACAAACGGATTTATGAGATTATTGTGGCTAAGCCAACACATGAAACTCCAAATTACTCTGAAGTTCAATTAAAACACGGAATTTACCTCACTCAAACCAAACCAGTTTTAGCTAAAGAGAAATGGCAACAACTAATCGAAAAACACAAGTTTGTACTGAAACAATTGCAAAAAAGTAGTCAAAAACAAGACGATAAAATTGCTCAAATTCAGAATGAAATAGCTCAATTAGAGGAGTTGATAATGTGACTCAGTTAACAGTGAAGGATATTATAAATCAGTTTGAAAGTTTCGCTCCGACATCATTTGCAATGGAGGGAGATCCTGTTGGCTTACATTTCGGTTCAAAAGATCAGCAAATTCATAAGATTATGGTTAGTTTGGATATTCGTCCACAAGTTGTTCAAGAAGCCATTGAAAAGGGTGTTAATTTTATTCTGGTTCACCACCCACCGATTTTTAGACCTATTAAACGTTTTGATTTGTCTAATCCTCAAACGGCCATGTATGCAGATATTATTAAGCACAATATTGCTGTTTATGCTGCACATACCAATTTGGATATTGCTCCTGGTGGGATAAATGATTGGCTAGCTCAAGCTCTTGATTTGCACGATATAGAGGTTTTAAGTCCAACTCAAGAATTTATGCTGCGTAAGTTGGTTGTCTATGTTTCTAAAACTGCTAGTGATACGGTTAGATTGGCCTTAACTAAAGCAGGTGCTGGTCAACTTTCTGATACGTATGCAGATTGTTCCTTTACTTCTAGTGGCTTTGGTCGTTTTAAACCACTCGAGGGAGCCAAGCCAGCCATTGGACAAGTTGGATATGAAGAAGTGGTGGAGGAAGACCGTATTGAGATGATTTTCTATTCAAACCAACTAAGTCACGTCATTGCTGCTTTACTTGAAAGCCATCCCTATGAGGAACCTGCCTATGATATTCTAAGTCTGGAAAATTCAGGGACAAGCATAGGATTAGGTAGGGTTGGGAATTTAAGCCAACCTTATTCATTAAAGGAATTGCTAGAGTTAGTTGCTAAAAAATGGGAAGTTGATGCTTTACGCTACATTTTGCCTACTAAAAATAAAGAAGATGTTTATCAACGGGTGGCACTTTGTGGTGGGGCTGGCAGTGAGTTTTATACGGATGCTTTGAAGACTCAAGCAGATGTTTATATTACTGGTGATATTACGTATCACCATGCACACGATATGCAGGAAAGCCAGTTAACGGTCATTGATCCTGGGCATCACACTGAAAAAATATGTATTCCACGTCTGACGACTTTATTAAATCAATGGAAAGAAGTATATCAGTGGCAGGTGGATATTATTCCATCAACTACCAATACTGAACCATTTCACTTCTATACAAAATAAGAAAGAGGTCTATTTATGCCAAACCAACTACTTGAACGTTTTATCTCCTATATCAAAAAAGATACACGCTCCAATTATGCAAGCAAAACAGTACCATCATCGCCAAACCAAACAGCTTTTTTACAAGATTTGGTCATTGAATTAGAGGAGTTAGGCTTTTCAGATGTCAGATTAAACCCTGTCAATAGCTTTGTTACTGCAACAATCCCTTCAAATACCAATAAAACAGTTCCTACGATTGGGTTTATTGCCCATGTGGATACAGCTGATTTTAACTCAGTCGGAATTAATCCTCAGTTTCATGAAAACTATGATGGAAACGATATTGTTTTACATGAAGGCAAGAACTTTGTTTTATCTGTTACTGATTTCCCGAATTTAAACAATTATAAAGGACAGACACTAATTACAACGGACGGCACAACACTTCTAGGGGCTGATGATAAAGCTGGAGTAGCGGAAATTGTAACGGCTGGTGCCTATTTGTTGGCCAACCCATCTATCCAGCACGGAACAATTCGAGTTGCTTTTGGTCCTGACGAAGAAATTGGTAGAGGAGCTGATCTTTTTGATGTAGCTGATTTTGCCTGTGATTTTGCTTATACTATGGATGGTGGACCTGTTGGCGAGTTGCAATATGAGAGCTTCAACGCTGCTCAGGCTGAAATTACTATTCAAGGCAAGAATGTCCACCCTGGTAGCGCCAAAAATACTATGGTCAATGCCTTGAGTCTTGCTAGTGAGATTCAAACTAGTTTACCTGTTTACCAAAGTCCAGAGTTCACCTGTGGAAGAGAAGGCTTTTATCACTTAGTTTTTACTGAAGGGACGGTTGAAGAGGCGACTCTAGTTTATATTATTAGAGACCATGACAAAACACTTTTTGAAGACAAAAAAGCTTATTTAACAAAAGTTGTTGACGAGATAAACGCACGTTTTGACAACCCACGCATTAGCCTAAATCTATTCGATCAGTATTACAACATGGCTGAAGTCATCGAAAAAGACTTCCAATCGGTTGAGCTTGCTAAAGAAGCCATGATGAATTTAGACATTCGACCAATCATCGAACCAATTCGTGGCGGAACAGACGGGTCTAAAATCTCTTTCATGGGATTACCAACACCAAACATTTTCGCTGGAGGAGAAAACTTCCACGGACGTTATGAGTTTGTTTCACTACAATCCATGGAAAAAGCTAGAGATGTGATTATTGAGATTGCTAAGCTAGCTGTGAGCAAATAAAGAGTAGATAATTCAATTCAAAATGAAAGTAAAGAAGCTATCTCTAAAATTTTGAGAATTCTAGTAGGGCAATGATGATAAAGCCACATTTTATTAGATATACTACAGAAGAATCTCCAGATAAATTACTGAAATGAAAACGGTGGTACTTTCGTAAGCCATAGACTAGGGCTCACGGAGGACCACTGTTTTCATTTCAGTTCTAGTTTTCGGAGATTTTTTTGTGACATAATAATTGGTCTATCTGTTAAGAAATATTAATCTAACTCATTTGTAAAGAAGTCACTAATTTGATTAAGCTTTTCTAGCGTTGATTGACATTCTGACTATAGAACGAGTAACCTTAGGAAAAGGAGGGCCAAGGCATGCAAGATAGAATCAAAAAATTTATAACACAATTACATCAAAAACCTATACTGACTCTATATGAAATAGGAGTAGTTGTCTCTTTTCTTATAGCCATTTTCTTAGGTTTTATGTCGGGAATAGGAGTAGGTACTACACTTTCCATCACAGAGATTGCTAGGAATTTTGGGTATATAGTTACTTATGGTTTTGCTTTTGTATTTTTTGTAGGGCCTGTGCTATTTTTCTGTGTTATTTTACCCATACTAAATACTATTAATCTTTTAAAACCTTATAAAAAGCTAGAATCCTTTTCTTATAATATGGTACTGCAAAGATTGTCGCTTTTGCTCTTTTCGCCAATATTTTTTCTACAATTAAGTTTTTTAGCATCTCCACAAAAAGATTGGCCTATACAATTGATTAACGATGATGTGCACAACCCAATTTATTCCAAAGCTCTACCATTAGTTGTGACTGTTGCTATCTTGTCCATTGTAGCTTACGTTTACTTATCATTTGTCAAATTAGAGAAGACTAGTCCTATTAAAATCATCCTGTCATTTTCTATGATGTTACTTGGATTGATACAATCAGTTATCTTAATTTATCAACTATCGCCGAGATTAGCCCCTTATCAGTATGGAACATTTATCTTGTTTCCGTTAAACTTTATTATCATTTCACTTAGTCTTTTTCGCATCATTGTCTCGCAATGGAATCAAAAGCAATCACGGCTGAACAAGGTGTACTCTAATCCTCTATTACAGAAGATTAATTTAATTCTGTCTTCGACTAAATCATGGCCAATTGCCATACTTATCTTTTCTTTGCCACTTTTAGCCGTGGGAGTAGGTATTTTAGTCCTATTTGGCCAATCGCCAGCGCTTATCATCAAAACTTGGACAGAGACCAGTGAGTGGTCCTTATCCGAGCAAGTTTCTCCACAAAATGTATTTCAGGATGAACATTATCTGTGTACAGTTGCGGCTGGAGGACATAAAAAGATTGTTAAGCCGATTCGATATGGAGTTCGTCATGGGCATATTGTCGTCGTGAACCGTCAACTGTCTATTGCCAATGCTTTTGAACAAGTCATAGAGGAAAAAGCTCCACGTTTCCATAAGGTGGTCAGATTTGTCTATGACCGCTATGGATTTCCTTTGGCACGTCTGGTTAAAAGCAAGACTAGTGCAGATATTGTCTATGTCCTTATGAAACCATTGGAGTGGTTTTTCCTTATTATTTTATATTTTACAGATGCCAATCCAGAAAATAGGATTGCTCTACAATATTTTCCTAAGAAATTTGAAGTGAGTAGATCCTATGAAACTTATGATGAAAAATAATAAGATATAATCTGCAACAGGGGTGGGTAAAAAGTTTGTCATAAAATAAAATAAAAGCTTTCTAACTCATAAAATAGTTTTCCAGAAATGTATCCGAAATGGGAACGGTGGCACTGCCGTGAGCCTTGATCTCACGGTCTTAGCTGCCTACGTGGCTGTAAGGGGCTGGGAAAAAAAGTCCATAATGACTAATAGTTATTTTTAAATCACAAAAGAGTTTTGCGAAAATCTTAGCAGATATGAGAACGGTGGCACCGCCGTGAGTCTAGGTCTCACTGGCTTAGCTGTCTACGTGGCTGTAATCGGCTAAAGCCGAAACATCCACTGTACGCCAACTATGCTTTACACCGTTATTTCTGCTAAGATTTTCGCAAAACTCTTTTGTTTGAATAGCAGCCTGGACTTTTTACCCAGCCCCAACATCCACTGTGCGTCAGCTATGCTATACACCGTTATTTCGGATACATTTCTGGAAAACTATTTTTTTTGATTACCATTTGAACTTTTTGCTTAGCACGTTAAATTTATGGTTCCAATTAAAACTAATCTTTCAAGCACAAAGACTATCTAGATAAATTTAGCAGAAGTAGGAAGTTAAGAAAAAGTCCGTATTTTACAACATAAAAGAGTTTCCGATCTATTTCTCGGAAACTCTTTTATGTTTGATGAGTAGATTTATATGGAGACACGAGTACATTATGAACTAATTGATTTTTTAAGTTGCTTTTCTTATCTTTGAACCGGTTTACTCATTTGTCTGACCAGTTCTTCGTTAGGCGTAATAAACGTATTTTGTTGCCCCTCATAGACCACAAATCCTGGTTTGGCACCATTTGGTTTGCGTAAAAATTTTACAGGTAGGTAATCAACTGGAACGGTTGCCGAGTGACGGAATTTTGAGTAGTAGGCTGCAAGATTGGCTGCCTGTCCAATGGTTTCGTCACTTGGATTGTTGGATTCAACAATGACATGGGCTCCCGGAATATTCTGGGCATGAAGCCATAGATAATCTTTTTTCGCTGTTCGCAAACTTAGTTGGTCGTTTTGAATGTTATTGCGACCAACCAGTATGCGAGTGCCATCTGATGCGAAGAACTCGTATGGCTTAGATGAAGCAGTTTTTTGCTTGCCTTTACGAGCTTGTTTTTTTAGATAACCACTTTGGGTTAATTCCTCTCGGATAGCTTCTAGATTCTTTACATCTGAATCTTCAATTTGCACAAGAATCGTTTCGATATAATCAATTTCTTCAAGGGTTTCTCTTTTTTGTTCTTCAATGTGCTGGATAGAGTTCCTCAATTTTTGATATCGTTTAAAATAAGATTGTGCATTTTGAGAAGGGTTAAGGCGATGAGACAGGGCGATAGTCATGGGCTGATTATCGTCATAATAATTGTCCAAGGTAATCTGGTCTTGGCCTTTCTCAATCATGTGCTGGTAGGTATTTAACAAGTCACCCTTGATGCGATACGATTCTGCCTGTTCAGATTTAGCCAAATCATCGTCCAGTTTAACCAGTTTATCACAGTTCTTTTTCAATTCACTTTTCAGCATTTGCAAAAGGTTGCCTGCCAATTGTTGGATTCGTTCTTCCTGCGATCGGTTGATATAATAAGCTTCCAGCAGAGCTGATAAGGAATCAAAATATTTTTCCTGATCAGCATTTAAACTGAGATAGGGGAATGGTGTAAAGTAAGATTTTTGATTTCTTATAGATAGGGTTGGTCGTAAGGCTTGATTGCCTTCTTGAATATACCCATAGAGGGCTTCGGCTAAAGATTGGTCTTTTCTTAAAGCTCGTTCAACAATTTCATGAGCTGTCTGTGAGCTAACGCCTTGAAATTGGTCCATCAAAAGTTTACTTGCTTGCTCTTGACTTGGCTTCATTTGTAAGAGAACATCTAGTTGAAAGAGGTCGTAATCAAAAGGATTCTTTTTAACTTGGTGGGGTGGAAGTTGGTAAACAGCACCCGGTTGTAGTGTTCGAAAAGAATTCTGGCTGAGTGGAACTCGCTTTAAGCAATCAACAATCAGGTTTTCTTGTCGGTTGATTAAAAACATATTGCTGTGTCGTCCCATCAACTCAATCGTGAAACGCCATTTGGCTTCATCACCTAGTTCATTACGGCTATCGATATCCATCTGCAAGATTCGGTCAGATCCTAATTGTTTAAAGTCACTAATAATAGCTCCCTCTAAATGCTTGCGTAAAATCATACAGAAATTAGGTGCTGTTTCGGGATTGTCTGCCTTTTCAGTCATAAAATGAACGCGAGCCATCATAGGGTGAGCCGAACAGAGTAGAATATGGTTTTTCCGATTAGCACGAATCGTCAGTTGAATTTCATAGGGGAGGGGCTGATGGATCTTTGAAATACGGCCACCAATAATCTGGTCGCTAATCTCTTTTGTCATCCATTTTGTAAATAAACCATCGAATGTCATTGAGGTTCTCCTTGTCATTTTTCTTGTGTTTCTTATTATAACATGTTTTTCAATAGGGGGTCTAAGTCTTTATTTTTGGGCTTCTTTACATTATGATTAGAATATAAAACAAGGAGGTTGATTGCCATGTTATGGAACATTAAAAAGTTTGAACAATTAACAAATCGAGAGCTGTTTGATATCTATAAAGCACGTGTATTGGTCTTTGTGGTGGAACAAGAATGCCCTTATCCTGAAGTGGATGATGCAGACCTGAATTGTTTACACATCTGGACACAACATAATCAAGGCGTCCAAGCCTATTGTCGTTTAATTCTTGAAGAGGATGGCATACATCTGGGACGAGTTTTGGTTGAGCAAAGCCAGCGGAAGTCAGGACTAGGTAGAGTATTGGTTGCTAAAGCCTTAGAGGTCATTGAAGAATGGTATCCAAATGTGCCAATTCATGCGCAAGCACAAGCCTATTTAGAAAAATTTTATGAAGGTTTTGGTTTTAAGGCTATTTCCGATGTCTATCTAGAAGATGACATCCCTCATATTGATATGCTGATTGAAAAATAGCACCCTATTTGCGAACAAAACATATCAATTTGTAATTAACATTCGTAATTAGAGAGGTTTTGTGCTATTATTAAGTCCGTATTAGGTCTCGATAGCACGAAACCGTTGTTTTGGTGTATTGAGAGTCACATTCCTTAAGGGAGGTTTTTTTGTGTCCATTCAAGTTGCGGTTATTATGGGAAGTAGTTCTGATTGGGAAACGATGAAACATTGCTGTGTCATTTTAGACCAGTTAGGAATTCCCTATGAAAAACAAGTTGTCTCAGCTCATAGAACACCAGACCTCATGTTTTCTTTTGCTGAAAAGGCTAGGCAAAGAGGCATCAAGGTCATTATTGCTGGTGCTGGTGGAGCGGCTCATTTACCGGGTATGGTTGCAGCAAAAACGACCTTGCCAGTGATTGGTGTACCTATTCAATCACGTGCTTTACAGGGGATGGATTCGCTCTTATCAATTGTTCAAATGCCCGGCGGAGTTCCAGTAGCCACTATGGCCATTGGAAAAGCTGGCGCCATTAATGCAGGATTGTTTGCTGCTCAAATTTTGGGTGCCTTCTCACCAGAAATCGCTACAAAGATTGAAGAAAGAAGAAAAGAGATGGCGGAAATGGCAATAGAAAGTAGCGATGACCTCTATGAATAATCCCAATCTTGATATCACAATCGGTATTGTTGGTGGAGGTCAGTTAGGAAAGATGATGGCTCAATCAGCTAAGTCATCTGGTTATCGTGTCATCATTCTAGACCCCCAAAAGGATTGCCCAGCTTCACAGGTTAGCGACCAACAGCTTGTCGCAGCCTATAATGACCCTGTTACCTTGAAAGAACTTTGTCAGCTCTCAACTGTCATTACCTATGAGTTTGAAAATGTGGATGCAGAAACCTTAAAACAACTCACCAATACGAGTAATTTTCCACAGGGAGTTCAAGTCCTTGAGATAACACAGAACCGTATTTTAGAGAAAAATTTTTTGCGGTCGAATGGCTTGCCAGTTGGAAATTATGAACCTGTTTATGAAACATCACATCTAATGCCAGCTTTAGAAAAGATTGGTTATCCAGCTGTTCTTAAGACTTGTCGCTTTGGCTACGATGGGAAAGGCCAAGTAATCTTAAAAGATTCTAGCCATCTGCCGCAAGCAATGGAACTTGTCGAAAATAGTGAATGTATTTTAGAAGCATGGGTGCCTTTTAGTAAGGAGCTTTCGATTATGGTTAGCCGCAATGCTTCTGGGCAGCTATCTTTATTTCCTGTTAGCGAAAACCAACATAGGGACAATATTCTTCATCTTTCGATTGTACCTGCTCGTATTTCAAGTAACATAGAAATGAGAATTCAAGACTTAGCAAAAAGAATCGCCGACAAACTAGACTTAGTTGGTACTTTAGGTATTGAATTGTTTTTAGTAGAAGAGGAAACTATTTTTATTAATGAGTTAGCACCCAGACCACATAATTCAGGACACTATTCCATTGAAGCTTGCAATTTTTCACAATTTGACACATCAATTCAGGCTGTTTTAGGTCTTTCTATGCCAAACATCCAATTACTGAAATCCGTGATTATGGTCAATGTTTTAGGGCAAGATCAAGAAAAAGTTTTTGAATTAAAAACACATAAACCCAACTGGCATTTTCATGATTATGGAAAAAAAGAGGGTAAATACAACCGAAAAATGGGGCACATTACTATACTAACTGATTGTATTCAAACCACACTGAAAGAAATTGATGATACTAGAATTTGGAGGAATAATTAAAATGATAAGTCGTTATACTAGACCAGAAATGGCTGCCGTTTGGTCAGATGAGAACCGTTACCAATCATGGCTAGAAGTTGAAATTCTTGCTGATGAAGCTTGGGCTTCTTTAGGTGAAATACCAAGTGAAGATGTAGAAAAAATTCGTCAGAATGCTTCTTTTGACATCAATCGTATTTTAGAGATCGAACAAGAAACCAGACATGATGTGGTGGCTTTTACTAGAGCTGTTTCAGAATCTCTAGGGGATGAGCGCAAGTGGATTCATTATGGTTTAACTAGTACAGACGTAGTAGACACGGCTTATGGCTATCAATTAAAGCAAGCCAATGACATTTTACGTGCCGATTTACAAAACTTTTTAGATATTCTTGCTGCCAAAGCATTGGAACATAAATACACAGTTACTATGGGACGAACGCATGGGGTTCACGCAGAACCAACAACCTTTGGCTTAAAATTAGCCCTTTGGTATTCTGAAATCAAACGGCATATCGAACGCTTCGAACACGCTGCTAAAGGGGTTGAAGCAGGAAAAATTAGTGGAGCTGTAGGGACTTTCGCCAATATCCCACCACAAATTGAAGCCTACGTTTGTGACAAATTAGGTATCCGGGCACAAGATATTTCTACACAAGTTCTTCCACGTGATTTACATGCGGAATATGTGGCAGCTATTGCCCTAATTGCTACAAGTATTGAGAAATTTGCTACTGAGATCAGAGGGTTACAAAAATCAGAAACTCGTGAAGTGGAAGAGTTCTTTGCTAAGGGACAGAAAGGGTCTTCAGCTATGCCTCACAAACGTAATCCAATTGGCTCTGAAAACATGGTCGGTTTAGCTCGAGTTATTCGTGGTTACATGATAACTGCTTATGAGGATGTATCTTTGTGGCATGAAAGAGATATTTCTCATTCGTCAGCTGAACGAATTATTTTACCAGATAGCACGACACTTTTAAACTATATGTTGAACCGTTTTGGAAATATCGTTAAGAATTTGACTGTATTTCCTGAGAATATGTTGCGTAATATGGATGCCACATTTGGTTTGATTTACAGCCAACGTGTTCTCTTAAAACTAATTGATAAGGGAATGAGTAGGGAAGAAGCCTATGACTTGATCCAGCCTTGTACAGCAGAGGCGTGGGATAATCAGGTGCAATTCAGACCATTATTAGAGAAGAATGCTCAAATTATGTCAGTGTTAACTATGGAGGATTTGGATGATGCCTTTGACTACCACTATCACCTTAGTCAAGTGGATACCATCTTTGACCGTGTTGGCATTGTAGCACCTGCTTGAAACCCATTATTTTTTAAAATTACAACAATTAGATAGCATAACTAGTAAAAGAAATGCTATTATAGTTATAGACTCAAGATTGATTGCTATTCTTATGATGGTAATCAATCTTGAGTCATCTTTAAGAAAAGGACGAAATGCATATGTTTAATCGAAAAACACTCATCTCCATGTCTTTAGTTATTATTGGCTCATTTATTTTTTCATTCGGAATCAACGCTTTTGTTATTCCCAATCATTTTGGTGAGGGTGGCGTAACAGGGATAGGCTTGCTTTTATTTTATACGCTCGGTTGGAGTCCGGCTATTACCACTTTTATTTTTAACTCAATTCTGTTAATTATTGGTTATCGCTATTTGGAGAAAGCCACTATTGCTTATACTATTGTCTCAGTCATTTCTATGTCTTTTTTCTTGAGTCTGACAAAGAATTGGTATGAATTTGTGCCATCATCTCCTGTGGTTGCTGCTGTGGCTGCTGGTTGTGCAACTGGTCTTGCCTTAGGGATTGTGATGTTAGGTAATGGAACGACAGCGGGAAGTGATATTTTGGCTATGTTAGCTAAGAAATATCTGGGCTGGAATGTATCGTTTTCACTACTCTTGATTGATGTTATTATTGTGACTCCTTTAAGTTTTATTATCGGACTTGAACGTGCCATTATTACCTTGATTATGCTCTTTATTGCCAGTCAAATGATTAATTTCATTCTTGAAGGATTTAATCCCAAGAAATCGATTATGATTATCTCCAAACAACATATGGAAATCGGTAATGCTATCCAGAAAACGGTTGGAAGAGGGATTACGGTTTTAGATGGAGCTGGTTTCTATTCTAAGGAAGATAAGAAAGTTTTATATCTAATTGTTAACCGACTTCAATTAATGCCTATTCAAAGGATTATTCATGAAATTGACCCAACAGCTTTTGTGATTATTACTGATGTCAAACAGGTTATTGGGGAAGGCTTTACCTTCTATCTTGAGGATAAGGTGGGGTAAGTATTTGCAAGATCTTTCGTATACAAGCTTTCAACTCCTATGCTGCAAAGAGGCTGAGCAAGAAGTCCATGCTGCTGTTTAAACAAATAAATTTTGCGAAAAAGGTTATCAGAAATGAGAACGGTGGCACCGCCGTGAGCCTAAGTCTCACTGGCTTAGCTTTCTACCGTTATTTCTGATAACCTTTTTTGCAAAACTTTTTTGTGATTAAAAAAATAGATATTAATGATTATGAATTTTGTGCCTTCCTCTATGCCTATAGCTCTTATTTTCGACAAAGGAGCTGGAAACTCTTTATATCTTAGTGCTAGAAGGATATTGGTTAACAAATTTCCTTTATAACGGCAAAAACTATTATTTTCCATTATAAAGGAAATTAGTTTTATAACATTGTCCGTTTTAATAGACATTTCTGGTTTTGTCCATTATAATGGAAATAATAAGGAGGTGAGACTATGTTATGTATTGCTATTATAGGGGATATGATTGACTCCAAAAAAATTGAAAACCGTGAGTTGGCTCAGAAAAAGTTAAAAAATATCCTAGAAGAGGTTAATATACGTCATCAGGAAATCATTTTATCCAACTTTACCATTACAATCGGTGATGAATTTCAAGGCTTACTAAAAATATCCTCTTCTGTTTTTCAGATTATTGATTACATTAAAAATGAATTTAAGCTCAGTGCACTTCGTTTTGGGATTGGGGTGGGAGAAATAACTACGGCCATTAATCCTAGACAAAGTATTGGAGCGGATGGACCCGCATATTGGAACGCTAGAAAAGCGATCAACTATATTCATGACAATGATGATTATGGAACTAGTACAATCGCTTTTGAATCAGGCCATTCCAATTTTGACCAATCTATCACTATTCAACTGGCCTTGACAGAATTTATTAAGTCTCGCTGGGTTTTTAGTCAGCAGGAAACTTTTCAAGCTATTTTAGACTTGAATATCTATCAAGAGCGATTTGACCAAAGTGTTGTTGCTAAATCCATGAATCTATCGGATTCTGCCTTTACCAAGCGATTGAAATCGAGTGGCATTAAACTATATCTTCGTACCATGAACCATTTGGCTGCTCAATTGGTTAGTTTTTTTGCAAATGAGGAGGAGAAGAATACATGACGTATCTACTATCAGACTATTTGAATGCCTATCCAATAGTAACCATTAGTCTAGCGGTGCATTTTTTAGTGGATTTTCAATTACAGTCACCCCAAATGGCTGAAACTAAGAAAACAAGCCACAAAGGCTTAGTGCATCATCTCTTAATAGTAGGATTAGGCTATCTCATACTCAGCATTTTCTTCCAAAAATATGCTGCTTATTTTTTAGCAGTTGGATTAGCACATGTTCTGTTAGACAGCAGTAAGTTTTTCTTCACCAAAAATAGAAAAGCCGATAGGTCTATAAAAGCAAATTATAATTGGGAACGAAATGCCTTTTTAATTGACCAAGCCTTACACTTGGTTGCGATTATTGGTTTATATTTCTGGTTAATGAGTACAAGTTTTTTCGAAATCAATAGTTATTTTTACCAGATTCCGACCTTTCTTTTATTCTTTATTCTCATCACTAAGCCAATCAATATTCTCTTTAAAGTTCTTTTCACTAAATACCAGCCGGATAATCTAAAAAGCGTTAAGACTAAAGCGTCTGAGGAAGAGGAAACGATAGTGGGAGCTGGAGCAACCATTGGAAGTTTAGAGCGTATTGCCATGGGAATATTAATAATTCTGGGTCAGTTTGCTGCCATTGGCTTGGTCTTTACTGCAAAATCAATTGCACGTTACAATAAAATTTCAGAAAGCCCTGCTTTTGCGGAATATTATTTAATCGGTTCCTTATACAGTATTATTTCAGTATTGCTTATCTCATGGATTTGTTTCGGGATATAAGAAAGCCCTATCTTGTTGTTGGTCATTAGACCGCATCAAGATAGGGCTTTTCTCATGAAATTTTAAAAGTCAAAATCCCTTGCAAAACTTGTAAATATATTTGAGTGTGTTACAATGAAACCGAACGAAACTATAGTTCTTATAAAATAATGTTCGTATTTAAAGAGAAAGAGGGCTGTGATTTGGAAAAGTTAGCAGAGATTTATAGTGGAAAGGCAAAGAAACTATTTCAAACGACGCAAGAAAATATTTTATTAGTTGAATATCTCAATCAAGCAACTGCTTTAAATGGTCTTAGAAAAGATACTGTTGAAGGAAAAGCAATGCTCAACAATCAGATTAGTGCCCATATTTATCAATACCTTAACCAAAAAGGGCATAAGACCCATTTTGTAGAAGAGGTTAGCCCAACCCAACAATTGGTGCAGGCACTAACTATTATTCCGATAGAGGTTGTCTTACGAAATATTACTGCTGGAAGTTTCTCAAAGCGATTTGGTATTGAAGAGGGGATTCCTCTAGACAAACCAATTATTGAATTCTATTACAAGTCTGATGCCTTAGATGACCCATTTATCAATGAAGATCATGTGGCATTTTTAGCAATAGCTAGCCTCAAAGAAATAGCAACTATTAAAGAAATGACACTAGCTATTAATGAAAGCCTTAAAGATTATTTCAAGCAATTGGATATTATTTTAGTAGATTTCAAACTAGAATTTGGCAAGGACCAAGATGGTAATATTGTCCTAGCTGATGAAATTTCCCCAGATACCTGCCGTTTATGGGATAAAAATAGTCACGAACATTTGGACAAGGATGTTTATAGAAGAGATTTAGGCGACCTTGTTTCTGTTTATCAAGAAGTTCTCAATCGCATTCAAGCATTATAAAAATTTCACATCAAATCTATCAAAAATAAGGAGACTAGGCATGAAAAAAGTACTTGTAACTGTTATGTATAAAGATTCAGTTTTGGACCCTCAAGGAGAAGCTGTAAAAGGAGCTGTCCATCGTTTAGGATATGACTCTATTGAAGATATTCGAATTGGTAAATACTTTGAAATACTGGTCAATGAAGATGAAGAACCGGTTGAACAAGTTATTGAAGAAATATGTGATAAATTATTGGCCAATGTGGTCATGGAATCCTACCACTTCCAAGTTATTGAGGAGGGAATCAATCAATGAAGTTTGCTGTAATTGTTTTTCCTGGTTCTAATTGTGATATGGATCTACTGACAGCTGTCAGAGATGTATTAGGACACGATGCTGAATATGTAGATCATAGAGCGACTAGCTTAGAAGGCTTTGATGCTGTCCTACTACCAGGAGGGTTTTCATACGGGGACTACCTGCGTTGCGGCATTATTGCTCGATTTTCTAATGTCATGTCAGAAGTAGTTCGTTTTGCTCAAGAAGGCAAACTCGTTTTTGGAACCTGCAATGGATTCCAAATCTTAACAGAGGCAGGCCTCTTACCTGGAGCCTTACGACGTAACCAAAGCTTGAAATTCATTTCCAAACCTCAAAAATTAATTGTTAGCAATGCGAATACCGCTTTTACTAGTGCCTATCAAGACCAAGAGGAAATCTCCCTACCAATCGCTCATGGCGAAGGAAATTACTACTGTGATTCTGAAACATTAGCACAACTGCAAGCTAACCATCAAATTGTCTTCACCTATAAGGGCAATCCAAATGGTTCTGTCAGTGATATTGCTGGAATCATTAATAAAGAAGGTAATGTTTGTGGTATGATGCCCCATCCGGAAAGAGCCGTTGAGGAACTACTTGGCTCAAGGGATGGGTTAAAGCTATTCCAATCTATGGTCGCAGCATATGAAGAAAGGAAGTTGATAGAGGCATGAGCTTTCAAGAACCTAGTCCAAAAGAAATCAAAGACACTGGTCTCTACCGTCAATGGGGATTGAGTGATGAAGAATACCATCTAATCGAAAAAAACATCTTAAACCGTCAGCCTAACTTTACAGAGACAGGCTTATTTTCTGTTATGTGGAGTGAACATTGTTCTTACAAAAATTCCAAACCCGTTTTACGCAAGTTTCCAACATCTGGGCCACAAGTTCTACAAGGTCCGGGTGAGGGAGCGGGTGTTGTAGATATTGGTGATGGTCAAGCGGTTGTTTTCAAAGCGGAAAGCCATAACCATCCTTCAGCTATCGAACCTTATGAAGGTGCAGCTACAGGAGTTGGCGGTATTATACGTGATATTTTCAGCATGGGAGCTAGACCAATCGCTATTCTAGATTCCTTACGTTTCGGTGAACTAGATAATGACCGAACAAAATACATTTTTGAAGAAGTTGTTGCAGGAATTTCTGGCTATGGTAACTGTATCGGAATCCCTACAGTAGGTGGCGAAACAAGTTTTGACCCTTGTTATAAAGGCAATCCATTAGTCAATGCTATGTGTGTTGGATTAATCAACCAAGAGGACATCCAAAAAGGTCAAGCCAAAGGTGTCGGCAATACCATTATGTATGTGGGTGCTAAAACCGGTCGAGACGGCATTCATGGAGCAACGTTTGCCTCTGAGGAATTCAATGATGAGCAAGAAAGCCAACGTTCAGCTGTTCAAGTGGGTGACCCATTTATGGAGAAGCTATTGATGGAAGCTTGCCTAGAACTCATTAAGGACTACCAAGATATTTTAGTCGGTATCCAAGATATGGGAGCAGCAGGACTAGTGTCTTCCTCATCTGAAATGGCATCAAAAGCTGGTTCGGGCCTAGTCTTAAACCTAGACCATGTGCCACAAAGAGAAAGTCACATGACCCCTTATGAGATGATGTTATCCGAGTCTCAAGAACGGATGCTACTTTGTATTAAAAAAGGGCATGAAGATAGAATTATTGACCTATTTAAAAAATATGATTTGGATGCAGTGGCCATTGGTTACGTAACAGATGATGGTAATTATCGCTTATACCATCATGGAAAATTGGTTGCAGATCTACCAGTAGATGCTTTAGCGGAAGACGCACCAGTTTATCATAAGCCAATGAAGGAACCAGAACGGATTCAAGCCTTTCAAGAGATGGAAGAGTACCAGCCCTTAGAAAATCATCCTCTTGATACCTTAAAAGCTCTTTTACAACAAGCCAGTCTAGCCTCTAAAAAGTCTATTTATCAAACTTACGATTCTATGGTGAGAACTAGCACTGTAGTTGGTCCAGGAAGTGATGCGGCAGTTATCCGTATCCGTGGAACCCGTAAAGCCTTAGCCATGACAACGGACTGCAATAGCCGTTACCTATATTTGAACCCTGAAATAGGGGGTCAGATAGCCGTTGCAGAAGCTGCTAGAAATATTTTGGCATCTGGTGGACAGCCATTAGCCATCACGGATTGCTTGAACTATGGCAATCCTGATAAACCAGAAATTTTTTGGGAACTGAGCACGTCTGTTGATGGAATATCAAGTGCTTGCCAAGTCTTAAACACTCCTGTTATTTCTGGAAATGTTTCCTTATACAACGAATACAATGGTGAAGCCGTGTACCCAACACCCATGATAGGTATGGTTGGCTTAATAGAAGACCTAGACCATATCACAACTAGTAGCTTTAAGTGTGCAGGAGACTTTATCTATCTAGTTGGACAAACCAAAGCGGATTTTAATGGTTCAGAACTACAAAAAATGGAATTGGGTAGAATAGAGGGAAAATTAATGGATTTTGACCTTGCCTATGAAAAGGAAATTCAAAACCAGGTGCTTAAAGCCATCAAGCAAGGTCTAATCAACTCAGCACATGATTTGTCTGAAGGAGGACTAGCTATCGGACTAGCAGAATCTGTCTTTGACACTGAACTGGGGGCAAAGGTTCAAGTGGACATGCCTAACAGCTATCTCTTTAGTGAAACACAATCCCGTTTTATTTTAAGTAGCAGTCCTGAAAACTACCAAACAATGAAAGAATTATTTGGCGACCATCTTAAAAAGATTGGACAAGTCACTGATGATGGTCATTTAAGTATTCAAACCAATCAGGAAAGTTTTACGGTAGCAGTTGAAGAAATCCAAGAACTCTGGGAGGAGGCAATTCCTTGTTTGCTGAAACAAAAAGTTTAAACGAAGAGTGTGGTGTGTTTGGTATTTGGAATCACCCAGATGCTAGCCGCGTTACTTATTTTGGCTTACACAGTTTGCAACACCGCGGTCAAGAAGGCGCTGGTATTGTTTCCGGAGACCATCTTGCTCTACGTGGTTATCGAGGTCTAGGTTTAATTGCTGAAGTATTTAAGGATTCACAAAACTTAACGAATTTGACAGGTTCTCGTGCTATTGGGCATGTTCGCTATGCTACATCTGGTAATAATAGCATTCAAAATATTCAGCCCTTTCTATTTCATTTTTATGATATGAGTGTTGGTGTTTGCCATAATGGTAATATTATCAATGCTAAACAACTTCGCAAGGAGCTAGAAGAAGATGGGGCAATCTTTCATTCATCATCTGATACGGAAGTCTTAATGCACTTGATACGCCGAAGTTCGAAAACTACTTTTGAGGAACAATTAAAAGAAAGTCTTTGCAAGATCAAAGGCGGCTTTACCTATCTTTTATTAACCAAAGACTGTCTTTATGGAGCAGTGGATCCCAATTCTTTACGCCCAATAGCTATCGGTCAGATGAAAAATGGCTCTTATGTCCTAGCTAGCGAAACCTGTGCTATTGATACAGTTGGGGCTAAATTTGTCAGGAACGTGAATGCTGGAGAATATGTTGTCATTTCTGAGCAGGGGATTCGAGTGGAATCCTATACTAAAGATACCATGATATCCATTGCTGCCATGGAATATGTTTATTTTGCCAGACCAGACTCGGATATTGCTGGGGTTAACGTGCATACCGCTCGCAAGCGTTCTGGAAAACATTTGGCCTTGGAATGTCCTTGCCCTCAAGCTGACATCGTCATAGGGGTACCAAATTCTTCTCTCTCAGGAGCAAGTGGTTACGCTGAACAAAGCGGCTTACCCTATGAAATGGGCTTGGTGAAGAACCAATATATCGCTCGTACCTTTATTCAGCCGACACAGGAGTTGCGTGAACAAGGAGTTCGCATGAAACTATCTGCTGTAAAAGGTGTGGTTGAAGGGAAAAATGTTGTTATGGTGGATGATTCTATCGTTAGAGGAACGACTTCTTTGCGAATTGTAAAACTTCTTAAAGAAGCTGGGGCCAATCAAGTTCATGTGCGAATTGCTTCTCCACCTTTACTATTCCCAAGTTTTTACGGGATTGATATTTCTACTACAAGTGAGTTGATTGCTGCTAATAAAAGTCTTGAAGAAATCTGTCAATATATAGGTGCTGATTCCTTAGGATTTCTGAGCGAAGCTGGCCTTATTGATGCCATCGGATTATCTTTCGATGCACCTTATAAAGGCTTATGTATGGAATGTTTTAATGGCGATTACTCTGCCGGCTTATATGACTATGAAAAAGATTTTTTTGCCAATCTAACTCCAATTCAATTAGCACACTTAGAAAAAAGGAGGAAAGCTCTTGTCTAATGCTTATAAAAATGCTGGTGTAGACGTTCATGCCGGTTATGAAACAGTTGAACGTATTCGAAAACATGTCAAATCTACTTATCAAAAGGGTGTTATAGGAGCGCTTGGCGGCTTCGGTGGTCTTTTCGACTTAGGTGCTTTAAATTACAAACACCCCGTACTAGTCTCTGGAACAGATGGTGTTGGTACCAAAATTCTACTAGCGATACAAGAAGAAAAATACGACACAATAGGCATCGATTGTGTTGCTATGTGTGTCAATGATGTAGTAGCTCAAGGTGCAAAACCATTATTCTTTCTTGACTATATTGCGGTTGGTAAAAATAATCCAGAAATTGTCGAACAAATTGTTGCTGGTGTAGCTCATGGTTGTGTTCAAGCAGGGGCAGCCTTAATTGGTGGAGAAACAGCTGAGATGCCTGATTTGTATGCGGACAATGATTTTGACTTAGCAGGATTCACAGTTGGGGCTTCTGAAAAAGATGAATTAATTCAAGGAAATACGATAAAAGAAGGCGATGTCCTTATTGGTTTACCTTCAAGCGGCATTCATTCAAATGGTTATTCCTTGGTTCGCAAATTATTCTTTAAGGATAAGGGCTATGACCTATCTCATCATTTTCCTCAATTAGAAGGACGGACTTTGGGAGAAGAACTGCTAACGCCTACAAAAATCTATGTTAGTGAAGTCTTGGCCGTTCATGAACTAGGATTAATCAAAGGCGTCGCTCACATTACTGGTGGAGGCTTTATTGAGAATATCCCACGTATGCTACCAGAAGATATTAGTGCCAAGATAAGTTTAGGCTCTTGGCCAATGCTACCTATTTTTGAGATCTTACAAGAAGAGGGACAACTTACACTAGAAGAAATGTACGGAACCTTTAATATGGGAATCGGTATGGTTATTGCTGTTGGGTCTGATAAGGCAGCAGAAGTTTTAGAAATTCTGTCTGACCTTGCTAGTCCCGCCTATGTCATTGGGCAAACCATTTCTAAAACTCCGTCACAGATTACTACTACTGAGGCCATCTTATGAGATTAGCTGTATTTGCCAGTGGAAATGGTTCAAATTTTTCTGCTATTCAAGAAGCTATTTTGTCCAAGGAACTTTCTGCTGATATTGCTTGTGTTATCTGTGATCAAAAAGATGCAGGAATCTATCAGCGGGCTAAAGATGCTGGCATTCCCATCTATTATTTTGATATTAAAACATTTTCTTCTAAAAAAGAGTATGAAAAAGCGATTATTGCCCAGCTAGATAAGGAAATGGTTGAGCTTATCATTTTGGCAGGTTATATGAGGATAGTTGGTTCAACCTTGTTAGAGGCATTTCCAAAACGCATTCTCAACATTCATCCGTCATATTTGCCAGCATTTCCAGGTAAACAGGGGATAAGAGATGCCTTTGAAGCGGGGGTAGATCAAACCGGGGTAACCATTCACATAGTAGATGAGGGCGTGGATTCTGGGCCAATACTAGCTCAAGAAAAGCTACCAATCTTATCTACAGATAGCCTTGCCACTTTAGAAGCAAAGATACATGGGATTGAACACCGTCTCTATTCTAAAACCATTCAAGATTATATCAATCAATTGAAGACAAGGAGGACTTATGACACGAGCATTAATTAGTGTTTCCGATAAAAAAGGTATTGTGGATTTTGCTAAAGCATTACGCGCTTTGAATATAGATATTATTTCTACAGGTGGTACAAAGAAATATTTAGAAGAAAATGACATTCCATGTATTGCCATTGATCAAGTAACCAATTTTCCAGAAATGTTGGATGGACGAGTAAAAACCTTACATCCTGCCATTCATGGCGGACTTTTAGCTCGGCGTGACTTAGATAGCCACATGAGTGCTATTATGGAACACCAGATTGAGCCAATTGATGTAGTTATAGTGAATCTGTATCCTTTTAAGGAAACCATTTCTAAAGAATCTGTTACTTATGAAGAAGCTATTGAGAATATCGATATCGGCGGGCCAAGTATGTTGCGTTCTGCCGCTAAAAATCATGCCTCTGTGACCGTTCTTGTAGACCCTAAGGATTATAGTGCTGTTCTGGAGGAATTAAAAGTAAGTGGAACAACAGGCATAGAAACACGCAAGAAATTAGCGGCAAAAGTCTTTCGTCATACTGCTGCTTATGATGCTTTGATTGCCGAATATTTGACGAAAGAAGTGCATGAAGAAAATCCTGAAACATTAACCTTAAGTTTTGGCTTAAAAGAAGTGCTTCGTTATGGAGAAAATAGCCAACAAAAAGCGGCCTTTTATACTAGTCCTATTCCTCCAGCTTATTCATTAGCCAATGCGCAACAATTACATGGCAAGGAGCTTTCTTATAACAATATAAAAGATGCTGATGCAGCTCTACGCTTGATTCGTGAATTTACGGGCCCAACTGCTGTGGCCTTAAAGCACATGAATCCTTGCGGTGTTGGACAGGCGGAAACGATTGAAGAAGCCTTTGATAGATGTTACCAAGCTGACCCAGTATCCATATTTGGTGGGATTGTCGCTATTAATCGTCCGGTTACAAAAGATTTAGCCCAAGCACTATCTGATATCTTTTTAGAAATTGTACTAGCTCCAAGTTTCGAAGATCAAGCCTTGAATATTTTGAAGAAAAAGAAAAATATACGCCTATTAACATTAGATTTTTCAATAGATAATAGTAAGGAGCCTGAATTTGTATCGGTTTTAGGTGGTGTCTTGGTGCAAGACCAAGATTGGAATCTAACAGAACATAAAGTAGAATGGCAACTGATGACTGACCGAGCAAGCACTAAAGATGAACTTGATGCTTTTGATTTTGCTTGGAAAGTGGTAAAACATGTAAAATCGAATGCTATTGTTATCAGCAACGAAAAGCAAACTCTAGGAATTGGTGCCGGACAGATGAATCGAGTAGGGGCAGCCAAGATTGCCTTAGAACAAGCCAAAGCAAGTGGTGCTGATTTAAGCAAGGCGGTCTTAGCTTCTGATGCCTTTTTCCCAATGAATGACACGGTGGCTTTGGCAGCAGAATATGGAATAAAGGCTATTATTCAACCTGGTGGTAGTATCAGAGACCAAGAGTCAATCGATATGGCCAACAAACACAATATGACTATGATTAAAACGTCTGTAAGACATTTTAGACATTAAAAACAGTTAGTATTTAAGGAGGAAGTAGATGAAACTCTTAGTCATTGGGAGCGGCGGTAGGGAACATGCTATTGCCAAAAAATTGTTGGAATCGCCTCTAGTTAAAGCAGTCTACTGTGCCAAAGGGAATGCACGAATGGTACTTGATGGCATTCAGATAGTTGATATTGATGAAACAGACGCTACATCACTTGTTGCTTTTGCACAAGAACAAGAAATCGCATGGACCTTTTTCGGACCAGAAATCCCTTTGTTTCATGGTGTTAGTGATGCTTTTTATGAGGCCGGTCTACAAGTTTTTGCCCCCTCTAAAGCTGCCGCAAAAATTGAATACTCTAAAGACTTTGCTAAGCAGTTAATGCATAAGTACAAGATTCCAACCGCAACATCAGCTACTTTTATCGATTTTCAAGAGGCAAAAGCTTATATAGAGAAGGTCGGACTACCTATTGTGATTAAAGCAGATGGGTTGGCTGCTGGGAAAGGTGTAGTTGTGGCTTTTGATATGGATGAAGCTGTGGAAGCCTTGTCTAGCATGCTGATAGATGAAAGCTATAAGGGAAGTAACCAAGAAGCTGTAGTTCTTGTAGAAGAGTTTCTTGAAGGCGAAGAGATTTCTATTTTTGCCTTTGTTGATGAGGATAAAGCCTATTTTGCAGGTATTTCTCAAGACCATAAGCGTGCCTTTACCAACGATTTAGGACCAAATACAGGTGGAATGGGTGCCTATTCTCCGGTGCCACACTACGGACAAGAAATCATTGATGAAACTATGAAGAAGGTTGTGCAACCGTTGATTAAGGGCTTGATGGAAGAGGGAAGTCCTTATCATGGTGTTCTTTATGTTGGACTAATGGTAACGAAAGAAGGCATTAAAGTGATTGAGTTCAATGCTCGATTCGGCGACCCTGAAACACAAGTGGTCCTACAACGATTAGACAGCGACCTAGCAAAGATTATTAGCGATATCTTAAGTGGCTATAACCCCACTATAAAATGGAAATCACACGGTGTTAGCCTTGGAGTAGTGGTTGCGGCTGAGGGATATCCTAACAGCTATGAATCAGGTTTTTCATTGGGGACTCTTCAAGTACCAAACGGTAGTCAATTACAGTTGTTTGCAGCGGGCGTCACTAAGGGGACTGATGATACCCATTTTAACGCTAAGGGAGGAAGACTTTTTCTAGTCGGTTCAGAAGGGGATACGATTGAAGAAGCTCAACAACGAGTCTATAGCTACCTACAAGATACTGCCATTCCACATACTTTTTACCGTACCGATATAGGTAAAAAGGCATTACAAGCCAAGTTATAGAGAACGATAAGGTACCTGTTATAATCTTTTTACAACTGAACAAAAGTCCATAAAGTTAGCATGTATTTCTAAATCACAAAAGAGTTTCCGAGAAATGTACCAGAAATCGAACCTGCTACATTTCTCGGAAACTCTTTTGTTTTATCGTACTATAGACTTTTTCCTATCCTATCGAATGTCAAATAGGTAAATGGGTGACTTGAAGATCCAAACACAATACAAGACTAAACTAGTCCCATTTCTTTCTATGTTATTAATGAAATATCTCTTCCTTTTAATATCTTAATCAGAATCCTATTAGACTTTCATTGGTAGATTAGGTATAATGATTTGGCATATATTAAAAGGAGGTCAAAAATGAACAAAAGCTTACGAAATGTTCTTTTAGTTGTTCTAGGACTAGTTGGTGTCGGTGCAGGCGTTGCATTATCAGTAAAAGCAGATATCGGTATGTCTAGTTATGATGCCTTTGCGACAACTTTGGCGAATATTGTTTCTATAAAAGTAGGTACCATGACTATTATTGTCAATACGGTCTGTGTACTAATTCAGCTCTTATTTTTACGAAAGAATTTTGAAGTTAGACGTCTACTTCAGTTAGTTGCAGCATTTGTTTTAGGCTATATTATCAACTTTTTCCTATACAATATTCTAGGTTCTTTTATACCAGACAATTACATTGTACGTTTAATTATGTTTTTAAGTGGACAGGTGCTAGTAGCTGTCTCCATTGCACTCATGCTTGCTATTAATTATGTGAGTATGCCTTTAGAACCAACAGTTATGGTGATTGCAGATTACCTTAAGAAAGACTTTGCCAAGCTAAGACAGGCTTTAGATGGCATTCTAATTGTTATTATCTTAGTCTTGACTTATATCTTTAAGACAGATCTAACTATTCGAGAGGGGACCATTATCGGTTTTATTATTTTTGCCCCAATTATGAACTTTTTCTTTAAACGTTTTAAGAGCTACTTATTAAATGAGACAAAAACTCTCTCATAAAAATAATACATTTGTGTAAAAATACTTGTAGAAGGCGGTAGGCATATGAAAGATAATATCGTACCCAATCTATTTGCTAATTTATTTAAAAACAATCATTATCCAACTATAATTCTGGTACTAATTATTGCCTTTGTCTTAAGTCGTCTACCCATTTTTACAGATAAAGATCAAGGCTCTAATTCTGACCTAACAACTACTGGCACAAGCCACCAAGTCAAGGCATTTGATGGCAAAGATTTTTCTGTGTTTGAAAAATCGACTCGATACCCATTCCATTTTGTATCGGTATCAGATGGCGATACCTTTCGCCTTAGTTTTGAAGGCAAATCATTTAAAGTTCGTTTATTAGTCGTGAATGCTCCTGAAACTGCAAAAGCAGATAAACCAGCACAACCATGGGCTCAAAAAGCTAAAGAACGTACTGAGGAATTATTGTCTAAAGCAAAAGTCATTGAAGCTTCATTTGACTTAGGACCATACACAGATACTTATGGACGAGCACTCTTATATGTCTATGTAGATGGTTGCTTATTGCAGGATATCTTGTTGGAAGAGGGACTCGTCAACGCTGCGTATCAACACAAACCAAGCGTGACTCTTGTTCCACAAATGTTAGAATCCCAAGCAAAAGCACAAAAAGAATTTATTGGTATTTGGGAACGTCCTGACTACGTTACTGATCATGGTTTTGATGTATCTGTTTATGATTAAGAGCTTGTCTAGTGCTTTAGACACACTATATATAGATGGATAAATAAAATAATTTAAAATGTTAACTATATGTAGTTGTTTTGTTTTGGATTATGTTGTATGATTATACATGTACTTAATAAGAGGAAGGACGATTTCAATGACACAAAAAAATGTTATTTTATATTCTAAACCAAACTGCATGCAATGCAACTTTACCAAACAATTCTTCATGGATAACGATATTCCATTTGAAACAAAAGATGTAATTGAATCTGAAGCAGCATTAGCTGAAGTTCAAGAATTAGGTTTCCAATCACTTCCAGTCATCGTTGCTGAAGGAATAGAACCATTCTTTGGTTTCCGCCCAGACCTACTAGAATCCCTTGTAGGAGCTTGAAAACAGAATAGTAACGAACTTCATACCTAGTAGCTTCTGTTGTCACCATAGAAGCTACTAGGTTTTTTAACATGATAGGAGAGGGAGTATTGACCCCACCTTGTAACTGTTTTCAGAGAATGATATAATAAAATTACATTTCATTTAGGATTGGAGTCCAGACACATGCCATTATTACCAGGAAATACATTATTATATATTTTGCCATTTATCATTCTCTTACCATATCTTTGGCAGACTTATTCACTCATTCAAAAAGAACGAAAGTTAGAAAATATTCCCATGAAAGATGATAACTATTTGAAAAAAATCAATACTCGTGTATCAGAATTAGAGGCAGTCTTAGATACAGAATTTGTTGATGAAGAAGAGGAAGGTGAAGCTCTAGGTCGAGCGCTCAAAAACCTTCAAGAAGTCTTTCACAGTTCGAAATTAAATTCACAAGAACAAGAGGGAGAAGAAAATTAATGATTAGCATTGTAATTATTGCTGTAGAACTAGTTATCACAGCTTTTATCGTTTTTCAAATTATCAAATGGCAGCAAACCAGTATCACTAGAATTAAAAATGAACGTACAGCAAAGAATTTGGCTCAAGGTGATTATACAGAAGTTGAAACCTACAACCAAGCTATGACTGTGTTGAAACGATTAAGCCCAGAAATCAGACAACATTTCCCAATTATGCAACACAGTATCTCAAGTGAGTATAAACGGATTAAAGGTGTAAAAAATAATAAGTAATGACTATCGTATGTATGAAGCTGTGAAGGTAGTTCGCAGCTTTTTTTGTGCAAAGTAATGTAAATCAGTTAAGAGACAGGTGTAGGAGCATAGAAGTAACTGATTGTTTGTTGGGAGTGTTTATAAAATATATATCTTCGTATAATATATATTATGTAAACCTAAATATAAGTAAAAAAATATAAGACCAAATATAGTATTATTATCAGAAACCAATAACCTAATCCTACAATTCATTTACACCGTAGTATGTATGATTTATTAGTGTTATATAAAATCTCATTTTGCTCTTTTCTACTAAACTAAAAAGAGCAAAATGAGTCTAAATTATTAGTTAAAGTTAATATACTATTTTTAAGTCGCTGGAGCGTCTCATTAAATGGAATGTTCATAGTCTGATGACTATATCTCTAATATGGATTTTCTTATAATTCCAGTTTAATTAGTTCATGTCTATAAATTGACTGTCGATTTCTTTCCATCGATCAAAACATTGGCAAACTCCCTACAAGTTTGGATAATTTTGTCTCCGCAAAGTTCCTTACTGACAACTTATAACTATCTTTCAGAACACTAGCACTATGTTTCTACATAGAATAGCTCGTACCTGATCTTTTCAGTTATATGTTGAATTTCGGGAAGGTTACCAGCTCGAATGTTGAATTTGGTTTCGTAAACCACAAAAAATATCTAATTTTCAAAGAACATCGTCTTCGTAATTAGATAGCGATTCGAATATATTTTATTCTTGTGCTATCTAACAAGTACATTATAACATACAAATAAAATAATTCAAGTCTTTTGTGAAGAAAATATGAATTTCTTTCGTGTTAGTTTTGATATAAATGGATTTCTTCTGTCTATTGTTTTGGTTATATGCTTCTCAGTTAAAATGATAATAGATTAGTTGTTGGATTGTCGTGTAGCGACAAATATTTTTTATAGATGATAATCCTAGATAATCCACAATAACCGCTTCGCTTATCTCACTGTTTAGAGATTCAATAATAAAACTATTCCTTAAAATTCTAGGTGTTAGATTTTGGTGTTTAATCTCCCCTATTTTTTTTAGAATTCTTCTAATGCTATAGTCTTGCATAGCACGTCTATTTTGGTTTAAGAAAAAACTTGTTTCTGAAAAGGATCGATTCATTAAAATAGCTTTTAGTAAAATTACTTGATCGTTGTATAAAACTGCAATCCTATAATCCATATCAATAACATAAGTTTGAAAGCAAAAATGTTTGTAGTTCAAATTTTTTATATCCTTTGTAGAAAAACCTTGATACAGGCACAATGAATACAAAAAGATTTCTTCGACCGCAAAAGAATAGGTTAAAAGTTCTTTGATTGTCATTAATTCTCTGTATAGAAAAAAGTCAGGGATAGTCGAATTGTATTGAAAAGAACGTACCTCAAAAGGAATATAGACATTCTGTTCTGGATAGGAATTCTTGAATTCTGTCATGAATTTATTTAAAATTCTTTGATAATAAGCAATAGTATTTTTATTGCAGGTTTTCATTAATTTTTCAATAAATGAGTGATAAGTTTTTTGATTATAATTTCCTGTTCGTTCTGTGTGGCTAGCATACCTATGTAGGATAGTACGTATTTGTTTTATCGTGCTTCTAGCGTAGTCTTTCTGTATAGATTTTATGTAGTTATCAATAAAATTAATCATCAGTACTATTTCTCCTAGATTAAAATAGAAAATAAAAAAACGACAAATCCGAAGATTTGCCGTCCCTTCACGCGATTGTTAGATAGCATGAATAAGTATATTATAAGGTATGGATTTAGAAAATGCAACCCTTTTTCAAAAAAATATAAAATAACTTGAACTTTTTGCCTTCGTGGCAAAAAGTTCAAGTTATTCTTTTTATCAATATTACCTACTAAATAAACATGCCTATCACTTCAACCACTTCAATCCACGTCAACATATCACATTGTTCAATTTTTTCAATATTTCTTGTCGTATAGTCCACCGATCGTAATTGATGTGTAACTACTTCACCCTCTATTTTTTGAGGATCTTTTATTTCAATATACGTTGCAAAATTTCTCTTTGTTGAAGTAATGGGACAAACTAAACAAAAACCTGTATTTTCATTAAATTCATCTTTACTAATTACTAATGCAGGTCGGCGTTTCTTTATTTCTTTACCTTTCGAAGGATCAAAATCAAGCCAGATAATATCCTTTTGTTTTGGATAATCCATCTTAGTATTCCTTTCCTTCAAGCTTCATAGTATCCCATTCGGAGTCTTCATCAGTAATAGATTCTCTGAACCCATTCCAAGCTTTCTTATCCTTAAAAATATCTTCTTTCTTAGGTTTTAATATATATGTTTCTCCTATTTTTAAAATAGTAAATGCTTCTCCCACCTTCGGAGATATATCTTTCGGAAAAATTGCTCCTACAGAATTTCCTATTTTTCTTGCTACTGTTTCCATGTTACCATCTCCAATCTAATTCGTTAAATTAAATTTAACATAATTTAACATGATAGTCAAATATTTTCAGTCGTTAAATTAAATAACTCAAATTGTATAAATTGCTCTCCTTCTAATCACTCAAAATAAATTCATGTATGTATAATAATATGGTGTTTTATTATTACAAATTAAAACTTGAAACATCAAAAATGCCTATAAACCGCATAATATCAAGCAAAGGAACCATAAATTTAGTTTCAAGCAATCATTTTCAACTGGTTTTGTGTTGCCTTAGGCAATTTTTGGATAAAC
>NZ_JANHNZ010000004.1 GCF_024543085.1 Granulicatella seriolae
CCTTGGTAGATGGTTTTTTGATAACTCTATTTTACCAATTTGGAGAGGTTCATGCTATTTTTATGGCGTAAAAGTTAGGTATATCAAGGGTTAGACACGCTTTTTTATGTTTCAAGTTTTAGTAAAGAAGGAAAAAAAGGAGCTAAAAAACAGTTGCCATATAAAAAAGCAATCTTAATTTTTTTAGGAGTGCTTGTTTTTATTGGCATAGTAGCAATTACAGTAGGGTACTCTGTTTATGGACGTATTGTCAGTGGGGCATATAGTGTCTATGTCAATACTCCTAAATCAAGCTTACGTCAAAAGAAGTTAAATGTAGATGGTCAAAATCAAATTTCACTTCTATATATTGGTGTTGAAGGCGATCCTTTAACCAAGAAAAATGCCAATCGTAGAGCCGAAACTGCGGTTGTTGTGACGTTAAATCCAAAAACAAATCAAACGACTTTAGTTGAATTGCCAACTGATTTGTCATTAAGCATTGAAGGGCACGATGAAAAGATTACTATCGCAGAGGCATACCATGAAGGAAAAGAAGATTTGGTTATTCAGACCGTTCAACAATTGTTAAATATACCAGTTGATATTTTTGTTGCTGTGGATGAAGCGAATGCAGTTGGACTAATTGATAGTTTGGGTGGAGTCGAAATTACAAGTGAATTAACACAAACTATAGGTGGTGTAAACTATACACCAGGTTCTAAGCAAGTTATTAGTGGTCAACAAGCAAGTCAACTCTTAAAAACAAAAGGTAGTAATTCAGCCGATAGCCAACGTCTACTTGATATGAAAGCTCAAATTTTTGTTAATACGGCAGATCGTTTGAATCAAGTGTCTAATGTTTTCAACTATAAAAAGTACCTTTCAGCATTTACAGCTACAGTTCAAACTAATATGTCCTTAGATGAAATGCGTAGTATTCAAACTCTTTACAAGAATAGCTTTGGGAAAGTTGTGTTTGAACAAATTAAGATCACAGAAACGACCGATGGCACCACAACAACACGTGGTATTAGCGATGAAGAGCTCCTACACATGTCGAACCTATTACGTGGACAATTAGGTTTTGTGGCTTTAACAGATTTAACCAATCCTGGTAAAGATGATCGTTTAGAAGAGGGAACTGTTCAAAATGCTAAAGAGGAATCATCAAGTTCATCCTCATCTGAAAGTCAACCAGTTCCACCTGAACCAGAAGCTCCTGTAGAGCCAGCTTATGAGCCTCCGGTGTATGAAGAGCCAGCTTATCAGCAATCAGTAAATGAAGAGCCGGAAACATCACTTCCAACACCACCAGTTGATTCAAGTTCAAGTACGCCAACTCCGCCGGTAGAATCAAGTTCATCTAACACAGCGCCAGTGGAGCCGGAACAACCATCAACTCCGGTTGAACCAGAAGCCCCATCTAACCCAGCAGAAACACCACCTCTTTCACCAGATGGTTCACAATAGAGAAATAGGGGTTAAATCTAATCAATAAGTAGAGCTACAAAAATCAGTTCTTGGTTTTTGTAGCTCTTTTAAGTAATATTGAACTATGTATGATTATAATGGTATATAGGTTCTACATACCCCTATTCTTCAGTGTCGTTGTACAAGTTGATGCCAATGCTATGTTTTAGAGATAAGGGCTTTATAGCAATAAACCATTCTCAGTAAGAACATCAGTTTATTGTAAGTTTATTTTCAATAAAAATGTAAAGAAAATTTAAGGAAATGTAATAGCTTAGTGCTATTCATTGCGTGAAAATAATAGTATACTGTTGAAGAATTGTGATGCTCAAACAATAGTAGAGGAGTCAAGAGATTGAAAAATAAAGAAGTACTTGAAAGTCGAATCGAAAAGAGAAAGAAAAAGAAATCAAGAAAGCGAATCTGGAGATACATTGGATACTTCCTTGCCATTGTTCTTCTTGCTGGAACAGTATATGGGGTCAAAGCCTATTTGGATGTTCAAAACTCCCTTAATAAAATTCAATCAGAAGTGAATGCCAATAAGTTAAGAGACTCTTCCGTCAACATTGAAGCCTCTCAACCGTTTTCTGTTCTGTTATTGGGGACAGATACTGGGATTGGTGGACGGACAGTTGAGCAAGATGGTGAGCGGTCAGATACCATGATTGTCTTGACCGTTAATCCTAAAGAACAAACAACCACTATGGTGAGTATCCCACGTGATTCCTATGTGGAAATTGCTGGAAATAATACTTATGATAAGATAAACCACGCTTATGCTTTTGGTAAGGCAGAGATGTCTATCAACACTGTTCAAAAAATGTTGAATATTCCAATCGACTATTACATTGTAGTGAATATGAAAGGTTTGAGTGAGATTGTTGATGCGGTAGGTGGGATTGATATCACTAGTCCGTTAACATTTACTTTTGATGATATTCCTTTTGAAAAAGATAAACCTGTGACACTTGATGGAATGAGAGCTTTGGCCTTTTCTAGAATGCGTTACGAAGATCCAGAAGGTGACTATGGTAGACAGCAACGCCAAAGAATGGTTATAGAAGCCATCTTAAGAAAAGCCTTAAGTCTACAAAGTTTAACCAATTATGGACCAATTCTTTCTACTATCGAAAACAACGTCTTGACCAACCTCAGCTTTAATGAAATCATGTCTATCCAATCCAAATATCAATCTAGCATCAACAACTTCTCTAGTGCAACGATTCAAGGGGATGCCATGATGATTAACAATATCTTCTATTTTTATATCCAACCTGAAGAACTCTTGCGCGTAAGTAATCTCCTACGTTCAACACTTGGCTTACAACCAAGTACCATGAGTGATTTAAATATCTTTGAAGTTGATAAAACACAAATTATTGATACGGATTCTGCTTCACCCTATGAATTGGAAGTCAACCAAGTTCAACCAGAATATTCTTCCTCGTCTACTTCAACGTCAACTTGGCAAGAAGTTGATTCTAGTTCTTATGTAGCACCAAGTCAGCCGCAATCAAATACTTCGGTCCACTCAAGTTCATCTTCTTATGAGGCACCAGAGACACCTCAATCTAGTGAAGTTTCAAGTTCAAGTTCTTCAACTGCACCAATCCCAGAAGTACCTTCTTCATCTTCGACAGAGGTACCGTCTTCAAGTGAATCCAATTAAGAGCAACATCCATAAAGGTCCAATTCTCTAGTAAATATTAATCTTTGTTAAAAAATAGATACTCTTTTACAATTGCCGGAGATATCTAGTATAATAAGCAGATGATATAGAGAAGGATGGACCTTTATTTTTTTGTGAAAGTAGGGATGAAATGAAAAACGTAGAGTCACGTCAATCTCAAAAGCTTGAACGTAAACACCGTAAGAAAAGAAAGCGGCGTATTTTTTTAGGTCTACTTCTTATTTTCGTAGCGGGAATTGTCTTTTTCCTATTCCGTGCCTTTGGAAGTTTTTCCAATATGTTGGAAGCTATTCATAATGAAGTAGATACCATCTCACTTAGAGATAAGGAAGTAAAAACAAAATCTTCAGATCCAATTTCAATACTATTGTTAGGAGTCGATTATGGTGAAGAAGAGTCTCGTTCCTTAGCTGATGGTGGAAGAACGGATACGATGTTGGTCCTAACCATTAATCCAAAAACCAAGTCTACAACATTAGTCAGTTTGCCTAGAGACACCTATGCTGAAATTATAGGCCATAATACCTATGAAAAAATTAACCATGCCTATGCTTATGGTGGTGCAGCTATGAGTATCAATACGGTGCAAAATTTACTTCAAGTACCGATTGATTATTATGTTGAAGTGAGTATGGATGGTATGAAGGGGATTGTCGATGCCATAGGTGGTATTGATATTTACAATGACTTTGACTTTACTTTTGATGATTTGCATTTTCCTGTAGGGGAGCAGCATTTGGATGGCATGTTTGCTTTGGCCTATTCTCGTATGCGGTACGAAGACCCTAATGGAGACTTTGGCCGTCAAGTTCGCCAACAAAAAGTAATTAAGGCTATTTTACAAAAAGCGATTAGTTTGGATTCCATTATGAACTACCAAAGTGTTTTCGATACCTTGGAAAATAATGTAAGAACCAACCTGACCATGAATGACTTAATAGACTTGCAGCAAAATTACCTATCATCTGTCTCTGACTTTACGCAAGAAACGCTTCATGCGCATGATATGTATGTGGACGATCTATCAACTTTTTATATTTCGAAACAAGAACTACTAAGAATCAGCAACCAATTGCGCCGTTCTTTAAATTTAAACGAGTTGACTTATGATGAGTTCAAATCATTATATGTGCCGGGAATGTCAGAAACATTTGATGGTCTAGATAAGGATGACAATGTGGTCATTGATACGCCTTACTACTATAGAAATGACAATGGTGAATTGTATGAAACAACAGGAGTATTTGGCTACTAAGATGAACTAGTCAAAGAGTTTTTGCACAAATCAATGCAATCCATTATACTGAATGAAATGAGTAAAAAAATATCTTGGAGGTTGATGAAATGAAAGGAATTATTCTTGCTGGAGGAAGTGGGACTAGATTATACCCATTAACAAAGGCTGTATCCAAACAATTAATGCCCATCTATGACAAACCAATGATTTACTACCCACTATCCATTTTAATGTTAGCTGGAATCAAGGAAGTTTTGGTGATTTCTACACCAACGGATACACCACGTTTTGAACAATTATTAGGAGATGGTTCTGATTTAGGCATTTCAATCTCTTATGCTGTTCAAGAACAGCCAAATGGTCTAGCTGAAGCCTTTATTATCGGTGCGGATTTCATTGGAGAAGATTCAGTGGCCTTGATTCTTGGTGATAATATTTATTATGGTGGCGGATTATCTAAAATGGTTCAACGTGCTGCGGCTAAAGAAAAAGGAGCGACAGTTTTTGGCTACCATGTTAATGACCCAGAACGGTTTGGTGTAGTAGAATTTGACCAAGATATGAAAGCTATTTCTATTGAAGAAAAACCAGCCAAACCAAAATCTAATTATGCTGTTACAGGGCTTTATTTCTATGACAATGATGTGGTAGAGATTGCTAAAAACATTAAGCCTTCTGACCGTGGTGAGATTGAAATTACGGATGTTAATAAGGCATACTTAGATCGTGGAGATTTAGAAGTTGAACTTATGGGACGTGGCTTTGCTTGGTTGGATACAGGGACACATGAATCTCTGTTGGAAGCATCAACCTTTGTAGAAACGATTGAAAAAAGACAAAATCTAAAAGTAGCCTGTTTAGAAGAAATTGCTTATCGCATGGGCTATATTAATAAAGAAAAGATTATTGAATTGGCACAACCATTAAAGAAAAATGCCTATGGGCAATATTTACTTAGATTAGTGGGTGAAGCATAGGATGAAAGTGATAGATACAAGTTTAGTAGATGCAAAAATTATTGAAATGGATGTTTTTGGAGACCATCGTGGCTTCTTCACAGAATCCTATTCAAAGGCTAAGTTTGAAGAAGCGGGCTTATTTTATGATTTTGTTCAAGACAACCATTCCCTATCTACACAGGCAGGTGTTTTAAGAGGACTCCATTTCCAAAAGGGAGAGGCAGCTCAAACCAAGTTGGTCAGGGTTGTATCTGGCGCTGTGCTAGATGTTATTGTCGATATCCGTAAAGGCAGCCCAACCTATGGCAAATGGGAAGGTTTTGTCTTATCAGAACACAATCATCGTCAACTATTGGTTCCAAAAGGATTTGCCCATGGTTTTGTGACCTTGACCCCAAATGTCAACTTTTTATATAAATGTGATGGTTATTATAATGGTCCAGCAGACGGAGGCATTGCTTTTGATGACCCAGATTTGGATATCAATTGGACTATTGATTACTCTAAGGCCATTACTTCAGAAAAAGATAGCAAGCACCCAACCTTAAAAGAGTTTGAGAGTCAAAACCCGTTTGTATACGGAGAAATTTAAAAAGTATTAGAGGATTAGAGAGGAAGACTGGAATGAAAAATATTATTGTGACAGGTGGAGCAGGTTTTATTGGTTCTAACTTTGTTCATTACGTTGTAAAACATCACCCTGAAGTGCATGTAACAGTTTTAGATAAACTAACTTATGCAGGAAATAAAGAAAACTTAGCTGGATTACCAGAAGACAGAGTTGAACTGGTTGTAGGAGATATTGCAGATGCTGAATTAGTGGATTCACTAGTTGCTAATGCAGATGCTGTAGTACATTATGCAGCAGAATCTCACAATGACAATTCTTTAAAAGACCCATTTCCATTTGTGCATACTAATTTGATTGGTACTTATGTTTTGATTGAAGCTTGTCGCAAACACAATGTGCGTTACCACCATGTATCGACAGATGAAGTCTATGGCGATCTCCCATTGAGAGAAGACTTGCCAGGTCATGGGGAAGGAGAAGGTGAGAAGTTTACAGACCAAACACCTTACAACCCTTCTAGTCCATATTCTTCTACTAAAGCTGGTTCAGACCTTTTAGTAAAAGCTTGGGTACGCTCATTTGGTTTGCAAGCAACCATTTCCAACTGTTCAAACAACTATGGACCATATCAACATATTGAAAAATTCATTCCACGCCAAATCACTAATATTCTTAGCGGCATTACGCCTAAATTATATGGTGAAGGCAAAAATGTTCGTGATTGGATTCATACCAACGATCATTCTTCAGCTGTATGGGCTATTTTGACTAAGGGACGTATCGGCGAAACGTATTTGATTGGTGCTGATGGAGAAGAAGATAATAATACGGTTATGGAATTAATCTTAGAATTAATGGGGCAACCAAAAGATGCCTATGAACATGTAACAGACCGTGCTGGCCATGATTTACGATATGCCATCGACTCTAGAAAATTAAGAGAAGAACTAGGGTGGCAACCAGAATTCACCAACTTTAAAGAAGGATTAGCAAACACCATCCAATGGTATACAGATAACCAAGACTGGTGGAAGAGTGAAAAAGAAGCAGTAGAAGCTAACTACGCTAAAGCTGGCCAATAGAATTGGACAAAACTAAGGAATAAGATCAAGTCACAACAGAGTCTCCAGTTTATCTGTTTGAAATCAAGGTGTAAAGCACACCGAACACATCATAGCTGTTTGGTGCTTTCGCCTAATGACAGATATGTAAAATCGGTGCGTTCTGAGATCAAGGCTCAGAACCTTGTCACCGTTTTGATTTCCGACTGATGATCTGGAGACTTGAATTTATTCAGTAGAAACTATCAAACACCATCACAGATTAGAAAGAAGAGGGAAAACCCATGATTGTTATTACAGGAGGAAATGGTCAGTTAGGAACGGAATTAAGACACCTATTAGACCAAAGAAATATCCCATATGTTGCGGCAGATATCGCTGAAATGGACATTACTAAAGAGGATGATGTTCGTGCGTTCTTAACAGAAGTCAATGCAACAACTATCTATCATTGTGCTGCCTACACTGCAGTTGATAAAGCAGAAGATGAAGGAAAAGAGCTAAACCATTTAGTCAATGTAGTTGGAACCAAGAATGTTGCTTCTGTAGCAGCAGAATTAGGTGCTACTATTGTTTACCTATCAACTGACTATGTATTCGATGGTACAAAATTAGAAGAATACACCATTGAAGATGACGTTAATCCAAAGAGTGAGTATGGTCGTAGCAAATATGAGGGCGAAGTTGCTATTATGGAGAGTGGTGCACCTTACTATATTGTTCGTACTTCATGGGTTTTTGGTCAATATGGTCATAACTTTGTTTTCACTATGCAAAACCTAGCGAAAACAAGGGATACTTTAACCGTAGTAAACGACCAACACGGTAGACCTACTTGGACACGCAACTTGGCAGAATTTATGACACATTTAGTTGATAGTCATGCTGAACAGGGATTATACTTCTTCTCAAATGATAATAGTTGTACTTGGTTTGATTTTGCAACAGAAATCTTAAAGGATACAGAGGTGACTGTTTTACCTGTTACTTCTGATCAATTTCCACAAAAGGCTTATAGACCAAAACACTCTGTTATGGATTTGAGCAAAGCGAAGGCGACAGGATTCCACATTCCAACTTGGCAAGAAGCTCTAGAAACATTTTTAGGTCAAATTGATGGAAATAAGTAATTCTACGAAAATAATAGTTCATGCAGTAGTGGTGCTTTACAAAACAGAGATTGATGCGTCAACGACCATAAAAAGTCTTCAGAACATGGAAGAGCCATTGCTAGCCTTATCTAAGCAATATGACATAGGGTTTTCGCTTACTGTATCAGATAACAGTTCTGAAGTTAATGAAACATCTGACAAGCAGACCATTTTCAAAGAAATTTCTTGTGACTATAGTCCTAATCAAGGGAATAGCGGCTTGGCTGCAGCCTATAATCAAGTTTTAGACAAGCTTTCTGATCAAGATTACTTACTGTTGTTGGATCAAGATACGCACTTAAGTTTGACCTATTTTGAAGAATTATTTGCTACGGTATCTAAAAACACTCAAAAGGTTAGTGTATGGGTGCCACGAATGATGTCGGAACAGTTGCAGATTTCTCCGATATTTAGCGAAAAAGTATCTAAATCTTTTGCTGAATTACCTGAACCAGGTGTTTACAAAGAAGGAATTATGGCTATTAATTCAGCTTCTGTCTTTCAGGCAGAGGTATTGAAAGACATGGGTGGATTTTCTTTAGATTTTCCATTGGATTATCTAGACCATTGGGTATTTTTTCAACTTTCGCAAAATAACGTTCCAATTCAGGTGCTAGAAAGCCAAATGCCGCATCAGCTTTCTGTAATGGATTACAATACAGTTTCTCTTCAAAGATACCAATCCATTCTAGATTCAGAATATCGCTTTTATAAGGAAATTGATGCTAGTAAATTTTCTAAATTTCGTTTTCATTTATTATTGCGCATGTTTAAGCAGCTCTTAAAAGTAAAAGATAAAAAGATTGCTCATTATACACTAAAAAAATTTATTAAAGGATAAACCTATGTTAGAAAAAATTGAAAAATTACTGTTACATCTAATGGTTATTGAATTAATCATTGGTGGTGGAGGCCATCTCTTTAATATCTCAAGTGTTTCTCCAGTCTCCATCCGAATTATCTTATTTGCACTCTTGCTAGTGGTATATGGAATCAGAGTCTTAACAAATGGGGGCATATTGAATAAGGAAGTCAATACCTTCTTAAAATTTGACTATCTTTCTATCAGTATCTATCTGCTCCTTTTTTGGTCAGTGTTTTCTGCTGGTCTTGGTTTGATGTACCATCATCCACGCGGTTTAATTATTACTGACCTCTTACGCGTAGTTTACTTGTTGACTTTCTTCCCATTTAGATATTATTTCGATAAACAATTGATTCAAAAGAAGACGATTATGAACTATCTTCTTTGGGGCTCACTGTTTATTGCTGTGTTCACAATAGCCATCGATTTATTGGGTATGATCGTCTTTAGACAGTCTTATGGAACTTACTATGAGTTTGTAAATCAGCTATGGGGCAAAGAACTCTTCTTTAGACCAAGTGGTGGTGCTTTTTACAAAGGGCACTTTATGATGTTGGTGGGCATGTTAGTTGCCTGTAAGGACCTGACTTCTGGTAAAAAAATTATCCCTAATTTAGCCTTAGTTATCTTGGGATACTTATCTATCTACCTATCAGAAACTAGAGGTTTAATCTTAGTTTTTGCTATCGGAATTGCTGCATTGACCGTTTTAGATTATCTGGGTATTTTCTTCCAACAAGGTCTAAGTTCCTTTAAAAATCAATTTTTAAGCCGTAAGAACATACAACGACTGGCCATTTATATGGTGCTCATTATCTCAGTTCCTTTAATGTACCGTGAAATGACCAATTCACGATTTGGTGCCATTGATTTTGAGGTTGGCCAACAAACCAATGGAGAAGAAGTTGTGATTGAGGATAGTAGTGTCAACAAACGGGTTGAACTGTTTAAAGCATCGAAAGATATTAGCCTTTCAAGCCCAGTAACCTTTGTAGTAGGGAATGGCTATGGAAGTAAGATTTTAGATCGGACAACTGGTATCGAAATGAGTTTTGTGGACATTCAAGTAGAACAAGGCTTGGTTGGTTCACTTTTATGGCTTAACTTTTTATTCATGCCAATCCTGTTTTTGTTTAAGTATCTGCCGCTAAAGAAAATTATAGGGCAATTTGCACTACCGATTAGTATCCTACTTTCTATTTTTGTATTAACCAATATTAATCCATTTTTGAACAGTCCAATTGGAATCGGAATGGTTATCGGAATAGCTGCAATAAATTCAGTCACTTTAAAAGAAAAGGTGTGAGAAAATGATTTCGGTTTGTTTAGCGACCTATAATGGCTCTAACTTCATTGAGCGTCAACTTACATCAATTGTTAGTCAATTGACGACCTCAGATGAGATTGTCATTGTTGATGATTGCTCGACGGATGATACGATTGCCATCATTGAGAGAATGCACCTCCCACAGGTTCAAGTTTTTAAGAACGCTCAAAATATGGGAGTCATTAAAAGTTTCGAATATGGATTAAGTCAATGTCATGGAGATATTATCTTTTTATCCGACCAAGACGATGTTTGGCTGCCCAATAAGGTTAAAAATGTCATGGAAATTTTCGATCAAAATCCATCTGTTAAGTTAGTTTTGCACGATGGACAAGTGGTAGACAATAACTTAGGTCTTATTGCTGATTCGTGGATGCGTCATAAACACTTAAAAGCTAGTAAGAGTGTCCAATCTATAATAATCAAAAACTATTTCACTGGATGTATGATGGCCTTTAAACCAGAAATCCGTGAGATTAGTTTGCCATTTCCAAATTCAATTGAAATGCATGACCAATGGATTGGGATTACAACTCTGATTAATGATCCAGACTCATTCTATTATTTAGACCAACCATTGATTCAATTTGTTCGTCATGGAAGTAACTTAACAGATACGCATAATCGTCCCTTATCTGTTAAAATTATGGGTCGTTTAAAACTAATCTGGGCTATTCTACAATATCGCTTAAAAAGGGTGAGAAAATGAAAACAGCTGTCTTAGTTTCTTGCTTTGATTACTATCCCAATAGGTTGGAGTTAATAGAATCTTATTTAGTAGAAAATGGCTATCAAGTCACTTATATCACATCAAATTATGACCCAGTTATCAGAGGAGAATTTGTTTCAAGCAATCCTGCTGCCATTCAAATTCCGGTTATTCAATATAAAAAAAGTATCTCTATAGATAGAGTTCGCTCACACTATGGCTTTGCTAAAGGAGTTTATCAAAACCTACTAGAGATTAAGCCAGACTTAGTTGTGGCCATGTTACCACCAAATTTTGTTTCTTACTTTGTTGCTAAATACAAAAAAAAGTTTCCACATACCAAACTTGTGTTGGATATCTATGATTTATGGCCACAATCATTTCCATCAGAGAAAGCTAAAAAAGTCTTAGCTTTGCCATTTTATTTTTGGTCATTGTTAAGGAACTCTAGTCTAAAGAATGCTGACTTGATTTTAACGGAGTGCCACTACTATCAGGATATGCTAAGGGATGTTTTGCCAAAAAATGTTCCAATCTCTACTTTTTATTTAGCACGTAAAAAAAGTCAAGAAGATAAAAAGTCTGTCTTGGATAAGCAAGAGATTCGCTTTTGTTATTTAGGTTCTATCAATAATGTCATCGATATTGATGGTATCGTAAGCCTTTTGGATGCAGTCAATCACCAAAGACCGGTGAAGATTGAGATTATCGGTGGTGGGCAAAGAACGGAAGAATTCATGGACAAACTCAAAGCACATGGTATTGAGATTGTTTTCCATGGCAAAATTTTTGATGATGCTGAGAAACAAGAAATTTTCAATCGTTGCCACTACGGTATTAACATGATGAAAGATACGGTAGCGGTCGGCTTGACCATGAAGTCCTTAGATTATTTTAATGGCAATCTACCTATTGTGAATACCATTAAAGGGGACACTAAGCAATTAGTTGAAGACTATCAAGTTGGCGTTAATATTAATTTGAATGATTTAAACAAGTCCGTTAAAGATGTTTTAGAAATGGCGGATGACCATGAACCTTTGATGAGGTCGCAAGTAGAGTCTGTCTTTAATCACTATTTTTCAGTAGATGCGGTCAATCAAACTGTTCGAAAAGCTCTTGAAGATAGCTTAATAATCAATAGAAAGTTGGAGATCTAAAGTGAGAATTGGTACTGTAATAGTAACTTATAATCCAGATAATAATGTTCTTCAACTGATTCAAGAGTGCATTAGTCAAGCAACCCAAGTATTAGTAGTAGATAATGGAAGCAATCAAAATGACCCAACCATTTTAGCCATCAACGATTTGCTTCAAGATCATAAAGAATTAAAGTACACCTCTTTAGAGAAAAATTTTGGTCTAGCCTTCGCACAAAATGTCGGCATTAAAGAGTTTGAAGACTTACACTTTGACCGAGTAGTTTTCTTTGACCAAGACTCTCAGATCCCAAAAGATTTCTTTGAAAGCATGTCAAGGACGTTTGATACACTCTTAGATGAAGGTGAACCAGTTGGTATTTTAGCTCCTAATTATTTAGACAAAAATATTTTAGAATATGCCCATTTTGCTAAGCTAACACCAAATGGCTATCAAGATATTACCTTAAAATCAGATGAAACGGCGGAAGTGTCTTTTGTGATTTCTTCTGGTAGTATGATGCCAGTTGCTATCTTCAAGGAGATTGGTGACTTTAATCAAGAATTTTTTATTGACCAAGTGGATACAGAGTTTTGTTTACGTGTTTTGTCGCATGGCTATAAAATATTTGCCACAGCAGCATGCACCTTGGCTCATACCATTGGCAACCGAACTAAGAAACGACTCTTATTTTTGACCATTAAACCAAATCATCACAGCTCAAAACGTAAATTCTATATTACCAGAAATGGTGTCAAGACCATGCTACTTTACAAGGAAGAATTTCCTGGATTTCGTAAGTTAATGACTTATCGTTTAATTCATGATGCTATGGCGGTTGTTTTCTTTGAAAAAGATAAGCTTAAGAAATTAGGCGCTATGTATCAAGGAATTCGTCAAGCGTATAAACCATATGAAGAGTGGGATTGAGGAACGAATGGGAGATTATATGAAACGACTTAGTAAATTAAAGCCATTAGTACCATATGGCGTCTTATTTTTCTTGATGTGGATTTTATTTGCCTTTAATAGTTTTAATATTGACAGACCAGCTTATGATTTCTTTTACCAAGAAATTAAAGCTGGCAATACTCTGTCTCACACCAACCAGTTGGAGAAATTATTTAGCTTACTCCTTGAAGGATTTGTGGCTTTAGGAATTGATTTTCAGTTCTTATTGGTTTTGATTTCTTTTCTTGGGTTAACGGCTCTATTTTTTGTTAGCCGACAGTTTTCCAGAGACCATTTTTGGGTCATGTTACTTTATGCCTTCTTCCCCTATTTTTTGGACATTGTTCAGATCAGAAATTTTATTGCTTTAGCCATTATATTTGTATCAACTTGGTTCTTATTTAAGGAGAAAAAGTATGGACTATTAGTTTATCTAGCAGGAAATCTGTTGGCATTTTTCTTTCATCGAAGCGCCATCTTCTTTCTCCTTATCCCAATTGTTTATTTTCTTTCCTTGAAAATGACGGCAATTTTAAGTGGGATTGGCTTGGTATTAGGGGTTCTAGGAGTAAAATTACTCTTACCGATGTTTGCTGCTATGGAGACACCATTTGATCGCTATGATGTATATTTTACGGATAGTATTCGCTGGGAGGCACAGATTTTATTTGTCGGCTATTTAGCCTTTAATATTTTTATTATGTATGGTATTAACTATCTAATAGAACATGGGAATTATGATATGACCCCAAGAGATCTTCGGATTCAAGGCTTTACATTTAAAATAGCTATTGCTTTAACAATGATTTATCCATTGTTAATTTTAACGGTAGATTTTTACCGGATTTATCGTAATTTTTTTATTTTTTTCTACATGGTTTATTGTTTATTAATCTTTCGAATTAAGCCAAAAACCAAGAAAGAGCGCTATATTAAGTGGGTTCTTTTGGCTGCGATTGTTTGTTTTGTCTTAGCATCTACTGGTGCATTTTTATGGTTTTCTAATCGGGAAGGGGTTATCTACCCGATTCTTCAGCACAATTTGTTGTGGTCATTTTAAAAAGGGGGCGGGATCAATGATTTCAGTTGTTATGGCGACCTACAATGGGCAAGAATTTTTGAAACAACAATTAGATAGCATTGCGGGACAGAGTGTTTCACCCGATCAAGTCGTTATTATAGATGATGGATCAACGGATGCTACTGTGGCACTGGTTTCTGACTATATGAAAGAACACCAACTAGCTAATTGGTCAATAACCCAAAATGAAGCCAATATAGGTCACTATGCCACATTTTTAAAACTGCTCAAAGAGGCTAAAGGAGACTACATCTTCTTCTCTGACCAAGATGATGTATGGCATGCCAACAAAATCGAAAAGATGCTTGCATCCTTACAAGAAACAGACACGCAGATGGTTTACTGCAAATCTCAATACATTGATCAAAATGACCAAATCATTGGACAGGACCCTACTAGTGGTCTTGAACTAGAAAAATCCTTGAATGACTTAATGAAGGTTTGGCCGTCTGGCTATCAGATAGCTGTGAAAAAACAGGTGATTGATTGTATCTTTGACAATCAGTTGGAAACCATCAAAGGGATGGATTTCCATGATATCTTGGTTACTTTTACCAGTGTTTTGATGGGTAAGGTGATTTGTTTAGACCAATGTTTGGACCAACATCGCTATCATTTACTAAATGCTACTAAAACCATTGAAAGCAAAAGCTTTAACCACAGCTTACAAGATAGAATTCTTGACGTAAATAAGTATCTAGGACGCTACCAAGCACAACTAGAGATAGCTCAAAAAATTGCGCCAGAAAACCTCTTGGCTCAAAAAGAAATAGATAGCTTTATTCTTATGACCAAGCTACGAAAAGACTTGCTGACCCGTTTTTCTTTTAAAACATATAAGCAATTAAAACAATTGCTGTCTTATTATAATGCAAAAAACACCTATATTGGGGACTTGATTTATTCCATGAGACTGAATCATTTTATTGCATGGGGTCTTAATATCAAACGAAACATAATGAACTAAAAGACTAGGAGAATTATTTTGAATGATAGATTAAAACGAATATTGGCTAACTTTGGCTATTTAGTATCTTCCAATTTGCTAACGGTCTTTATTTCTTCTTTTGCTATTTTAATATTGCCGAAACTTATTGGGGTTGCTGCTTATGGCTATTGGCAGCTATATATTTTTTATGCTGCCTATGTTGGATTTTTCCATCTGGGTTGGGTTGATGGGATTTACTTAAAGTATGGTGGTTCATCTTACTCTGACTTAGACAAGCCAAAATTCTACTCACAATTTGTTACTTTTAATTTTTTTCTGAGCTTTTTAGCTATTGGAGTTTTAATTTTTAGCCAGATTTTTGTAATAGAGCCTGATCGTAAATTTATCTTTGCTATGTTTGCACTCAACATTTTAATCACTAATTCGCGAACCTATATTGTTTCCCTTTTACAGGCTACCAATAAGATAAAATTGAGCTCATTTATCTTAATCAATGACCGTGTTATCTATATTTCCTTGCTTTTATTCTTATTAGCTATTGGAAATCGAAACTATCAAGTTATGGTACTGTCTGATGTTGTGGCTAAACTTATTTCACTACTTTATGGTGTCTATATTTGTCGTGACGTTCTTTGGTTGAATATAAAATATTATAGTCTAGATATCTGGGAGAGTATTGATAATATTCGGGTGGGTAGTCAGTTAATGCTGTCCAACGTGGCCAGTATGTTGATTATTGGAATTGTTAGATTTGGGGTGGAGAAGAACTGGGACATTGAAACGTTCGGAAAAATTTCTCTAACTTTATCAATCTCAAACCTTATGATGACTTTTATCAATGCAGTTGGAATTGTTGTTTTCCCCTTGATTAAACGGGTGAGTCAAGAGCAATTTCGTAAAATCTATTCTCTATTACAAAATATTTTAATGCCGGGAATGTTTATTATTTTACTACTTTATTTCCCATTGCGAATCATTCTAAATGCATGGTTACCTAACTACTCTGAAAGTCTTGCCTATATGGCTTTGGTATTTCCTATGTCCGTTTATGAAGGCAAAATGGCTCTATTAATTGGTACGTATTTGAAAGCCTTACGAATGGAAAAAGATATCTTTAAAGTTAACTTTATTGCCATGATGTTCAGTATTTTCTTAACCATCTTGACAACAGTAGTTTTCAAAAACTTAGAAGCTGCCTTAATCTCAATCGTTATTTTGCTAGCACTTAGAAGCATTATTGCTGAATTAATTTTAGCTAAAAGACTTCAAATTTCTGTTAGTCGTGATATTTTGTATGAGCTTGCTTTAACCGTTATTTTTATCTTTGTCGGTTGGAATTTCTCTATTCCGCTTGCAGCAGCTATCTATGTGGTCGTTGTGGCTATCTATCTAGTTGTTAAGAAAAATGACATTGTTCAATCCTTCAAACAGTTGAAAGAAATTTAGTTTTTCTACAAACTGTGTTATTATAAATATGCCTATTTGAAAACCTGTAGTTTTATGACTATAGGTTTTTTCTATCATACATGCAAGGATCTAATTGGGAGGGTAATGATTAGATGAAACTTATCAAAAAATATTTCATGCTTTGTCTAGGCTTTCTAGCCATTGCTATTTTAGCTTTTTCTTTCAAGGATGAGTTTATGGTTGGGCAAGGAAGCGGTGAATTGAGATTCGTTGCCACAAGCTCAAAAAATGAAGAATCACAGGGATTTACTCAAACGGTAACAGGGATTTTTGTAAATGGCTACTATGTTAACCATACAGACTTTAGAAGAAGTACATGGATTAATGCGGATAGCAATACCTTAACAGAATTTTACACCATCAATGGAGATAACAACGAGGTAGTTATTCCCATTTCGCAAGCGCAGAATCTTACCTATGATTATTTCTATAGTTATAATGGTGGTGTCCTTCAAGTTTTCTTAGATAACAAACTTTTGGAGTCTGTTGACACCTATTCACCGACCGTGAGTTTAGAATCGAAACTGATTCAGTTTGATAGCAGTTATGGTTTAAGTTGGCATGCTATCTTTATGGGGGTGATTTTAAGCTTCTTTATAGTAGTAATAATTCAATTTTATAAGAAGAATATCTTGTCAGAAATCACCAAAAAAGAATGGCTTTACTTAGGTATTATCTTAATTTCGGCAGTTCTAGCCATTTATTTTTCATTTTTCTATATGAATCGACCTTACATTATTATTCATACCAGTATTTTCTCCATGAAAAAACTGATAGTAACTCTGCCAGCTTTCTTGTTTTTGCTTTTTATGACTATGAAGTTATGGAGTCATTCAGTGGCAGAAAATATCAAGATTAGAAAATGGATTAATAAGTTAATTTATTTGGTACCAATCGTAGGGATTTTTGTGCTAGAAAATAGTTATAATTATCTAAGATTAATTGGGAAAGAATACTATCTTGCTAATTATCTAATTGTTTCTTTGCTGATGTTCACCTTGACCTTAGTCTTTATGAATCGAAAAGCAGGAGCAATTGTGACGCTATTGATTTGTTTGGTAGCTGGAATTGTTAATAAGATGATGATTGATGTTCGAGATATGCCTTTGCAGTATTACCATTTGAAACAGTTTAGGGATGCTGCTAATGTTGCCGATGTGGTCAATATCGAATTTGACAACCAGATTATTATTTCGATTGTTATTACTTTGGCCTTTGTTCTTTTCATACTATTCTTGCCAGTTAAGCCCTATGAAATTCATTGGCTCAAGCGTATTCCAATTATGGTGATCATGACGGTGGCAGCCTACTTTATTTTTCCTTCTGCCGTTTCTATTATTGCAAACCGTACGACAACCACACTAAACTTTTGGAAGATGTACCAAACGTATTCGGAAAATGGAGCAGCACTGAGCTTTGTTGATTTCTATAATCAATCAAAGTTAACTGTACCAGAAGGTTATTCGGTGGCTAAGGTGGATGAAATTCTGGAGGGGTATACCAGTCCACAGCCAACGACACAACAGCCAAATATTATTTTGATTCAAAACGAGTCACAAATGGACGTTATGCGTTATAGGGATGACTTTGTTAGTCCGGACCCAATGGCATTCCAACATAGTTTAGCGGAAAATACCATTCATGGTGATCTTTATGTGTCTGTGTTTGGAGGTGGTACGGCTAACACTGAATATGAAGTATTAACTAGTAATTCTTTAGCTATTTTGCCCCCAAATACCTTTCCATATCAACAGTTGATTACGGAAAACCGATCCAGTTATGCCAGACTTTTAGGTTCATTTGGTTATGATACGATTGCTCTTCATCCTAATAATCGTAGAAACTATAATCGAGATAAGGTTTGGAACTACCTAGGTTTCGATAAGCAATACTTTTTCGATTCAACACCAGACTTGAAATCTCTCTTCCCACTAAGCAATGAGCGTATGTTTGTTTCAGATAAATCCTTGTTTGAAGGCGTAGCAAGTTTGTATGACAAGAAAACTAGTAATAAACCGATGTTTACCTTTGTCGTAACCATGCAAGGACATGGTGGCTATCAAACTGGAGCAGTTGCTAGCGAGGTTCAGGTAGGAGTTAATGCTAAGGGGTTAGAAGCAGAGAATGAGTACTTTACTAGTGTAAAGAAAACGGATGAGGCCTTTGCTGAATTAGTAAGTCATTTCCAAAAATACCCTGAACCGACTGTGATTATTATGTATGGAGACCATCAACCAGCCCTTTCTCAGGTGTTCTATAGCAGCATCTTTACAGGTGATTATAAGGAAAATAAATACGTATCACCATTTGTAGTCTGGGCTAACTTTGATATTCCTGAATCTTCAGGTGTTCCTTTAAGTCCAAACTATCTTATTCCTTATACCATTGATCGTCTCAAAGAGAGTCAATACCCGTTAAATACTTCGGCCTTTTATAATTTCTTGGCTGAGATGGAAAAGGGTTATCCTGTCATGACGACGTGGGGCTACTTTGATGCTGACGGAAACTACCATGAGAATGTTGATGAGACTGGCTTGTACCATGATTATCAGTTGATTCAGTATAACCGGATAAAAGATGAAAAAATTCTTACTGTCGAATAAAATTTAGTTCTAAATAGAGAGATGAATATTTCATGAATTTGAAATATTTGCCTCTCTATTTTTATGTTACAATGAATAGTAAAGTAATTAGGATAGGGGAGAAAGCATGAAGAAAAATCTTAAAGTATTATTCGTCAGCTGTTTTCTGCTGGCTAGCATCATGCCTACAGTGGTTAGTGCAGATGAATATGCTACTAGTCAAGAGAACAAACAAGAAACGACGCAAGAAACAACTACAGATGAAACTAGCACTAGTCTAGTTGAAGAAGCCGTGACCAGCCAAGCTGAGTCTAAGCCTCTTTTACAGTCTTTACAAATAGATATAGATGATATCAACCATTTGACCGTTATCAGTTTAGGGATAAAGGATACAGAGGCTATTCAAGCTGTCTCTGCTAAATGGTTAGACGCTAATAAGAAAGAAATGGTCACAGACTTTCAGATTGATGAAAATAGTGGTCGTTATACCTATACGGTAGCTGCCAAAGATTATAAAGAAAAAGCTAGTTATCACTTACAATCTATCGAGATTAAAGAGAAGGCTACAGATAGCCCAATCAAGATTGAAGGGATTGATTTAGAAAAGCTTAATCAAAGTCATTTTCAAGAGCAACTAACAGAATTGGGTCAAGCAGTTGCCGAAGAAGAGGTCAACTTACCTTTCAAAGAAATGAATGACAAAGCAGAAACAACAGGTTTTTCTTTGCCTTATCACACTGCGTTTGATATTGAACCACTAATTGAAGTGGATTCTAGTTCAAGCACTTCTTCAAGTGAGAGCTCTAGCGTTGCAACATCGGAGTCTGTTACAACATTTGCTAATGAAAGAGCTAAGCAAACAGTGGTCCCAAGTCTGAGCTACACTACTCATGTGCAAAATGTTGGTTGGCAACCATTTGTAACATCACCGAACATGAGTGGTACTGTTAATCGTGCATTTAGACTGGAAGGGATTAAGATTAATCTTCCGGAAGAACTGAAAACTTTAGGAAATATTGAATACAGAACCCATATTCAGAATATCGGTTGGGAAGCCAACTATGCAAAAAATGGTAGCCTAAGTGGCACAGAGAATAGGGCTTTACGTCTTGAAGCCATTCAGATCAAATTAACCGGTGAGTTAGAAAAACAATATGATATATATTACCGCGTCCATGCGCAAAATTATGGCTGGTTAGGTTGGGCAAAAAATGATAACTACGCGGGTACAGAAGGAAAAGGCTATCGTTTAGAAGCCATCGAAATCCAATTGGTGACTAAAGGTAGTGCTGCACCAGGTTCTACGGAGAAGAGTTTCGTTTCTTATAAAGATACACCAGTTGTAGCACTTGAAGCACCAATCTTATCTTATTCTACTCACATTCAAAATGTGGGGTGGCAAGCTCCTGTTCAAGCGCCAAAAATGAGTGGAACAGAAAACCGTGCCTTAAGATTAGAAGGGATTAAAATTAATCTTCCAACTTCACATGTAGGTTTAGGAGACATTGAGTACCGTACCCATATTCAAAATGTTGGTTGGGAATCAAAATACTCTAGTAATGGTCAATTCAGCGGGACAGAAAACCGTGCCTTGCGTTTGGAAGGAATTCAAATTCGTTTAACCAAACAATTAGAGAAAGAATATGACGTATACTACCGTGTCCATGTTCAGAACCATGGTTGGTTAGATTGGGCTAAAAATGATCAAATGTCTGGTAGCCAAGGGCCAGGTCTTCGTTTAGAAGGGATTGAGATTCAAGTGGTTAAAAAAGGTCAAGCTGCTCCAGGCAAAACCGAAGTACCTTTCGTAACAACTGTATCCAAGCCAGTTGCTCAAACAACATCTATCCAATATGCTTCTTATCTGAAAAACCAAGGATGGACTGGTGTTGCCAAGGATGGCCAAACTAGTGGTGGTAGTGGTCAGACCATTAATAACTTCCAGTTGAAGTTAGCTGTTAGTCCAACGATTAAGGGAAATGTTCAGTATTCTGGCCATTTTAGTCGTTTAGGGTGGGTGACCAATAAATCCAATGGACAAACCTTTGCGACGAATGCCAATCATCAATTAGAAGCCATGACCATTAATCTAACTGATGACATGGACAAACAATACGATATTTATTACCGCGCTAATGTTGAAGGTTATGGCTGGTTAGATTGGGCTTCAAATGGTCAAACAGCTGGTACGATTGGTGCTGGTAAACGACTGGAAGCCTATGAAGTTAAGCTGGTTAAAAAAGGTCAAGCGGCTCCAGGAAAAACAGATACACCATTTGTAACGGCTCAAGATATTCAGGCTAATGCAGGGAATCCTGGTATTCCACCATCTACCGCAAATAACCAAGGTGTTAGAGATTTTTCGCAATTAAGTAAAATTATTTTCTTAGATCCAGGTCACGGCGGAAAAGATTCAGGTGCTGCTTACTTTGGCATTTCAGAAAAGAATCTGAATCTTAGTGTGTCAAAATTGATTGAGCAAAAACTGGAAAATGCTGGTTATACGGTTATTATGAGTCGTACGACTGATGTTTTTGTAGACCATACTACAGAGCGTTCTACTCTTGCAAATGCAACCAATGCGGATATTTTTGTGAGTGTACATTTCAATGCCATGCCAACTATCAATGGTGCACCAACAACGGCTAATGGGATTGAAACGTATTGGTATGAATATGACCCAAATTATCAACCAAAAATTAATGCTGTTATGCATGAAAACTCAGAACGTTTAGTTAGAAGTCAAAAATTAGCACAACTGATTCAAGATAGTCTAATTAGTAAAACAGGTGCATTTAATCGTGGCGTTAGACGCGACACCTTTGCCGTCTTGCGTGAAACGGCCACACCTGCTGTCCTTTTGGAATTAGGCTTTATGAACAACCTATCTGATAATGCCAAAATGAGAACGGCAGCTTACCAAGAACAATTAGCTGATGCTGTTGTAAAAGGTATTCAAGGCTACTATTCATTTTATGAATAAGAATTAAGCAAGAAAAAGTAAGTCAAAAAATTCATTTTATGAGTTTAACAAGATAGTCTCCTAATAAGCATCCGAAATAAAACGGTAGTACCGTCATTTCTGATTCTTGTTGGGGGACTCTTTTATGTCTTGGAAACTAATTCTATCAAGGGGCTGGGCAAAAAGTCTGTAATAAAATAAAAAAGCTTCTAAATCATAAATAGTTCCCCAGAAATCTATCCGAAATGGGAACGGTGGCACCGCCGTGAGCCGAAGTCTCACTGGCTTAGCTGTCTACGTGGCTGTAATCGGCTGAAGCCGAAACATCCACTGTGCGTCAGCTATCCTATACACCGTTCTGTACGGATAGATTTCTGGGGAACTATTTTATTTGGTTACCATTTGGACTTTTTGTCCAGCCCCTTAAGAGTAAGTAATGCAAAACTGTTGAAAGCTAAATGAGATAAAGACTAGGTATAATGCTACGAATTCTAGAAATTTGAAAGTAATAACATACTAAAAGGCACTAATAATTCTGAAGGAACATAGGTATAGTATGCTAAATAGAATTTGGTGTGATATAATTAACAAGTACATAATAGTTATTTACGGGAGGGAAAGAGATGAAAAAGTATTTGCTTATTGTTTTAGGTCTGTTGAGTTTACTTGTCTTAACTTCGTGTGCTAACGCAAAAGATTTATCTGATTATGTAGATGTTTCTTTTTCAGGAGTAAATACAAAAGGGAAAATAAGCTATAGTATAGACTTAGAAAAACTTTTGCTGGATGAAGCAAATAACGATCGCAGTAAGGCTATGTCTAATCTAGAGGAACTAGCAGCCTTAGATGGCGCCTATAAAATTGTTGTCGATAAAACGGATAATTTGTCTAATGGTGATAAGGTTAAAGTGGTTGTTACCGTTGATGAAAATAAGACTAAAAAATATAAATCTGGAGAAAAGGTCATTGAAGTTGAAGGATTAGAAGAAGCCAAAAGAATAACCACGAAAGATGTTGAGCAACACTTAGTATTGAATTTCAATGGCGTTAGTGGTCGTGGAATAGCTAAAATCGATAATGTGTTTGATAGTCCTTTAAATAGTGTGAAGTTCACGGTAGAAAATGATGGACAATTGAAAAATGGTGATAAGGCTAAGATTGTTTTATCTAAGCAAGATGAAGAGAGTTTGCTACAAATGGGTTATTTGCCTGAAGAAGGCTTTAATCCGACCTTTGAAGTGAAAGGATTAAAAATTGTAGCGGCCAATGCCAAAGATATTGCCAATCTAGCAGATATTGAACGTATGATTGATGAGGGGATTAAGAGAAAATACCAAGATTTTTACGCGGAATACAGTTATGGGTATAGATTTGAAATACAAGAAGAAAAAGAAATGTACCGCCAATTTAAAAAAGAGAGTGAAGCAAGTAGTTCTGCTTGGACATTCAACGGTACGGATAATGGAAACTTGATTAAAGTATTTACGGTAAAAAAATATACGGGTGGTGCAGAAACAAAGCTTGATAGTACCAACACAGTAATATTTGGGTTTACAGATATCATGTTAGATGCTGAAAATAAAGCCAATGTTTCTGAGTTAAAAGAGATAAAAGATGTTAAAGATGATACCTATTCTTTAGAATCAGTCATTAAATTATATGAAGGATATGGGTATAGCGAAGTAAAATAAGTAGCATCTAAAAAAGCATGAAAAATCACGGTCTAGATTAGAGTGATTTTTCATGCTTTTCAATACTTTAGATGTTTTATTCAAAGTTATCTAGTGGATAGGTGATTTTGTCAGCCTTTCCCCATATTGGAAGGGTGGTGATGACGAGAAAGAAGATAAAAGCTGTTTGAATCCACAAGATGGCAATATCAAAAATTCCATGTACAGCTACAACGACAAAGAAAGAGAGAATTAAGCCAACGATTGGCCTTTTAGAAAAGTCACCTGATAAACGAATAACTTGTCTGATAGGATTGACTAGACTTGCTAGAACGAGAGAAAGACCGATATAGCCATAGCTTAAGAGTGTGTCGATGTAAAGACTGTGGGCATGTTCGTGGTAGGGAGCCCCAATGGATTGGTATTCATGCAGGTAGGTCAATGGGCCTTTGCCATACCACATATTTTTGGACAACATTTCCAAGGCGGATGTCCAGATTAGAACTCTGTCATCAAGTGCTTCTTCCAGACTTCCCATACGCATGCCTAGATTGGAGGAGAACAAAAGCCAGATAGCAAATGCAAAGACCGCCAAACTAATCAAGAAGGCTTTAGAATTTTTGATGGTTGCAAAGAGATAGACAATTGCACCTAAGATCAGAGCTGGAAATGCAGTACGACTTTGAGAAAGGTTCAAACCAACACTATTAGATATAATTGCTATAAAGCAGATAATCTTCCATTTCCAATTCTTTGTGACAAAGAAGAAATACATGGCGAGCATAATGCAAAAGCAACAAACAAGTCCATAGTAGTTTGGGTTGAAAAAAGTTGCTTCAGCTCGGTTTTGATGAATACGTTGAAGGGTAGGGGAAATAAAACTGTAGTCAAATTTATTGACCAACATGTAATGCTCTAAGAAAGCAAAGGCAAGAGCAAATAAGCTGAATACGATAAGAGTTTGAATAATCATATGAAAGAGATTAGGTGTGATTATCTTCTGGTAGTACTTAAAAAAAATAAAATATAAAAAGAAAAATACCGTGACGACTAAACCGATCCAGTTGCTGGCAATAATAGATAGGACAGCACTATAACCAATAAAACCAAGTAAAAAAGGTTGATTGGTGATGGATTTCAAGATAGTGGTTAATTTCCCTGTTACCATTAATAGGATAAAGTAAGAAATAAATAAAGTTAAAAATAAATAAAAAGGCAAGAAGATAGAAACGGAGATAAGATATAGGGCTAGTTCTTGATTGGACAAGCCCTTTAATTGTTTAATAAAGAATATATTATTCATGGTGACTCCTTTAAGAGTTAATGAGTATCTTTTTAAAATGGATATTTTTCAAAAATAAGTAGAATCCAATAGTTTAGTATACCATAAGAAACAGACGTAAACCTTATGATTTCCTTAGGGTTTCATTAAAGTCGGGAACTGCCCTTTGGTGACTTGTTTTCGATAAGTAGTTTTCGGCTGACAAAATTCCAGACCATGACAATAGCAGTTGCTAGGATCTTCCCTAACAAATGACTGAGCTTGAAATAATCAACAAAAAGCCATAAGAAGAATACGGTTAAAGCCAGTCCAATAACGCTTAAGAGAACAAATAAGATAAGTTCCATTATATTTTTTTGATCCTTGAATTTTGATTCGAAAACATAAGATAAGCTAGCTCGATAGTTAAATAGAGTCGCTAGGATAAAAGCAATGGTTGCTGATAGTAAATGATAGAGACCAAGATAAGTTAAAATAAAATAGATGGAAAAGTCTATAGCAGTAGCTACTAGTCCTACAAGGGTAAATGCTGCAATTTGTTTGAATAATTTTTTCAATGTAGAGACTCCATTCTCCGAATGTCTATTGTTTTTCTATACTATGTATTCTAGCAGAACAAAGCAAAATTTGCGATACTTGTCCTTTTTGTGTGGCGGAAATACCCAGAAAAGACAAACTCCCTGATAAATGGACTTTAAGGATCCATTTATCAGGGAGTTGTTTTATTGATTTTTGATACTGTATCTACTGTCTTAATGATTTAGTGATAACAGACAGGTGCGGAAAAACTTTTTGTTTATTGTATTCGAGGCACTAACTGGGTTGTCAGAAATAACGGTGTATCAGCCATATCTGACGCAGTGTGACTGTTCGGCTTTAGCCGATTACAGCCACGTAGACAGCTAAGTCGTGAGACCAAGGCTCACGGCGGTGCCATCGTTCTGATTTCTGACAACCCAGTTAGTGCCTCGAATACAATTTTGACCAACTCTTTATTTAAATTTTTAGCTTACCGCAGTTACTTGATAAGGTGTTGATTCTAAGGCAGCAGCATAATCTTCCTTAGAATGTGCAAGATCAGTTTGAACTTTGGCCTGTTTCGCTTCAAGATTGACCGTTACTTCTTGCACACCCTCCATTTTTTTAAAGTTACGGGTTACAGTGTTGGCACAATTTTGGCAGTGCATTTGTTCGATAGTTATTGTTTGCATCATGATTTTTCTCTCCATTCATAATTGTTTAGAATTTTGGTTTAAAGTTTCTGAGTCGTAGAGCGTTAATAAGAACTGATACGGAACTTAGACTCATGGCAAGTCCAGCAATCATAGGATTTAGTAATGGACCGCCGAAAAGATGCAATAGGCCCATAGCCACTGGGATTCCTAGGGTATTATATGCGAAGGCCCAGAAGAGATTTTGTTTGATGTTTCGAATGGTTGCATGGCTAAGTTGGATAGCTGTAGGAACATCTAGCAAATCGCTATGCATTAGCACAATATCAGCTGATTCAATAGCAACATCTGTTCCAGAACCAATGGCAATTCCGATTTCCCCTTGAACTAGTGCAGGGGCATCGTTGATACCATCACCAACCATGGCAACTTTTTTACCTTTTTCTTGAAGTTTGGCTACTTGAGCCGCCTTGTCTTCAGGCAACACTTGGCTTAGAACGTGGCTAATACCAACTTGTTTGGCAATCGCTTGAGCAGTATCGTGGTGGTCTCCGGTCATCATGATAACTTCAAGACCCATTTCTTGCATAGCAGCAATAGCTTTTTTGCTTGTAGGTTTGATTGGGTCAGCTACGGCAATGATGCCAGCCAACTCTTGATTGATAGCAACTAAGGTAGGTGTTTTACCTTCTACAGCCAAACTCTTAAGGTCATCTTTTGCCATTTGAACATCAATGCCTTGTTTTTCCATTAATTTTTCATTACCGATAGCGACTTGGTGACTGTCGACAGTGGTTACAATTCCGTGCCCTGGAATAGCTTCAAAGTCTTGGTTATCAAACAAACTGATTTCTTTTTCCTTAGCAAAATCTACCATGGCTTGAGCCAGAGGGTGTTCAGAACTTTGTTCAGCAGAAGCTGCTATTTGTAAGACATCTTGCTTGTTCCATCCATTGTATGCGACTTGATTAGTAACGGTTGGCTGACCAGCTGTGATGGTACCAGTTTTGTCTAGGACAACTGTATCCACTTCATGAGCGGTTTCCAGAGCGACACCAGATTTGATTAAGACACCATTTTCAGCTCCTTTACCAGTACCGACCATGATGGCAGTTGGTGTTGCCAATCCCAGAGCACATGGACAGGCAATGATAAGAACTGCGATGAAAATGGAAAGGGAGAAATTAAGTGGCTCACCACCGATGAAATACCAAGCTAGACTGGCTAGGGTAGCTAAAACAATTACGGTTGGTACAAAATAAAGTGAAATCTTGTCAGCCATGGCCGCAATTGGCGCTTTGGATCCTTGTGCTTCTTCGACTAATTTGATGATTTGCGCTAAAGTCGTGTCGTCACCAACTTTGGTAGCACGGTATTCGATGACACCATTTTTATTGATGGTGGCACTGATAACAGTGTCGTCAATACTTTTTTGAATCGGAACACTTTCCCCAGTAATCATTGATTCATCAACTGTCGTTGTGCCTTTTACAATGACACCGTCAACTGGCATTTTGTCACCAGGCTTGATTTGGATGATGTCGCCAACTTTTAGGTCTGACGTATCGATGATAACCCATTGGTCATCACGTAGAATTTTGGCTTTTTCTGGTGCTAGGTCAATCAAGGTTTTAATGGCTTGAGATGTCCGCCCTTTTGCAGTTGCTTCCATGAATTTACCAAGAAGAATCAAGGTGATAATCACGCCAACAGATTCAAAATAGAGATCATGTGTATAGTGAACGTGACCTTGACTAATATGGTAAATGGCATAGAGCCCATAAACGAAAGCTGCGCCAGTACCAATAGCGATTAAGCTGTCCATATTAGGATGGCCCTTAAAGAGATTCCTGAATCCTCGCTTGTAGAAGTCAAATCCCACAATAACGGTTGGAACGGTTAAGGCTAATTGGAGCAAGGCAAAGCGCAGAGGGTAATGATCAGGTGAAATAGCTTGAGGAATTGGAGCACCTAACATGGACCCCATAGCAATATATAAAAGAGGAACTGTGAAAATGGCGGCAATTAAAAAGCGGCGCCACAAACTTTGACGTTCTTTTTCTTTCTTTTGAGCATCTTCTTGATAAGAGTTGCTAGCCTTTTCCTGCTTGAAGATAGCTTTATAATCAACGTTAGTAACCGTTGTTTCGATTGTCTCAATCAAATCTTCTTTAGACAAGGTAGCAGAACTACCAAGTTGTACGGTCATAGATTCAGTAGCCAAGTTCACACTAGCATTGTCAACGAAGTCAAGTTTGTCCACAGCACTTTGAATAGTAGCAGCACAAGAGGCACAAGTCATTCCTTCGATAGCAAAACGCAATTGCTCACTTTTTTGAGGAAGCACAAGGGTATAGCCTACATCTTTGACAGTCTGTTCTAGTTTTTCTGGAGTTACTATTTTTCCATCGTATTCAACGGTTAATTTTTCACTAGCGAGATTGACACTGACCTTTGCGATTCCTTTTAGTTTTTGAAGTGTATTTTCAATCGTCATAGCACAGGAGGCGCAGGTCATTCCTTCTACTTTATAACTTTCTTTTATCATAGTTGTTTCCTCCTAAATGTATGTTTTACGCATGTTGTCGACAAGTACATTGGCCTGGAATACATTGACAAGTGATAGTTTCCGGAGCTTGGTCCAACTTTTCTTGAGCGACCTTGATGATAGCTTGTAAGTCCGACTTCGAAATGGGTACCTGTTCTATCATATCCTCAATAATCATTCCGTGCTTGGTATTGCAGATATGGTCAAATAAATTCTGCCATTGATTCTGTGTGTGTGCTTCTTCTGGAATACTGGCTGAATAGAGAAATTTAGTGTTACTGGTGTCGGCAAGAATAAAGTCTTTTTTGATGAGTCGACCAATTAGGGTTTTAATGGTAGCAGGTTTCCATGAATAGGTTTCCTGTAAGGCTTGAATAATATAATTACTACTAGATTTTGGGTGTGCCCATAAAACACGCATAACCTGCCATTCCGCTTGAGACATTGATTTTTCTTCCATTTGACTGACGTCCTTTCCAAAGAAATTGTTTACAGGTGTAATTTGTTTATATCGTTAGTTTACATCCGTAAACATATCTTGTCAAGGCAAAAGATTTAGATTTCCAGCTATGCTAACACTTTTATTTCTGATAGCTGATCTGGATAGTCTTTGCAGTTTTGAAACGGATTTGAGTTGTTACCAACCACATCTAAAGATTCCTATAGATAAGTAGAGTTCTCTTCCTTATATAAGTCTAACTGTTGTATACTGGTGCAAAGGAAGGTGCTGTAAATGAACAAATTATCCAAAAATAAACAAGATAAATTCAGAAATAGATTCATTAATAGAATAAAGGAGACTAGAACGTATTTTCCAGAGATGATACGTTATGAAATCTTAATTAAGCTTCTTATGGGACTTGCTATCTTACCAGCCTATCAACTACTTAGAAATTTTTTGTTAAAAGCAGGAGGTTATACTGTACTAACCAATGAATCCATTGCTAAGTTTGTCCTAACTCTTCCAGGAGTGGCTTTACTAGTTTTAACAATTCTATTGGTGGTTTTTGGACTTGCTTTTGAAATTGGTGGGGTTATTATTACCGGAAGTAATATGATTCAGGCTAGAAGACGAATCAAGTTTACTTCTCTAGTCAAATATAATTTTGGCTTGATGCGTAAATTATTAGGATTTGGTGGTTTTTTAGTTATCTTCTTATTTGCTCTAGTTGCACCTTTAACCGATATGGGGATTGGCCTTAGTTTTTTAAAAGGACTAAAGATTCCTGATTTTATCACTAGTGTTATTTTTGCAAATTATACCTATTTAGCTATTTATGGAGCGGTTTTAGGTATTTTAACACTCATTATGTTTGCGTCTCTCTTTACGTTTCATTTCATTATTATTGGCAATATGGGAACCTTTCAAGCTATGCGAGCTAGTGCAAGGCTAGTTAAGCGGAATTTGAGACGGATTATTGGGGATATGTTGAAAATACTCCTTCTGGCCTTCTTAATGGTTGTGGTACTTGTACTTCTTTCTACTTTTCTTAATCAGTTTTTTGTTAACCGGCTAACGGAAGATGATATCGTATGGGTAAGTATTGTTGTCTTAGCAAAGACCATGTTCCTCTATGTAGGCGGACTCGTCTTTGCTAGTTTTATAGCTGTACCGGTAACGATTCATGACCTAACTTGTCATTTTTACGAACTGGTCGCCATTGACCCAACCTATCAATACCTTAGCCATGCCTATCCTAACTTGGAGGCAAGAACTAAACGATTAGGGTTAGAAAAATGGGTTTTCAAACATAAAATTATTACGACTTTTCTTTTATTCTTTACAGCTTTATCCATGTCTGTTTTCTATGTAGCCTATCGCATTATGGACAAACCACCTATCAGCTTGATTTCTCATCGAACAGGTGGTGTTACTAGCCCAGAAAATTCCATTGTGGGCTTACAGGAGGCTATTAGCCAAAAAGTAGATGCCGTAGAAATTGATGTGCATCGTACAAAAGATGGCTTTTATGTTCTTAATCATGATATTGACTTTAAACGAGTGGCCAATGATAGCCGTAAAGTGACCGATATGACCCTAAGTCAGATTAAGGCACTAACCTTAAGCCATGATGGAAAAACAGCAACCGTTCCAACCTTAGAAGAATTTCTCAGAGCAGCAAAGGGAAAGATGAAAGTCTTTATTGAATTAAAGTCACCAACTGCAGACAGTAAAATGGGACAGGATGTCGTTGCTTTGATTAAAAGGTTGGGCATGCAATCAGAAACAGTTATCATCACCTTTGTTTATCCAATTATTGTCGAAATTGAAACCAGAACACCAGAGATAGCAACTGGCCCACTTTATTTTATTTCTCTAGGGGACATCAAGAATCTACTAGGAGATTATATGCTGATAGAGCAGGTAGAAGCCACGCCAGCCAAGTTAGCCAGTATTACAGAAGCCAATAAAAAATCAATCGTCTGGACCGTTAATAACGATGAAGCAATCCTAAAAACCGCCCAACTAGAAGTGGATGGACTGATAACGGACTACCCAGTTAAAGTAAAAGCTGATATTGAAAAAATACGCCAAGGACGGCTTAGAACACGTCTTTTCAGATTACTTAAGAATTCAAGGTTGCATAAGGCGAAAAAACAATTGGAAAATGGTAGAATAGTAGATAGGAATCACAAATACATTGAAATGAGGATGACAAATGACAGAACTATCTTCAAAACTACAAAAAGCGTTCGAACTCGAAGAAATAAAAGATCTTGATGCTATTCATACTAAGAGTTACCTCTATCAACACAAGAAGACAGGGGCTCAAGTCTTGTTTCTTAGCAATGAGGATGACAACAAATCTTTCACTATCTCTTTTAGAACACCACCATATGATGACAATGGAATTGCTCATATCATAGAACATTCAGTTCTAAACGGTTCAGAAAAATACCCTTCTAAAGAACCGTTTGTGGACTTATTAAAGGGCTCACTCAATACTTTTTTGAATGCTATGACGTTTTCAGATAAGACCATTTATCCAGTAGCATCTCGGAATGAGAAGGACTTTGAAAACTTGATGGCTGTCTATCTAGATGCTGTTTTCCATCCTAACTTATACAAGGATCCACAAATTCTGATGCAAGAAGGCTGGCATTATCATTTAGAAAACCTTGAAGACCCAATCATTTACAAAGGGGTTGTCTACAATGAAATGCGTGGAGCCTACTCACAAGCAGAGTCGGAATTAGACCGCTTGGTTGAAAAAGAGCTATTTCCTGATACGGTTTATGCCAATAATTCAGGAGGGTTGCCTGAAGCCATTCCAAGTTTAACACAAGAAAAATTTATTGATTTCCATACGACTTATTATCACCCGAGCAATGCAAAGGTTATTCTATATGGAAACTTAAATTTAGAAGTTGCCTTGACTCAATTGGATGACTATTTCGATCAATATGAGCCTGAAACGATTGAGTTTGAAAGTTTAGAACAGGCACCATTTGAGCAAACCAAAGAAATTACGGCTTATTATTCAGTATCGGAAGATGAACCGACTGACAATCGTTCTTTGATTAATATGAACTGGGCCATTGGCAATAGTTTCGATGCTCAAGAGGCTTTGGCGATGAATATTCTTGAGGAGCTATTGATTGGAAGCAATACGGCACCGATTAAAAAGGTTCTCTTAAAATCTGGATTAGGTTCTGATGTGACGGGGGGCTATGCTGCTTACACGTTTAAACCAATCTTTGATATCACCTTGAAAGATACCAATCCTGAGGCGCAAGAAAAAGTTGTTGCTTTGGTTAGGGAAGAACTAGAACGTTTGGTTAAGGAAGGAATTCCTAAAAAGGCTGTTCAGGCTGCATTGAATAAGGTAGCCTTTATCTTTAAAGAAGCAACAGCTCTAGAAGGAAGCACACCGAAAGGGATTGGCTACGCCATTCGACTATTGACGGCTTGGGCATACGATGGTTCGCCATATGACTCTTTCAATTTCCCACAACACCTTGAGCAAATTACTAAAGAGATAGACCAAGGCTATTTTGAAAACTTGATTCAAAAATACCTACTAGATAACCAACATTCAACGGTTATTAGCTTGGTACCAAAACCTGGTCTAGGGGCTCAAAAGGAAGCAGACTTGGCTAAAAAGCTACAAGACTATAAAGATTCACTCAGTGATAGTGAACTTGAAGACTTAGTTGCTCAAACACAGGCCTTGATTGAGCGACAAGGAAGACCTGATTCAGTTGAAGATTTGGCAAAGATTCCACATTTAACCATTACTGATCTTGAACCTAAAGCTGAAGTTTATCCATTGAATATTTTTGAAGAAGAACAAGATACCTTCTTGCATTCTCCAGGATTCACGGCAGGAATTTCATACATTACGATGTACTTTGATATGCGTTCAATTCCAACACCACTACTACCGGCCACAGCCTTTTTATCCGAGCTATTGACGGAAGTAGCAACGAAATCCTTTAGTGAAGATGATTTATCAACGGAAATTGATTTCTATACAGGCGGAATTTCTACTAATACGACTGTTTTGGTAGAATCAGTTAAGGATGCGATTTACTATCCTAAGTTCACTGTTCAAGGCAAGGCGTTGACGGAGTATGTGCCACAACTCTTGAACTTAATCCAAGAAGTGCTCCTGACTTCTAAGTTGGATAGCAAGGACAAGGTCAAAGAAATCCTATTAAATTCCAAAGCCAGTCTTGAAATGAACTTGAACCATGCTTCCCATATAGCGGCAGCTAGACGGTTAGAGTCTTATTACTCTGTTCCAGCTAAGTACAACCAATTCTTGTCCGGACTTGACTATTATGACTATATCGCTGATTTGGCTGCCAATTTGGATGAACGCTTGGACCAATTTATTGAAGACATCAAACAAGTTAGTCAGATACTATTCACTAGACAAGGTTTGGTGACCGCTTTTGTTGGGTCTGAGGAAGACTTTTCTAATTATAGAGCAGTCAGCAAAGACTTCTATGCTAGCCTATCGGGTCATGAGTTGGACATTCAACCATTTGAGGTGCCTGTCGAAATATTAAATGAAGGCTTTAAAACAGCACAAGAAATTCAATACGTGGCTAAGGGGTATAACCAGCTCTTGCTAGGGGACGAGTTTAGTGGAAGTAATTATGTGCTAAAAAATATTTTAGGCTTGGATTATCTATGGAATACCATCCGTGTTAAGGGTGGTGCCTATGGTGGATTTGACATTGTCAATAATCTTGGGGATAATATCTTCCTATCTTACCGTGACCCTAACCTAGTGCAAACGCTCAAGAATTATGATGATGCAGTTGCCTACCTAGAAAACTTTGAATCTAGTCAGGAAGATTTTGAAAAATATGTGATTGGTACCTTTAGTGACTTAGACCGACCATTATCAGTTGTCCAAAAAGGATCAATCGCCGTTAACCGCTACTTGACTCATGTATCTCAAGAAAAGGTACAAGAGCAACGCCAACAAGTATTAGAAACCACACCGCAAGACATGAAGAATTATGCTCCAATTCTGAAAAAGATGATGGACAAAAATGCCTTAGTGGTTATCGGGAATTCTGCTAAGATTGATAAGGACAAGGATGTCTTTAAAAACGTGCGGAACTTGATAAAATAGAGTAGTTTTTTAGAATAATAAAATCTCCAGCTCTTCTGTCGAAAATAGAACGCTAGTCCCGTTGTTTTCGATAGAGGAGCTGGATTTTTTGTGGCTAGGTAAACATTTATAAGGTATGAAAAATACCATGAAATGAGACGACCTAAAAATAAGGTGAAATAAAAATTCTTAAGAATAGAAAGGTAATTCTAACATAATTTGTGAGAATTACTTTTCTTCGTTTGTAATCTAATAATGAAATATTTTTCGAATTATGAGAAAAGTGCATTAAATACAGCAAATTACTGGGAGTAGAGTTAGTCTATTCCCAGTAAAAGCTCAAAAAAAGGAGTCTTTTCTCATAATTCGTTTTGGAGCTGGGAATTTTGTCAAGTTTATCACCTAATTGATTAGAGTTACATGCTAGGTGTTAAAAATAAAGATATATGAGCATAGCTGACGCACTGTAAGCCAAATATACAGTCTCGTAAACAGATCAGATCATGAGTCTTAGCAGCACATTTTTTATTTTCATCTCGAGACTCTTTTCTTATTTGGAATAAATTACTTATGCACAATTACTCAGTTTTTTTCTTTTTGACATACTAATGACTAGCGAGAGACATCCTAATTTCAATAGTCGTTTAAAGTATTTATCACCCAACCTACTGCATCCTTTGAAATTTCTTTTCGTAAAAGTTACAATTAAACTAGTTACAAACTACCATTTATAAAAAACAGAACATAAAGGGGTCTTGGAAATGAAATTAGTACTTGTACGGCATGGACAAAGTGAGTGGAATCAAAAGAACCTGTTTACTGGCTGGACTGATGTTGACTTGACAGAAGAGGGAAAGGAAGAGGCGCGGCTTGCGGGGCAACGCTTGAAAGCTAGTGGGATTGAGTTCGACTGTGCTTATATGTCAGTCCTCAAGCGAGCTATTAAAACCTGCCATATTATTCTAGACGAGATGAATCAAAACTGGATACCTGAAACTAAAACGTGGCGCCTGAATGAACGTCATTATGGTGCACTTCAAGGTTTGAATAAAGCAGAAACGGCCGAAAAGTATGGGGCTGACCAGGTTTTATTATGGCGGCGTTCTTATGATGTTATGCCACCATTGTTGACGACAGACAAGGAAGATTCACCAATTCATGATCGTCGCTATAAACGCTTGCAAAAAGAAACTATTCCGATGGGTGAAACCTTGGAAACAACTTTACAAAGAGTCATTCCTTTTTGGCAAGATTCCATTGCCCCTCACATGTTGGCTGGAGACACCGTTCTAGTCGTTGCGCATGGCAATTCATTGCGTAGTTTGGTCAAACATATCGAAGAAATGACCTCAGAGGAAATTCTAAAATTTGAACTCCCAACAGGTCAACCACTAGTTTATGAAATGGACAAAGAACTACAAGTGACCAATAAGTATTTCTTATAAAACGTTATTCTACTACATGAAGAGGAGAAACCAATGACCAACCATATTCAAGAGACCAATAAGGATATCCAGATGGATGATTCGTTGGTTCAAGCTAGTCAAGCCTCACTTTGGACCTTGTTCAAAGAGACATTTTACATTAGTGCCTTTACCTTTGGTGGCGGTTATGTCATGTTACCGCTAATGCGTCGTCGTTTTGTTCAACAACTGCATTGGATTGATGAACCGGAAATGATTGATTTATTTTCGATAGCCCAATCAGCTCCAGGGGTCATGGCCATTAACGCATCTATTTTAATTGGCTACCGACTCAAGGGCTTTAGAGGCAGTCTTATTGCTATCTTGGCAACTATTTTGCCACCACTGATTATTATTTCGATTATTTCATATTTTTACTTGGCATTTAGCCAGAATGTCTATGTGGCGGCAGTATTACGTGGAATGCAGGCAGGTATTGCGGCCGTGATTATTGACGTGGTTATCAAAATGGCGGGAGATATTTTTAAGCAAAAATGGATTCCAGCAATTGTGTTGATGTTCGCAGCCTTTGTTGCTGTATACTTCTTTAAAGTAAATATTATCTATGTGATTGTATTTGCTGCTATTTATGGGGTTACGGCAGAAAAAATATGGCCTCCTAAGGTAGCTGCAGCAAGCAAAGAGGAGGGAGCTAAGTCGTGATATTTTTACAGTTGTTTTTAAGTTATTGTAAGATTGGGCTCTTTACTTTTGGTGGTGGCTATGCTGCTCTGCCATTAATTCAAGAGGAGATTGTCAATAACCGTGAATGGATTACTATGCAGGAGTTTACGGATATTATTACCATCTCTCAGATGACACCGGGACCTATCGGGATTAACGCGGCGACCTTTGTGGGGACTAAAGTTGCTGGTGTACCGGGAGCAATTGTTGCGACACTTGGGGCAGTGACACCATCTTTGATTATCGTGTTAAGTTTGGCAGTTCTCTACTATAAATATAAAGGGCTCAGCTTGGTTCAATCTATTCTTAAGGCTTTACGTCCTGCGGTTGTAGCTTTTATTGCTTCGGCAGGTGTTTCTCTAGTCTTGTCTGCAATCTTTTCAGGTGGCGACCAGACTATGACCGCAGCCAATTTTGATCTATTGGCAGTGGGGCTAATCATGATTGGCTTACTACTCTTTCGTTATACAAAAATTGGTCCGATTCAATATATGGTTGCAACAGGAATTGTTGGTCTGATTGTCTATGGATTTTTAGGAGCGTGATGGTTTGGCTTTTGCGGTAAAGAAGCACCAGTTGGATCAAGATTTGAAATGGATTGGTATCCCAGAGCAAGAATTTACCTACTATAAACCCTTTGTTAATAGAGAGGTTCCCGGGGTCTGTGGCACCTATGCTTTGGCAGCTCTAACCCATTACACCATAAAAAAAGATACCGGCTACAAGCTGGATATGCAACAGTTGATTGATGGTTATCTAAAAATTGTTGATGGGGCTGCTCCTTATGTTGGCACCTATTTTTGGGATTTGACTAGAGGCTTCAAGAAGATGTTGGGTAAAAAGCAGCCATATCGTATTCATTCTACGATTCTTACGGAAAGAACCGTGCTTAATGAGCTTAACAAAATGAGCCCTTTACCCATTATCGTCGGCACAGTAAGTTTTTTAGGCAGTTCCTATAAGAATCATTGGTTATTGGTCTACGCTTACGCATACGATTCCAAGGGAAAGTTATGGTACAAAGCCTATGACAATCATGGCAATAGCCAAGCCGTCATCCCGGCAGTTCAGACTTTGTCAGCTGTATTCTTGGAACGAAAGGTTGACTTAAATAAAAAATAGACAACAGCTTCCGTAGTGATACGGAAGCTGTTTCTATAGTTTTTGTATCCGGTTTCTGTTATTCTAAGCGTAGATAAGGAAAGTAAAAAATATATTCATTAAAGGAGAAAACAATCATGACAAAAAAAGCCCTAATTATCTGTGCAGCAGGAATGTCATCTTCCATGATGGCAAAGAAAGTAACAGAGTTATTAAAGACCAAAGGAGACGATATTCAAGTTGATGCCATCAACGTTAGTGAAGGCGACAAAGCCATCCGAACCTCAGAATTTGACCTCTATATGGTTAGCCCACAAGCTAAAATGTACTTCCCTAAATTAGAATTAGCAGCCAAATCAGTTGATAAACCAATCATCTCAATCCCACCTCAAGCCTATATTCCAATTCCAATGGGGCTAGAAAAAATGGCAACCCTGATTAAGGAAAATGTCTAATACACGAAAAAAGTGAGGACTGTGCGTGTTAACACAAAAAGAAAAAGAAATTGTTAGATACCTCTACCAAAATAGAGAGCATTACTTAACCAGTAACGTTCTAGCTGATCATATTGTTGTGTCCGACCGAACTGTTCGAAAATATATCAAAAACATTATGGAATTTTTTCCAAAAACAACCTTGACCATAGATGCAAAGCCGGGCTATGGCTATCAAATGCACATTCATGATCTAGAAAAGTTTGATGTATTTATCCATCAACTGCGAGAAGACAACTTCTCAATTACAGCAACGCCCAATGAAAACTTTGAGTCAAGGGATAGACAAAACTATATCCTCAATAAACTTCTTTTTGAGCAAGACAAATACCATATGGAATCATTTATGGAGGAGTTGTATGTTAGTCGTTCAACCATTTCTGGGGATATAAAGAAAATTAAAAAATCCATTTTGCCGTATCAGCTAAAATTAAGTGTTAAGTCTAATAAAGCCTTGGTGATTGAAGGTAGTGAGACCAACAAGCGTAGGTTTATTATGGACTACTTTTTTAGTGCACAGTATTTCAATACCATCAATCATTATATTGGTAATAGTTTTTTCATCAATACCATCAGCTTTGAGGAGATTACCTTGATTGTCTTAGATGAATGCCGTGAAGCTAACTTACGTTTATCGGATTTTGTTATCCAAAATATTGTGGTTCATATTTCCTTAGCCATAAGACGAGTGGCAGATGGTTTTGAGATTGCGCCTTTGGAGATGAAATGCCCTTGTGCCCTTAATAAGGAACTTGAAGTTGCTCAACGAATTCTAAGCCGGATTGAAAAAGCTACGGATATTGTCTTACCAGTAAATGAAGTCAACTACCTAGCTATCCACCTCTTAGGCAAGTCGAGAAACCTTCAATTAAAGCAAAATGGTCAAGAAACTAATGATGAATTAGGCCAACAAGTGGATCAAGCTTTGGAAGCTTTACACTTAAAAACCAATGGCCAATTAGTCATTGATCAACAGCTAAGAATAGGGATTTTGACCCATCTAGAACAATTGTATATCCGCCTAGCGAATGGTACGAAACTGGAAAATCCTCTAAAAGAAGAGATTATCAAAGAGTATTACCAATCCTTTTTACTCTCTAAATTTTTGTTTGAGCAAATCCCAGCTTTTGCCGGTTTCCATTTTTCGGATGATGAGGTAGGTTATGTTGCTTTGCATATTATGGCATCCTTGGAAAGACACAGCCAAGAGAATACGCCAAGACTGTTGGTCATCTGTGCCACAGGTTATGGAAGTGCACAGATGTTGAAGAGTAGAATAGAATCAGAATTCGGTTCATCTGTTTTGATTGCCGATGTCATTAGTTACTATGACTTGAACGAAGAAAAATTGAGGGATATTGACCTAATTGTCACGTCAATCGACTTGTCCAATCTGATTTTTACGATCCCAATGATTCATGTCAGCGTTTTTTTGAAGGACAAGGAAAGAGACCAATTGAAACAAGCTGTCAATCAGTTGAAAACAAAACATAGCCAGAGAGAAAAACTTGATTTGATAAACGAGGCAGCAGAAACAGGTAAATCAATCTTTGATCATTACTTCCAAGAAAATTCTGTTCTGTTTTACACGTCTGCCAGTAAAGAAATGGTACTTGTGGATTTGATAAAAGAACTTAGTCAAGGAGAAGCAGCTACTTATAGGAAAGAGCTATCCAGTCTCATTGAGTCAAGAGAGCAATTAAGTTCCTTTGTCTTCTCAGAGGCGATTGCCGTGCCACATCCCCTAAAAGGTATCAGCAAAAAAGGAAAGGTAGGTTTGGCTATTATTAAAGAAGGTCTAGCCTGGAATAAAGACTTTCAAAAGATTCAGTTTGTTTTTCTTTTTCACCGAGTAAACAGGAAAATCCAAATCTTATTAAGATTAGCCAAGCTATCGTATCCCTGATTGAACAGCCAGACATTCAAAAAAAGATGATAGAAAGTCAAGATTATCAAACAATTAGAGAAGAGTTTTCCAAACTGATTCTTTAAACAAGCTATAGAAAATGGAGGAAGTCGAGATGAGTGAAGAAATACAAGTCATTGCATTTGAAATCATTTTAAATAGTGGTAATGCCAGAACTCTTGTACATGAGGCCTTTGCGGCTATGCGAGAAGACAACTTTGCCTTAGCTGAAGAAAAGTTAGAAGAGTCCAATGAAGAATTAATTCTAGCCCATAAAGCCCAAACTGGCCTACTACAAGAATATGCTAGTGGTAAGGAGATTGTCATGGAAGTCATCCTAGTACATGCACAAGACCACCTGATGACGACCATGACCCTAAGAGAAGTGGCCTTTGAAATGTTGGCTCTTCATAGAAAACTAGCAACAATCGCATAGTCTGTAAAACAATAAAGGAGGTGAAAGCGTGAAGCCAGAGTTGAAAGACACCATAGACAAGCATCGTAAGAAAACTAGTGTGGATAATTTTTATTACAACCGTTTTTTAGGGGTTCGTTATCTGAGTGCCTTATTGATTGTTACGAACGTTTATTGGTTAATTGCCTTAATACTCAGCGGATTTTCTTGGGCATGGATTTTGCCGATTATTCCATTGGCCGTCAGTTTGCCAGCTATTGCTGAACAAGTCAGATTATTCCGAGCAAGAGAACATGAAGCACCACATACCAAACGCTTATTACAAGTGACAGTTGCCATCAATGTAATCAGTGGCGTGATGGTTATGACCCCATTATTTAGCAATTTATACCCATTCATTGTAAAAAGTCCAACAACACAAAATATTCTCTTATTAATATTACTAAGTGGTATATTACTTTCAATGATTGGCTTAGTTAAATTAAAACGAGTGGCAGAAAAAAGGGATAGACTCTATGCAAAAATTCAGGCTTATGAAAAGAGTGTCAAAGAGTAGTGAGAAGAAAATGAATCAATAAGGAGATGAAAAAAATGCAAGGAATATTTAATTTTTTGGAAAAGTATCTTATGGGACCAATGGGGAAAATTGCGACCTTTAAGATTGTTCGTGCCATTATGGGTGCTGGGATGGCCAGTGTACCATTTACTATCGTCGGGTCTATGTTCTTAGTATTTGGGAATATTCCAACTACTTTTCCTAGTACACAAGCATTCTTCGACAACACAGTTTTTAGAGTGTATGACCTATTTATGTTAGGCTACAAGACAACCATGGGAATGCTAGCTATTTATTTTGCTATTGTTATTGCCTATGAGTATGCTAAAATCTACGAACAAGAAGAAAAAGTAAAATTCAGTCCATTGAATGCTGGCCTACTTAGTATGTTTGCTTTCTTCCTATGTGTACCACAATTGACTTGGGCAGATGGTAAAATTTCTTTAGTTCATGAAGTGTCAGATACCGCTACCATTATTCATGGTTGGGCAATGGGTGGTGACAGTGTAGCTCGTTTTGGTACTATTGGGGTCTTTGCAGCTATCATCATGGCTGTTGTAGCTGTTGAAATCTATCGTTTCTGTATTGTTAAAAATCTGACCATCAAGATGCCAGACTCTGTTCCAGAAGGTGTTTCACGTGCCTTCGCAGCTTTGATTCCAGCTTTCATGGTCGCTTTTGTAGTTATGATTATCAATGGAATCTTTATCGTTTTAGGAACAGATATCTTTGGAGTTATCGCTATTCCATTCTCATTTGTAATCAATATGACCAACTCTTGGCTAGGTATTATGGTTATTTACTTCCTAGTTCATGCTTTGTGGATTGTAGGGATTCACGGTGCCAATATCGTTATGGCTTTCGTTAACCCAATCCTTCTTATCAATATGCAAGAAAATATTAATGGTGCTAATATTGCCTTCGCTGGTGAATTTACCAATGCATGGGTAACAATTGGTGGTTCTGGTGGTACTTTAGGTTTGACACTCTTCATTGCCTTCTTTGCTCGCTCTGAACAATTGAAACTTCTAGGAAGAGCATCAGTAGTGCCCGGGTTATTCAACATCAATGAACCAATCATCTTCGGTTTACCAATCGTGTATAACCCATATCTAGCGATTCCATTCTTCCTTTCTCCAATGGTGACAGCTTCTCTAGGTTACTTTGCAACTAGCTTAGGTTTTGTTAAGAAAATGATTGCCCAAGTGCCTTGGACTTCTCCAGGTGGGGTTGGTGCCTTTATCGGTACCGGTGGTGATGTCAATGCCTTCTTCTTAGGCCTAATCTGTGTGGTGGTATCCTTACTCATCTACTTACCATTTATTATCATGTATGACCGCAAGTTAGCTAAAGAAGAATTAGGTGAAGTTGCTGCATAATTCTATAAAACTTTCCATCAATTTTGGTCTATAAGGACGAAATTGATGGATTTTTTGTAGAAAAAATTGCATAAGGTGTATTTCACATGCTGAATTTATACGACAATATTTCATGTTTACAATAGTAATCTCGGAAGTAGTATTGACTGATGCGGAAGGAATTCTTGGTATAGGTGACTGGGGAACTAACGGGGTAGACATTTCAGTTGGTAAACTTATGGTCTACACAGCAGCAGCAGGTCTTGACCCAGCATCTATTATGCCAATCGTTATTGATGCAGGAACCAATAGACAAAGTCTTCTAGATGATGATCTTTATCTAGGAAATAAACAAGAAAGAGTCCGTGGTGACCGCTACTATGACTTTATTGACCAATTTGTAACTACAATTGAAAAACTTTTCCCTAAATTGTATCTACATTGGGAAGATTTCGGCCGACTTAATGCTGCTAATATTCTTGACAAGTATAAAGATAAGATTGTTACCTTTAATGACGATATTCAAGGAACTGGTATCATTACCTTAGCGGGTATTTTAGGAGCACTCAATATTTCTAAGATGAAATTTACTGATCAAAAATATGTCTGCTTTGGCGCTGGAACTGCTGGTGCCGGAATCGTTAAGCGAATTTATCAAGAAATGATAGAACAAGGCTTATCTGAAGAAGAAGCAAAAGCTAAGTTTTACTTAGTGGATAAACAAGGTTTACTTTTTGAAGACACAGAAGGGTTGACTCCTGAGCAAGCTCCATTTACCAGAAAAAGAAGTGAGTTTAGTAATGCGGATGAATTAACGGATTTACTAGCTGTGGTTAAGGCGGTTCATCCAACGACATTAGTGGGTACTTCTACCATTCATGGTGCCTTTACAGAAGAAATTGTTAAAGAAATGGCTGCCCATGTGGAACGTCCAATCATTTTTCCATTAAGTAATCCAACAAAACTAGCTGAAGCTACTGCACAAGATTTGTTAGCTTGGACAGATGGTAAAGCCTTGATTGCAACAGGAATTCCTTATGAACCAATTGAATTCAATGGGGTGACCTATGATATTGGTCAGGCTAATAATGCCTTAGTTTATCCTGGATTAGGTTTAGGAACCTTAGCATCAACGGCACGAGTTCTTAATGATACCATGATTTCTAAAGCTACACATTCTCTTGGTGGATTGATTGACACTAGCAAACCAGGTGCGGGCGTCTTGCCACCAGTGTCCAAGTTAACCGAATTCTCTGAAACAGTTGCTATTGCAACAGGTCAAAGTGCTTTGGACCAAGGACTAAACAAAGAAGCCGTTAGCGATATTAAAAAAGCCATTGAAGATATGAAATGGGAGCCAGTATATAAGGAACTTACCTAATACTATTTCAATCTAACAATTGTTCCTAAGACGAAACAAGGTTCCCATATTAAACGGGAACCTTGTAAGTTTGGGATTGGTCAACTTAAAAAAGGAGTTTTCTTATGGCAATTCTTACCTCTCTTGAAAGTATTGTACCTATTATTTTATTGATTGCTCTAGGCTATTTTCTCAATGCTAGAGGATGGTTTTCTGAAAAATTTCCAGCTGATTTATCGAAGTATATCATGAATGCTGCACTTCCAGCATCAGTGTTTGTCTCTGTTTTGAAATACCTAACGAGGGACAAATTGCTCTCTTTATCAAGTGGTCTACTTTATTCATTTTCTTCTATCATTATTGGTTATGCTATGGCCTTTGCCCTTGTGAAACTTATGAAGATTAAGCCGGGACGCCGTGGTATTTTTATCAATACAATTGTCAATGCCAATACTATTTTTATCGGTCTGCCACTGAATATTGCACTTTTTGGTGATGATAGTTTACCTTATTTCTTAGTCTATTATGTAACCAATACAGTATCGACATGGGCTATCGGTGCAATTATTATAGCTCAAGATGACCCAACTAAAGAAAAGGGAAGTCAAGGTGGGAACAGTTTCAATTGGAAGAAACTCTTACCAGCTCCCTTGCTTGGTTTTTTAGTAGCCTTAGTATTTTTAATTTTTGATATCCCTGTTCCAATTGCACTAAATTCTACGCTGACCTATCTAGGGGAGACTGTAACACCCTTATCCTTAATCTATATTGGAATAAGCTTACAGGTTGCCGGATTGAAGAGTATTCATTTTGATAGAGATACTATCGTCGCCATGCTAGGTCGCTTTGTGTTCGCTCCACTGGTTATGATTGGATTAGTATTAGGTGCTTCAGGAGTATTTGGTGCCTTACCGACTATAGAAGCCCATACCTTGATTATTCAATCTGCTGTACCAGCTCTAGCTGTGTTACCTATTCTAGCCAGTCAATCCCATGGTGATGTGGAATATGCTACCAATGTAGTAACCATATCTACCTTGCTGTTTGTGATAGTTGTGCCGCTATTGAATATGCTGCTAGCCTATCTATAATGGTTCTTATTTTTAAAATTGAACAAAAATTTTGTGTGGCTTGAAGAGGTTGGTAGAAAAGCAAAAAAATATATCTATTTCTAAATCACAAAAGAGTTTCCGAGAAAAGAAGCAGAAATTAAAATGGTGGCACCGTCATGAGCCTTGGTCTCACTGGCTTAGCTGTCTACGTGGCTGTAAATCGGCTGAAGCCGAAACATCCACTGTGCATCAGCTATGCTTTACACCGTTATTTCTGATAGATTTCTGGGGAACTCTTTTATTTGGTTGCCTTTTGGACTTTTTGCCCAGTCCCAGTCAGCTAAGCTATACACCATCATTTCTGCTTCTTTTCTCGGAAATTCTTTTGTTTGGTTATAATGTAGACGTTTTGCCTATTTTTCTTGCTACTAGTCACTCACATCAAATGACTATTATTTTTGTAAAACTGAAATACGTTCTTGAATATGATTTCCCGAAACAATTTCATCTACCATAGCGATAGCGTAATCTGCATAACTGATAACACTTTCACCTTTATTCTTTCTGGAATTCTTGTCCAGCTTATTGGTAGTTGATAATTTTGGCTCATCTACTAACTCTACTTCAACTTCTTTTTCAACCCAGCAATTTGTTCTAGTATTTGTTCACCAACAGAGGTATCTCTAACTCGTTTGCGTTCTAGCACGCGGTCAACAATCCTCATCGTAGATAAAACATCTAATTCATTCTTGATAGCTTCTTCTTTGGTCTCAAAATGTTGATGAGTCACCAGCTGCATGCCATAAGAATTATAGAGTAGGGTGTAGCCATTGATCCCAGTTGTTTTGTGGTAAGGGTGAGAGAAACCACCATCAATAACGATTAATTTGCCTTCTGCTTTGATGGGGCATTCACCATTGATTTCTTCAACGGGAGTATGGCCATTAATGATATGGCTGTCAGGACCAGTCAGACCAAACTCGTTTAGAATGGAAGTAACAGTTTCTAGTGATTCTCTAGCTTGGTAATAGGTATTTTTTTCTTCTTTATGAACACCTTTGTCATGAATATAGTAGCGTTCAAAGGTTCGCATATCTTGTTTTCCAAATAAAGAAGAGTAAGACCCAGTCCACAAATACCAAACAATATCAGTAGCGAAGTCGTCTGTGGTTTCTGGATTTTGATAACTAGCACGAACGTAGCTTTCAAACTGATCCAAGAGTGCCCGCCCATGATAAGACCTTCCTTCAAGGGTCAAACTGGCAAAGGTTTTATCCTTATTGAGTGGGATACAGCCATGTAAAAGTAGGTTATCATTGTAGATGTGGTACAAACTACCTTTTTCATATAGGAAATCAATATGGCGGCGCAACTTTTCACTGTTTTGGAAAGAGTGTAAAAGCTTATTGAGCAGCTCTTCTTCCTCACTAGTCAAACTTGTTGGCTCCAAGGGATTGATGGTTGTTGCATTAAAATCTTCCAGAGGATAGGTCTCACCATCTATGGAAATGGTATTTTCTGAATAATTAATCCTATCTAAGAGTAGACGATGCTCCATCTGGAATTCTGGACGACGTTTAATTATGGCTGCTTCCAATTTGAATTGTAGCATGGTAATAGCTTGATGCAGTTTGGAAACTTGTATAGCCTCGGCAAGGTCGCTAGAGGAGGTGTTTTTTTCAGAACCTTTAGGACGGAAAACCGCTTGGTCTTGGTAATACTGTTCAGCAAAATTGAAAAGTGGTCGCAAATTAATGCCATATTGATCCTCGATAATATCCAAATTGTTGTAACGAGCACAAATCCGAATGACATTGGCCATGCAGACTAGAGAGCCGCTCATAGTCCCCATCCAAATCATGTCATGGTTGCCCCACTGAATATCCAACGAATGGTAGTGAATCAGGGTTTCCATGATTTTGTCTGGGTAGGGGCCACGGTCATAAATATCACCCACCACATGTAGATGGTCAACAATTAACTGCTGAATCACATAGGACAGGGCAACAATCATGTCGTCTGCTTGCCCCAGTTCGATAAGATTGTCCAAAATTGCTTTGTAGTAAGCCTGTTTGTCGCCGCCAATATTGGATTTGTAAAGGAGTTCTTCGATGATATAGGCAAAGCGAGTCGGCAAAGCTTTACGCACCTTCGAACGAGTATATTTACTAGCAACAAATTCTAAAAACTCAATCAAGCGATAGATGGTGATGCCATACCAATCTTGTAGCAGTTCAAGTGAGTCAAACTCCTCTTGAATTAGGGACAATTTTTCTTCGGGATAAATGATGAGTGTAGATAGCTTTGAGATATCAGGCTGGGTCAAGCGGCCATCAAAGAGGTCGTGCAGCTTAACTCGTACGCTACCTGAAGCGTTGCGCAGAATGTGTTGGAAGGAGAAATATTCCCCATGCAAATCACTGACAAAGTGCTCCGTGCCCTTGGGTAAGTCTAAGATAGCTTCAAGATTAATTAACTCAGCAATAATTTCATCCTCTGTATGGAACTGTTTAGAGGAAGCTCTTTTAAATGGTTTGGGCATACGAGTCACTCCTTCATTAAGTCTTTTTGTTATTATTGCTTTTTTGCTAGAAAAATACAAGTCAAGAAATACAAACTGAAAGGAATCTTTAGAAAATTGGGAATGGGCAAAAGTTTGTATAGAATTTTATCTGCTTTTTAATCACAAAAGAGTTGCCGAGACAGGCATCAGAAATGAGGACGGTGACACCACCGAAAGCCTAGGTCTTTCGGTTTAGCTGTCTACGTATTTGTAAGGGGCTGGGCAAAGACTCTGTAATAAAATAAAAGAATTCTAAATCATAAAATAGTTCTAAATCATAAAATAGTTCCCCAGAAATCTATCCGAAATGGGAACGGTGGCACCGCCGTGAGCCTTGGTCTCACTGGCTTAGCTGTCTACGTGGCTGTAATCGGCTGAAGCCGAAACATCCACTGTGCGTCAGCTATGCTATACACCGTTATTTCGGATAGATTTCTGGGGAACTATTTTATTTAGTGACCATTTGGACTTTTTGCCCAGCCCCAACAGCTACTGTGCATCAGCTATGCTTTACACCGTCTTCTGATGCCTGTCTCGGCAACTCTTTTGTTTAGTCATAATAAGAATTTTTGACCAGTATGTTGTTTATACTAATGAGAACTGAGACAAGTTTTAGAAAAAATCCTGTTAGCTATTGTTATCACAAATAAAAACCTTTAAAATGATATGTGTAAACGATAACAAAATAAATTTTAGGAGGAAGAGAAATGGCTGTTTTTTATGTACCAGCAGTGAATCTGATTGGTGAGGGTGTAGTAAAGGAATTAGGAACTTATGTGAAAGACTTGGGTTATGAAAAAGCCCTATTGGTAACGGATAATTTTTTAGCAACAAGTGCATTATTGGACAAGGTAACAGCTCCTTTAAATGAAGCAGGTATTGAGTATGTATTGTATAAGGATGTTGATCCTAATCCTTCTTGTAAAAATGTAAACGACGGTGTTAGCATGCTACAAGAAAATGGCTGTGATTTCATCATTTCATTCGGTGGAGGTTCACCGCAAGATGCTGCTAGTGCTATCTCTATCATTGCTACAAATGGTGGAAAACCTCAGGATTACGAAGGCTTACATAAGTCTGCAAAAAAAGGGCTTGCCAGTGGTTGCTATCAATACAACAGCTGGAACATCTGCTGAGATTACCATTAACTACGTGATTACCGATGAAGAACGTAAGGTTAAGATGGTAATGGTGGACAAGAATAGTTTGGCTGTCCTCTCTGTTAATGACCCTGAATTAATGCTAGACAAACCAAAAGATTTAACGGCTGCAACGGGTATGGATGCTTTGACTCATGCCATTGAATCCATTGTAACTCCAGGTGCCTATCCAGTAACTGAAAAATTGGCTATGGGAGCTATTGAATTAATCAAAGAAAACTTACCTAAAGTCGTTGAAAACGGACATGACTTGGAAGGTAGAACCAATATGGTCAATGCCATCTTCTTAGGAGGTATGGCCTTTAACAATGCCGGTCTTGGCTATGTCCACTCCATGGCACATCAACTGGGTGCTGTTTACCATTTACCACATGGGGTTTGCTGTGCTATGTTGCTACCGATTATTGAGCGTGAAAATGCTAAACGTGTTCCTGAAAAATTCCGTTTAGTAGCAAAAGCTCTTGGAATGGATATTGTAGGAAAAAGTGATACGGAATGTGCTGACTATGCGGTTGCTGAGATTCTTAAGCTTTCTCAACAAGTGGGCATTCCTACTAAACTAACTGATTTAGGCATCACAGAAGAGGAGTTTGACTTTGAATACCTCTCTAAGAATGCCATGATCGATGCCTGTGCACCGGGCAATCCATTTACACCAACTTTAGAAGAAACAATTTCTTACTACAAAGAACTATTTTAAAGCAGAACCTCGATTTGGATTTCTCTGAATCGGGGTCTTTTTATGGTAAAATTGAAGTGAAAAATGTAACCATAAAGAGGAACGGAGGATAATAATGAAAGAATTTTTTGCGGACTATCATGTGCATACAGACTATAGTGACGACTCTTGGTATTTGATGGAAGATGTTGTGAAAGACGCTATCGAGATGGGCATGACTGAGATTTGTTTTACGGACCATGTAGATTATGGGGTGAAGGATGATTGGCAAGAGGGCGAAGAATATTTGGTAGGGAAAAATACCCTGATACGAAATGTTCCTTATGAGCGCTATTTCAAGGAACTAAGAGAATTGCAGGAAAAGTATCAAGGGAAAATTGCTATCAAGGCAGGATTAGAGTTTGGTATGCAAGTTCATACTATTCCACAATTTCAAGCTCTTTATGATGCCTATACCTATGATTTTATCTTACTATCCATCCATCAAGTAGACGATAAGGAATTTTGGACGGGTGATTATCAAAAGGTATTGAGCCATGAGCAGTCCTACGAGGGATATTACTCAGAAATGTATAAGCTAGTGACTCATTATAAAGACTACAGTGTATTGGCTCACATGGATTTGATGCGACGCTACTTGGATAAAGAAGTGGATATGTTCCCAAGCACCAAAGAATGGATTGAACAAATCTTGAAAGTTGTTATTGCTGATGGGAAGGGGATTGAGGTCAATACCTCCTCCGTGCGTTATGGTGTCAAAGGCTTAACACCGTCAATCGAAATTTTGAAGCTCTATCATGAGTTAGGTGGGACGATTATTACAGTTGGGTCAGACAGCCACAAACCAGAACACCTAGGTTTTAATATCAAAGAATCTTTACAAATCTTAAAAGAAATAGGCTTCAAACAATATTGCAGTTTTGACAAAATGGTACCTGTTTACCATGATTTGTGATTAGTGATATCCCAGCTCATGTTTAAAGATAAATTAATTTATGTAGTTTAGCTCAAAAAGGATTGAAGAAAATTTTAATGAGCAAGTTTGAACAGGTCAAAAAAACTAAAAAGGTATAGTATATTACGTGAGTTAGTTGTTTGGTTAAACAGACGATAAGTTCCGAAAATATCATCTAATAAATGATATTTATAGTATTACTTTATCGTTTATGTGGAAAAAATGACTTTTAATATTGTTTCCGTTATACTAAGGGTATATTAAAAGGAGGGAAATATATGAAAAAGTCATTAGTTTTAGTATTTGCAGCATTTGCTTTGGTTGGTTGCGGTAACGGTGCAGGTCAAAAAACGACAAAGACAGTTTGTGCCATTGATAAGCCTTATAAAGTTTATTCGTCGGCCAAACAAACAATTACCAGTGAAGGTGACATTGCGAAAAAAATAGATTTCGAGGGAATCTTGAAAGCGTCAGATAAAGAAAGTCTTGAAGCAGCACTTCCACAACTTGATGCAGCTGTAACAACAGTTAACGCTTTAGAAGGTGTTTCAGCTAGATATGAAAAAGTTGATGATATCACACTTAAAGATATTGCAAGTTATGATTTAGAAAAAGCTAGCTTACAAACATTAATACAACTCGGATTGTTAGAATCAACAGATGACGAGAATGCAAAATTAATCTCTGTAGAACAATCGGTTAAAGGTCTAGAAGACCAAGGATTCACTTGTTCAGTAGAGTAGGGGAGTGATATAAGATATAAAGAAAAGACGCATTTAGCGTCTTTTTTTATACATAGATATTGACAAGTAGAACCAAGGATACATAGGAAATTTATAAGAAAATTATTGAACTAAAAGATGGAAAAAACTTATTAGAAATTAGTCAACATCAGGTATTAAATCAATAGCGGCGACAAAAATAAAGGCATTTGCATATAGAAAAAACATGCACTTTAAAATGATTTTCATTATAATAAGGGTATATTAAGGGAGGGAAATTTATGAAAAAAACACTAGTTTTAGTAGTTGCAGCATTTGCCTTGGTTGGTTGCGGTAACGCTAACAGTAGCAGTGAAGGTCAAAAAACAACAACGACTGTCTGTTCTATCGATAAGCCTTATATAAGCTACTCATCAGCTAAACAAACCATTGTTAGTGAGGGTGACATAGCGAAAAGAATAGAGTTCGAGGGAATATTAGAGGCACCGAATAAAGAATCACTGGATGCAGCAATACCACAACTTGATGAAGCTATGAAATCAGCTAACTCTTTAGAAGGTGTTACTGCTACTTATGAAAAAGTTAATGACACAACTATCAAAGATATGGCAGAGTATGATTTAGAGAAAGCTAGTTTACAAACCCTACAACAGGTAGGCTTGATGAAAACAACAGAGGATGGACAAACGAATGAACAAGCTAAGTTTATCTCTGTTAAACAATCGGTTAAAGCTTTAGAAGAACAAGGATTCACCTGTTCAGTAGAATAGGTTAGTGATATAGGATATAAAGAAAAGGCACATCTAGTGTCTTTTTTGTGCATGGATATTCATAAATAAGAATAAGGACACGTAAAAAATTGTTGCAGAGAAGTTCAATGTTTAATATAATTTTCATTTTATAAAGCTATATTAAGGGAGGGAATGTCATGAAAAAGGGATTAGTTGTATTACTTGCAGCATTTGCCTTGGTTGGCTGCGGTAACGGTGTAGGGCAGACAACAACAGCAACTGTATGTACCACAGATAAGCCTTATAGAGGTTATTCGTCAGCCAAACAAACAATTATTAGTGAAGGTGACATTGCGAAAAAAATAGAATTTGAGGGGGTTATGGTAATGCCAAATAATCAAATTCTTGAAGCAACACTGCCCCAACTTGATGAAGCTGTAAAATCAGTTAACTCTTTAGAAGGTGTTTCAGCTGCTTATGAAAAGGTTGATGATGTCACGCTTAAAGATATTGCAAGTTATGATTTGGAAAAAGCTAGCTTACAAACATTAATCCAAATTGGTTTGCTACAATCATCGGCTAACGAGAAAACAAAAGCAATCTCTGTTGAACAAACGGTTAAAGCTTTAGAAGAACAAGGATTTACCTGTTCAGTAGAATAGACTTTGTCTATAAGATACGATACGAAGAAAAGACGCATTTAGCGTCTTTTTTTGTACATGAATATTGGCAAATAGGGACCAAGATATTCAGACAACTACTATAGAAGAACATGAGAAAAACATGAATGTTAAAATGATTTTCATTATAATAAGGGTATCTTAAAGGAGGGAAGAAAATGAAAAAGACATTGATTTTAGTTTTTGTAGCGTTTGTGCTGGTTGGTTGTGGTAGTGGAGAAAAAGAAACTTCATCTACAACGGAAGAGGTAAGTACAACTAAAGAAGCAGCAACAAGTGAACAAGTTTCTACAACAAAACAAGTGGATGAAAGTGAAAAAACAATTACAACTGTCTGTTCCATTGATACGCCTTTTCAAGATTATTCAACAATTAAACAAACATATAGTAGTAAATATGATATAGTGAAAAAGATAACTTTCGAGGGAATGATTGAGTTTTCAAGTAAGGAAGAACGTGATAAAGCAATGCAAGAATTCAATGCAAACATTGAAGCAGCAAACTCTTTTGAGGGTATCACACCCCACTTTGAGGAAGTTGGTGATACAAAAATAAAAGATATAGCAGAATATGATCTTATGAAAACTAGCATTCAAACATTAAGACAACTTGGACTCTTAAATGCAAAAGATACGGATAAAGTTGCGTTTGTTTCTCTCCAAAAAACCGTTAGTGCTTTTGAAGCTCAAGGGTTTACTTGTACAGTAGAGTAAATCAGGGGTGCAGTATTTTCAAATATGTAAAAGGGATTGGGTAAAAAAAGTCCTTAAAAAATAACAACCATTTCTAAACCACAAAGGAGTTTCCGAGAAAAATTCAGAAATCACGGTGTAGAGCACAACCAATGTACAGTAGCTGTTTCGACTTTAGACGGTGACACTTCTTGATTTCTGAATTTTTACCAGGAACTCTCTTGTTTTGTTACTATGCGTTTATTATCTAGTCCTTATTCGTTCAAAGCACCTAAAAGTATTTTAAACGAATAAGGACTAGATAACTATAAACCGTATAAGAGTATAATAATTTTTTCGAATTCCAGCATAAATTGGGGTAAATTTTTGACTTACAAACATAACAAAAGAATTTCAATCCCATCTTTTGCGACGGTTTATAGCAATTGCTATGGCGCTGAAAGTGAGACCAAGAACGGCAACTATAACAATATCCGATACATAATCTGTCATTGGTTTTCCAGCGAATACTGCACGAAATACATCAGTGACATAGGTTAAAGGCAAGATTTTGGCAAATGTTTGTAAACTTTCAGGAAACCGTTCAATAGGAATCGTTGTTCCTGATACAAAAATCATAATAAAGTAAGTTAAATAGCAAAGGACATGAGCTGTCTTATAGTCAGGTGCAATGGCAGAAAGTAAAAATCCAAAAGAATAGGTGTTTGTAATCCCTAATAAAAGAATCGGTGCAATAATGAAGGGATTCCCATCTATCTGAACATTGTAAAACAATAGCCCACCAATAACTAATAGACCAATCCCAATAACACTCATAAGCACGTTGACAGCTAATTGTGCCAAAATAACTGTGTTTTTCCCTTGTGATGTGGCGTCTAAACGCTTATACACTTTTTTACTTTTGTATTCAGCCATGGTCAGAGGAAAAACCATGATGCCAGTAACAGCAATTACCATAGCACAATAGGATGGAATGGATACGTCCATAGCACCATATCCACCATAGACAGGGTCAGGTTCATTTCCAAATATGCTTCCATATAAAAATAGCATCAGTAAAGGGAAAACCAAGGTGAAGAAGGGTCCAAAGAAACCGCGCCAAAACAGTTTATGCTCGATATTAAAAGCTACTAAAAATGATTTCATAACAATACCTCCACATCTAATTCACCCTGTTTGCCAACCATAGCAAGATAGACATCTTCAAGTGATACATTATCCTTATGTCCTAAAAAGCTATAGGTACTTTTAGCAAGTTCTTTCATCTCTAAAGAAGTTCCTATAAAAAACAATTCTCCTTTTTTTAAAAACAAAATACGGTCTGAAAGATATTCAACTTCATCCATAAAATGAGATATAAGTAAGACAGATATTCCCGCTTCTTTTACAGCACGTATGCTATTCCATAAGGAACGTCTAGCTTCGGGGTCAAGACCAGTTGTCAGTTCATCAAGAATCAGTACACGAGGCTTAGGCAATAATGCCAGCAAAATAGATAACTTTTGTTTTTCTCCACCTGAAAGTTTGCTTACATCACGATTCCGTTTATCCTCTAGTCCCAATTTTCTTAGTAAAATTTCCCAATCTGCAGCTTCTTCATAAAAAGAAGCAAATAGTTCACAGAGCTCTTGAACTCTGATTTTGTCAGGGTACTGGGTTTCTTGAAGCTGAACGCCTAAGTGTTTATAAATTTCTTTTCTTTGTGTTTGTGGGTTTAGCCCAAATACATTCACTTGTCCGTAAGTAGGCTTACGTAAGCCCTCGATACATTCCACTGTTGAAGTTTTTCCCGATCCGTTAGGACCAATAATCGCCAGAATTTCTCCTTTTTTTACGTCAAAAGAAATATCACGAACAGCAACATTTTTCCCATAGGATACATTTAGATGTCTTACATCTACTTGAATTTCACTATTCATTGGTAGGTACCTCCATTTCTATTTTGGTACTTTAAGTATACGAATAAAAAAATTTTTAAAGGGTGTTTTTGGACAAACGGTTGATTTTCGATGATAAGCGGTTGAAAACGAACTACTACATGTGAAACTAGAATCAGTCCATATGGTATACTTATAGTAGTAAATGTAGACATATCATACAAAGAAATGGAGGGGGATATCGTGCGAGTTGAGATTAGATTGTCATCTGATATTGATGAACCTTATGCAATCATACATACAAAAGAGCTAACCGAGGAAATTCAACAGGTAGTGATGCTGATTGAAAACTCACAAGGTAAAATACTCACAGTGAAGCAAAATGAAAGATTGTTTATTCTTAACATTAGTGATGTTCAACTGATACGAACTGAAGGAAAAGAAGTTTGTGTTTATGATTCGTCAAAACAAAAGTTTACATCTACAAAAAGATTATATGAAATTGAAGCCCTGTTAAATAATGAATTCATTCGTATTTCAAAGAGTGCCATTGTTAATCTTTTGAAAATAGACCATGTAGATACGAATATTGTTGGTACTTTGGATGTGGTAACAAAAAATGGGTGTGTCGAATCTATTTCAAGAAGATATGTTCAAGCCTTTAAAACAAGAGTTGGAATATAAAAAGGAGGGAACCATAATGAAACGAATTCTTGCAACTATTGGTAGTGGTATTGCCTTAGGCAGTCTATTATTTACAATAACATGCATGATACTTTTTCTTATTGGCGGGCCACAAATCTTGGAGCCCATTGTAAACAACTATGTTTGGCAAAGCTTAGGCAGTATGTTAGTCGGTATTGCTTTTTCTATACCATCTTTAATTTACGAATCTGACACCATACCACTGTGGAAAAAAGTTACAATTCATATGTCTATTGGATTCGCTGTATATTTTCCTTTGGCATTTTACTTCAAATGGATACCTACAAATCAAGGCGTAAATAATATTATACTTTACGTAATAGTAGCAATAACGATTAGTTTTGGAATTTGGGCATGTTTTTATTTTAGTGGTAAAGTTCAAGCAAAGCGAATTAATCAAAAACTACGTGATGTACAAAAAAATACCAAGTCTTATTTTTAGTTTGGGTTTTTAATTTTTTATATGGAGAAAAATTTTAACAATTAGAATACTGATAATGGATAATTTCTGGATATGCAACTATAAATCATTAAGGGAGATGGGGAAAATATTTGACTTATAAATTAGTTACTAAAATGCAAAAGAGTTTCCGAGAACAGAATCAGCAATAACGGTGTAAAGCATAGCTGACGCACAGTGACTGTTTCGGCTTTAGCCGATTTACAGTCACGTAGACAGCTAAGACCGTGAGACCTTGGCTCACGGCGGTGCCACCGTTCTTATTTTTGATTCTGTTCTCGGAAACTCTTTTGTTTTCTACTAAGACAGTCTTTTTCTCAATTCAAATACCTATATCTGTTTCTTTCTAAAAACTAGGATAGAAAAGGTAAGTAAGGCAATAATAGATCCAATTGTAACAGCAATAGTAGGGTAGAAAAAATTTGGTTCAAGATGATTGACTAGCAAATCCATATTTCGTAAGGAAAGAGTTACAGGATTGTATTGCTGAACATCAGGGATAATATTCAATAACATACAAGTCACAAAGACAAGCCCAACAATCATTAGGCAGCTATAGATTGTGTTGGTAAGGGTCGAGGCTAAAAGTAACAAGGCTAGCAGGAAAATGCCATAAAACCACAAGCAAAAGATTGAAAAAAGTAAATGATGAATATCATCAGCAGAAAAATAATATGCAGTATATAGCCAGCAAATGAAAAATGCAAGCAGAAGACTAAGTGTCCAAACCACCCCCATCAAAGTAAACTTAGCCAGAATAACAACCGTGCGGGATAGTCCTTTGGTTAAGATATTGATTAAAGTGCCTTTGGAAATCTCTGTAATCACTATGCCACTAAAAATAAGCACCATGACCATGACACCCATTTGCGTGATGTTTTTGAAAAATTGAGTCCATGAATCTATTGCAGTAGGGTCTTGTATTGGAATTAATTGCCCACCTGGTAAGAGATTCTTAATCAGGTATGGCGTCATGAGTGCTGCCAAGGGGCTAAGTAGACCGAATATAGCAAATACTGCAAGCATAATAAAGAGTTTATAAGTTCGAATGCTTTCTAAGATTTCTTTTTTTAGAAAAGCTACATAGTGTGTCATTGGACCACCTCCGCATATAAGTTTTCTAGTGATGGTTCAAGCTTTTCGAATTTGACGGGAACTAGATTATTTTGTGCAAGAATATCAATCAAGAAAGCTCCATTTTTATTCTGATCTTGAAGAGTAACAGTTATGGTATTTCTATCTTTCATAAGCGTGACGCCATTTTCTTTTAAGTGAGTAGATGTTAAAAAGTTATTCAATTCTTTTTCATTTGAAAATTCAATCATAAAGGCATTTGAGCTATAGTTTTTCTTGAGTTCAGCAAGTGTTCCGTGAAGGGCTAACTTGCCTTGATGTAGAATGGCTAGATTGTCGCAGACCCTTTCAACATCTGACAGAATATGAGTAGAGAAGACAACCGTGGTCTTGCCTTTGATAGTCAGTAAAATATCCAAAATTTCTTTCCGTCCGATGGGATCAAGGGCCGAAGTTGGTTCATCACAAATCAGTAGTTGAGGTTCGTTTAGTAAGGCTTGTGCAATGCCTAAGCGTTGTTTCATCCCTCGTGAAAATGCTCCGATTTTACGGTTTTCACCATCCAGTCCTACTAACTTGAGCAAATCATGGGCTTTTGAAACGGTAGCAGCCTTTGATAAACCGGTAATTTGACCACACAGTTGCAAATATTCCATAGGGTTCATGTAGGAATAAAATTCAGGAACATCTGGTAGGTAGCCGATGTGACGATTGGTTTTGGTGTCACCATACGTTACAGTTTCGCCACAGACGGTGATAGTACCACTATCTGCTTTGAGTAGGCCTAAAATGATTTTCATAGTAGTCGTCTTTCCAGCACCATTTTGCCCGACAAAACCGAATATGGAGTGTTCCGGGACAACCATGTCTAGCTTTGACAAGACTTCTTTGTTGCCGAATGCTTTTGATAGCTGCTTAATTTCTAGAATGTTCATTCGCTATCACCTCTGCCAAAAACAAAATAGATGACTGGTCCGATAATCTGAACGAATAAGACAATAATTATCCACATGGGTTTATTTCCAAAGCGGTATTGGGGGTGCTTTAGAACGTGAATGACTGCTGTGATGGCTAGTACTAATTGCAGGATAATTAAGGGAAGAAAAAACGGTAGGTACTCCATAAACAAGTCTAAATGATTCAAATGACTCACCCTTTAATATTATTTTTTAGTTTTTCAAGAATATTTATGAAACGAATATCATCTTTTAGAACAGTGAAAGCTGGGTTGTTGGCGATGGCATCATACATACTTTGCTTAATCACGGTCTTGTCCCTTGGAGGATTTATTCCTAATGGTAACTGCTCAAACCAATTATCTATGCTCGTGAAAAAGTTATCCCCATGTAGATGGAAGAGCATTTTATTTTCTGTAGAAATTCTAGCGTACTCTTTTAAATCGTTCAAAGCCTCCTCAATCTGTCCATTAATGATATTTCCTTGGGCACTTGTTAAATAGAACATGACTAAGGCATCTGGTTTTAACTCTTCTAAGTTAAACGTCTCTGAAAGTTGGAGAAACCGTTGTGATATCAGCTTAAATTGTTCTGGGTCGTTGAAAAATAAGGATTGATAGGAAGTTAAGAGTCTAAGAAAAGCCGTTAGGTATTGGTATAACTCAATTTGTATGGTTTCTTTGGCTTTTTCTACTTGACCCACCATTTGATAAGCTGTTGCTAGTAATCCTTCTGAGGATAGAACTAGAGAATGTGAGTCTTCCAGCAACTCAATCACTTCCTTGGGCAAGCCAAGTGTGATCAAAGAGGCAGCTTCTAAGTGAGTGGCTTGCCTTACTAGTTCAACGTCATCACTTTCAGTTTTAACTTTTGAGAAAAGCGTTTTAGCCTCCGTGACCACTTCGCTAAACCTTTTTTGATTCGGTGCAAGTTGGCTATTATTTAGTAATAACCCCCCCATTTGTAAGAGGAGTGGGTAGCAAGAATAGTATTTCTTAATGATTTGATGACAGTCTGTAAGTACTACTTCAAAATCTTGTTCAGAAAAGTCCTTTGATAACTTAACGTACAGCTTGCTAATATCTTCCTTACTCATCTGTGGCTCATAGCCCATCAAAACGTCAATGGATATATTAAAAAATGTTGCTAGCTGAGGTAAAAATGTGATGTCGGGATAGCTTAGACCAGTCTCCCATTTTGAAACGGAAGATTTTGAGACACCAATGTAGTTAGCTAGTTGGTCTTGTGTGATCCCTTTTAGTTTTCGATGTAGGGTTATAGCTTGTGCAATGTTTATATCTTTCATAAGTCACCTCTTTCTTGTCTACATTATACAATTCAAAATTCATCGTAAGCAATGGAACAGTAGTCAACATAGGGTGATTTAATCAACTTGTGGGAATTCTTTGCTGATAATATATTGAACAAATAAAACAGCTCATTCTTCATCAAAAATGATAAGGGGTGAGCTGTTTTTTCTAGTGGGTTAATAATATCTCATTTTGTGGTCCGAATAAACTCTTTAATGACGACATAAGGATTATGACCTCTTTATTTAAACCATCCAAACCAAAATCTATAAAGTGAAAGATTTGTTTTTGCAAAGAATGAGGAGTAATCTTATAGTATCAGGTATATTGCTTCAGCAAGTATTTCACTTATAGATAGTGCTGAAAAGTATAGATGGAGGCCATTATGAATAAATATGATTACAACACCAAAGAGATGATGTTTTGGGCAGCAGAGACGGATAAAGATGAAGTTATGCAAGACTTAGGCGTGACAATCGATGGGTTATCCGATACCGATGTTAAGGCACGACGCAGTAAGTATGGAAATAATGGTGTGACCCGTGGAAAGAAAGAATCTCTAGCCAAGCACATCCTCAGATCGTTTACGGATCCATTTACCTTGGTTTTGTTAACATTAGCTGCTGTTAGTTTGGTGACAGATGTTGCCTTGCAACCAGTTGGTCAAAAAAATCCTAGTACGGCTATTATTATTGCTGTTATGGTTTTCTTGTCAGGTAGCCTACGATTTGTTTAAGAAACGCGAAGTGAAAAGGCGACATCTAAGTTACTGGGCATGATTCATACAACAACTGCAGCTATTCGAAAGGGGAGTGGTCAAGTAGAGATTCCCTTTGATGAGGTGGTGGTTGGTGATATTATTCATTTGACAAGTGGTGACTTAATTCCTGCTGATGTGAGAGTATTAGAGTCCAGAGACTTGTTTGTAGCGCAATCTGCTATGACAGGTGAGAGTGAGCCGGTTGAGAAAACAGCTAAGCAACTAGAAGCCGATGCTAAAAAACAAGTCCTTGAATACAATAACCTTGCTTTTATGGGGACTACAGTCATTTCAGGTTCGGCAAAAGTATTGGTTCTTGCAACAGGAGACCATACTATTTTAGGTCAAACCTACCAACAAGTTACAAAGAAACCAGAACAAACTAGCTTTGACAAGGGCGTCAATAACGTTTCGCATCTGCTAATCCGTTTTATGCTAGTCATGGTGCCCATAGTCTTCTTTATAAATGGATTTACTAAAGGAGATTGGCTTAGTGCCTTAATGTTTGCTGTTTCTGTTGCAGTTGGTTTGACACCTGAAATGTTGCCTATGATTGTGACAACCTGTCTGGCTAGTGGTGCCGTTGCCATGTCTAAAAAACAGGTCATTATGAAAGACCTTAACTCTATTCAAAATTTAGGTGCCATTGATATACTTTGTACAGATAAAACGGGGACTCTGACAGAGGATAAGGTAGTTCTAGAAAAATATTTGGATGTTCACGGAGATAGGGACGACAAGGTCTTACGTTATGCCTACCTTAACAGCTATTACCAAACTGGCCTCAAGAACTTAATGGACCGTACAATAATAGATCGAACTGGAAAAGAAGCAGAAACAAATGTAAATTTAAAAAAACTAGATACCGCTTATACTAAAGTTGACGAAATTCCATTTGACTTTGAACGCAGAAGAATGAGTGTTGTTGTGAAAGATAAGGATGGCAATACTGAACTAATTACCAAAGGTGCTCTCGAAGAAATGTTAGCCATTTCGACAGATGTTGAACACCTTGGAAAAACGCAGCCTCTAACCGATGAACTTAAGAAAACTATTATTGACCTAACTTCCTCTTTAAATGAAGATGGCTATCGTGTATTAGCTGTCTCTCATAAAACAGAACCAAAAGGAGTGGGATTGCTATCAGTAGAAGATGAGTCTGACATGGTTCTTATGGGGTTTCTAGCCTTCCTTGACCCGCCAAAACAATCCGCTATTTCCTCCATTCAAGCACTGAAAGAGTATGGCGTTGCTGTTAAAATGTTGACGGGAGACAATGATAAAGTAGCTGTATCCGTTGCAAAACAGTTAGGCCTTTCAACTAACAACGCCATGCTTGGTATAGATGTGGAAAATATGAACGACAAAGACTTAGCACAACGAGTAGAGCAAACAGTTATTTTTGCAAAACTATCACCCCTCCAAAAATCTCGTGTGGTCACTGCCTTGAAGAAAAATGGTCACCGAGTTGGTTATATGGGAGATGGGATTAATGATGCCGCTGCTTTAAGAGTGGCAGATATTGGAATTTCTGTTGATTCAGGAGTAGACGTTGCTAAAGAAGCCGCAAAAGCCATTCTTTTAGAAAAAGATTTGATGGTTTTAAAAGATGGGATTGTGGAGGGACGTAAAGTCTATCAAAATATGATTAAGTACATCCGTATGACAGCTTCATCAAATTTTGGGAACATGTTCTCTGTATTGGCGGCTAGTGCTTTCCTACCTTTCTTACCAATGGAAGCTCTCCAATTGATTGCACTGAATTTGATTTATGACTTTGTCTGTGTCGCCTTGCCATTTGACAATGCAGACCCTGAACTGTTGAAGCAACCTAGAACTTGGGACACTTCAACGCTTAGAAGGTTTATGACTACCTATGGCCCTCTCAGTTCGATCTTTGATATCTTTACTTATGTAGCTATGTTCTTTCTTATTTGTCCTGCTGTAGTGGGGATGAGCTATCACCAAATAACTGATCCACAGATGAAGATGGTCTTCATTATGACCTTCCAAACGGGTTGGTTTGTTGAATCTATGTGGACGCAGACCTTGGTTATGCATACTCTTAGAACACCAAAAATTCCTTTTATCGAAAGTCATGCATCAAGAGCGGTTAATTTAGCGACTTTTTTAGGCATTGCTTTTGTCACATTACTTCCGATAATGCCATTTGCTAAAGACCTTGGCTTTATATCTTTACCACTTATCTACTACCCAATTCTTCTGGTCATGGTTATTGGTTATGTATCTCTAGTTACTTTTGTAAAGCTCCACGAAAAGAAGATGGGACGCAACATGTTTGAACAATAGAAAATGATTATGGACTTCAAAAATAGGGTTTGGATAACAAGTCCGTAGAGAATGACTTCGGGAATTCAGGTTCTAAAGCACAAACGAGTTTTGCGGAAATCTTATCAGAAATGAGAACGGTGGCACCGCCGTGAGCCAAGGTCTCACTGGCTTAGCTGTCTACGTGGCTGTAATCGGCTAAAGCCGAAACATCCACTGTACGCCAGCTATGCTTTACACCGTTATTTCTGATAAGATTTCCGCAAAACTCGTTTGTTTGTATAGCAGCCTGGATTTTTACCCAGTTCCAACAGCTACTGTGTGTCAGCTATGCTTTTACACCGCCATTTCTGATTCATTTTTCGGCAACTCTTTTGTGCTTTAGAATATAGAGGTCATTCTCTACGGACTTGTTGTCTAATTTCTATGTTTAAAGCGAACTAAAGTCATGTTCAATAATTTCTTCTAATCGAAATTCTTCATTGCTGTAATCGTATTTGAAGAGGGAACAGTTTTGAATTCTGGATTTCCGATGAACGATATTGGCATGTTTCCAACGGCGGTAAAAGTTAGCGATGGCAGCTCCATGAGACACAATCAATATATTATCAGCCTTGCTTTGAGCAACTAAGTCTCCAATTGTCACACTAATGCGCTCTTCTATATCTGCTTGAGATTCGCCACCAAACTGAACGAAGAAGTCTAGGTAAGGCAGAGGAGGATTCATATGCTCACCTTCACCTTCATAGCTTCCAAAGTTCCATTCACGTAGGTTCTTCACTCGTTTATAAGGAATATCCGTCAGAATTTCTAAGGTGTCACTAGCTCTTTCAGAAGTTGAAGAGTAGGCTTCATCAAAGACAATCCCCTCTGCATCTAAGTGTTTCCGAGCAATTTGTGCTTGTTTGATGCCAGTTTCTGTTAGCGGAGAGTCGCAAAAGCCTTGGATTTTATGTTGCGCATTGAATAGGGTTTGTCCATGTCTTACTAGATATACTTTCGTCATAGAATCATCCTCTTTTCTCAAAAAAATTTGTCGTCAAGATTCTTAACAGTAAACTGACTTTCTAATACTAGTATACCATTTGTCCATCCATTACCCAAAAGACTAGATACCTTCTACTTTACGATTGGCCATCCATTTGACCATAGAAGGATCAGCATGGGAAAAGAACTGGCTTGCGCCTAGTTCCAACTTAGCAATTTGAGCCTTGTCTTCATTGCTTAATTGGAAGTCAAAGACATCAATATTTTCTGCCATCCGTTCAGGTTTGACTGATTTTGCCAAGACAATGACATCTTGTTCAACCAACCGGCGAATAATGACTTGAGCAATAGACTTTTGATATTTGTCGCCAATGCTTTTTAAAACCGGATTCTTAAATATACCATTCTTTCCTTCTGCAAATGGTGCCCACGCCTCAACAGCTATACCTTCGTCTTGTAGGGTTTTTATGGAGTCACTTTGCTGTTGAAAAGGATTGATTTCAATTTGGTTAACTTGTGGAGCAATCTTATTGAATTCTGCTAAATCTACTGCACGATCGACTGTAAAGTTGGAGATACCAATTGCTCTAATCTTGCCAGATTCCTGTAACTCTTCCATAGCACGCCAAGCACCGTATACATCATTATATGGCTGATGAATCAATAGTAGGTCAACATAATCGAGACCCAGACGTTCTAGAGATTCTTGGAAGGACTTCATAACACCATCGTAGCTGACATTGTGCACCCAAATCTTTGTAGTCACAAATAATTCTTGACGGTCAATTCCTGATTCTGTAATACCTTGACCGACTTCACGTTCATTTAAGTAGCTTTGAGCTGTATCAATATGACGATAGCCTGCTTGAATCGCTGCTTTTACTGCTTGTGCGGTTTCTTCTTGAGGAATCTGAAAGACACCGAACCCTAAAATAGGTACTTGGACACCATTCGTTAAACTTACTGTTTGCATGATTTCAACCTCCATTTACTTTGATAGGCTAAGTATAAACTATAGACCTGACTCCATAGCAAGCACTATCTTTTGACTTCCCATAACTTTTCAATCTCACTATCTGGCATCTTGCCATTTTTGAATTTTGCAATATGGTCATCATAGGTTTCAATCTTATAAGCTAACAAATCTCGTGCAATTTCCATTTGTGCTAGTTTCTCATTGACTTTATTCAATTGGTCTATTAAGACTTGTTTTTGTTTGAGTTGTACTTCTTTCCCGCCAGTTTCGTGTAACTGTGACAATCGTGCAAATTCTTGTAACGATTCGATGGACATACCAACTTTGCGAAGGTTTTTCACTAAATATATCCAGTTTAAATCTCTTACTTGATAATCGCGGTAGCCGTTCTTATCACGGGTAATAGGGGGAACGACACCCACTTTTTCGTAATAGCGCAAGGTATCTATGGATAGATCAAACATTTGAGCAACTTGTTTCGAGTTCACATGACTCACTCCTTTCATTCTTAAGTCTATTATATACCCTAGAGTGCACTCCAGTTCAAATTTTTTAAAGGAGAATTTCGTATGTGCTACAAAAATATTTATTAGTTAGAGAATGTTCACCTTTATTCAATAACCAACATATCACTTTCATCAAATTGCCAACTATCGGCGTAAGCAACTTCCCAATAATAGCCATCTGGGTCTTGGAAATACCCGCTATAGCCACCCCAGTCGGTAGGTTGTGGTTCTTTAGCGATGGTGCCACCGATTTCTTTGACAAGTGCAAACAGGTTATCTACTTCTTGTTTGGACTTCATATTGCAAGCAAGTGTGATGCCTGAAAATCCACTTTGATGAATGGCTGGAGGGCTTTCGGTATCAATATCTTGTGCAAGCAGGTCAATGGGGTAGAGTTCCAGTTTAGTTCCTTGGTTATTAAAGAAGACAATTGCAGCTCCATGTTGAGCAGTGGTCTGGAAGCCTAAAGCCTTATAAAAATCTAGCGAATAATCAAGATTCTCAACTCCCAAGCAGACTAAATTAATACGGTTCATTATTTTACGTCAACTCCTTTTCTTTACTCTTATTATAGAACAAATTGATGGGAAAAGTCTTTTTTACCTTTTTTGTTAGAGGCCCTTTAGTGACCATTTTCCCAAAGATTATGGTATAGTGGTGGCACAATAAGATATATAAAGCGAGGTAAAGTATGACAAAAGACTATGATTACCAACAAATGTTGGTTGGAGAGCTATATTTAGCCAGTGAGATTCTACCGGAAAATGGTTCTGCGAGAGGAAAAAAACTTGCCCAAGAAATCAATAACTTACCAATTGAGAATCGGGAAGAGATTGTCCGATTAGAAAAAGAGTTATTTGGAAGAACGGGTGAGCATATTTATGTTAATCCACCATTATATGTTGATTATGGACGACATATTTTTATGGGGGAGAATGTCTATTGCAATATGGATTGTTTATTTTTAGATGTAAACACCATAACGATTGGCAATAACGTCATGTTTGGACCTAGAGTCAGCTTGTACACAGCAGGTCATCCAATTGATGCCGAGGTTCGTATAAGTGACCTAGAGTTTGGACTTCCAATTGTTATTGAAGATAATGTGTGGGTTGGAGGCGGCGCAACAATCTTGCCAGGTGTCACAGTAGGCAAAAACAGTATCGTCGCTTCAGGAGCAATAGTAACTAAAGATGTTCCAGCTAACTGCATCGTAGGAGGCAACCCTGCAAGAGTACTTCGAGAAATTACCCAACAAGACAAAGAGTATTGGCAAGAGAAACAAAGAGAGTATTTTATTAAGAAAGAGAATAGGTAAGACATAAGCATCAAGGGATAGGGGGCTGAGCAAAAAGTCCAAATGGTAACCAAATAAAAGAGTTTCCCAGAAATCTATCCTTACAGAACGGTGTAAAGCATAGCTGACGCACAGTGGATGTTTCGGCTTCAGCCGATTACAGCCACGTAGACAGCTAAGCCAGTGAGACCTAGGCTCACGGCGATGCCACCGTTCTCATTTTTGATAGATTTCTGGGGAACTCTTTTATGATTTAGAATGATTTTTATTTTATTACAGACTTTTTGCCCAGTTTCATTCAATCAAACATAAAAGGAGTGTTACTATGTACGATGACAAAACTAAAAAATTCCATTGCAACCGATGTGGAAAAGAAATAAATACTTGGGAGAAATGTTGGACTAAATGGCAATTTCCTCCTAAAATCAATAGTGTACAAGATAAATCTAGAAAAGCTTTAGCAGACGAGAATGCAGCTATTCTATGTTTAAAGTGTGCAGATGAAATTTTTACAGAAAAATTTTAGTTTTTGTCTATTTCTATGTTTTAATTTTTATCTTAGACAATTATTTATGAGTCTTTGCAATAATTTTTTCTAACTAGTAAAGCAAAAGAGTTCCCCAATAATAGAACAGGAATAACGGTGTTTCAGCGTAGCTGATGCACAGTAGCTGTTTCGATTTCTGGTTTATTACCCGGAAACTCTTTTGCGTTTGAGAAGTAGGTGTATTAATACGGACTTGAGCCAGTTCCATAAATTTCAATAAAACCCCAAACCTATAAAGGCAAAACTTCGGTTTAGGAAAAGTTTTTGATAGGAAACCTACCCATCGAACAATTTGATCTCATCAATAGTTTAGTCGCTTGCGTTAATCGTCATAAGAGTAAACCGTTAGGCGAAATCGTTCATCCATTTAGGAGTATTGTTCTACCAGATTTTATTTATTGACTTAGTGGTACTCTCCTATAAGAGCAACTGTAACGTAAGAAGTAGCGTTGGTATGATCAATGGCTGAAGACAATCCGTTGATTCGTGTCTGTAATTCACTAATTGTTTCCACTAGTTTCGCCTCGTTGTAGGCATTGTATTCGACTACGCCCACACCGCTCTCGGCACGAACCACTTTACTAGCTACTATATTTTCTAAGTCTTGTAGCAAGCCTCGATTGTGTCGTAGCCACTCCAATTGATAAGCAATGCTTTTTCCGTCAATATTTTGGGTGGCATTGTAGTGTGAGATAACTTCTTTTAAACTAGCAGCATCGTTTCTTAACAAATCAAAGTCTCTCAAAACCGCATTCGTATCGTGTAGTCGTCCATTTGGAACAACAGATTTACCGTTTACTGTAATTGGTCCAAATAGGTTGGCATGCAGGCTTCTAGCTTTTGTATCTATTTGTTTGTTGATGTTTGATAGCATGAAGATGGCTTCTTGTGCGGTAATGTTTATCGTTGTCATAAAATACTTCCACTCCTTTATCTAGTCTGCTGCGTCGATTAAGTCCTGAATAATGATTTTCTTCATGCCCATTAAGGCTTGAATTTGAGCAGGTGTTTTTTGTAGCTGTCCAAGATTGCTAGGGATGATTTGCCATGAAAGTCCAAAGGCATCTTTCACCCAGCCACATTGCTCTGATTCTGGAACGGCAGAAAGTTTATCCCAGTAATAGTCAATCTCTTCTTGGTCCTTGCAGGTAATGGTAAATGAGATGGCTTCTGAAAAACGGAAATAGGGTCCGCCGTCCAAACCGATAAACTCTTGCCCATTCAAGGTAAATTCAGCATTGATAACTTTACCAGCCATACCTTCAAAATGGGGGCTTAGCCCTGAATCTGGGTAATGGGTGATGGACTTGATAGCAGAATTGGGAAACACTTGGGTATAAAAGTCAATGGCGTCTTGGCAATTATTGTCAGCAAACCATAGTGATGGCACAATTTTTGACATTGGAATCCTTCTTTCTACTTATTTTTCTTTGTAGTACTCTATTTCTGTTTCCACTTCAAAGCCATTTTTTTGATAAATATGAAAGGCAGGAAGATTGCTTTTTGAAACAGAGATGGCGATAGGGGCAGGGGTTTCTTGTAGGTGTCTGATAATTTGGGCGATAAGTTGTTGGCCGATGCCTCTTCCTCGGATACTTTCTTTGACTACGGTACCAAAAATATAAAAGAGACCGTCCTTCAAGTTAACCGCAGTTGTTGCCACCAAGGTGTCCTCTAGATAGAGCCCGTATTGTTTGGAGTCGGGATCATTTAAACGCTCTTGAGCAAAATGAGCTGTTGTCTCGTAGGAGTTACCAAAAGCATAGGCACATACATCAACAATATCTTCCAAGTCTTCTTGACCGAGTTCAAGCAAAGTATACTGTGCTTGAATATCAATTTGCGATTTTCCTTTATCTAACAAATATAGCTCTGTTTCTACTAAGTCATAGTGAGCAAAGAACGACGGATAAGTCTTTGAAAAGATATTTTCAGCCACCCAGAGAATTTCTTCTACCTGAAACTCAGCCTGAATTTTTTCTGTTTGCTCTTTTAAAGCTAGAAAAATACCTTGATGGCGATAGTCAGGATGCACTTTGATGGTTACTTCTATATTTTGTTGTGATTCAGCGTAAAAAAGAGCTACAGCTACTAATGTTTCACCAGAATAAGCTAAAATAGCGGTAGGGATTTTTTTGTCAAAGTGATAGGTATTAGAGATAAAGTTGGGAGCTTTCAACTGATAAGCTTGATTTACCATTTGGCAAAATGTGTAAATCTCTTGATACACTTGGTCTGTTAGGTTATAAATTTGTTTAAAATGATATTCTGCATAATTCATAAGCGCTCTCCTTGATGGTTCATTTCTTACTTTCTATTGTAGCATAACAGCTATGGCTCTACTAATCAGAGAGTGGTAACAAAGACTATTGTTAAACAAAAAAGTAGTCGTTTTGACGAGTTACTCAGTTTGTATTAAAATATCATTAGAAGACATGGATTGCCTATTCTAGATTTGGAAAGGAATTTACTATGAAAAAATTATTTAGAAAAGATTTTGAGAATCAAATTCCCTATAAGGTAGAGGAGGTAAAACCCTACAACTTAGGAGATAATGAAAACCGCTTAATTGATTGGTCGCATCTGGCGGATGAATTGAGCCATGTATTTAAAACATATGACTATGCCTTTTATGGTGATTCAAAATATAGTGAACTGAGGCAGGCAGTAGCTGACTCATTGGGGATTAATCCGCATCAAGTCTTGCAAGGGGTGGGTTCAGACCAGATGATTCAAATGGTGGTTGAAACCTTTCTTGATCCAGGGCAAGTACTGTTGACCGTGTCTCCTGACTTTTTCATGTACCAAGCTTTCTCTATGGCACATGGCTCCAAATTTAAAGAATTCCCACTGGATGAGAACTTTCAACTAGACCCTGTAGCTTTTTTAGCTTATGCCAAAGAAGTCAACGCCAAGGTTATCATCTTGTCCCAACCCAACAACCCTTTATCAATGGCTCATAACCCAGCTGTGATCGAAGAAATCATCCGCAACTTTGATGGTTTTGTCGTTATTGATGAAGCCTACAATGATTATGCAGACTTGGAAAGTTTAGTCACAAGAGTTGATGAGTTTGATAATCTGATTGTTTTAAGAACCTTATCAAAATCATATGGACTTGCTGGCTTACGAGTTGGTTTTGCTATATCCAATGCTCAACTAATCTATGAGATGGATAAGGTTCTCCCACCTTACAACATGAGTGACTTAGTAGCTAAAATCGCCAGCCATGTAATTAACGAGCACAGTGGTAAAGTGCAAGAACTAGCAGAAGAAACGAAAGTCATACGAAATGATTTTATGGAATTTTTGAATGAAGTAGGGTGCCAGGTGCTACCATCTCAAACAAATTTTGTTACTTTTCGAGCACCATTTACCAAGCAATTATGGGAAATAGCACAAACTAGAGGCTTTAACTTTAAATATTATTCTGAGGGACCACTTGCTGGCTACTGTAGAGTTGGTATTGGTAGGCCGGAAGAAATGGCACTTCTTAAAGAACTTATTTCGGAATTGGTAGAATTTCAGTAAATTTGAGAACTTAATTTCCAAGTCACAAAAAGTTCGTATTGCACTTAAACAAAAGAGTTTCCGAGAAATAGACCAGAAATAGCGGTGTTTCAGCATAGCTGTTGTACAGTAGCTGTTGGGGCTGGGCAAAAAGTCCAAATGGCAACAAAATAAAATAGTTCCCCAGAAATCTATCCGTACAGAACGGTGTAAAGCATAGCTGGCGCACAGTGACTGTTTCGGCTTCAGCCGATTACAGCCACGTAGACAGCTAAGCCGAAAGACCAAGGCTTTCGGCGGTGCCACCGTTCCTATTTTTGATAGATTTCTGGGGAACTATTTTATGATTTAGAATGATTTTTATTATATTACAAACTTTTTGCCCGGTCCCTTACAGATACGTAGACAGTTAAGACGTGAGACCTTGGCTCACGTTGGTGCCACCGTTGTGATTTCTGGTCTATTACTCGGAAACTCTTTTGTGGTTTAGAATTAGATGTGATTCTTTAAGGAGCTTTTCCACAGTCTATTTTCCTGTTTTAGTGATGAATTTGGCATTTCCATAGTTAAAACTGTGATACAATAAAAGCGAATACAGAATAGGAGGGCAAGCCATGGGGGAAGGTCAAACACGCTATATCGTTAACAGCAATGTTATTCCTGAAGTATATGTAAAAGTTTTAGAAGCCAAGGAACTTTTGGCCAATAAAAAGGTCAAGGATATTAGTCAAGCAGTCAAACAAGTGGGGATTTCTAGAAGTGTCTACTACAAATACCGTGACAATATTCAAGTCCTTTCTACATCTCTTAACGGTAGAAAAGTCTCTCTCAATATCCAAATACGCCATGAAAGTGGTACGCTATCACAACTTTTAGACTTATTGGCGGCATTAAAAGTCAATATACTAACCATTTTCCAAGGGTTACCAATCCACACTTTGGCAACAGTACAGATGATGCTAGACATCTCTGAATCCCCGCTATCTGTGGATCAGCTCATCGAACAATTGTCCAAAATTGAAAGCATTTTGGCGGTAGAAATTCAAGGGATTGAGTAAATAAAACATGGATAGGAGCATATAAATGGAAGAATTATTAAGAACAAGACTGGCTGATGAAGATAAACCTATTAAGGGACTGCTTTTTGACAAGGATGGAACATTAATCTACTTAGATGATTTATGGATTCAACCAACTGCAGATTTTATCGAAATTCTTCTAAAACGGGACCCAAAGGATTTCAAACAAGAAGAAATTAATCAAGTCTTAAGCGAAATTGGCATTGTTGACGGACAACTATTGGCCAATAGTATGGCTGCTTCTGGGACAATTCAAAGCCAAGCTGATTTTCTGTCTCAATATATTCATCAATCAGCTGAATCTATTTGTCTAGAAATGACGGATTACTTCACAAATTATCTTAAAGACAACCCGGATAAATTAGTTCCAGTATGTGATTTGCAAAATTTATTCAAAAAACTAAAAGAAAAGGGCTATGCGGTTGGGCTTGCTACCAGTGATAGCCGCAAACCCACTGATATGGCGTTAGAACTGTTAGGAATTGCTGAACTGCTGGACTTTGTAGCAACACCAGATGAATACGAAGAAAAACCTCACCCACAAGCACTGCAACAATTTGCTAAACAAGCCCAGCTTAAAATGGAGGAAATTTTATACATTGGGGATTCCTTTATTGATATGCAGTTTGGCAAGCACGGAGCAGGTTCTGTCGGAGTTTTAACAGGCAATACCAGTGCGCAAGAATTAGAGGGGAGAGCGGACTTTATTGTAGACTCTGTTGCTATATTTTTTGACAAATAAAAGTAATTCTACTGTTCTCTTGCTTTTTATAAAATGCTAGCTATAATAGGCTAAGTATCACTGAGCATTAAAAGAAAAAGGAGCAAATTATGTACCCAACACATACCCTAAAAGAAAAATTTAAATTATTATTACTTATCTTGATACCTATACTAATCTACCAATTAGCTAACTTTTCTGCTCAGTTTATTGATACGGTCATGACTGGGAATTACAGCGAGTTGCACTTGGCTGGTGTATCCATTGCCGGTAGTTTATGGTCACCATTTTTCACCTTGATGAATGGGATTGTAGCGGCGGTTGTACCGATTGTTGGGCAGCATTTGGGACGAAAAGACAAAGAAGCTATTCCTGGTGAAGTGAGGCAGTTCTTATATATTGGAATTGTTCTTTCGTTGACTTTAGTCTTATTTGGGTTAGTTAGCCTGCGTCCTATTTTAGGCTTGATGAACTTAGAAACTCAAGTTTTTGATGTAGCTATTCTTTACCTGATATACATGTCTTTGGGCTTAATCCCATTACTCATGTACAGCGTCTTACGTTCATTTTTAGATGCGCTTGGTCTAACCAGATTATCCATGTTCTTAATGCTCTTGGTCGTTCCTCTGAATATCTTTTTTAACTATTCCATGATTTATGGGAAATTTGGTTTCCCTGAAATGGGTGGGCCAGGAGCAGGACTAGGGACTGCAGTCTCTTATTGGGTTTTATTTTTTGTAGCAGCAGCTGTTGTTCATTTACATCCAAAAACGAGAGATTATCATATTATCCAATTCGAACCACCTAAAGTAAGACAATGGGGTGAAGCCTTCCGATTAGGCTTGCCAATTGGGTTTGCCATCTTTGCTGAAGTAGGTGTTTTCTCGTTTGTTGGACTGTTAATGGCTAAGTTTGGTTCTAGTATTATCGCGGCTCACCAAGCAGCGCTTAACTTTTCCAATCTCGCTTATGCCTTTCCTATGAGTATCTCGTCAGCCTTAACCATTATCATCTCTTATGAAGTGGGGCGTCGTAACCATAAGTCTGCTACTCAATTCAGCTTATTGGGAATAGGTACGTCAGTCTGTATCGCATCGGCCACTTTACTATTCTTAATCTTTAATCGAAACTTAGTGGCTAGCTTGTATGGTTCGTCACCTGATTTTATTGCATTGACAGCAACCTTCTTAGGCTACAGTATTCTTTTCCAATTATTCGATGCTGTGGCGGCTCCCATTCAAGGAACTTTGCGTGGCTATAAAGACGCCAAGATACCTTTTATTCTTTGCCTGATTGGCTTTTGGGTAATTGGCATGCCAACCGGAATCTTGCTAGACACCTTTACTAATCTCGGTCCTTATAGCTATTGGATTGGTCTAATTATTGGACTACTATCAAATTGTGTCTTCCTAGTTGCAAGACTGCATACCATTGTCAAAAAATATACCGATTCAGCAGCTGTTCCTATGAACGTAAAATAAGAGTGTGCTGCTTTGGTTTCTGACACTTTTTTGAAGATTCTGTAGTATATGTCATAGAATTAATTTTTTGTACAATATATCAACGTCTTCCATTGTTAGGCTTTTACACCTGATGATGGAAGTCGTTTTTTTGTATCATTAAGTCATTTTTTACAAAAACTTTATGATAACCTCCTTTAAAAGCCTCTATTTTAATTTTCTTATGGTACAATTTAGATAATACAATTATGAGGAAGGGGTTACACTAGATGGATAAACAAAGAGATCATTCTTCAGATACAGGTTCATTGAACAACGAAACACACGAACCGATGATGGTTGAAAGTGCTAGAGCAGTGGGGACAGATGAGAGTCCAGAAGTAAAATTAAGCACATTAGAGAAGGTACAAAGAAATCCAATTGGCAGGTCCATCTCAAGAGTATGCTTATACTTAATTGGATATACGATTCTTTTAACTATTTTCGTTGTTTTTTCTCAATCTATTACATCCGTTAAATTGGGAGTTGATATAGAAGACCCACTAGTAACCGCAAATGCTACTGGTTTTCTGTTTGCTTCCACTATAGGTGTTTTTCTTTTCTCTAGACTTAGAAAAGGTCATTTTTGGAAGGAAGATGTTCCAAGAAAAAATAAAAAGATGACAGCTGATGTTTTTTTTAAAGTTCTTCCAGTCTTTTTGGCAGGACAGCTCCTTTTTACTGGATTGGATGGTGTAATAGAAGCCATCGCAAATCAATTTGGTATGACCTTCAAACTAGCTACAGAAAGTGCTACTGCTGGTTCGACGACTATATCTATGTTTCTATATGCGGGATTTTTCGCACCAATTAGTGAAGAATTAATTTTTAGGGGAGCGATTCTTCGTTACTTAGAACGATATGGCAAAGTATTTGCTATTGTTATGTCTTCTGTATTATTTGGTTTATTTCATATGAACTTAGTGCAAGGGTTGTTTGCCTTTTCTATTGGACTCGTTATGGCTTACGTCGCTGTAGAATATTCACTATTCTGGGCTATTTTTCTTCATATGTTCAATAATCTGTTCATGGGAGATATTTTAGGAACCTTGTTAGGTCTGTTACCAGAACCAACAGGGAACATGATTTACTTTGCCATTATTACTTTTGCTTGTATTTACGGTTTGTTTATCCTATATACCCATCGTCGACTCATTCAAGATTATCTGGATGAGAACCAAACACCAAAAGGCACTTATAAGAAAGTTCTTACATCACCAGTATTTTGGATTTTTGTAATCCTTTGTATTTGGTCTTCATTTGCCTTGATACAACCACTCTAGAATTCAAGGTAACAAATAAAAAAGGAGTGCATATTTATGAACACAGTAGATTTATCTGAAACGATTTATGAAACCCTACGAAAATTTCCTGAATTGAAGGACTTATTTATTGAAATTGGGTTTAAACCTTTAGAAAACAAGCACATGGTAGAAACGGTAGGACGACTAACTTCTCTTAAACAAGGTAGTAAAATTGCAGGAATTCCTATAGAATCAATTGAAAATGCTCTTAAAGAAAATGGATATCTTGTCAAGTGAAGTCTACACAAGGTTTGTCAATTCTGGTAAAATAATATTGCGAATTGAATATTGAGGAGGTAAAACATGTCAACAGAAGAAGTACCAACACACAAAGAAACAGCCAGTCAACAACGACAAGACCTACTCAAAGATCTTATGTTGAGACTTCACCGTGGAGAAAGTAAGGACATCATTCAGGAAGAATTTAACCAGAACTTTGACCAAGTAACCGCCTATGAGATTCAATTAATGGAACGAAATTTAATGGATGAAGGTATTTCGATTGAAGAAATTATGCGCCTTTGTACCGTTCATGCGAATCTTTTAAAAACATCTGTGTCACACCAAAAAGAGCCAGAAGATTTTAATAAATCCGGCCATCCAGTCCATGTTCTTAGAACAGAGAATCTTGCTTTAAGAGGTGTTATTGATCGAATTGAACGCCTTTTAAAAAGCTATATAGAAACCCAAGAAGACTCGCTTTATCGAGGCTTAATGAGACAAGTAGACTTGCTAAGCCAATTTGAACATCATTACATCCGTAAAGAATATGCCATTTTCCCTATCATGGAGAAGAAAGGAATGACAGCACCGCCACAAGTTATGTGGGGTGTTCACGATCAGATTAGAGATTACTACGCAGACTTTTTGGTGGAAGCGAGAGCTAAACATATTGAGAATAGTATTGAAAAATTTCAAATAGTTAAAAAAGAATTTTTGGATATGATTGTTAAAGAAGAGGATATTTTAATTCCTATGATTTTGGATGCCTTCCATGAAGATGATTGGGCCTTGATTGCTAAGGAGTCAGTTCAATATGGTTATACTATCGTTCGTCCAGAAAAAGAATGGTTACCTCTAATTCAAGAACGAGAAGAGAACCAATACAAATCTGTCAATCAACAAGGGGATGTCATTTTAGATACAGGTTCTTTAAGTGCTAAAGAGTTGAATGTTATTTTAAACATCTTACCTATAGAGCTTTCTTTTGTAGATGCCGATAATATTGTAAAATATTACAATGAGGGTGATGGTAGCGAAAAAGTGTTCAAACGAATGAAAAGTGCTATCGGACGGGACATGATTAGTTGCCATCCACCAAGAACTCATGAGATGGTTAGGACATTGGTTGATCAATTAAGAACAGGTCAAAAAGACAAAGAATCGATGTGGTTCGAGGTGAACAATAAATTTATCCATGTCACTTATCAGGCTGTTCGAGATGAAGATGGTCGTTACATGGGTGTGCTAGAATATGTGCAAGATATTTTGCCATTTTTAAAAATTGACTCTGAAAAAAGAAGCTTGAGTTAAAGAAAAAGTCCATAATGATTAATAGTTATATTTAAATCACAAAAGAGTTTTGCGAAAATCTTACCAGAAATATGAACGATGGCACCGCCGTGAGTCTTAGTCTCACGGCGGTGCCATCGTTCATATTTCAGATAGATTTCTGGGGAACTCTTTTATATGTTTACTTTGTTTCCTTTAAATTAAGCAGTCAACTGATTTCCAAGTTTTTTGATGGTTTCACAGATGTTTCTAAAGTGATCTGACATCCGTTCTAGATTACTTAGCAAATCCATGACAAAGATTCCTGACTCTGGGGAAGCGATGCCTTTATTCATGCGTTTGATATGCTTGTCGCGGATTTCTAGTTTTAGACGGTCGATTTCACGTTCGATTTCAATAGCATCTCCAACCTTTAGTAAGTCTCCTGTTGAAAAGGCGTCGATAGATAAGTTGAAACCTTGTTTTACCAAGTCAAAAACATAGTTTAACTCCTTAACAACTTGGTCATCTAATTGGATATTTTTATCGATTAAAATATTGGCAGAATCAGCAATGTTTTCTGCGTGATCACTAATTCGTTCAATATCATTAGCTGTATTAAATAATTCATCAATAACAATTAAATCTTCATTGGAGACATTCTGTTGTGACAATTGAATCAGATATTCGATAATGGCTTTTTCATAGGTGTTGACACGGTCTTCGTTTTCGTAAGCTTTTAGGATGTAATCCTTATCGCGTTCCTGTATGGCCTTGATAGAGTTATCAATGGTCTTGTGTGTTTCGTTCGCCATAGATACAAACTCATAAACAGTATTTTTCAAGGCAATAGCTGGTGAAATCAAGATTCGTTCATCAAGATAGGTTGTAAACTCATCTGGAATAGTTTCAACTTTTGTATCTGGAATTAAAATAGTAACTAGTTTGATGAGGTAATTAGCGAATGGGAAAAGGAAGATAACATTCACTACGTTAAAGATGGTATGTGCATTAGCGATTTGTCTTGCTACATCTGTTGGATCTATCGTTTGAACGATATTCGTCAAAATGCCATTTAAGAAGAGCATGAAGTAGAATGTTCCAATCACATTAATCATAAGATGGAGTGTTGCCACTTGTTTCCCTTTACGTGAGGTGCCTAAGCTCGATATTAAGGCTGTCGTACAAGTTCCCATATTGTCCCCATAAATAATGTAGAGGGCTGTTGTAAATGGTAGGATGCCTTGCGAGGCTAGCGCAATCAAGACACCGATTGTCGCACTTGAACTTTGCAAGGCTAGGGTCATTAGGAAACCAATGGCAATCCCAAATAGAGGATTATGCCCATAATCTACAATCCACTGTGCAAATTGCGGCATATCTTTTAATGGCGCTAAAGCTTCTTTTAAGTAGTTCATCCCGATAAAGAGTATCCCAAACCCAATTAAGATTTCAGCAGTATCTTTTAATTGGTTATTCTTTACGAGGGAACGCATTAATATCCCTGAGGCAATGGCGATAGGAGCCCATTGTGTTAGGTTCAAAGATACCATTTGACCTGTAATAGTGGTTCCAATATTAGCCCCGAAGATAACTCCGATAGCTTGTTGCAGTGTCATGATGCCAGCGTTAACGAATCCGACTACCATGACAGATGTTGCACTGGAACTTTGGATAATCATGGTGACAAACATACCCACCAAGACCGACATGAATCTATTTTTTGTCAGGGTCTTAATGAATCCTTTCAAGCGATTACCTGCTACTTTTTGTAGGCCATCTGCCATTAATTTCATTCCATATAAAAACAAGCCGAGCCCGGCAATGGAACCTAGTACCATTTCTAAGTACATCTATTATTCTCCTTTTTTGTGTTTAGTCTTTAGACTGGTTAATATCTTTATAACATATACCTATTAAATTTTACCAAATCTTTACAAAGAATGTCACTACTTATTCCATTTTTTGTTAAATAAATCGAAAATTCAAACGGTTTCTTCATCGAAAATGGATTTTATCGATGGGTAAGTTGCTTTTTGAAACAGTGTAGTAAGTTTTTTTGTTTAAGGTAGATGAGTCGTCCGTTTTTTTGTCAGAAATCAAAACGGTGGCCCCTCAAATATAGTAAGAAAAACCAACTGTTTACCTACCCCCTCAATAAAAAAGGAAGGATTGGGCAAAAAGTCCATAATGACTAATATCTATGTTTTTTAAATCACAAAAGAGTTTGGCGAAAAAGGTTATCAGAAATAACAGTGTATAAGCATAGCTGGTGTACAGTGGATGTTTCGGCTTTAGCCGATTACAGCCACGTAGACAGCTAAGCCAGTGAGACCTAGGCTCACGGCGGTGCCACCGTTCTCATTTCGGATAACCTTTTTCGCCAAACTCTTTTGTTTAAATAGCAGCAGGGACTTTTTGCCCAACCCTTTGTTGAGTTGATTTTAAAGTTGTCACTTAGTTATACAATGCCTTAACGCGTTCTTGAACAGCGGAATCTTCCAAGAAATCGTCATAAGTTGTTTCAATACGGTCAACCACACCTTTAGGACCGACTTCAATAATTCGGTTGGCAGTTGTTTGAATAAATTCATGGTCATGTGAGTAGAAGAGGATAGAGCCTTTGAAAGCAATCAAACCATCGTTCAAGGCAGTGATAGATTCAAGGTCTAAATGGTTAGTTGGGTCATCCAAGATTAGGACGTTGGCTTTTGACAACATCAATTTAGACAACATACAACGAACTTTTTCTCCACCAGAAAGCACAGTAACTTTTTTCATAACGTCATCACCAGAGAAGAGCATACGACCTAAGAAACTACGTAGGAAGGTATTGTCTTGTTCTTCAACTGGAGCATATTGACGCAACCATTCTAAAATGTTGAGAGAATCATTGGTAAATTCTTCATTCATATCTTTAGGTAGGTAGGCTTGGCTAGTAGTGACACCCCATTTGAAGCTACCAGAGTCTGCTTCAAGTTCGCCAGTCAAGATTTTGAAAAGAGTCGTAATAGCAATATCAGAGCGGCTCAAGAAAGCCACTTTATCGTCTTTACGTAATTGGAAACTCAAGTTTTCAAAGATGACCTGTCCATCAATTGTTTTAGAAAGGTTCTCGACAATCAGCAAGTCATTTCCGATTTCACGTTCAGGAGTGAAGCCTACAAATGGATACTTACGAGAAGATGGTTGGATGTCATCAAGAGTGATTTTGTCCAACATTTTCTTACGAGAAGTGGCTTGTTTTGATTTGGAGGCATTGGCAGAGAAGCGGGCAATAAATTCTTGCAACTCTTTGATTTTTTCTTCCTTTTTAGCATTTTGGTCAGCAGCCAATTTTGAAGCAAGTTGGCTTGATTGTAACCAGAAATCGTAGTTCCCAACGTATAGTCTGATTTTACCGAAGTCAACGTCAGCCATATGTGTACACACCTTGTTTAGGAAATGGCGGTCATGGGAAACAACGATAACGGTGTTTTCAAAATTGATGAGGAATTCTTCTAGCCAAGCAATTGATTGGGCATCCAGTCCATTGGTTGGTTCGTCTAAAAGAAGGACGTCTGGCTTACCGAAGAGGGCTTGTGCTAAAAGAACTTTAACCTTGTCTCCTTCAACCAATTCACTCATATACTTATCATGCAAATCTTCACTGATACCTAGCCCTTGCAAAAGTTGTGAAGCATCAGATTCAGCTTCCCAACCATTCATTTCAGCAAATTCGCCTTCTAGTTCAGCGGCACGCAGACCATCTGCATCAGTAAAGTCCTCTTTCATATAGATGGCATCTTTTTCTTTCATGACATCATAAAGGTGTTGGTGCCCCATAATGACGGTTTCAATGACTTTTTCATCCTCGTGAGCGAAGTGGTCTTGTTTTAAAACGGTTAGACGTTCATGTGGGTCAAGAACGACATCACCAGTTGTTGGTTGGATTTCACCGGATAGAATCTTTAGGAAGGTTGATTTTCCAGCACCATTAGCACCAATAACGCCGTAGCAGTTACCCGGGGTGAATTTAATACTTACTTCATCAAACAACTTACGGTCTGAAAAAAGTAAACTTACATTTGTTACAGTTAACATGTTGATTATTCCTCACTTCTATAGTTTCTTTGGCAGCTTTTCTAACACTGCCATACACTGATACATTCTAGCATAAATAAGACTCGTTGTATAAGACAAGTTTAACGATGTAACATTTTATCAAATAGTTTGCTATACCAAGGACGACCTTTTTTAATGGGCTCAGTTTGAACTACTTGGGCTGCCTGTCTTTTCTCAGCTTCCTCCATTAAAAATACTTGCGAATTAAAAGGAGCTCTACTTTCATCTAGATTGGCTAAGACATAAGTGCCATCTTCTTGTAAAATTCGTGCTTTTTGATTATCTTCCAGCTGGTAATCTAATATGCTTTTGATACGTTGGACAATCCTCTTATCCAAAACAGGAAATTCGATTTCTACTCGTTTGACCATGTTTCGCGTCATCATATCTGCGGAGGACAAGTAGAGCCGGTTTTCTCCATTATTATGGAAATAGTAAACACGACTATGCTCTAAAAATCGCCCAACAATCGTTCGAACCCGAATATTATCACTGATACCAGGAATGCCAGGTCTCAAACAACATATCCCCCTAATGATGAGGTCGATTTGAATACCCGCTATACTTGCCTCAAAGAGTTTCTTAATGACAAGTTTGTCCGTTAAGGAATTCATTTTTGCGATGATACGGCCATTTTGATGTTTTTTATGCTCTTCAATCTCTCGGTCAATGTGTTCTATGAGGGAATCTCTAATTTCGAAAGGGGATACATAAAAATGTTTATAGTCTGGAATGTCAGAATAACCACTCAAGTAGTTGAAAAAGGCAGTAGCGTCTTGCGCTATTTCTTCATTGGCAGTTAGGATTCCCATGTCCGTATAGAATTTTGCAGTGGTATCGTTATAGTTTCCGGTGCCTAAGTGGACATAGCGTTTGATTTGTTCACCTTTTTTTTGAACGACTAGAGCAATCTTGCTATGTGTTTTAAGGTGAGTCATGCCATAGAGAACTTGACAACCAGCTTCTTCCAACTCCCGTGCCCAGTTAACATTATTTTCTTCATCAAACCGAGCCTTGACTTCCACAAGAACCGTTACTTGGATACCATTTTCAGCTGCGGTCTTTAGAGCGGCAATAATCGGTGAATTTTTGCTAACCCGGTATAAGGTCTGCTTGATGGAAATGGTGTGTGGATCTTTTGAAGCCTCTTCAATGAAGGAAATCACGGGGTCAAATGAATCATAAGGATGGTGCAAAAAGATATCTTTTTCTTCAATGAGGTTAAAAATAGATTCTTTTTCTAAGCGGTTGTCTAAAAATGGCTGGAAGGGTTTATAGGCTAAGTTAGGATAAATTTTCACTGCTTTAGCATATAGACCAAAGATAAAGGTCAAATCAAGCGGCCCTTCGATACTATAAATATCTCTTTCCAAGAGTTCTAACTCTTCTTTTAAGAAGCTAATATCATCTAGTTTGGCCATACTTGAAGAGGAAGATTCGATTTCTAAGCGAACTGCCATACCATTTTTGCGTTGTTTGAGGTAGTCTTCAATGACAGTTAAGAGGTCGTCAGCGCCATCTTCATGGATTTCTAAATCGGCATTACGAGTCACTCGAAAACAAAAAGTAGAATGAATCTTGTAACCAAGAAATAGCTTGCTAATGTAATGCTGAATTAACTGTTCCGAAAATACATAGCTTATTTCCTTGCCATCAGATAGGGCGTATAGACGGTCAATTAGGGCAGGAACGGGTACAATAGCGACTTTCTTTTCCTTCTTTTTTTCCAGATTGACAAAAATGTTGATGCGTTTGTTGCTTAAGTTGGGGAAGGCACGGTAGGCATCAATGCCAAGAGGAGACAAAGTAGGAAAGATAATCTGGTCGAAAATGGCTTCTGCTCGTTCTAGTTCCTCACGAGAAAGCTCATTGATTTTTTTAATGCGAAAGTGAGCCTGTTGTTGAGCTTGTAGAATCGTTCTTTCAAAGGTGGCGTATTGTTTGCCCACTAGGTCGTGTGTTTTTTCACTGATTTTCTCTAGTTGTTCTTCTGGTGACAGTAAGGTTCTGGTGTCTGGAATGGTCACGTTCATCTGAAATTGGTCGATAAGCCCAGCCACACGAATCATAAAGAACTCATCCAAGTTGGAAGAAAAGATACCAAGGAAACGCAAACGTTCCAATATTGGATTGGAAAGGGTTTTGGCTTCTTGTAATACATTATGATTAAATTCTAGCCAGCTGAGTTCTCGATTAATATAGTAGTCTGATTGATTCAGTAATTTTGTATCCATATGGCACCTCAATGCTTATTTTGCTTCAAAAACAATGTCAACTTTACTTCCAACAACTTTTTCTAAATGCTTTTTCTGACGCTGACTACGGTAATCTTCAGCAATAATATCTCCCTTATGGAAAACAGTTAATCGATAGCCATTTTTTTCGGTTTGTTTGTTTGACGCTATCTTTTCTAATTGTAAACTCTCCACGGTATCTAGCTTAGAATCATTAAGAGCTTCGCAGAATTTTATTAGGCCACAAGCAGCTAGGATTTTATCTAGTTCGACGTCTGTGAACCATCCGGGTAGATTAGCAGTGTACTGTTTGAAAAGAGATTTATTTTTATAGCTGGCTAAAAGCGCCAACACAACACGATCTCGGTGAGAAATACCGTTGAGATTACTGTTGGAAATGATGTAAAAGGTGTGCTGAGAACTAGCATCCACTTCAACATAGGCACCTAAGTAGTAAAGATAAGCTCCATAACCGATAAATTTTCTATAGTGGTCATCAAGGAAAAATAAATCTAGTTTTGTTAGTTGATCCAAGAGGTTGAGGGTTAATTTTTGCCGTTGTTGAGACACACTTTTGCGAATGAAGTAAGTGTTGGCCATTTGCATAACGGATTCTTGGTCGATGTGTTGGAGGGAATAAGGGTTATTGTAGGTTTTATTGATGTGATTAAGAAGTATGCCTTGTCTTAGTCCTTGATTACTAAAAAGGAAGATTGGGGCATTTACTACAGAAAAGAGGTTAAGGAAAACTAAATTAGCTGGGATGATGATGTCCCAACGATCTCTGCTAAGTCCATCAAGTTCTTGCAATTGTTTCATGCTAGAGCTTTTAAAGGTATCTAGAGTAAGCTTCAAGTCAGCTTTCTTCATCCGATAACCATGAATGCCAGCAATTGGGTAATTGGTCAATCGCTGATGCACATATCCGATATTCCGAGCAGAACCACCGATAGCAATGATGGGTAATTCTTTGTTCTTGATCCAAGATATTTTATTTAGCTCTTTTTTGATAAATGCATCCATTTTTTCTAAAGCATTTTTATTGTTGAACTCTGTATCTTGTAAGAAAAGTTGTTTTAAGGTACCAACCCCAAACGGCAAACTGATATAATTTTCAATTTTTTTATTTTTAAAATAAGTAATCTCGGTAGAACCACCACCAATATCTACTGTAATTCCATCAACATAGGAAATAGTATGAGCAACGGCGTACTGTCCGTAGAAGGCTTCCTCTTCTTCTGAAAAAACTTGGAGCTTAATGCCTGTATTCTTTTTGATGGTTTTAACGATTTCTTTTTGGTTGGTTGATTGACGAATAGCTGCTGTAGCTACGGGGATCACGGTTTCTACCTTGTATTCCTTTAGGACTACTGAAAAACTAGATAGGATATCACTTAGATTTTGAATCCCTTCCGGAGATAACACTTTATCCGCATCTAAATATTGGAACAAACGGGCGGGTGTCTTGATGTTTTGAATTTCTCTATATTGGTAATTTTCATCAATTTCAAAGATAACTAAACGAATGGTATTGGAGCCGATATCAATGATTCCTACTTTTTCAAGAACAGTCATTCTTATGCCTCCTCTTGAAGATAAGTTTGTAATTCTTCTACTAGTTGGTCGCTAGAAGTCACAATCTTGCCTTGTAGTTTAATCAAACCTACCGTATAGAGATTGACATATGGAAACTGGGATTCAGCTACATCTTGCAAGGCGTCCAATTTTTTTTGGTTGCTTGCGCCAGCTTGTCGGCTATCGGTAAAGAGTCCCAAAATTGGGATTCCAGCTTGATAAGCGATACCAATTTCAGATGCGACACCGACATCGATGGAAACACCATCCAAGACTGCAATCACTAAGTCAGATGCTAAGAGAGCATCCGTATCATAACGGGCAATCATTTTTGAATCTGCATAGGCTTCTTTATCGTTGATGTCTCCTTGTTCTTGAGGTAGATATATATCGACATTATTATAAGTGGAGCGAATTCGATCCACTAGCCTTGCATTGAATTGGACTTCCATTTCTGAAAACAGGGGACTAGCAAAGTAGATTTTTTTCATAGTAGTTTCCTCCAGTAGTTTGATGTGACAAGGGATGTGCTTAAAATTTCTAACTTCATTATACAGTGTTCCTAAGCATTGAGATAGCTTAACGTTTATTTTTTCTAGTATTTTGAACTACAGTGAAAAGAAACATTTTAAGCTCGGACAATTTTTTATTATTAGTAGACTAAGCAAAAAGTCCAAATGGTAACCAAATAAAAGAGTTCCCCAGAAATCTATTCGAAATAACGGTGTATAGCATAGCTGACGCACAGTGGATGTTGGGGCTGGGCAAAAAGTCTATAATGACTAATATCTATTTTTTAAATCACAAAAGAGTTTTGCGAAAAAGGTTATCAGAAATGAGAACGGTGGCACCGCCGTGAGACCTAGGCTCACCTTGTTTATAAGAAAGCCACCGTTCCCATTTTGGATAGATTTCTGAGGAACTCTTTTGTGAATGTAGAATGTTTGTGAAAATGTTGGTTCCTCGTTACAAAAATGTAATATTGGTGATATGTAATCAATAAACTACTTGTGTATACTGAAATAGCCTATAGAAAAGGAAAGTGGTGAAAAAGCATAGAGATGAGAAAACTTACTAGAATTGTTACCTGTACAGCAGTTGTAGCCTTTCTTGGATTAGGAAATGTGAGTTCTGTTTATGCACAAGATCAAACCGTTAGCCAAGAGACGCTCAATCAACTAGAAGCTAAAATCTCAACTGCCTTATCGGATATTAATCAGAATCAATTGACTATTGCCGTTTTAGAGCAAGAGATTGATGGTATTAATAAAGAGCAAGCTCGTCTACAAGAAGACATTCAAAAGCAAAAAGCCATTGTAGAAGAGCGCAAAGCAATCATGAGGAACCGATTAGTTTCTATACAGGTCACAAACTATACTAAAACTAGTTTATTACAATTATTAGAAGCAGAATCTATTTCTGATTTTATGAATCGCTTTTGGGTTGTACAACAGCTTTTTGAAAGTGAGAACAGTCATGTCAACAAGGCTGTTTCAGAGATTGATAAATTAGAAGAGATGGAAAAAATCTTAGCAGCCAATCAAGTAGCATTGGTCACTAAGAAAGCTTCAGTTGATGAACGTCAAAACTTAATGAGTTCAGGTATTGCTGATTTACAAGCTACCTTAGCAGATAATCGTATGGCTTTTGACCAGCTGCAAGCCCGCCAAAAAGAAGAAGCTGAAAAGCAAGTTGCAGCTGCAGTACAAGTTAGTCAAGCAAGCTCAGTGGCTAGCTCACAAACTGATAGTTCTTCAACAGGTAGCCAAGTTGTAGCAGCAGAACCAGCTACATCAAGTAGCAGCCAAAAGGAGAGTAGTCAAGTAAGCTCTAAGCCAGTTGATTCTTCTACGTCATCCAATTCTTCTAGCACCAGTTCAGGCCAAGCTAGTAGCCAAGAAAGTTCACAACTTAAACCACCAACGGAATCAGCTGATTCAAGTCAAGAAATGAGTGGTGTAAAAACCCTAACAGTAACAGCAACGGCATATTCCTATAACGAAGCCAACCTAGGATTTTACACAGCAATGGGGATTGATTTGAGAGTGAATCCTATGGTAGTTGCTGTTGACCCAAGTGTTATTCCTTTAGGTTCTATTGTTGAAGTACCAGGTTATGGAGTAGCAATTGCAGGAGATACAGGTGGAGCTATTAAGGGGAATAAAATTGACCTTCATTATGAAAACCTAACAACTGCTCATAATTACGGTAGACAAACCATTACTATCAAAGTACATCCATAAGAAAAAGCCTACTTTTTGGTAGGCTTTTTTTCTTTTCAATTTCAATTCGGTTAACAAAAATATCTGCTTCTCCATCGGCCATTCCAATTAAATGTTTTGCTAAATATTTTTTAAACTTCTTTTTCTTAAGTCTTTTTTTCATTTCATCACCTTCTATCATCAATAGGATACTAGTCTGATAGTATTTATGCAACACTAGTGATTTTTTTGATAGCACATCTTATGGAAACTGGCTTGCTTTAATATTTAGAAAGATTTTTTATCCAGTTTCAACAGATGAGTTGGCGAGGCAAATTCGGGACTAAACTAGATTTAATGCAGCACTTTGTTTAAGAAACTTTGAGTTCGTTCATTTTGTGGGTGGTTGAAAACTTGTTCTGGTGTGCCTTCTTCAACGATGTAGCCACCGTCCATAAAGATGACGCGATCAGCTACTTCTTTGGCAAAGCCCATCTCGTGGGTCACGACAACCATGGTCATGCCGTCTTTTGCTAGTTGTTGCATAACTTCTAAAACATCACCGACCATTTCAGGGTCTAGGGCAGACGTTGGTTCATCGAACAGCATGATGGCTGGTTTCATAGCCAATGCTCTTGCGATAGCAACACGTTGCTTTTGTCCACCAGATAGTGATTTTGGATAGGCGTCTGCTTTGTCGGCAAGGCCAACTGAGTCCAATAGTTTTAAAGCCAAAGCTTCAGCTTCTTTTGCTGTAGCTTTTTTTAGTTGAATAGGGGCTAGAGTAATATTTTCGACAACGGTTAGATGAGGGAATAGGTTAAAGTGTTGGAAAACCATGCCGATTTCTTCCCGAACTTTGTTAAGGTTAACGTCTTTCTTTGTAATATCCACACCATTAATTTCCAAAGTACCACCGTTTATGTCTTCCAAACGGTTTAAGCAGCGGAGTAGGGTTGATTTTCCAGATCCGGATGGGCCAATAATACAGACAACTTCACCTTCTTTGATGGTTAAGTCAATAGATTTTAAGACTTCTAGCTTGCCGAAGTTCTTTTTTAATGAGCTTACTTCAATAGTTGACATATTAGATGTTCCTTTCTAGGCGGGATGATAGTTTGGTTAGGATGGTGATAATCACTAGATACATAATCCCTACTATTAGCCAAACGCTGCTTGACTGTAGGTTTCTAGCAATGATAATCTTCCCAGTTTGTGTTAGCTCAACCAATCCAATAATGGAAAGAATAGAGGTGTCTTTTAAAGTAATGACAAATTGGTTGATAAATGAAGGAATCATAATCCTAAAAGCTTGTGGTAGGATAACCTTTACCATAGAAATCTTATACGGTAAACCTAAGCTCAAAGCAGCTTCGGATTGACCACCATCAACAGCATTAATCCCTCCACGAACAATTTCGCCGACATAGGCTGCTGCGTTTAAACTTAAGGTCAAGATACCAGCAGTGATGGCATCAAATCGGATGCCCAATAGTTGTGGAATACCAAAATAGATGAAGAATGCTAGGACAATTAGTGGAATTCCTCGCATGATATCAATATAGATAGTAGCAATCCATTCTAGTGCAGTAATATGACTAGTTTTCATCAGTCCTAAAGCAATACCAATAATCAGAGCAATTGAAATAGAAATCAGTGTAATCCATAAAGTGGTCCAAAGTCCCTTAGCCAGAGCAGGCATATTTGTCTTGATAAGGCCTAAGAAAGAAGTGTCTTCACTGGATTCTTCAGCGGTTGAGATGTATTTGTTGATGATTTCATCATAGCGACCATTTGCTTTTAGTTTAGCTAATCCGGCATTGAAATCTGCTAACAATTCAGCATTCTTGCCTTTAGATACGGCGAAACCATATTGATTGGCTTCCTCCAAGTAATCGGTTAGACGTAGTGGTAAGCTGGCACTCTTAATAGCATAGCCCATAACAGGGTAGTCTTCAAAGGCTGCCACACTGTTGCCACTAATGACATCTTCGTACATATTGGCAGAATCTTCGAAAGTAGTGATGGTGAAACCGTACTTGTCTTTAATCGATTCGGCAAAGGTTGCCCCTTGTGTTCCAATTTTTGCTGCAACTGTTTTGCCTTTCAAGTCCTCATAAGTTGAAATGGTGCTTTCAGCAGCTACAGCCATGCCGACACCACTGTCGAAATATGACTCAGAAAAATCAAATTTGGCTTTTCTTTCGTCAGTGATGCTCATTCCAGCAATCATACCGTCGATTTGGTTGCTTTCTAAGGCTTGAAGAGCAGCGTTAAAGCCAAGTGCTTTTATTTCTACTTTAAAACCTTCCAATTCAGCAATCTCTTTGAGCAAATCCATATCGATTCCTACAAAATCACCATTTGTATCCTGGAATTCGAAAGGAGCGAATGTGGTATCCGTTCCAATAACATAAGTTTTCTCTTCAGCTTGCACTGGTTTTTGTGAGCCTAAAACTACAAATGAGATGATTGCAGATATGGTCAAAAGTATTTTGGAATAAATGTTCCAGTATTTTTTCATAGTTACCTCCTAGATATTCATAAACTTGAGTTTTAGTTAGTTTGGTGTGCAATAATTGTTCTTTGTCATACCAATAAACTGCAAGTCATAATTGAATTATTATACAAGTCTATCCGAATTCTAATAAAAAGGCAAAAAAAAGGTCACGTTAGATGTTACATTATCTAACGTGACCTTTAGTTTTAATGATTTGTTCGAGCTTCATTTTTCGAAAGAGAAACTTGTACTTGTTGTAGAATATGAATCATGTCGTCTAATTTCTTTTCCATCCGATGTAGGAGATATAGAGAGATGACGATGGGAAAACCAGTATTACTTAACAGCTCTACCAACATTTCTAATCCTGTTGTTTCCATGAAAGAACCTCCTTTCTTCTTTATAGTAATAACGAAGAGAGGAGGGCTTCTGTGCCTATTTGTATTTATTTAGTTGGAAAATGCTTGTAAATAGCTTGAGCAACGCCGCCTTCAGAATTTTTGCCAGTAATGTAATTCGCGACATCTTTGACATAATCTTCAGCATTCTCCATTGCGTAGCTATATTCTACGATAGATAACATAGATATATCATTGCCATTGTCTCCGATAGCCATGGTTTTGTCTAAGTCGTAACCGAACTTGTTTGCGTATTTTTTTAGAGCAATCCCTTTTTGGGCATTCACATGATTTACTTCAATGTTATTATAGAAAGAAGAAGTAATGACTACATTAGGAAGATGTTTTGATGCGTGTTTTTTCAACCCCTCAAAAGCAACTTGACCGTCATTGCTGAAAATGCAAAGTTTCAGTACAATGGTATGAGGATCTCTATAGAGTTCTTCATAAGATGCTATTTCTTTAGCAAGTAGTGTATCCGTGAAGTGTTGGATATGCTCATGAATTTCTTTTTCGGCCATATCTGGTTGTAGTTTTCGTTGCATATCAACCAGTTGAGCTACACGTCTACTTAAATTCAACGTAAAGACGCCTTTTGATGTCATAATTTCTGTGTATAAACCTAGGTCTTCTGCAAGATTCATTAACTCTCTAGCATCATCGTCTTCAATGCCGATTGTTTCAATCAGCTTTCCATTTTCGTCATAGGTTTCAGCACCATTTAAGGTAATTAATGGGCAAGAAATATCAGCAGGCTCCAAACAGAATCTAGCCTGAGCTAAGTCTCTACCTGTGCAGATGACAAATGGAACTCCCAAATTTTGGATATGCTTAATTGCTTCAATGTTGTCCTTATGTAGATTGGCGTGGTCGATTAACAATGTACCATCCATATCGGATGCAATAAATTCAATCATTTAATAAATTCCCTCCAGTTTTATTGAATACTGTTTGATTGTACCACAATTGAATGAAAAATTTTACATTCTAGCTTGAAAATGATTTGAAATTACTTTTTTCTTTGAAAATTATCTAACGGAATCTATATCTATTTAAAGGAGCTGCTAAATATGTTTGAAGATTTACCAAATAATTGGACACAACAGATGGATAAACAAGTTATCCATCAACTTGACCAAAAATTAAGTCCATTCTTAGACAAGGCTTATCACGAAAAAACAATCTACCCACCTAAGGATCAAGTTTTTCAAGCCTTTATAGATACCAGCTATCAAGATGTTAAAGTCTGTATCCTAGGTCAAGACCCGTACCACGGTCCAGGACAGGCACACGGTTTGGCTTTTTCGGTTGGGCAAGGGACTGCTTTGCCACCATCTCTAAAAAATATTTTTAAAGAATTAGCAGATGATATGGGACAACCTTTGCGGCAAAATGGCAATCTACAAGACTGGTCTAAGCAAGGTGTCTTCTTACTTAACACCGTGTTAACCGTAGAAAAGGGGAAGGCAAACTCCCATCAAAAACTAGGCTGGGAAGACTTTACAGACCATGTTATTAGTGCTTTGAACAAACGAGAGGAACCAGTCATCTTTTTATTATGGGGCAATCCATCCATTAAGAAGGCTAAGTTAATCAACCAGCATAAGCATGTCATATTGCAGTCGCCACACCCTAGTCCACTAGCAGCCTATCGTGGATTCTTTGGATCAAAACCTTTCACAAAAATAAATCAGGAATTGATTAGACTTGGACGTGAGCCGATACGGTGGTCGTAAGAGGGATAAACTTTAATTTATTACTTATGGATAGGTGATGAGATAAGAAAACAAGAGAGTTACAGCACACCCCACTTTAACAGTTAGCTATATGCTTTACTGTTAAAGTGGGGTGGGGTGTAACTCTTTATTCATACAGGGGCGGGGTAAAAAGTTCAGGAAACTCTTTTGTGCATAAAAATTAACTATTAGTCATTATGGACTTTTTGCCCAGCCCCGTCAATGCGATTCTTTTCAAATGTTTCTTGACTAATAGTAACACCTGGTTTGTCATCGAATATAGGCAGACCTTCCAAAGTCTTTTCAATCTTTTCCTTCTCAGTAAGAATATCTTCTTCTAACTTTTTGCTGGCTCTTTCAACCCGGTCGATGCGGGGCTGATTTTCTTGTTGGAAGTGGGCCAGACTTTCTGAAATTTCTTGTGATACTTGTGTCACCAAATCCAAGCCTTGTGTTGCAATGACTTCAAGAGTGCCTTGGAGCCTCCCAACGTTTTTGGACAGGTCTTCAGCAGATTCGGTGATACCAGTTACATAATCCTCAATCATTTGACGATTTTCTTTGCCTGAACGTGGTGTAAACAAGAGCGTTCCTAGTCCGCCAATCAGGCTTCCGGTCAATAGTCCTCTAAAAAATTTAGCCATTAATCTTCCTCAACTTTCTCAGCAATAGTTTTTGCCAACTGACCTAACTCATCTGGGCTATAGTCGTCGTAGTGCGTTTCCCATTTCAACCCAAAGCCATCTTCTTTGGTATAACGCGGAATTAGATGGATGTGGGAGTGGAAGACGGATTGATAAGCTAGAGAACCATTATTATTGAGAATGTTAATGCCTTCAATCGCGGGATTGCTTTCCAAAATGGCTCTAGATAATTTGGGTAGTAGGCTAAACACATCAGCAGCTAATTCTTGGTCATACTCAAAGATGTTTGCTACATGTTTTTTAGGAACCAGTAAGGTATGCCCTGGTGTCACTTGAGAAATATCTAGGAATGCGTATACCTTGTCGTCCTCATAGACCTTGTGGGAAGGAATTTCTTTATTGATAATTTTACAAAAGATACAATCTGCTTTGTTTTCTGTCATAGTCTGTGACCTCATTTCTGTAAAATAATTTAGCTAAGATAACTTTACCATAAATGGTACAGAAAGTGGAAAGGCTAAAGCATTCTTGCTAGTTTTTTGCTATAATATAGCTTAGTTCGCTATGAGGACAAGTGTGCTCTTAAGCGAAAATGATGTGGAGGTAACTTATGACCATTGAAGTAAGCAATTTAAGGGCAGGATACACTAAAATTCCTGTCTTACATGATATTTCTTTTCGAGTAAATCCCGGTGAGATTTGTGGACTCATCGGATTAAATGGTGCTGGTAAAAGCACAACCATTAAAGTCATTACAGGGCTACTAACACCAATGTCAGGTAAGGTGACTTTAGATGGCAAACAAATTAGTGATAATCCAAAAGCCTACCGTCAGTCTGTTGGCGTCATACCAGAGTCGCCAACCCTATATGAGGAATTGACCTTGCGTGAGCATTTAGAAGTGACAGCTATTGCTTATGGGCAAAACAATAAAGAAACTATGGACCGGGGGCTAGAATTAGTTGACAAGTTTCGTTTGAGCAATCAATTGGATTGGTTTCCAGCCTATTTTTCCAAAGGGATGAAACAAAAAGTTTTGATTGTTTGTGCCTTGATGTTAGATTTGCCTTTGTATGTGGTGGATGAACCATTTTTAGGCTTGGATCCTTTGGGAATTAGAACCTTGTTGAACTGCTTGGAGGAAAAGAAAGCGACTGGTGCTGCTATTTTGATGTCTACCCATGTTTTAGATACTGCTGAACGTTTTTGTGATAGTTTTGTGGTCTTGCATGAGGGAAAAGTTAAGGCAGAGGGTAGCTTAGACGAACTGCGTTTGGAGTACGCCAATGGTGACTCTTTAACTCTAGAAGAAATATACTTTCAGCTAACAAGTGAGGATGAGGCTAGTGAATAAATTAGACTTATGGTCCAAACGAAGTCGGGCTTATCACAAAAAGATTCAATCCTATCTGCGCTATGTTATGAATGACCATTTTATTTTGGTAGCCTTATTTTTGTTAGGTGCTCTTGCCTATTATTATGCCGAATGGATAAAAACTGTGAACCAGCTTACTTCAGTTTTAATGGTCATCATTAGTGCTATAGGGGCTCTATTACCCTTTGTTGGCAAGATTGCAACTTTCTTAAAGGAAGCCGATAGTCAATTTTGGGGTGTTTTGGAAGAAGAGTGGAAACCATATTTTAGGTCTGCTAAATATTACAGTTGGGTATTTCCTTTGGCTTGTCAGCTGGTATTTTTAGGGGCTATCTTTCCCTTATTAGTAGAGACTAAGCAAATTAGTATTTGGAATATGCTTCCTATGGGACTAAATCTTTTTGCTTTGAAGGGACTAGATTTTACCTTGCAAGAAGCCATGTTTGTTTATGATGTGAAAAACAAAAGGGGTTTGGAGCTTGGACTCTATTTGGCGAGTTTTATATGTATTGCCTTGTCCTTGTTTTCTGTTGATTCAGTTTGGGCTTTACTTATCCTACCTCTCATTCTCATTCTAAATTTTTGGTTGCAAAAAACATATTTGACTAGCATGAGAGCTTATCGCTGGGATTACCTCATTTCCCAAGAAGAGCAAAGACAACAAAGAGTCTTTCAACTGTTTTCCTTGTTTGTTGATGTACCAGCTCTCAATAAGGCGGCTGCTAAACGTCGCAAAAGCTTAGACGGACTGGTTAGATTTCTATCTGGTAAGCAAGCTAAGACATACAACTATTTATTTGCACGCGCCTTTGTCAGAAATGCCCACTATGTCACTTATTATGTTCAGATGCTAGTGCTAGCTGGTCTGCTGTCTTTTGTTCTCCCATTAAATGGTTTAGGACTAGCAGTTCAGATTGCCTTACTTTTGATGACCTACTTCCAATTGGCAAGTCTAGGCAATCATTACCAAGAAAGCATTATGGTCAGACAATATGGCTTGAGCCAAGACGAGCTTTTACAGGCCTTGCAAACCATACTAATAAAGCTTTCTTTGATTCAAATCGTGTTCTTAAGTCTATGGAATTTGTTTCTACATCAAAGCGTACTAGTTCTTGTAGGAGCTGTTATTTGTGCAGTTGTTCTAATCTTGTTCATTCAACTCTATTTGAAATACCGCTTTCGTAAGCAGGGGCAATATTACAATCATTAGTCAAATCATCAAGAAGGCTTGACGAGGCTTATTATTCAACTTAAAATAAAGGGTACAGTTTCATTCAAGAAGTCAATTTTTTATCAATAAATAACCAATAATGAGTAACCAGCAAGCAAAAAAAGGTCATAGGGATGAAGTAGATGGACTATAAAATGGATTCAGGATGGCAATTGCATCCAATAGGTGGCGATACTGGCCAAGCATATATGGGAACACGCGAAAAGGAGAAAGTTTTTTTAAAAAGAAACTCTTCACCTTTTTTAGCCGCGCTTTCAGGAGAAGGCATTACGCCACGGTTAATCTGGACCAAACGTGCTGGCAATGGGGACGTCATCACAGCTCAAGAATGGCTAAATGGTCGCTCCTTAACGGATGAAGAGATGTCCAATGTTGAAGTGGCAACGCTACTGAAACAAATTCATCAGTCTCCAACACTCTTGCACATGTTGCAACGAGTTCAAGGAGAAGACTACAATCCAGAAAACTTCATTCAAGACTATCTGACCAATCTCCAATCGGGCTTGCAAACACATAGTTTTCTCAATCAAGTTTTAGATTACCTAAGAGATACTATGTATTTGATTAACGAGAGTGGAAAAACCGTCTGTCATGGCGACTTAAATCGCCGTAACTTTATGTGGTCAGACCAAGGACGTTTATATCTGGTTGACTGGGAAATGGTGAAACTAGCAGACCCAATCTCAGACCTAACCATGATTTTAGTTCAGTATGTACCCGTTCATCAATGGGGAGACTGGCTGGATTTATATGGTGTGCACATTTCCACTAATATTTATCAACGAATTGAATGGTACAGCCTAATGAATTGCCTGTTTCTAATTAAGAAAAACCATTTCGATGGCAGATATTACGAAATGAATGAAAAAATATTATTAGTAAAATCGATTTTTGAGAATCGTATTCAAAAAGAAGAGTGATAAAGAATTATCACTTATACAAGGAGAACAGCAGTGAGACTAAGAAACAAGCCTTGGGCATTAGATAAGATAGCAGAAAACCCACACTTAGTGGTCAACAATCCAAGTGATTGGAAAGGAAAATGGCACCAACGATTCGGCAATAATAATCCTATTCATATCGAAATCGGTTCTGGAAAGGGCCGATTTGTTAGCGAAATGGCTAAAAAACATCCGGATATTAATTATATCGGTATTGAGCTACAAGCTAGTGTGATTGTTGTGGCGCTGGATAAAGCGATTGAAGCTAACATTCCTAATTTGCAGTTGTTACACATTAACGGTGGGCAGGTAACAGATTATTTCGAAGAGAATGAGGTTGACCAGATATATTTAAACTTTTCAGATCCTTGGCCAAAGAAAAAGCATGCCAAACGTCGATTAACTCATGAAGAGTTTTTAACAGCCTATCAAGTAGTCATTAAGCCAAAAGGTAGTCTGTGCTTCAAGACCGATAATAGGGGCTTGTTCGAGTATTCCTTGGTCAGTTTTTCTCAGTTTGGCATGATTCTGCAAGAAGTTTGCTTAGATTTGCATGCTGAGGATGAAAGCGATAATGTTCGGACAGAATACGAAGAAAAATTTTCTGCTAAAGGACACCCTATCTACCGAGTGGAAGTGAAGTTTGCAAACTAGGCTTTTGTGCTTGGAATTGCTATACTAGACCTATAAAACAGGGAGCCAAGGAATGGAGGAGACAAAATGAATTTTAGACGAATGAACCTCAATCAAGTAGTCGCTGGGGTCACCTTTGGCATTGGTGTTGTCCTAGGAGGATTGGCATCAGCTTATTTTTATGATAAAAAAACCGTCAATGGCGATACCATCTTAAGCAATGTTAAAAAGTTGTTTTTAGTTTCTGGTCCAATTGAAGGCTCATGGATTGAACTTGAGCCAGTGATTATCGACCGCTATGAACAAGAGCAGTTGGTCTATTTTGGCGGAGTGACCCGTAAAGAAGACGATAGATTAGTACAATACGAATTTATCGCTGATGCAAAATCAGGGGCATTACTAGACTTATATGAATTAGCCTGACAATAGGAGCTGGATACTGTCCAGCTTTTACTCATTTATGGCGGCTATTAAAGGGGGAAGAGGGCAACCTCGCATTGGATGGAAGAAAATACTTATAAACTCATTAAAGAATTAACCGAACTACAAGCTACAAGCGGTTTTGAACGCAATGTCCGTGACTATCTCCGCGAAAAGATGACACCCTTAGTTGACCAAATTCAGATGGATGGCCTTGGAGGAATCTTTGGAATTAGAGAAAATAAAGATAGTCAAGCGCCAAGAATTATGGTGGCAGCCCATATGGATGAAGTGGGCTTTATGGTTGCTCAAATCAAGGAAAATGGTCTTTTAACGATTCAACCATTAGGTGGTTGGAACCCTTATGTGGTGTCTGCCCAACGATTTACTTTGCAAACAAATCAGGGGGATTACCCATGTATTTCTTCTTCAGTACCACCTCATCTTTTAAGAGGAGATGGGGCTAATAAGCCAACCATTAAGGTCACTGATATTCTATTTGATGCTGGTTTTACTTCTCGTCAAGAGGCATTAGACTATGGTGTGAGACCCGGAGATCCAATTGTGCCTCAGGTGGAAACTATTTGGACGGCCAATAAGGAGCGCATTATTTCTAAAGCTTGGGATAATCGTTATGGCTGTACAGTCATGTTGGAAGCTTTAGAAGAGCTAAAAGGAACAGACTTGCCCAACACTTTAATTGCTGGGGCGAATGTACAGGAAGAAGTTGGTTTAAGAGGTACTAGACCAGCTGTCCATCAATTCCAACCAGACCTATTCTTTGCGGTGGACTGTTCAGCTGCCAATGATATTGGCAAAGAAAAAGATACATTCGGTCACTTGGACCAAGGATTTTTACTGCGCATTCAAGACCCATCTATGATTACCCTGCCTAGAATGAAAGAATTTATCTTGGATACGGCTAGTACCCATAAGATTCCTTATCAATATTTTGTTTCTCAAGGTGGAACGGATGCTGGTGCGGCTCATTTAGGCAACAACGGTATTCCAAGTGCAGTGATTGGGGTTTGTGCACGTTACATTCACACCCATCAAACCATGTTCTCCATTAAGGATTATGCAGCTGCTAAAGAAATGCTGGTTCAAACCATTAAAGCCTTAGACCAAACAACTGTTGAAACCATTTTAGGTGGAAGCTATAAACGAGATATTTTATAAAAATAACAATCATAAGGAGTTTATTCATACATGTGGATTAGTTTTTATAACAAAAAAGGTATTGGTGATACCCTATTATTATCATCAGGAACGACTGACCGTTATAATGTAAGTATTAAGACTGTTGGAGATATTACTCAAGTTTCGCAAACGGATACTGGTCAAGTTATTGGATATAATCTGGCAAATATTTCTAAATATCTTGACTTGGGGGATAGGCTAGGAAGCTTTGAACTTAGTCCTCAAGAACAAAATAAAGTGCTGAATCTAGTGAAGCAAGCTGAATTTGATACAAGTCATCTAGATTTGACTCCAAAAGCTGCCTTGGTAGTTGGTTATGTAGAAGCTTGCCAGCCGCACCCAGATTCAGATCATCTTAGTATTACACAAACTAGAATCTCAGAAGATCAGGTTCTTCAGATTGTTTGCGGAGCATCAAATGTTAAAGCGGGACAAAAAGTTGTTGTGGCAAGTCCGGGAACGGTTATGCCAAATGGAGCCATTATCTGGCTAGGTCAATTACGTGGTCTTGATAGTTTCGGTATGTTGTGCTCAGCTCGTGAATTAGGAATTGATACTAACAATCAGAAAAAAGGTATTCTTGTTTTAGGAGAAGCAGCACCTGTTGGGGCACCATTTACAAAAGAAATCTATGCTACTTTTCAATAAAAAATTCTGACAGGAGGGAAGGGGAAAGCTATGACAGACAATCAAAATAAGTGGAGAAGTTTTGCCAATCAAACTCAAAAAGAAACAAAAACTGAAAAATCTTCGATTCCAAGTTTTCCCAACTACCTCTATAGGAAAGATGAAAAGAAGGGGGATCAGAAGACTGAAGGCCCTACAGGTGTTTCGGAGCCTATTCCTAAAGTTGGTCAATCTTTATCTTTTTCAGAACATGAAGATATACCTTTCTTGCACCAAGGAGATCACCAAATAAAAGATAACCTACACGGACAAGAAGAGCAGACCAATGTTTTTCCAAGTTTTAGACAATTAAGTAGTGAAACGCAAGCTCAAAAAAATCGGCGTAATGATTGGAATGATTATTTATACTATTCTAGAAGTCGTCCATTTACGCCGACGACAGTTCCATCTGCTTTAAAGGGATTGGATTTGTCAGCTAAGGATACCAATGCTATCTCCTACGAAAGACTTGTGACAAGTTTAAGAAAAGAGGACTCGGATCTCCTACTTTTTGAGTCTCAAGAGGATTCTTTATTAGCCTTAGACGAAATTCCTCAGATCGCCAGAGTAACAAGCTCAAAGCGCCATCGAAAGCGAACTAAATCAGGTCGTGTAACTAACGAAAAATATATTGAAAGACCGAGTCAAGAACAGGCTAGTATTCAAGAATCCCTTTTACAAGAGATTCCAACCAAACAAAGTGAAGAGTTATTAACGCAATTGAATCCTTTGCCAGGTAAACAAAGACGGGCAATGAACCGTTCTTTGTCTTGGATAATGGAACAAGAAAAAGGCGAATCGGATTTGTTGCCATACCAAAGCGAAATTAGTAAACCGACACACTCGGTACCTTTTTTAGAAAAAAAACAAAAAGAGCTCAATAAGAACTCGATGGAGGATAACCATGAATAAGGAAACAACCTATCATTTTACTGGAATAAAAGGATCTGGCATGAGTGCTCTAGCCTTAGTTTTACACGGAGAAGGATATAAGGTTCAAGGGTCTGACTTAGCCACTTACTTCTTTACACAAAAAGGTTTAGAAGAAGCACACATTCCAATTATGCCTTTTTCTGCTGAAAATATTCACGAGGGATTGACGATTATTGCAGGAAACGCATTTCCGGATAGTCATGAAGAATTAGTTGCAGCTAGAGAACTAGGCATCCCAATTATTCGGTATCACAAGTTTTTAGGTAAACTCTTAGATGGCTATAAGAGTGTGGCGATTACAGGTTCTCATGGTAAAACTAGTACGACTGGTTTACTGGCACATGTTCTCAGTGCAATGGAGCCAACAAGTTATTTGATTGGTGACGGGACTGGTTTTGGTGTAGAAGCTTCAGAATATTTTGTTTTGGAAGCATGTGAGTACAAACGTCATTTTATGGCCTATAAACCTGATTATGCCATCATGACCAACATTGATTTTGATCATCCTGATTATTATACGGATATTGATGATGTTCAAAATGCTTTTGAATCATTTGGCCGTCAGGTGAAAAAGGGAATCATTGCTTGTGGTGATGATGAGCGTTTGAGAGCTTTAGAGGCTGATGTTCCAGTTACCTATTACGGTATCAATGAAGACAACGATGTTATAGCAAAAAATATTACTCGAGATACGAAAGGAAGCCATTTTGATGCCTATGTTGATGGTCAATTCTTTGGGCGTTTTGATATTCCAACCTTTGGTACGCACAATATTCTGAACGCCTTGGCGATTATTGCTTTCTATGCCTTAAATGAACTTGACCCAGAACAACTTAGCCAACATTTGGCAACTTTTTCTGGAGTTAAACGTCGTTTCTCTGAAAAGAAAGTTGGAGATATTACTATTATCGATGACTATGCCCACCATCCTTCTGAAATTCGTGCAACGTTAGATGCGGCTAGACAAAAATATCCAGACAAGCAAATTGTGGCTGTTTTTCAACCACATACCTTTACTCGGACGATTGCCTTGATGAGTGATTTCGCTCAAGTCTTGTCATTGGCTGATGAAGTGTTCTTATGTGATATCTTTGCATCTGTTCGTGAACAAAAAGGGGAAGTTTCCATCCAAGATTTAGCTGATTTGGTGGACAAAGAAGCAATTGTCTTGCAACTGGATAACTTATCACCACTTTTGAAATTCAAGGATGCAGTGATAATCTTTATGGGTGCAGGCGATGTTCAAAAATTTGAATTCGCCTACGAAAGACTTTTAAGCGAAACCATGCCTACCCAAAACTAAGGACAAAGAGTGAAAGAATTGAAAATCTATTGAAAAAACTCATGAAAGATTAATAAAAATCTTGACATGAGTTTTTTTTGCGGTTATACTCCTTAATAAGTTCATATACAAGTCTATGATAAAGAGAGTAGATTAGGTAGCTGTTGACAGCGAGATGAGACAGAGTGGAAGCTCATCCTTCAGTACTTGATTGAAACGCACTTTTGAGACAAGGTGGGGAAGTAATAGTAGCCATCTTCGCAGTCAATGTGTTAACAAATGAGAGGATCGAGAGAGTGGTCTATGGATCAGGTCTCTCCGTCGAAATAGAGTGGTACCACGGGCAAACTCCCGTCTCTTATAATCGGTTGATTATAAGAGACGGGAGTTTTTTATTATCGAGGGAACCCGAACGCGCTTCACAGAAGCTTAGCTAACTTATGTGACTGACACCATTCTGGAAACTCATTTATAGACTTAGAACGACTAAAGAAAATAAAACATAATTGGAGGAATAACAATGAAAATGACAAAAAAAGGCATTATGAATACAGTAATTACCATGGCAGCAATTCTATTGGTAGCATGTGGTGCCAATACATCAAAGGAAACTTCTTCAGCTGAACAATCAACGTCACCAGTCTTGAACCAGATTAAAGAAAAAGGCACACTTGTTATTGGGACATCTGCAGATTACCCTCCATTTGAATGGCACTTAGTCAAAGATGGCAAGGATACAGTTGTTGGCTATGACATCGATATTTCAAATGCTATCGCTGAAAAATTAGGAGTTAAGTTGGAAGTTAAGGAAATGGAATTTGGCTCTCTTGTAGCAGCTGTCAAAACAGGTAAGATTGATATGGCTATTGCTGGAATGAATCCTACTGAAGAACGTGCGAAGGAAGTAGATTTTTCTAAAGTGTATTATGAAACGGACATTATTGCAGTAATTCGTAAGAGTGATGCTTCAAAATACACTACTTTCGAAAGTTTAGACGGGGCTAAAGTTGGGGCTCAAAAAGGAACAGTTCAAGAAGAAATTGCCATAAAAAATCTGCCTAAAGCGGAAGTGATTTCTCAACCGAAAAACAATACCTTAATCTTAGCCTTGCAACAAAATAAAGTTGATGCCGTTGTGATGGATAAAGTTGTGGCTGAAGAGTTTATTAAAGCTGATGATACATTGATGGTTGCACCTTTTGCAACACCAGCAGAAAAATCTGGTTCAGCTGTTGCAGTGCAAAAAAATAATGAAGCTTTCCTAGCTGAAATCCAAGCCGTACTTGATGAATTGGCTTCAAGTGGTCAATTAGACAAATTTATGGTTAAAAATACAGAATTAATGTCAGAACAATAAGAAACAAGTGAGGAGTAAGAAAGATGGATATACTGTCGCAATATTGGCCTTTATTTTTGGAAGGGGCTAAAAACACTTTATTGCTATCTCTTTGTTCAGTGATTATAGGTTTGGTTTTTGGAACTTTATTAGCGCTGATGAGAATCTCTAGTAATAAGATTCTCAGCTTTTTGGCAAAGGTATATATCGATATTATTCGAGGGACGCCTCTTTTGGTTCAGCTTTATATTGTTTACTTTGGCCTTTCAACATTTTTCAATTTGTCGGATTTTATGTCTGGGGTCATGGCAATTGGGGTAAACACGGTCGCTTATGTCGCTGAAATCATCCGTAGTGGTATCCAATCAGTGGATAAAGGGCAATTTGAAGCAGCAAGGTCTATTGGTATGCCAAAAGCAATGGCAATGAGAAAAATTATTTTTCCGCAAGCTTTCAAGAATATCCTGCCAGCAATCGGGAATGAGTTTGCGACATTAATAAAGGAAACGTCCATTGTTTCCTTTATTGGTATCAAAGATCTCATGTTTAGTTCTGATACGGTAAGAGGAGCAACATTCTCGGTTTTCCCACCCTTGTTGATTGCAGCTGCCATCTATTATATGATGACAACGACGGTCTCCTTCTTTATGAACATAGTGGAAAGGAAGTTGAAAGAAAGTGATTGATGTTAAAAACTTGAAAAAATCATTTGGTAAAAAGGAAGTTTTGAAGGGCATTAACCAGACGGTGGCTGAAGGGGAAGTATTGGTTGTTATCGGCCCTTCAGGTTCCGGAAAATCAACTTTCCTTCGTTGTTTAAATTTATTAGAAACTCCAACTTCTGGACAAATATTTTTTAAAAAGCAATTGATTACAGCTCAAAAGGTGAATCTAGATAAGGTTAGACAGTCTATGGGAATGGTCTTTCAACACTTTAATCTGTTTCCGCATTTAACGGTTATGGAAAATCTGACTATTGGACCAATTAACTTAAAAGGCAAGTCGAAAGAAGAAGCCCAGCAATTCGGTCTGGAACTTTTAGAAAAGATGGGCTTAGTTGACAAGGCGGATGTTTATCCTAATTCCTTGTCTGGTGGGCAAAAGCAGCGGATTGCTATTGCGCGCTCTTTGGCTATGGAACCAGATGTCCTTCTTTTCGATGAACCGACCTCTGCCCTTGATCCAGAAATGGTTGGTGAAGTATTGGCTGTTATGAAGGACCTGGCTTTGAATGGAATGACCATGGTCGTTGTAACTCACGAAATGGGCTTTGCTCGTGAAGTGGGGAGTCGTTTATTATTTATGGATGATGGCGTTATTGTGGAAGAAGGCAGTCCGGAAGCAGTACTTTCTAATCCACAAATGGATAGAACCAAGGATTTTTTATCCAAGGTTTTGTCTTAAGTCAATTTTAGTAGTGTTATTAAAGGGATTGGAAAGAATAATATCTCTTTCTAAACCACAAAAGAGTTTTGCGAAAAATTTATCAGAAATAACGGTGTAAAGCATAGCTGGCGTACCGTGGATGTTTGGCGCTTTCGCCGATTACAGCCACGTAGTCAGCTATGCCAGTGAGACCAAGGCTCACCTTTGTCTTAAAATATAGCTACCGTTCTCATTTCTGATAAGTTTTTTCACAAAACTCTTTTGTGATTTAGCTATAATTATTATTTGTCAGAGGGTTTTCGACTAGTCTTTACCGAAAAATTTTGCATCATATTTTCTATTCTTTGGATAATTTGATACACTAGGATAGAAAAGACGATTACGTTAGAATAGGGGTGCCATTGTGGCGGAAAAGAAAAAATTATTATTAGTAGACGGAAGTAGTCTAGCGTTTAGGGCATTTTATTCCATCTTAAATTTAGATTCATTTACCAATCAAAATGGGTTACATACCAATGCCTTGTTTTCCTTTCATCGTATGTTTAATACCATCTTAGATATTGAGAAACCGACCCACGTTTTAGTTGCTTGGGATGCGGGAAAGACGACTTTTAGAACGGAAATGTATAGTGAGTACAAGGGCGGAAGGCAAAATGCACCATCAGAATTTCGTGAACAGATGCCCTATTTCAATGTTATGTTGGATGCCTTTGGAGCCAGTCACTACCAACTAGTTAACTACGAAGCGGATGACATTATTGGAACTATGGCTCATCAGGTAGATTCCGATGAATTTGATGTGGTTGTCTTGTCGGGAGACCGAGACTTAATCCAGTTGGCCAATGACCATGTTCGTGTAGAAATCACTTCAAAAGGCGTTAGTGATCTGGTTAGCTTTACACCACAAGTCATTGAAGAAAAATTTGGCATCACACCTGATCAAATTATTGATATGAAAGGTTTAATGGGAGATAGTTCTGATAACTATCCTGGTGTAACCAAGGTGGGTGAAAAAACAGCTCTTAAACTGTTGCATGAATTTGGTTCTGTTGAGGGAATTTATGATCATATCGATGACATGAAAAAGAGCAAACTGAAAGAAAATCTTGAAAATGACAAAGAAAAAGCTTTTCTTAGCAAAACTTTAGCAAGAATTGATAGGGATTCGCCAATAGATATTTCTATTAATGATACCGTCTACAAGGGTAAAAATCCTGAGGCATTGATGGCCTTCTATAAAGAAATGAATTTTAACCAATTCCAAACCGAGTTGGTTAAGGATGGACATGGTCCGACTACTTCTAAAGAAAATTTGGTGCAGTTTGAAGTCGTTGAAAAAGTAGAACCAAAGCATTTTGAGACTGCCGATACATTTCATTTAGAAATCCTAACGGAAAATTATCATGTAGCTAAAATTGTGGGAGTGGCATGGGGCAACCGTGACAAGGTATACATTAGTCAGGTAGATAGCTTATTAACATCAGCAGCATTTAAGGAATGGGTGGAAAATCCGACGATTCAGAAATCAGTTTTCGACAGCAAAACGGCTACTGTATTACTGAATGCCTACCAGATTTATCCAAAAGGGATTGCCTATGATATTTCCTTGCTGGCTTATCTACATGATACTAATGATTCTATTAAAGACCTATCAGATATTGCCAACAAAAAACATGTTGGCTCTGTTCAAATGGATGAGATTATCTACGGAAAAGGTGCTAAGATTCAGATTCCTGAAGTTATAGAAGAGTTCTACCAACATCTAGCCTCTAAAGTCGAAGCTCTTTCTCTATTAGGCCAAATCTTGCTAGATGATTTAGAAAAATTTGATCAAAAAGATCTTTATCAAACCATGGAATTACCTTTGGCAGATGTCTTGGCAAGAATGGAAATTCAAGGAATTCGAGTTGATGCCGACCGTTTGAAGGAAATGGGTCTGGACCTCAATGAACGTTTGGCGGAAATTGAAGCAAGGATTTATCAAGAAGCTGGACAAACCTTCAATATTAATTCGCCAAAACAATTAGGGGTCATCTTGTTTGACGAGATGAAATTGCCAGTTATCAAAAAGACCAAAACCGGTTACTCAACGGCTGTAGATGTTCTAGAAAAGCTAGCAGATCAAGCACCAATCGTGAAATCTATTCTAGAATACCGTCAGTTGGCTAAGCTAAAATCAACCTATATTGAAGGCTTATTAGCCTATATTTTAGAAGACGGAAAGATTCATACTCGTTATGTTCAAACGCTAACCCAAACTGGTCGACTTAGTTCCATTGACCCTAACTTACAAAATATTCCTATCCGAACTGAAGAAGGTCGTAAGATTCGCTATGCTTTCTTACCGCAAGCTGATGATTGGTCTATTTTAGCCGTTGACTATTCACAAATTGAATTACGGGTACTCGCACATATTTCTCAGGATGCTCACCTAATTGAAGCGTTTAATAAAGGACAGGATATTCATACGACAACAGCTATGCGTGTTTTTGATATTAAAGATGCTAGTTTAGTGACAAGTGAAATGAGACGTCAGGCCAAAGCGGTTAACTTTGGGATTGTTTATGGGATTAGTGATTATGGTCTATCTCAGAATTTAAATATTAGTCGGTTTGCAGCTAAAGAATTTATTGACCGCTATTTCCAAGAATTCCCAGGTGTTAAGCAATATATGACGGACATTGTTGCTCAGGGGAAAAAGGATGGATTTGTTGAAACGCTCTTCCATCGTCGACGGTATTTACCTGACTTGCATTCAAGCAACTTTAATATTCGCTCGTTTGCAGAACGTACGGCTATGAATTCACCAATTCAAGGATCGGCAGCGGATATCCTTAAGATTGCCATGCTACATGTTGATGAAGCACTGAGAGAACGAAAACTGAAGTCTAATATGCTACTACAGGTTCACGATGAATTGATCTTTGAAGTACCAAATGACGAATTAGCTGAAATGGAAGAATTAATTACAACTATTATGGAAGATGCAGTCACTTTATCAATTCCTTTAAAAGTGGATGGAAATGCCGGACCAAGTTGGTTTGAAGCAAAATAATTAGTTAATTTTATAAAGAGGTGTTACGATGCCAGAATTACCAGAAGTGGAAACGGTGCGACGAGGCTTGACTCAGTTAATCGTACCGTCAACCATCACCGGTGTAGAAGTTTTTTGGGATAAAATTATTACACCACCATTTTCTAGTCAAAAATTTTGTGACAATTTATATGGAGAAACAATTCATGCCATTGAAAGAAGAGGCAAGTATCTCATATTCTTGATGGATCATTGGGCAATGATTTCGCATTTACGAATGGAAGGTAAATATAAGGTGTGTCCATCTGACCAAGTAATTGAGAAGCATACCCATGTTGTCTTCCATCTGCATGATGGGAGAGATTTAAGGTATTTGGATGTGAGAAAGTTTGGAAGAATGACCTTAGTTCCTGTGGCTATGGCCAAGGATGCTATCAAAGCCTTAAATTTGGGACCAGAACCGTTGCCACAGTGTTTTCAAGTGGAGGAATTTTCCTTACAACTAAAAAAGCGTCATCGTGCCATTAAACCTACCTTACTAGACCAAAGTTTAGTGGCTGGATTGGGAAATATTTATGTGGACGAGGTCTTGTTTCGGTCAAAAATTCACCCTTTAAGAATGACAGATAACTTATCAGAAGATGAGATCCAAGTCTTGCATGATCAAATTATTGCTGTACTTGGACAAGCAGTTGAAGCGGGTGGATCGACCATTCGCACCTATAAGAATACCCTTGGCGAAGAGGGGACATTTCAGCAAGCGTTATTGGTCTATGGTCAAACGGACCAAGCCTGTGTTGTTTGTGGTACGCCTATTCAAAAGATAAAGGTAGCCCAGAGAGGAACTCATTTTTGCCCAGTTTGTCAAGTTCTAAGATAGATGAAGAAAGAGGGAGACGGATATGGAGATTATTGGTCTAACAGGTGGTATAGCAAGTGGTAAATCAACTGTTGCCAACTATTTACGGCAAGAGGGGATGACCGTAATTGATGCTGATTTGATAGCTAGACAAGTTGTTGAACCAGGACAAGAAGGACTTGAAAAACTGGTGGAGGCATTCGGCAGTCAAATTCTGACCAAGGAAAAAGAATTAAACAGAAAGTACCTTGGAAGAATGCTCTTTTCAGATTCTCTAGCTAGATATACGGTTAACGATATCTTACACCCTTTAATCCGACAAGAAATGATACGTCAGATAGGCCAAGCTGAACAGAGTGGTTTAAAACAAGTTTTCTTGGATATTCCACTCTTGTTTGAAGCGGGTTACCAAGAGATGTGTCATGAAATTCTGCTGGTCTATATCCCACAAAGCTTACAAGCGCAACGTTTAAAAGAAAGAGATCATTTGACGGATGTAGAAGTCAAAGACCGTATTGCTTCACAGATGTCAATTGAGGATAAACTGCCCATGGCAACGGTTGTTATTGATAACAGTCAATCCATCTCCCATACACAAGAACAAGTTCATAAATGGCTGATAGAAAAGAACTATAGACAATGATATAATGAACTATAAAATCGATAAGAAAGCCTTTATGACAATAAATTTAGAAAAGGAGCAAGCTTATGCAATGTCCTAAGTGCCAATACAACGGCTCCAGAGTAGTAGACAGTCGCCCTGCAGATGAAGGTAGAGCAATTCGTCGTCGTCGGGAGTGCGAATCATGTCAGTTTCGTTTTACGACATTTGAAAGATTAGAAAGAGCACCATTATTAGTTGTTAAACGAAATGGAAATCGAGAAGAGTTCAGCCGTGAAAAACTTCTTAATGGCTTAGTTCGTTCAGCCGAAAAACGTCCTATTGCCCTTAGCCAACTAGAAGAAGTCGTTAACCATGTAGAAAATGAATTACGACAAACAGGAGACAATGAAATTTCTAGCTCTTTAATTGGTGAATTAGTGATGGACCAACTGGCTAAAATTGATGATGTGGCTTATATTCGTTTTGCTAGCGTTTATCGTCAATTTACTGACCGTACAATGTTTATCAAGGAATTAGAAAGAATGTCTTCACAAATTGATATATCAAAAAAATAGGGAGGTTGGCTAGATGGAATTTAATTGGAGCACCTTAAAACCAAGAGATCAAATTCAGGTCTGGCAGCCTTCGTGGATTTCTAATTTGCACTTACAAAGTTTGGTTCAACTCTATCAACCTTTTATTGGGGGAACAGCAACTAACCTTTATTTAAGTTTATTTTATGAAATTAGTCCACAAACCTTTCATAGTGATAGCTTTGCTCTAATGGATTTGTTGGCTACTTTGGATGTTGGTATTAAAGAATTTTATCAGGCTCGTACAAGGTTGGAAGGCATCGGGCTCTTGAAGACATTTGCCTCTACTAAGGTAGAGGATTATGCCTCCTATCGCTTAGAATTACTTGCGCCACTATCCCCGAATCTTTTTTTCAAAGATCCACTTATGGCAACTTTACTCATGGACCGAGTGAATCGAACACGTTTTATGCAATTACAAAGAAGGTTTGCCTACCTTAAACCCGTGGATGAAAAAGAAGCGCCGGTTGACATCACCAAACCATTTGAAGAAGTCTATCAAGCTCCTTTTAACGTGTCATCTTATAGCCAAAAGATGGATTCTTCTAATCAAGTGATGGTGTCAGGGAAGGAAACTACCATTCCTATAGGAGACAATGCTAATTTTGATTGGGACTACTTAAAGAGTCTACTATCTAGCCGATTTGTGCCACAAGATGCCTTAACGGAGCAAGTAAAAGTGACAATAAGAACCCTTCATAGCTATTATGGGCTCAGTGAACAAGATTTGGTTCCATATATTGTTCATGCTACGGATACAGTACAAAGGGAAATAAATTTAACAGTGCTCAAAAATTCTGTTGTGGAGTCTATGCAAGAAATGCAGAAAAAACAAGTTAAACTAGGCAAAGAAAGAGAAAAGCATCAAGAAGAAATCCAAGCGAAAAATTTCAACGAAGCAGAAACACTAAGAGCAACAGTGGCAAACAAGCCGACTAAAGATGGAATTCATCTAGACTCAACCAAAGCCCAAACCAGTGTGGAAGAACGACTTATTGAAGCAGCTGAAAAGTTCAATCCCTATCAATTCACGAGTGATATCAAGGAACAAAAAGGTGGTTTCGTAGCTAACCACGAACAACGAACCATAAGAGACCTTTTGGAAATTAGTAAATTACCCGCACCAGTAGTCAATATACTTGTCTACTATCTTTTGGTTATGCAAAATAACGCTAATATCACAAAGAATTTAGCAGATACCATCGCAAACGATTGGGCCCAAAAGAAAATTGTAACAGCTCAAGATGCTATCGCTTCTTTAAAAATGAGGGAGTCTGTGCAACATAAGGAAAAAGAGCAAAGAATGAAGCAGACAGCTGGCTATCAAAAGGGAACTTATAGTAACCAGAGAAAACCGGTTCGAGTAGAAGTCGTGCCAGAGTGGGCTAAATCTGAAAATAAAACGGTGGAAAAACCTTTAGATGACGCAGAATATAAACGAATGCAAGAACGAATTCAGCGTTTAAAAACTGGCCGAGAAACCAGTGGAAATGATTAAAGAGAGGAGGAGAAAGAATGGATAAGCTAAATACTGTCAAGAACCAATTTCAGCAATTCTTAAAAGACCCGGAACATCAGAAAAGATATCAAGAGATTATCGAAAAAACGATGAATGATAAAGATATTCAAACCTTTATTGACTTGCATTCCCATCAACTAACGAAAGAAATGATTGAAAAAAGTTATGCAAAATTCAATGAATTTATTCTTGAAAGAGATGCTCGGAAAAATGGTCAAGAAGTTAAAAGTCCTGGTATGGAGCCTGTCTTGGTGATTAATGTTGGCTTTGTTGATGTTATCTATAAACCAACTGAAGCTTACTTGCAGCAGAAAAAAGAACGTGAATTACGCAGTCGTGTTCAAGCCATGAATATGCCAAAAAATATTCAACAAGCACGTTTTTCTGAATTAGCGGTTACTGCCAAGCGCGAGGAAGTTGTTGGATTGGCTCTTAACTTTATTGAAGCACACGTGTCAGAACCAAAAAAATTCCACAAAGGGATTTACATCGTGGGTCCATTTGGCGTGGGCAAGACCTATTTGCTAGGTGCTATTGCTAATGAATTGGCACAAAATGGGCTTATAACTACCTTGGTTCATGTACCATCCCTAAGTTCTGAGATGAAAAATGCGATTGGAGAGGGGGGCCTTTCAGATAAATTAGATGCCATTAAGAAAGCTCCAATTCTTATTCTGGATGATATTGGGGCAGAGTCCAGTTCGTCATGGTTCCGAGATGAGATTTTAGGTGTCATTCTACAATACCGTATGCAACAAGAACTACCTACTTTCTTCTCGTCGAATTTTACCATTGCTGAATTAGAAGAACATCTTCGGATATCTCAACGTGGAGAGGATGAGGGGTTGAAGGCAAAACGCATTATTGAGCGGATTAAGTTTTTAAGCACGGAAGTCTATTTGGATGGCGAGAACCGGAGAAATTAGGGTGTTAAGGAAATTGCTGAAGAGATTTTTTAGTTTTAGGTTTTTGCAGTCTCCATAATTTCTTATCACTAGAACCAAAAAACAAAGGAAAACCTAAAAATCAGGAGGAAAAATTGAAATATGAAAATTGAACAAGTTTTTAACCCCCCGAAAGGCAGGGTTTTAGTTACTTCAGAACCCATACCGGATAACATGTTACACGGATACGCTAAAATAAATAATACGTTTTACGAAGTGAAAGGAATTCCAATAAGTGATAGATACTCCTTTTTAATTCATACGCAGGATATAATTGAAGAAGATTCAGAGGTAGAATTCTTCAGTAAACTACCATAAGAGCTTATTAACTAGACCAGATTATAAGTGCTATTTTTGCACCTCATTAATTTTTTATAACTCAAAACCATTTTTTAATATCCATTTTCTCCTTCAAAAGGATTTTCACATTTTTCTTGCATTTCATTGGCGTGAGTGGTTAAATAAGGTTAACTTAATAATCCATCATGATGAAAAAGACAAGAGGCTGATAACTTGTTTGGTAGAGAGGGGCGGTATGGTGAAACGCTCTGGCAAGCTTAGTCCTAACCACTTTTGAATATTATCTGAAAACTAACAACTATACCTTATAGGAAGTTAGGAGTAAGGATGATCGTCCCTGCACGTTACGCGTTTAAGGCAAGGGTAACCTTGTAAACTTGGGTGGAACCACGTTCAAATTAACGTCCCATATCTTATTGAAATTTCGATAAGGTATGGGATTTTTGTTTTTTTCTGATTGATGATTATATATTTCGAGGAGGAATAATGATGTCAATGATTCATATTACATTTCCTGATGGTGCTGTCAAAGAGTATTCAAAAGGAACAACTGTCAAAGAGGTAGCAGAAAGTATTAGTAAGGGCTTAGCCAAGAAAGCCTTAGCCGGAAAGTTTAACCAAGAATTGGTAGATTTTACTAAACCACTTGAAGAGGATGGTTCTTTGGAAATAGTTACGCCTGACCATCAAGAGGCGTTGGGAATTCTACGTCATTCGTCAGCTCATTTGCTGGCTCACGCTCTAACCAGACTTTTCCCAGGGATCCATTTTGGTGTGGGACCAGCGATTGAAAGTGGTTTTTACTACGATACTGATATGGAAAACCAATTAACGGAAGAACAACTACCTTTAGTTGAAGCAGAAATGATGAAGATTGTGAAGGAAAATATTCCTATTGTGCGAAAGGAAATCTCTCGTCAAGAAGCACTAGACTTTTTTGCACAAGACCCTTACAAAGTCGAATTGATTTCTGCCTTACCTGAAGATGAAGTGATTACCGTCTACCAACAAGGAGATTTTACAGATTTATGTCGTGGCGTTCATGTACCTTCAACTGGTCGGATTCAAATTTTCAAACTGTTATCTTTAGCAGGAGCATATTGGCGTGGGAATTCTGACAACAAAATGATGCAACGGGTATACGGAACAGCTTTCTTTGACAAGGCGGAGTTAAAAGAATTCCTTAAGATGCGTGAGGAAGCAAAAGAACGTGACCACCGCAAGTTAGGGAAAGAACTTGACCTATTTATGATCTCTCAAGAAGTGGGCTCTGGCTTGCCTTTCTGGTTGCCAAAAGGAGCTACCATTCGTCGTATTATCGACCGCTATATCGTGGACAAGGAAGTCAGCCTTGGCTATGAACATGTTTATACACCAATCATGGCCGATGTTAATCTATATAAGACATCTGGACACTGGGCTCATTACCAAGAAGACATGTTTCCACCGATGGATATGGGGGATGGGGAAATGTTGGTGCTTCGCCCAATGAACTGCCCACACCACATGATGGTCTATAAAAATGACATCCATAGTTACCGTGAGTTGCCAATTCGGATTGCAGAACTAGGTATGATGCACCGCTATGAAAAATCAGGAGCTCTATCCGGTTTGCAACGTGTCCGTGAAATGACTTTAAATGATGCACATATCTTTGTTCGTCCTGACCAAATCAAGGATGAATTTAAACGAGTTCTTGAATTGGTTCAAGCAGTTTACGCTGATTTTAATATCACTGACTACCGTTTCCGGTTGAGTTACCGTGACCCTGAAGACAAAGAAAAATATTTCGACGATGATGCTATGTGGAACAAAGCGGAAGCCATGTTAAAAGAAGCCATGGATGATATGGGCTTAGACTACTTTGAAGCTATCGGAGAAGCTGCTTTTTATGGTCCTAAGTTAGACGTTCAATTCAAGACAGCCCTTGGCATGGAAGAGACTATGTCAACCATTCAATTAGATTTCTTATTGCCAGAACGATTTGACTTAACCTATGTTGGAGAAGATGGTGAAAATAGCCATCGTCCAGTGGTTATCCATAGAGGGGTTGTTTCGACAGCAGAACGTTTTGTAGCTTACTTGATTGAAGAGTACAAGGGAGCATTTCCAACATGGTTGGCACCGGTTCAAGCGACTATCATTCCTGTAAGTATCGAACACCACTATGATAAGGCGCGTGAGTTAAAAGAACGTCTTGCTGCATTGGGCATGAGAGTTGAAATTGATGACCGTAACGAAAAAATGGGCTACAAGATTCGTGCATCTCAAACACAAAAAATTCCATTCCAATTAGTCATTGGTGACAAAGAAGTGGAAGAAGGAACAGTTACCGTTCGCCGTTATGGCTCAAAAGCAATGAAAACAATGGCTATTGCAGACTATATCGAAAAAGTTCAAAAAGAAATCAAAGGGTTTAGTCGCCCAGTTGAAGACTAAGCTTGTGTGAAGTTGTTACAGTTAAAGCTTAGCTTTGGAAGGAGTGTAGATGGGACTATGGTTAACAAACAAGCGCATGTAATTGTCATTTCCTATGATTCGTTTAGTCAATTAGACTTTGAAAAAGCCAAACACTATCCCAATCTCGCTAAACTAATTGAAAATGGAATATACTCTACCCAATTATCTAGTGTGTACCCCAGTATGACTTATGTGGTTCATACAACCATGGTAACGGGTCTATACCCTGACAAACATGGGATTATTCACAACTATCCGTTTCAACCATTTGTAGATTACAAACAACAAGCTTGGCACTGGTACCGCTCCGCTATCCAAGCAAGCACCATTTACGATATGGCAAAGGAGGCTGGTTTAAAAACGGCTAGCCTCATGTGGCCAGTATCAGGTGGTGCTAAGACGAATTACAATTTTCCAGAGATTATTGCTCTTCCAGGCGAAAACCAAGTCACCAAAATTTTGAAAAATGGCAGTCCCTTATTCTGTTTAAATATGGCTATTAAATATGGTCGTCACCTTTCTGGAGCTAAGCAGCCACAATTAGATGACTTTACAACAAATATGGCAGTAGATACGATTAGACGTAAGAAGCCAAATTTACTTTTGTCCCATTTGATTGAATTGGACGACCTTAAGCATGATGTGGGGATTGAGCATGAGTCTTTAGAACATGTTTATCAAGAGATGGATCAGCGAATTGGTCGGATTGTGACTACAGTTCAAGAGTTGGGATTGGGTGACCAAACAAGCTTTATGGTTTTAGGCGATCACGGTCAATTTACTATAAAGAAAAGAATATTTCTCAATCAATATCTCTATGAAAAAGGCTGGATTAAAGATGATTATATCAGTGGGAAAAAGCAATCGCCGCTCTATTTTCAATCGAGTGGAGGAGCTGCCTATTTACATGTTGATCAAAATAATTCACCAAATCAGAAAGAAATTGAAGAATTGTTGTCAGCTTTAAGGGTAGACTTTTCAGAGGAGATTGAGGCGATTTTTAATAGAGAACAGTTAGATTCCTATTCAATTAGTCCTAATATTTCTTATATGATTGAAGGTATATCTGGTGTAGCTTTTTCAGATGCAGTATCTGAAACGGGGCAGTTGATGGAAGACCTTGAATCTCAACAGCTGCTAAGTGGCGACCACGGCTACCATCCAGATAAGGAAAATTATCAATGCGGTTTTGTTCTAAGTGGGCCAGCAATTATACGCAGAGGCAACATTGGCCCAATTAAAATGGTCGATATTGCTCCGACAATTGCTACTTTGTTGGGAATTGAATTTCCTCATCGAGACGGAAGTTCGGTATCGTTTGAATGATTCAATAAATGTCTTAACGAAACTTCTTTAATCAATAGAAAAATGGTAGCAAAAAGTCTGCAAAGAATAACAATCTATTTCCAAATTACAAAAGAGTTTCTAAAAAATGTACCAGAAATCAAAACGGTGCTGCTGTTTAAGTATCTGTAATTGACTTTAGTTGATTACAGATACTCAGATAGCTATGCTTTACACCGTAATTTCTGGTACATTTTTTTAGAAACTCTTTTGTAATAACTCGGACTCCTGGCCAAACTGTTTATAATTAGCGTATCGTTAAAGAAAATTTTTCATTTAATATATTCAACATTTTAAGTCCAGTTAAAAATTTGTAGGTTATTGTTGTTCAAGTGGTTCTGCATTTTTTGTTTCTTCAGGAATAGTGAATGGTTCTACTTGATTAAACTTGCTGTAGATCTGTTCGGTCACAACTTTAGTGCCATCATTACTAGATTCAGTTGATGATTCTGAACTATTAGTTGATGTGTCAATGGCCATTTCGCTACGTGTGCTCGTTGGTAAAAAAGTCGTTTTGTCTATTAAAAATGCTAAGTCAATAGAGGTATATTTTGGAGCATATTTAGCAAATTCCCCATCAATTAATTTGGAGAATTCTTCAGTATCTGCACCTTCAAGATGTAAGCTAACGGAATAGTTAGCCCCTTCAGTTTTAGTGATCATTTTGGAAGATAAGTCAGTGAGTTTCGATAGCATCGCATAAAACGTATCGTATGAATTACTAGAAATGATTTTATCCATAGGCGACTTGTACCAGCCACCTGTCTCTAAATTGGGGATATAGAAGAACTGGCTGTCCGCATATTGGACCATTTCTTGTACACTTCCACTTTCACTTGAAGGCGCAATAGTGGTCTTTACTAATAAAGGGTTCAAAAAGACTTGACTAACAGAGTTAGACTCTAAATCAATAAGTTTATCGACAACGAAAATAGAACTCGATATTTTCATGTCTATCTGATAGTTTTTGACTTTTGCCATTGCATCTTGCGTATTTTTTAAGATTTGTTCAGCAGATAAAGTGGTTTCTTGGCTTTCTGCAGTTGAGGATGTTTGCGACCCTTCCGTGCCAGTCTTATTATTACAGGCCGCTAAAATAAATAAGGCAGAGAAGAGTATTCCTACTTTTTTAAACGTATTCATGGTATAACCTCCTAAATGTGAGTGGATTTGATAAGATTAGTTTACCATAAATCAAACTATTTTTCATTTTCTTAGTAGCTCTAAGTAAACTCTTTCCTCCATGATACTGAAAAACTTAATTGTTAGATTGAGGAAGGAAGCTTGTTTCTTTAGCAATAATTGAGCATAATAGATATGAAAATAGTTTTAAGAAACATTTGAGGAGGGAAGCTATGCAAGAATCTGTTAAGACAGCTGAAAAATCTTTTTTAACCAAACGCTTCATTGCCTTAGTTATCTGTGTTTTGCTAACGGGGGTAGGGGCATCCTTAATGATTGAAGCTGATATTGGGGTTGGTGCTTGGGATGCTCTGGCCATGTCGATTGGATCACTAACAGGTATCGAAGTAGGAACGGTTGGTATGATGATGAATATCACCTGTATCATACTTCAGATTTTAATTCTGAAAAAATCATTTAAAATCAAAAATCTACTCCAAATTCCTCTGAGCATTTTAATTGGTATAGTCGTCAATTATATCCTTTATCGACTATTTAGCGGGATTGAGATTGACAATTATTTTATGAATCTAGCTATGATGTTATTTGGGTTGATTATTGTTTGCTTTGCCATTAGTGCTATTATGCTGATTGATTTAATCACATTTCCATTAGAAGGGCTTTCTATGAGTATCGTGTTAAAAAGCAAGTACACATTTGGTATAGTTCGACAATTTTTTGATGTCTTTTGTGTTTCTGCATCTTTAGGAATGACTTTTTTACTGCACACTCCCTTAACCGTTCGTGAGGGGACGATTATCTCCATGCTTTTGTTTGGCCCCGTAGTAACGATTATTATGAAATGGATGAAACCACTATTTCGGCGAATGGAATTGACGGATATGTAATTGGGAGAATAGAAAAGAATTGAGGGGAGTTGGGCGAAAAGTCTAAAATGACTAATATTTTTTAAATCACAAAAGAGTTTTGCGAAAATCTTATCAGAAATAACGGTGTAAAGCATAGCTGGCGTACAGTGGATGTTTCGGCGTTTTCGCCGATTACAGCCACGTAGACAGCTAAGCCAGTGAGACCAAGGCTCACGGCGGTGCCATCGTTCTCATTTCTGATAAGATTTTCGCAAAACTCTTTTGTTTGTATAACAACCTGGACTTTTTGCCCAGCTCCCCTCAATTTTTTTTATTTCATTCTTGTATCTAAATAAAAATGACATTCTGTATTCTGCATGTTCACTGACAGAAAATTATTAAGAGTGCAAAATTCGGAAATGAGTAACTAACTTGATGAAGATATTATATAATAAGAATTATAAACATTAGTGTTGGAAAGGCTTGCAAAAGATAGAGAAAGGTGATATGATGTTTTTAATAAATAAATTATGGAAAGGGTGTTATATGTGGTTTATAATTTAAAAGAATCAATCGGAACAAAATCACTCTCCAAAACTTTACGGTTTACCTTGATACCTCAAAATCAGACCAGGGAGTATCTGTCCAAAAATCTCCTTAAAGAAGAAGAGGTAGATTTACAGTTTGAACAAGCTAAGCTAATCTTAGATGGAATCTACCGGAAGATAATTGAGGATTCATTAGCTGAATCTCACATTGATTGGAAGGATTTGGCTGATGCCTATGAAAGTAAAGATCAAGCAATCATTGAAAAAGCTCAAACAGATTACAGGAAACAAATTGCTGACTTGTTCAGCAAGCAAGATGGATTCAAAAATCTTTTTGGCAGTAAGCTACTAAAGGATGTATTCCTCGGAAAATATGACGACGTAATTACTAAAGAAGATAAGCTCTGTCTACAAGAATTTGCTAATCGGACAGTACGCTTTACTGGCTTTTTCAGTAATCGTAAAAACATCTTCTCAAAAGAAGCTATTACTACATCAGTGACGTACAGAATCGTTCATGTGAATTTTAATAAGTTTCTAGCAAATATCAAAAACTATGGGAAGCTAGAGGAGTTAATCTCTGAAGGTTTGATACAATTATCGGAACAAATTTATGGAAATAGAGATATTGATATGATCAAGAAAAATTTCTTTGAAATAAATTGTTTTAATAACTTTCTTTTACAAAAAGATATTAATCAATACAATAGTGTTGTAGGGGGATGGTCTGAATCAAAGGCTGTTAAAATTAAAGGGATAAACGAGTTGATCAATGAGTATGTACAAAAAACTGGTACTAAATGTGAGAGGATGTACAAATTAGACAAACAAATTTTGTCTGAGATGGCTACTCGATCTTTCAGATGGAAACCAATAGAAAACAATGAAGAATTGATTAATGAAGTAATAGATTATATTCAACTTGTAGGGAAAGCAAAACTAAGTGATAGTGTGAACAGTCTATTCCATGATATAGATACATTTAATGGAGAAAGTATCTTTTTGTCAAGAAAATTAGTTTCTCAAATATCGATAAACTTGTTTGGTGAGTATAATGCAATAAGCGAACTCCTGAAACAAGACAGAACAAAAGAACTATTAACGGAAAAAAAGAAATTATCTAAGAAAGATGAAAAAGAAATTTTAGCTTATCTTGGTGTAAATACTGAAGGAGAGTTTACAAAAACCTCTCCTTCGTATAGTGTATCAAAACTAAGTGAAATATTATCTGAAAGCAAAACATCCATTAGTGAATATTTGTCTCAGACAGCTCAAGATTTAACAGAAGAACTTGAATCATCTATCAAACAAGTAACGGGTGAACTTAATAGAGAGTTTGACAAGTCAGCACAACAAAAAAATAGTATAAAACAGCTCTTTGACACTATTATCAAGTTATCAAATCTTGTAAAAGGTTTTATTTCAGAGAATATCATTGAATTGGATGCTAACTTTTATGAAGAACTGGATTCAATAAAAGACTTATTGGATCAAGGTTTAGCAAACTATAACCGTGTGAGAAATTACCTGACTAAGAAAGACTATTCAAAAGAAAAAATCCCATTGACATTTAATATCAATGGTTTATTGGGAGGCTGGGCTAAATCAAAGGAATCAGACAATAGAGGTCTAATTTTCAGAGAAAATGGAAAATACTATCTCGGTATACTGTTAAATGCTAAATTAAAATTTAAAGAAGTCTCAAATAAAAATGAAGAAGTCTTCGAAAAAATGGATCTAATATTTTTGCCTGGACCGGAGAAGATGATTCCAAAATCTTCTATTGCATTAAAAGAGGTAAAAGCCCATTTTGCAGAAAAAATGACAGATTACAACATCACTAGTAATAAAAAGTTTTTGAAATCCTTTACAATTACTAGAGAAATCTTTGATTTATATTATCCGAACGGCCCAGAGGATACAGAAGCTGTAAAAAAATTCCAAGTAAAATTTTTAAAAGAAAATCCAAATAAAAAGCAAGAGCATCAAGATGCCCTCATTACATGGATTGATTTTTGTAAAGAATTTTTGAATGCTTACGAAGGAACTAAAGAATTTGATTTTTCACTGTTAAAAGAAAGTGGACAATATGCTGATTTATCGGAATTCTATAGAGATGTTGCAAGTGCCTGTTATAAATTAAGCTTCTATGATGTGTCTAAAAGTCAGGTTTATAAATCAGTTGAAAACCAAGAGCTGCTTCTTTTTCAAATCTATAACAAAGATTTTTCTGATCATCATAAAGGAAAAGAAAACCTGCATACACTATTCTTCAAGGGAGTATTTAGTGAAGAGAATGATACGGATAAAGTGTTTAAACTAAATGGTGGTGCCGAAATATTTTACCGTAAAAGTAGTATTAAACACCACGTAACGCATAAAAAAGGTGATTGGATTGTTAACCGAACATTTCTAGAGGATGGTCAAAAAATAACCATACCTGAACGATTAATTCCAGAATTGAATTCCTTTGTTAATGATGAGTCACTTCACCTAAGTCAAGAGGCTCAATACTATCTTCCAAAATTGGAAAAAAGAATGCTTGACTACGATATTATTAAAGATAAACGGTATACTGTGGATAAATTTTTCTTGCACGTACCTATAACCATTAATCCTGATGTTGTAGAAGTTAGAGCGAATACCATGGTATCAGACTGGGTTAAGAACGGTAACATTCAACATATAATTGGGATAGATAGAGGAGAGAAAAATCTTTTATACTATACTGTTCTAGACATGCAAGGCAATATTGTTGAACAGGCGGATTTGAATACTGTTAATCAAGTGAATTACCAGCAGAAATTGGTTACTAGAGAAAAAGAAAGAGACTTTAGTCGAAAATCTTGGCAAGAAATTGGAAATATCAAAAACCTAAAAGAAGGATATCTCTCTGCTATTGTCCATCAATTGGCATTACTGATTGAGAAGTACGGAGCCATAATTGTAATGGAAAACCTAAATATGGGCTTCAAGCGTGGAAGAATGAAAGTTGAAAGACAGGTCTATCAAAAATTTGAGAAAATGTTGACGGATAAGCTACAATACATGTCTTTCAAGGATCGACCAGCTAGCGAATATGGCGGCATTGCAAGAGGATATCAACTTACTGGAGACTTTAAAGAAGGTCAAAATAATAATGGTATTTTGTTTTATGTTACCGCCGGATACACATCAAAAATAGATCCGACTACAGGTTTTGTAAATGTATTTAATTTTAAAAAACTGAAAGATGCTAAGTTGAGAAAAGAATTTTTTGAAAAATTTAACACGATTTTTTACAAGAAAGATGAAGCATTAAGAGAAGACTACTTTGTTTTTGATTTTAGTTATAGTAAATTCGAAACATATCAAAGTATGCATAGAGATGATTGGCAAGTTTGTACAGTTGGGCACCGTAGTTTGTATAACCCTAAAACAAAGAAGGAGGCTGTTATTCATCTAAATACGGAAATGAAGAAGATACTCAATGAATTCGGTGTGTCATATAGCGAGGATGAAAATCTAATAGAGAAAATCTGTCAAAATGAACAGTGTTCAAAAAAAGTGCTAGATTTATTTAGGTTAACCGTTAAGTTACGGAACAACTTAAAGAATGAAATGACTCCTTCAAAAATTGAAGATTGTATTATTTCTCCTGTGAAAAATAGTGAGGGAGTATTTTTCAACTCGATGAATGGTGATCCAACTTTACCAAAAGATTCAGATGCTAATGGAGCTTATTGTATTGCAAGGAAAGGCTTAGCTATTGTCAATAAGAATCGTCTAGCCAGTCATGATGAAAGGTTTGACTATGTTTTATCAAATACAGACTGGTTTAAGGAGATGCAACAATAGTGGAAAACTATATATTGCTAACTCAACTAAATGATTTCGTATTTTGCCCTTTATCAATCTATTTCCACAATACGTACGGGGCTATGGAAAAGACACTCTATCAAGAAAAAGCTCAAATAGAGGGAACCATGGCACATCAAAGTATTGATCAGTCAACGTTTAGTACACGCTCCTCAGTAATTACTTCTTTAGAAGTAGTTACTGAGAAGTATCATTTGATTGGTAAAATCGATGTCTATGATAGTCGCACAAAAGAGCTAATAGAACGCAAAAAACATATCAAAGTAGTCTATGATGGCTATATTTTTCAATTGTATGGACAATATTTTGCCATGAAAGAAATGGGCTACGAGGTAGAAAAACTTTCCTTATATAGTTATGATACTAATAAGAAAATCAAAGTAAAACTACCGAACGAAGATTCTGAAATGCTTGAAAAATTTGAGCAACAAATAAAACTAATGAGAAATTTTAGTATTGATGATTTTCAACAACATAATTCTTTAAAATGTCAAAACTGTATTTATGAACCCGCTTGTGATAGGAGTGCTGTTGATGCTTAGCAGAGAGGCTTTCAGTAAAAAACAAATCGTCTGCGTAAATATTGGATTAGGGGAGAAAATGAGTATTTCTAATGACAATATTGTGGTAAAAGACAAAGATGCAAAAGTGGTGTTGAAGACAACAATGTATCGGTTATTTGCCATATTTGTCATCGGACATACAACTTTAACGACCAAAGTGATAGCAAATTCCAAAAAATTTAAATTTAGTATCTGCTTTTTTTCACCAACTATGAAGTTATATGACATCATTGGCGCAAGGATGGAAGGCAACTTTTTGCTGAGAGAAAAACAGTACTCTTACAATAGTAATTATGCAGCCAAAGAAATAATAGCCAATAAAATAGAAAACCAACTAAGAACACTGAAAAAAGTGAGAGAAAAGTCTCCCTTAATGCTTGATAACATTAAGCAAATTGAAAAAATTAAGCATAAATATAACCTTGAAGAACAACTGTCAATTCAACAAATTATGGGGTTTGAAGGGGCAATTGCAAAGCTATACTTTGCAGCAATTTTTGAAGATAAACAATGGAAGCGTAGAATCCCTAGAGTTAAGTTTGATTATATTAATGCCAGCTTAGATATAGGCTATACCTTGTTATTTAACTATATTGATGCCATTCTAAATGTTTTTGGATTTGATACTTACAAGGGTGTACTTCATCAAGAGTTTTATATGCGAAAATCATTGGTATGTGATATTGTTGAGCCATTAAGAACGATCATTGACTGGAAGACCAGAAAGGCGATGAATCTAAATCAGATTACAGAGGATGATTTTACTTTGAGAAATAATCAATATACTCTTGATTGGAAGCAAAATAGAAAGTATACAAAACTGTATCTTGAAGCTATTCTGGACAATAAAGATAAAATCTTTCATTATGTTCAATCCTACTATAGAGCATTTATGAAAGGATACGATAAGGTAGATTTCCCTAAGATAGAGGTGTAACTCTCATGATTATTTTAAGTTATGATATTAGTGAGAACAAAGTCAGAACGAGATTCAATAAATTTATTACCAAATATGGCTATAGATTGCAGTATTCCGTTTATAAAATCGAAAATGCCCCCAATATTATTGATAACATTTTAATTCAAATCGACAAAAGATTTAAGAAGCAATTCTCAGAAGAAGATAGTGTGATAATATTTCACATTAAAAATGAAAATGATATAATAAGGTATGGGTACGCAGTACATGACAATGAAGATTTGATTATGATCTAATGCAAACCCTAGTCTTTATAAAATTTGGAAATTATATAGGTGTGATAAAAGCTTGATAAATCGGTGTTCTAAAAAGAAGGCTAATAATAAAAAAATAGGTTTGCAAAATCAGGCTGGAAAAAGCTTGATAATAAAGGAGTTCAGACCTCGACGGTTTAGAACACCTAAATAATTTCTACTAATGTAGATATGGTGTAGATGCACTGCTAACAGAAAGGTTTAGAACACCTAAATAATTTCTACTAATGTAGATACGCCTGTTTTTGGTGTAGTGCTTTTTGTTTAGAACACCTAAATAATTTCTACTAATGTAGATTTGAACCAATGGCCATTATCAGCATCGGGTTTAGAACACCTAAATAATTTCTACTAATGTAGATTGCTAATTGCTTGGCCAATGCCTCTTCTCGTTTAGAACACCTAAATAATTTCTACTAATGTAGATAATTCTTCGTATAAGGGTGCTTCGATTGTTTAGAACACCTAAATAATTTCTACTAATGTAGATAAGAATATTTATTCATCTACTTGTATTGTTTAGAACACCTAAATAATTTCTACTAATGTAGATATACCTAATTGCTTTGATTCTGTTTCCGTTTAGAACACCTAAATAATTTCTACTAATGTAGATTAGTCTGGTTTAGCAAAACATTGCAAAAGTTTAGAACACCTAAATAATTTCTACTAATGTAGATTGGAAGTACCGAGAATGGGTATCTTAAATGTTTAGAACACCTAAATAATTTCTACTAATGTAGATATTGATGCTGTAGCTTTTCGTGACAAAGTTTAGAACACCTAAATAATTTCTACTAATGTAGATAAAGCAAATGTGGAAGATACAATGGACTGTTTAGAACACCTAAATAATTTCTACTAATGTAGATAATCGAATAACATCATACACAATCACCTCGTTTAGAACACCTAAATAATTTCTACTAATGTAGATAATTTTACTCATTTAAAAGCACCCTTCGTTTAGAACACCTAAATAATTTCTACTAATGTAGATGTATGGTTAACCCTTATTTCTTAGGTATGTTTAGAACACCTAAATAATTTCTACTAATGTAGATCATGACGGTCAACGGAACACTCAACCCACGTTTAGAACACCTAAATAATTTCTACTAATGTAGATGTATTAATGTTCATCTGTTTATTACTACCGTTTAGAACACCTAAATAATTTCTACTAATGTAGATGCACCTTGCAAGTAAGCCGTTGTTCGATGTTTAGAACACCTAAATAATTTCTACTAATGTAGATATTAGAGACCATCGTAAAGATTTATCGTGTTTAGAACACCTAAATAATTTCTACTAATGTAGATTCATATGGACAACCTCGTGCTTCACTTGCGTTTAGAACACCTAAATAATTTCTACTAATGTAGATAGGCGTAACTACCGTGCTAAGTTAAATCGTTTAGAACACCTAAATAATTTCTACTAATGTAGATCCATAACCACGCAAGGCAACGACAATAGTTTAGAACACCTAAATAATTTCTACTAATGTAGATTCAAATTCTAAAATGGTTGTTTGCTTAGTTTAGAACACCTAAATAATTTCTACTAATGTAGATATTTCTGTTGATGGAATTAAAAATATGGTTTAGAACACCTAAATAATTTCTACTAATGTAGATCGGTTATGGTAAAATTACTCACGTCAATGTTTAGAACACCTAAATAATTTCTACTAATGTAGATGTAAGTTCGGAGACGATAAATATTCTGGTTTAGAACACCTAAATAATTTCTACTAATGTAGATGCTCGTCTTGCATGGTTTCCAATCCGGTTTAGAACACCTAAATAATTTCTACTAATGTAGATTAAACGTAAACTTCTTCAATGGTTAAGTTTAGAACACCTAAATAATTTCTACTAATGTAGATAACCTCTTTTGCCTCTTTTTTTAGCTCGTTTAGAACACCTAAATAATTTCTACTAATGTAGATGCAACAGCATCTTTTGATTCATGTGTTGTTTAGAACACCTAAATAATTTCTACTAATGTAGATTCTGGCTTAGCAGAGCGTTTTGAAGAACGTTTAGAACACCTAAATAATTTCTACTAATGTAGATGCCTAATAAGTTATAAGCTACCTGCCACAAAGTTTAGAACACCTAGATAATTTCTACTAATGTAGATAGAAATAGGCTCTTAGATGCCCTAGCGAGTTTAGAACACCTAGATAATTTCTACTAATGTAGATTAGCTTGCTTTGTAGTTCGTCTACTTCGTTTAGAACACCTAGATAATTTCTACTAATGTAGATAGAGATGCTGACTGGTTTATTTGTATTGTTTAGAACACCTAGATAATTTCTACTAATGTAGATAAACAGCGAACAAAGTGCTAGAAGCTATGTTTAGAACACCTAAATAATTTCTACTAATGTAGATAGGTCGGGGATGAGCCTTCCATTCATAGGTTTAGAACACCTAAATAATTTCTACTAATGTAGATAGGTCGGGGATGAGCCTTCCATTCATAGGTTTAGAACACCTAAATAATTTCTACTAATGTAGATAAATGAAATAAGCATAAGCGCCTGTCTGTTTAGAACACCTAAGTAATTTCTACTAATGTAGATTATTATTTTAGATATATATGTTGAGGAACTTGAGGTTTGTTTGGTGGTAGATAAAAAACACTTAAATAATTTCTACTACTGTAGATGGATATCATAAAAGAAGACTTTAAAAAACAGTCTATATCTCAAGATAGATGCCTGATTAGTCTAAAATAAATATTTAACCTACCACCAAAGCAAATTTTTTTTGGAATTTACTTTTATCTGTTATACTACATTCTAGATAAAGAGAAAGGGTGTTAAACATGGTATTAGCATTAACAGATAAAAACTTTGAAGCAGAAACAAAAGAAGGATTAGTTTTAGTAGATTTTTGGGCTACTTGGTGTGGTCCTTGTCGCATGCAATCACCAGTTATTGACCAGCTTGATGAAGAAATGGGAGATAAGGTGACATTCACAAAAGTGGATGTTGATGAAAATCCAGCAACTGCTCAACAATTTGGTATTATGAGTATTCCAACACTATTGATTAAAAAAGATGGTCAAGTAGTAGACAAATTGATTGGTTACCATAGTAAAGAACAACTAGAAGAGATATTAGAAAAATACTAATGCCAACCTATACTTAGAAACCTACCGCCTTTAGTCACAAACTTAAGGTAGTAGGTTTCTATTTTTGTGGGATACCTCACACTTTTCATAGTGAAATGTTAGTTCTTTCTTATTCATTTATGGTAAAATATTTTCATGAAGCAAGTTTATTTCAGATTTATTTGGTCTGGAAATTATCTTGTTCATTAGATAACGTAAAGGAGTTGGAAATGAATGTTACAAGTAATGAATTTGCAGAAGTCCTTTGGGAGTCTTAGAGCCGTAGATGATGTCTCGTTTACGATTGAGGAAGGACAAATTTTAGGGATGATTGGTCAAAATGGTTCTGGTAAAACGACTACTTTTCGCTTAATTTTAGATTTTTTGACTCCTGAAAAGGGCAGTGTGCTTTGGAATGGCCAGGCTCTTAGTCCTAAAGATTATAATTCTATTGGTTATTTGCCTGAGGAACGTGGACTATATCCAAAGATTACCATTGAGCAACAAATTCTTTATTTTGCAAAATTAAGAGGCAAAACTAAAGAAGAGATTGCCCCAGTTATTGACCAATGGCTAGAACGATTTAAAGTCAAAGGAAAAAAGACTGATAAGATTAAGTCTCTATCAAAAGGGAACCAACAAAAGGTTCAGTTGATTACAACCTTGATTCATGAACCTAAACTTGTTATTTTAGATGAACCATTTAGTGGTTTAGACCCAGTAAATGCGGAATTGTTGAAAAATGCAATTATTGACCTTAAAGCAAAAGGTACCTGTGTTATTTTTTCTAGTCATAATATGGACAACGTTGAAGAAATCTGTGATTCTCTCATTATGCTACGAGATGGGACACCAGTTCTATCAGGTAAGGTAAATGAGATTCGTCAATCCTTTGGCCGTACCAAATTAGTTATTAGCCCTGTGCTACCTATTGAAACATTACTGACAATTGATGGTGTAGAGTCTGTGAAAGAACGTAAAGATGGCGACTATCTTGTGAAGCTGTCTGACGCATCTGTTGGTCAGAAAATCTTTGATGAGTATTTAGCGGGCCATTATACACCAGTCTTTAACCAACAACCACCAACTCTGGAAGAGATATTCAAGATGAAAGCAGGTGTGATTCATGAATAAATTAGGAGTCATTATTACAGAAGTCTATCGTAAAAATGTCAAATCGGGTGCCTTTATTTTTATGGTCTTAGGCCCACTATTTTTTATAGGTGTTTTTGGAGTAATTGGTTACTTTATTGGACAGGAATCTATGGGTGAAAAAGATGTTCCAATTGCTGTCGTAACAGACAGCGTTCAGGTGAAAGACACATTGAAAAATGTGACATCTCCAGAGCTCATCGAGGTCGATACCTTAGAGCATGCTCAAAAAGAATTGGCAGATAAAAAGGTTGAAGGATATCTGCAAGTAAATGAGACTAATGGGGTTATTTCAGCTACTTTTTATAGTGAAACAACCAATAAGAAGGTCAACTTACAGGAAGTTACCCAAGCTTTATCTTCCTTACAGCTATCTATTATTTCACAGGCTTTGAACTTAAATGACAATGAGATTGCTCAAGTTCAAAATTCACAAGTAACCGTAAATTCACAAGAAGTTAGCTTCGATAGTGATGGCAAGATTATTACGGCAGCCAATCAACAAGAAGTAGAAAAACAAAAGGTTGAACGGTTTATTAAAATAGGGATGGCTTATGTTGTTTCCATCTTAATTTTTATGTTCATTATGAACTATGCAGGGATTATCGCTCAAGAGATTGCCTCTGAAAAAGGGACTCGTATTATGGAAATCATTCTTTCCAGTGTTTCAGCAACCACACACTTCTTTGGAAAAATGATTGGGATTACGTTAGTCTTATTGACTCAACTTCTCATCTATTTTGTTTTGGGATTAATCGCTTGGAACATTCCTTTTGTTCAATCCTTAAAAAATCAATTCATTCCTCAAATAGAGTTAGGCACCATTGTTGGTCCTGTTCTATTCTATGGAATTTTGTTCTTCATCTTTGGGGTTATCCTTTATGTAAGTATTTCGGCTTTCTTTGGTTCCCTAATTACCAAGGCAGAGGATGTTTCTAAAGCAGCATCTCCAATTGCCTTTTTAGGAATTATTGGCTTCTATATTGGTATGTATGCCTTGAATAATCCTAACAGCCCTCTTGTTGTTTCCTTGTCCTATGTACCTTTATGGACACCATTTATCATGCCGTTTAGAATTGCGGCCGATACGGTAAGCAACAATCAAATCCTAGTCAGTGTAGCGGTTCTAGTTTTAGGGACTGTCTTTATCACTTGGCTATCACTTGTATTCTATCGCTCAAATGTCTTGGTATATTCTGATGCCAATATGTTAAATGTCTTTAAACGTTCCCTTGGTATTTTGAAATCCGAAACTAGAAAGCAAAAATAGGAGGTAGAGTCATGAATAAGAAAAATAATTTTTTAAATTGGGTCAATCTCATTATTTTAGTCTTTTCTTTGGTCAAATTAATTAGGGTGATGACTAAACCAGATGTAGATTAAAAAGAGACCACCAGCTCTACCATAAAGGTTAGAGCTGGTGGTCTTTATTTTATGCTTTAAGCGAGTAATTCATGAATACCTTCTGGAGACTCGATGTCTAATGCAAAAAGAATTCCATTACCGGGTTTCTGAATTTCAATCTTGGTTTGGATGGTGTCGACGATCAGCGACATTTGGTCTGTGGGTGCTACAAAGAGACAGATTTCCTTTTCAGGTTCGATGTTTAGTGAAAAGAGTGTTTTCTTTTCATGGATACTAGCGCCTCGACCTGTCAGGACCGTGGCTCCGTCTGCACCGGCTTCTTGGGCAGCTTGGATAACTTCTTGGGCAAGTCCCCGTTCTACGATAACGAATAAAACTTGATAATTCATAGTAACCTCCTTAGAAGTGAGTGGCGTTAAGTGTCTTTTATAAATTTTGCTTAATCAATCTGATTTATTTCTATTCCATGTTATAATGATAGCATATCTAATTAAGAACTCAAATAATGTACTTAAAGCGAGGAATAATATATGAAGCAAGCAATAGGCTTTATCGACTCTGGAGTCGGTGGGCTGACCGTTGTGCGAGAAGCGCTCAGGCAACTGCCTTATGAATCGATAATCTACCTAGGTGATTCAGCAAGATGCCCCTATGGACCAAGACCTGCTCAGGAAGTCATTGATTATACCTGGGAAATGGTTCATTTTTTATTGAGTAAAGATGTCAAAATGATTGTTGTTGCTTGTAATACCGCTACGGCACTAGTGTTGGACCAGCTGAAGGAAAAGTTATCCATACCCGTAGTGGGCGTGATTAATCCGGGTAGCTTAGCTGCCATCAAGCAAACGCAAAACAATCATATTGCCGTTTTAGGGACAAAGGGAACCATCAACAGTGGTGTCTATCAAAAAAAATTACAGGAAAAGAATCAAAAAGTACATGTGGAAAATCTAGCATGTCCCAAATTTGTTCCACTTGTTGAGAGCAATCAAATCAATTCTTCCTTAGCAAAAAAAGTTGTTGCAGAAACCTTGCTTCCACTTAAACATAAAAAGATAGATACTGTTGTTCTTGGCTGTACGCATTACCCATTACTAAGAGATACTATTCAAAACGTTCTAGGTCAAGAGGTGAAATTAATTGATTCAGGCGCTGAAACTCTAACGGCTGTTTCGACACTATTAGATTATTTTGAACTCTCTGAAACGTTTGCAAGCAATCCGAATCCGACTAGAGAGTATTATACTACGGGGTCAAGTCAATTGTTTAAAACTATTGCCCAAGAATGGTTGGGGGACTCAGGAATTGACGTCAAAAAAGTTCAGCTACAAGCTGTTAACTCGCAAGAACGAAGACAAAAAGGAGAGAATTCAGTGTCAGATAAGGTATTAGTAATCGCCACAAAAAATAAAGGTAAGGCAAAAGAATTTAAGGAGATTTTTGAACCAAAGGGCTTTGAAGTAAAAACCTTATTGGACTACCCAGAAATCAAAGATGTGGAAGAAACAGGGAAAACTTTTGCAGAGAATGCTAGATTAAAAGCAGAAACCATTGCTGATCGACTTCAGACGATGGTATTGGCAGATGATTCGGGACTTAGTGTAGATTTTTTAAATGGTCAACCGGGAGTCTTTTCAGCTCGTTATGCTGGACAACCTACCAACGATGCCGCCAACAATGCCAAGCTTTTGGCAGAGTTAGGCGGATTGGACGCCAAAGACCGTAAGGCAAGCTTTCACTGCTGTCTAGCCTTAGCCTATCCTGAAGTGGAGTCTTTAGTGGTTATTGGCATAGTTGAGGGGTACATAGCACCATTTCCACAGGGGGAGAATGGGTTTGGTTATGATCCTTTATTCTTTGTGGAGGACTTTCAAAAGACCTTCGCGCAGTTGACTCCTGCTGAAAAGAATATGGTTAGTCATCGGGGTAGGGCCATCACTCTTTTGGATTATTATTGGGATGAGTGGTCTGAATCTAATGGGATTAATAAATAGTTTGAGAAATCAAATAGTCAATGGAGGTTTTTTATGAAGTGTATTGTGATAAGTGATAATCATTATAATAAGCAGCCTTTGGTAGATGTGTTTGATTACTATAATGGTCGAGGCTATAAGATATTTCATTGTGGTGATTCTGAATTATCGTCGGCTGATCCTATTTGGCAGGGGGTAGAAAATGTCATTGGAAACGTTGACTATGATAATGGCTTTCCTGATGAAGTTGTTACCCAAGTCAACGGGGTGACTATTTTTATGGTGCATGGCCATAGACACTCGGTTAATTATAGGTTGGATGACTTGGTGGAGGATGCCAAGCGTCATGGAGCGTCAATTGCTTTATATGGTCATACGCATCGCTTGGACGCCCAGATTCAAGATGGAGTTTTATGTATAAATCCGGGTAGTATTTCAGTTCCTCGAGGCACTTATCGGGATACGCCTACTTATGTATTGCTGGATATAGCGCCTGATTTGGTGACAGTAGACTTTTATACAAAAAAACATGAAAAGTTAGAGGAGTTAAACACTAGTTATAAACCAACTAAATGAATGAGGTATAAATATGATTCATAAAATCGTGTCAGAGCTATTACTCGAAGAAGAAGATAAGTTATTTATTCCAGCAGAAAAAGTGGCTATTATCCAAGATGACCATACGCTAGAACACGCTCTCTTGGTTTTGTCGAATGTAAAATATTCTGTAATTCCAGTAGTTAATAAACATTCTAAGTTAGTCGGACTGATTTCTATCCCTATGATTATCAATAAGATAATGGACATTAATGCCATTAACTTTAATCAGTTGAGAAAATATAAGGTTTCTGAAGTGATGGCTACAAAAATACCAACAGTCGGCCCTCAAACAGACTTAGAAGATATTTTAAACGATTTAATTGACGCTACTTTCTTGTGTATTGTCACTCCTGAAAATGATTTTTTAGGAATTATCACTCGAAAGGAAGTTCTAAAGAGAATCAATTATTTGGTACATCAACTGGAAAAAGATTACGATATCACGGCTAAAATACCACAAGAATTGCTGCAGGATTAATTATTGATAAGGTAAAAAAATATCAATTTCTTCTAAGTTACGTGATAAAAGTGACTAAATTAGTTAATTTCTCAATAGTATTGGGGCTGGGCAAAAAGTCAAGGCTGCTATTCAAACAAAAGAGTTTTGCGAAAAAAGCTATCAGAAATGAGAACGGTGGCACCGCCGTGAGCCTAGGTCTCACTGGCTTAGCTGTCTACGTGGTTGTAATCGGCTAAAGCCGAAACATCCACTGTACGCCAGCTATGCTTTACACCGTTATTTCTGATAGCTTTTTTCGCAAAACTCTTTTGTGCTTTAAAAAATAAAGATTAGTCATTATGGACGACTTTTTGCCCAGCCCCCTTGAAGCCACACCAAAAAGGGTGGTTTCGAGAGTTATTTTAGTTCTAGAATTTTATTAATGTCTCTAAGGCTTTGGAACTGGGACAGCAGACAGGTTAGTCGTTGGTAAAGAAATACCTGCTTGTACCAAAGCTTCTTGATAGAGTTGATAAAACTGATTGTAGATACGGTATTGTTGTCCATTCTTTGTGAAAATAGTAATGCGGAAAACAAATTGACCGTTCTGATTGGTTTGAGGACCCAGTATATTTGGTCCACTGACGATGTCCGGATAGTTAACTACTGCAGCTTCATTCACTTCTTCAATAATGGCGGAGACACGAGTCAGATCGGTATCCGAAAAGAGAGGAATATCAATTAAAGCTCTCATATTACCACGAGAAAGGTTGCTGACGACCTCAATTTTTCGGTTGGGAATGTAATAAACTGTGCCATCAAAGCCCCTAATCTCAGTGGTGCGGATGCCAATACTTGATACGGTACCATTCACTGAGGCTACTGAAACTGAGTCGCCCACATCGAATTGTCGTTCAAATAGGATGAAAAAACCATTAACTAGATCGGAAAGAAATCCTTGTGCACCCAACCCAATAGCAATCCCGGTAATCCCAGCACCAGCAAGAAGACTAGAGATTGGAATCCCTAAAATAGCCAGAATCCAATAGAACAATAGAAAGTAAAGACAATAGTTAATAACACTTTCTAGTAAGCGAGACAAGGTCTTCTTCCTGGCTTCACTCTGGTTTGCCCAAGAAAAGGATGATAAAAATGCTTTGTTAAAGGTAAATAGGATGATTTTTTTAACAATGTAGAACACGATTAATAACAAGAAAAGTGAAATAGCTTTACTTATAAGCTCGTTTGCAATAGCAGATAAATCCAGCGAGTTCCAATATCTTTCAATAAAATTCAAGTTTTTTTCAACCGGGTTGGTTTCTAATAGTAATAAGTTCATAATAACTACTGCTCCAATCTAAAGGTAACTAAGCCATAAATAAGCTTCAATAAAGGTTCTATAGTGGCTTAGATTTAGTTTACCAAAATCTAAGAAAAATTGATAACCTTTAATAGAATTTTACTATTTAAAAAGTAGGGCAAAAGTGAAAAAATTTGTGAAAAATGGTTTCGATTTCATGGTATTCGTATAGAGATAGTGGTATGATAATGATATGAAACGTTATCTAAGTCAAATAGGATGGGAGTGAAAATATTCGTGAATGGATTTGAAATAGCTGCAATTATTGTTGCTGTAGCTCTTACTATTTTTATTATCTACCTCGCCTTAAACTTAAAGAAGATTTCTAACATCTTTGAGCAACTGAAACATACGGTCGTTCAGGCAAATGCTTCAATTGAGATTATCACAAAAGATGTGGACCGCTTATCGATTGAGGTAGAAGGTTTGTTGAATAAAGCAAACGATTTAGTGGATGATGTCAATGGCAAGTTGAGTAAGACTGACCCCTTGTTTACTGCTATTGGGGACCTTGGTCTAACTGTATCGGATGTCAACGAGTCAACGCATAATCTGGTAGCCAAAGTTACAGGAACGGATAAAAGAAAGAAATCTTCAACTCTTATGAAGGTGGGCAAATCGCTTTTTTCTTCAAAACCCAAGGAAAGTGAGCCGCTGAATCAGGAGCCAATCATTGAGGTAGTCGACAACTTAGTTGAGACACCGATTGAAATCCCTATAGAAGAAACAGTGGAGACTCCAGTAGAAATACCGGTAGAAACTCCAGTAAGTATTCCAACAGAAACAATTGTTTATACAGAAATTAAAAATCAAAAATAATCGATTAAGGAGCTGAAAAGCATGGGAAAACGTACAGGTGGATTTATTTTAGGAACAATTATTGGTGCTACTTCTGCAGCCATTGCAGCTTTATTGCTAGCACCTAAACCAGGAAAAGAATTAAGAGAAGATATTGCTAAAGAAGTTGATAAATTCAAGGAACAAGTTTCAGATTATACAGATATTGCCCTAGAAAAAGGTGCAGAATTAGGTGATGTAGCCAAATCAACCACTGAAGATATTTACGTGAACTTAAAAGATTCAGCTGTTCAATTAAAAGAAACACTTTTTGCTAGTGCAGATAATATAAAATCTGATTTCCGCAATGCTAAAGAAGATGTTACGGCAGCTTTAGCAGACTTAGAAGAAGGGGCTAAAGAAAAAGAAGCTGTTGACTTAAAAGAGACTAAAGACCATGCAAAAGATGCAGCAGAGAAAGCTAAAGATGTAGCAGATGACGTTGAAGATAAAGGAAAAGACTTAGCGAAAAAAGCTGGAGACAAAGGCAAAGAACTATCTGATAAAGTAGAAGAAAAAGGTAAGAAACTTGCTGAAGATGTTAGTGATGCTGTGAAAGATACAGCTAATAAAGTAGAAGACGAACTTAAGTAAGACAAGGAAAAAGAAGAATGGGGAGTTTCGAGCTCTCCATCCTTCTTTTTCGTTTGTCAGTCAATATAGCTTGGCGCATGGGTGAAAAGCTCACAGCCGTTTTCAGTAACCACAACACAATCTTCGATTCGTACACCGATTTTTCCTGGGATATAAATACCAGGCTCAATAGAAAAACACATACCAGGAATCAATTCCATTTGGTTCCCTTCAACGATTGATGGGAATTCATGGCAGGACTGACCAATACCATGACCAAGTCGGTGGATAAAGAATTCTCCATAACCTTGCTCACTAATATAATTACGGGCAATACGATCCAACTCTTGTGCTTTAACTCCAGGTTTCACAGCTGCCAGAGCCAAGTCATGAGCCTTTTGGACAACTTCATGGATTTGGATTTGTTCTGGCGACATCTTTTGACCAAAAAATACGGTTCTCGTAATATCGCTAGCATATCCTTGATAGAAAACACCTAAGTCAAACAGCACGAATTCATTCTGACCTAACGTTCGTTGTCCGGGAATTCCGTGTGGGTCTGCTGCGTGATCTCCAAAGAGTACCATGGTATCAAAACTCATCGAAAGAATTCCTCTTTTCTTCATTTCATATTCGATGAGGGCAACGACTTCTAGCTCGCTAACTCCTTCTTTTAAGGCATTTACACCAATAGAAATAGCCAAATCAGCGTAGTCACCTGCAATCTTCAGTAATTCAATCTCTTTTACACCTTTTTGCAAACGCAAATGGTTGATGAAAGGGGAGAGGTTATGGGAGAAGTCTGCTTGTAAAAAGTGAGCTTGTAAGGCTTCTAATCGTTCGATGGTGATATAATTTTTTTCGAGCGCCCATCTTTTTAGAGAGTTGTTGATAGCTTTTAGATAATCACTCAATACTTGCCAAGGATCTTCTTGATCAGCATATGAAATGACGGTGTAGTGGCTATTTTCTGTTTCAACGACTTCCCTAGCCATTTTTTCTTCTAGGGATGGGACAAATAAGATTGGGTCTGATGATGGGAAAACGAATAGGGCTGCAATTCTTTCGTGTGGCTCAGTAGAGTAGCCGCTTATTAAACGAATTGCTGCTGGGTCCATAATCAAAGCCACATCTAAGTATTGCTCTTGCAAAAATTCTTGAGTTTTTTTCAATTTAGACATAAACATAAACATTTCCTTTCTCTTCCTAATTGTGTATACTAATACTCTACCATAAACGCATGTAAAAATTTGAAAATTAGCGATATTATTATGGAAAAACCAATGTAAAACGCTTGCAATTATTTGTGAAAAATGCTAAATTTGTAGTATCAATGAATATAAATAAAATATGAACAAAGTCTATATTGGAGATAGGAGAATAACTATGGAAAAACAAACTATTACAATCTATGATGTTGCTCGTGAAGCAAATGTTTCAATGGCTACTGTTTCAAGAGTTGTGAATGGTAATCCTAATGTTAAACCAGCAACTCGTAAGAAAGTATTAGATGTTATTGATCAACTTGATTACCGTCCTAATGCTGTGGCTAGAGGTCTTGCCAGTAAGAAAACAACAACTGTTGGGGTTATTATCCCTGACGTGACGAATCTTTATTTTTCTAGTTTAGCAAGAGGAATAGATGATATTGCAACTATGTATAAATACAATATCATTTTAGCTAACTCAGATCAAAATAACCATAAAGAAATTCAAGTTTTGAATACCCTTCTTTCTAAGCAAGTTGATGGCATCATTTATATGGGGAATAATGTCACTGAAGAACTGAGAAATGAAATTGTTCGTTCTAAAACGCCGATTGTTTTGGCAGGTACCATTGACTCTGATCAAGAAGTAGGCTCTGTCAATATTGATTACAAGACAGCTTCTAAAGAAGCGGTTGAAGTTTTAATTGCTAATGGGCATAAAAATATTGCCTTTATTACAGGTTCACTAAAAAACACCTTTGCTAGTGACTTACGTTTAGAGGGCTATAAGGAGGCTCTAGAATTAGCAGGTATTCCTTATAACGAAAAGAATATTTTTGAAATTCCTTTGAACTATCAAGCTGGTGAAACTGTGGTTGAACGTGTATTAGCAGCTAATTTAACAGCTGCAATTGTAACGGATGATGAAGTGGCAATTGGGCTCTTGAATGGCCTATCTGATAAAAGTGTTAAAGTTCCGGACGACTTTGAGTTGATTGCTAGCAATAACTCAAAACTAACTAAGATGTCACGTCCAGTTCTATCAACAATTGCACCACCACTATATGATATTGGTGCCGTATCTATGCGTCTTTTAACAAAGATTATGAATAAAGAAGATATCAACGAAATGTCGATTACCTTGCCTTATAAACTTGAACTAAGACAGACTACTAAATAAATAGTTACACATGAAATAGAAAAACGAACGAGTCCCAAGACTATCACGAAATCTTGGGGCAGTTTGTTTTTTGTTGAGTCTTGAGGAAGGAGGAATTATGTCTCAAAAACAACAACTTCTCAAACAATACTTTGGCTATGACCAATTTAGACCTGCCCAAGAAGAGATTATTGACCAGATTGTACAAGGTCGAGATGTTTCAGCTATCATGCCTACCTCAGCGGGAAAGTCTTTGTGTTACCAGATCCCAGCACTGATGCTATCAGGAATAACTATAGTTGTTTCACCGCTCATTTCGCTGATGCAAGATCAAGTGTCTGCATTGTTAGAGATGGGGATTCCAGCTTTATTAATCAATAGTAGTCTATCCGCTGAAGATTACCGTGCAGCCATTTGGCGGTTGCACCAAGGGGATGTTAAGCTGCTTTATGTAGCACCAGAAAGGTTACTCAATGATTATTTCATTCAAACCCTACAACAACTGCCAGTTAGTTTGGTAGCAGTCGATGAAGCCCATTGTATCTCACAGTGGGGAAATGATTTTCGACCTGCTTACCAATCCATTTCTACATTTTTGGACTACTTACCCAATAGACCAGTTGTCGCAGCTTTTACGGCAACTGCTACGCCACGAGTACGTAAGGATATCAGCCTGCAACTTGGCCTGATAAATGTCCATGAAATCGTTACAGGATTTGACCGTCCTAACCTATATTTCGCGGTAGAAGAGCCAAAAGATAAATGGCTAAGACTTCTGGAACTGGTTGACCAGAATGAAGCTAGCATTATTTATTGTAGTACCAGAAAAGATGTGGATAAGCTCTTTGAAAAATTGAGTCAAAAAGGGTACTCGGTAGGTGCGTATCATGCAGGTTTACCAATTGAAGAGCGAGCCCGTACTCAAGAAGATTTTCTTTTTGATCGCTTAAATATTATTGTAGCAACTAACGCATTTGGCATGGGGATTGATAAGCCGAATGTGAGACAGGTAATCCATTATAGTATGCCTAAAGATATTGAGAGCTATTATCAAGAAGCAGGACGGGCTGGTCGAGATGGAGAGACTGCAAAATGTACTCTCTTTTACAATGGTCGAGATATTATGACCAATCTTTTCTTTCTAGAAAAAGGAAATGACCCAGTCGGAAAAGAAAAACTCAATGAGATGATTGATTATTGTCGGACCATCACCTGCCTTAGACATTTTATGTTAGATTATTTTGGACAAGAAGAGGTACCCTTACGTTGTGAGCATTGTTCCAATTGTACAGAAAATATTTCTCTGGTAGATGTGACCATTGATGCTCAAAAGATTATTTCTTGTATTATCCGCATGAATGAACGCTTTGGGGTTACCCGAATTATTGAAGTATTACGGGGAAGCAAAAATAAGGAAGTGATTCAGCTAAAACTGGACCAACTATCGACTTACGGTATACTTTCAGAACATAGTGAAAAAACCTTGAGAAATTATATAGGGGCTTTGGTTGCAGATCGATATTTACAAGTTACGGGAAGTGAGTATCCTGTTATAAAGATTACACCCAAAGGCAAACGGGCCATCAAGCAGCGCTCTCCAATTCAAATAAAACGAACGATTGCTCTAACGTTAAAACAGCCAGACCCAATAAAGAGAAAGAAACGGGATAACGATTTACCTTATGACCAAGTTCTTTTTGAAAGGTTAAGAGGTCTACGATTAAACTTGGCTTCGCAACATGGCGTACCTCCATTTGTCATCTTCTCTGATGCTAGCCTACGAGATATGTGTCGTTATCTACCGATTTCTGATGAGGAATTTTTAGAAATTTCTGGAGTGGGATTGAAAAAACTTGAATCTTATGGAGATAACTTTTTATCAATGATTAGGGACTATAAAGAAGAGCAAGGTGATGTAGAAGAATAAATTTGATAAAGTATGCATTTTTTTGTAATGTTTATATGAAATTACACTAACTGACAAAAAACACCCTTTAGACTCTGGTTACCAAAAGAGTCTAAAGGGTGTTTTGATGTTGTACTAACGATTAAAAGCATATACTAGCCAAAGGTGGGCCTAACCTCTTCAATTGGAACAGAAATCTCTACAAAATTGTCTGCATGAATGATTTCTAACCCTTCACATGTTGTATGGAAGAGGCGGTGGACTACAAAGTCAATCTCAGTTTGTTTAATACGACGATTGTGGTTGAGGATAATAATATCCTTATGGGTAGGGGCGCTAGTGTATATAACTGTTGTCTGCCCTAAGGAATAAACCTTTATGTAATTTGCATCTGTATTGGCTAGTTGTTCATTGACTAGTGTCGAGTGACTATTTGTAATATCGATCAGTTTCATGGTGTCTACTTCCTTTCGATGGAGATAACTTGTTCAACTGAATCCTATAGAAATTATTATACGCTTTTTTGAGCTGACTTCCAATAAGAGTCTATCAAAAAAACAATTCAAACACAATTTTTTTGGAAAACCAATTCGAAGTTTGATAGAAAAGTTCAATTAATTTTTTATCTTTGCCCAAAGAGTCTGACAATTAATTTGATTTGCTAACAATTCTATCCATTATTTTGTGTAAGATAGTTGTTAAAAGCTAAAAAAAATGGTAACCTTAATTAATGAAAGGGTTTAGGTTTTTTTAGCGGTTTCAATTAGGCTAGTATAGCTAAAAAAGACACAAAAAAGAGTCTACCACCCTTAAAAATACTTTTATGCTAAAGGAGATTTTACAATGGAAAAAAGAGAATATCACGTAATCGCAGAAACAGGGATTCACGCACGTCCAGCAACATTATTAGTGCAAACAGCTAGCAAATATAGCTCAGATATTCAATTGGAATATAAAGGTAAATCTGTTAACTTGAAATCTATTATGGGCGTTATGTCTCTAGGTGTTGGCCAAGGTGCTGACGTTGTTATCACTGCTGAAGGTGATGATGAAGTTGAAGCATTAGCTGGTATCGAAGAAACAATGAAAAAAGAAGGTTTAGCTGAATAATGATGAAACCAACGTTAAAAGGAATTGCTGCTAGTGATGGTATTGCGATTGCAAAAGTCTATACATTAACAGAACCTGACTTGCGTTTTGAAAAACGTGCAGTGAATGATACTTCCTTAGAAGTGTCTCGATTAGATGATGCCATTGCAGCGTCAGCAAAAGAGATTGAATTAATCCGTCAAACAGCCTTAACCAACTTAGGAGAAGAAGAAGCGAAAGTTTTCGACGCTCATTTGATGGTTGCCAATGATCCAGAATTAATCGGACAAGTTAAAGAAACGATTGAATCACAAAAAGTCAATGCAGAATCTGCTTTGAAAGATGTGACTGACATGTTTATTAACCTTTTCGCTTCCATGGAAGATAATCCTTACATGCAAGAACGTGCAGCAGATATCCGTGACGTTGCAGAACGTGTTTTAGCAAATCTATTGGGTGTTAAAGTTCCTAGCCCAGCAACGATTGATCAAGAAGTAATCATTGTAGCTAAAGACTTAACTCCTAGTGATACTGCACAATTAAACCGTAAATATGTTAAAGCATTTGTAACGGATATTGGTGGTCGTACTTCGCATTCAGCCATTATGGCTCGTTCTCTTGAAATCCCAGCTATTGTTGGAACAAAAGATGTAACCAGTTTGGCTAAAGATGGAGATATTATCATTATTGATGGACTTTCTGGAGATGTATTCATTAACCCTAGCCAAGAAGTAATAGGTGAATATGAAGCAAAAGCTCAAGCATTTGCCGCTCAACAAGCAGAATGGAACAAACTGAAAGATGCTGAAACATTCTCTAAAGATGGTAAGCAAGTTGAATTGGCTGCCAATATTGGTACACCAAAAGATCTTGAAAGTGTCATTAATAATGGTGCTGAAGGAATTGGTTTGTACCGTACGGAGTTTCTCTACATGGATTCTCATGAATTCCCAACAGAAGAAGACCAGTTTGAAGCTTACAAAGCTGTCTTGGAAGGTATGGATGGTAAAGCTGTTGTCGTACGTACAATGGATATCGGAGGAGACAAAGAACTCCCTTATCTACCACTTCCTCACGAGATGAACCCATTCCTAGGTTATCGTGCAATTCGTATTTCATTAAGTGAACCAGAAATGTTCCGTACCCAATTACGAGCTCTTTTAAGAGCATCTGTATACGGTAAGTTACGTATTATGTTCCCTATGATTGCGACTTTGAATGATTTCCGTGGTGCAAAAGCTCTCTTAGAAGAAGAAAAAGCAAAACTAATTGCAGAAGAAATTCCAGTTTCGGATGATATCGAAGTTGGTATCATGATTGAAATTCCAGCCGCTGCAGTATTAGCACATCAATTTGCTAAAGAAGTTGACTTCTTTAGTATTGGAACAAACGATTTAATTCAATACACAATGGCTGCAGACCGTATGAACGAACGTGTTTCTTACCTATATCAACCTTACAACCCTTCAATCTTGACCTTAATCAAACACGTTATTGATTCAGCTCATAAAGAAGGCAAGTGGGCAGGTATGTGTGGAGAGATGGCAGGCGATCAAATGGCAGTGCCATTACTATTAGGATTAGGCTTAGATGAATTCTCAATGTCTGCATCTAGTGTTCTAAAAACAAGAAGCTTGATTAGCAAATTAGATTCTAAAGAGATGGAAAAACTAGCGGATAAGGCTATCAACGAATGCACAACTGTTGAAGAAGTTATGGCTCTAGTTACACAAGTTACTGAAAATCTATAATACAATCATTTTATCCCTCACAATTTGTGGGGGATTTTTGTCTTTCTTAATGATTCTTATGGTCTATCCATCCATTTGTATCAGATATTCAGTGACAATCGTCAAGGACTTCTTTATAATATAGATATTCAAGAGGGAATAGCTTTACCGAATGAGGTGAAATTATTTCTCATTGCTAACGAATGGTTTTTATGGATACATAGAAACAAAGGAGTGACATTATGCGTATTGGTATTTTTTCGGATACTTACTTTCCACAAGTAAGTGGCGTAGCCACATCTATTCGAGTATTAAAAGAGGAATTAGAAGCTCAAGGACACACAGTTATTATTTTCACGACCACAGACCCTAAAGCTCTTTTGCCTGAAACAAATGTGGTTCGTTTAGGAAGCATTCCCTTGTTTTCATTTAAAGAAAGAAGAATTGCTTTCAAAGGAGTTGGTAAAGCCTACAAAATAGTAAAAGAATATAATTTGGATATTATTCATACACAAACAGAGTTTTCTTTGGGGCTTGCCGGGAAATTTTTGGGGATGATGTTGGAAATTCCAACCGTTCATACCTACCATACGATGTATGAAAAATATCTTCATTACATTGCTAAAGGAAAAATTCTCAGACCTATTCATGTAGCTTTTATCTCAAGAAATTTCTGTAATCAATCGCGTGGCGTCATTGCTCCAAGTCAAATGACTAAGGAAAAACTTGAGAGTTATGGAGTTTTGCGAGAGATATGGGTTATTCCAACAGGTGTTCCTGTCCCAGAATATGATCAAGAACAAGTAAAAACGCTTAGAAGTCAATTAGGCTATACAAAGGACGAAATTGTCCTTCTATCTTTAAGCCGACTGTCTAAAGAAAAAAATATTGCTGCTGTGATTGCCATGATGCCAGAACTATTAGCTAAGAAACCGAATGCTCGATTGTGTGTGGTAGGAGACGGACCAGAACGTTCGAATCTGGAACAAGAAGTGAAAGATCTCCAAATTGATCATGCAGTACAATTTGTAGGTGAAATAATTAATGAAATGGTAAGTCCTTATTATCAGATGGCTGATCTTTATGTCAACGCATCAGACTCTGAAAGTCAAGGTTTGACCTATCTAGAAGCAATGGCAAACCGTGTTCCTGTTATAGCTAAAAGAAATGACTATTTAATGGGTCTGATGACAGATAAATCTTTAGGAACCTTATTTGATAAAGAAAGCCAAATTGCTCAAGTAATTGTGGAGTATTTGGATGATGTAACGCAAGAGGATGTTGAAACTATTCAAGCTGTTCGAAAAAATCTTTTAGATGAAATTTCAGCGGATACGTTTGCTAGGCGAGTGGTAGGTGTTTATGAAGCTGCAATTGCTGGTTATGATTGGGAACTGGAACATGACAAAAATCTATTACGTCGGATGAAGTTATTCCGATTAACAAACCAAGGCGGTGAAGAAGATGAATACTAAGATTGGATTTATCGGAACAGGCGTTATGGGAAGCTCTATGGTTAAGCACTTGATGGCTAAGGGCTACGAACTATTTGTTTATAATCGTACGAAAAGTAAGGCTCAACCTTTAATAGACTTGGGTGCACATTGGTGTGATAGTCCAGCTCAAATGGCTGAAAACTGTCAAACAATTTTAACGATTGTGGGTTATCCTAAAGATGTAGAAGAAGTTTACTTTGGAGAAGAGGGCATCTTTTCTAAAGTCCAAGCGGGCAGTACTTTGATTGACTTAACAACCAGTACTCCTTCCCTAGCAGCTTTAATTTATCAAAAAGCCAAAGAATTATCTTGTAATAGTTTGGATGCTCCAGTTTCAGGAGGGGATCTTGGCGCTAAAAATGCTACTCTAACAACGATGGTTGGTGGGGATGAGGAAGTCTTTAAGAATTCATTGCCAATTTTAGAGAGTTTTTCTAAAAAAGTTATTTTACAGGGAGCGGCGGGAGCAGGACAACATACCAAGATGGCCAACCAAATTATGATTGCTGGTACCATGACAGGTATGACAGAACTATTGGTGTATGCTAAGGCAGCCAACCTTGATTTGGAAAAGGTGATAGAAACGGTTGGTGGAGGAAGTGCAGCCAACTGGTCACTAGCTAATTATGCTCCACGAATTCTTCGAGAAGATTATAGCCCCGGCTTTTTCGCAAAACACTTCTTAAAAGACTTGTCCATTGCCTTGGCAGAAGCAGAAAAAATGGATATTTTTCTACCGGCAACACTTCAAGCTAAGAAATTGTATGAAACTTTATGTGATGATGGTTTTGGCGATGAAGGTACGCAAGCTCTTATTAAGTTGTATTGGACAGAAGAGCAGAAATAAAGAAAATAAATCTCTACTTTAAGGTGTTTTATCTATAATAGACTAGGGGTTTTGTGGTAAAATGACTAAAGAATGTTTGAAAGGGGTAAACCACATGAGGCCTTCACAATTAGTAGCGATAGTAAATCGACTACAAACAATGGCAGATCAGGAGACTGATATTGAAATTCGACGCTTTGAAAAAGAGGGAGTCGAAAAATGTATCGTAACATTTGATCAAGAATCAGATAGTTTCGAATTAGAAGATTTAGATGCAAATCAAACTTTCCAATTTGATGACATCGATTTGGTTGCAATCGAAATATACGAAATTCTTCAAAACTAACAGGTATATAAAACGAAAACCATAGCCATCTCGGTAAAAAAGAAGATGACTATGGTTTTTTATAAAAGAGCGTGAGCGTAGACGGTTATGCCTGACAGGATTTTAGGGAATTTACGAAAGCCTTGCAAAGGCTGTAGAAAAGTCATCTAAATCCCGAAGGCATGTCTAAGCGAACGCGTTTCAAAAAGAGCGTGAGTGATGGCGCTTAGGGACGACAGGATTTTAGGAAATTCACAAAGCCTCGCAGAGGCTGCAGGGGATTTATCTAAATCCCGAGACCCTGCCGTCACGAACGCGTTTCAAAAAGAGCGTGAGCGTAGACGGTTATGCCTGACAGGATTTTAGGGAATTTGTCTAATTCCCAAACTCTAACTAGCATCAAGACATTTCTACATACATAAATAAGGAGGAACAATATGTCGCAGCTTAAAATTGCCCTGCTAGGCTTAGGTACTGTTGGCTCTGGGGTCGTAAGCATTATCAATCAACACCAAGATAAAATAAAACAGATGACCGGTCAAGAAATCGTGATAAAATCAGCTTTAGTAAAAACGCCTGACAAGTACAAGGAAGAGCCAGCATTTAACACCATAGAGATTACTAATGATATTTCTACAATCCTGTCAGATCCAGAAGTTACGATTGTTGTTGAAGTTATGGGAACAATTGATGCTGCCAAAGACTATATTTCCAGAGCTTTAACTGCAGGCAAACATGTTGTAACAGCTAATAAAGATCTAATGGCTGTCCATGGTGGTCAGCTAGAGGAGATTGCCAAGGAACACACAGTTGATTTATATTACGAGGCTAGTGTCGCTGGGGGAATTCCTATTTTGCGCACGATTGTGAATAGTTTTTCTTCAGATATGATTCAATCGGTTAAAGGGATTGTCAATGGGACTACCAATTATATCCTGACTAAAATGACAGAAGATAATCTTTCCTACCAAGAAGCTCTAATTCAAGCTCAAGAGAAGGGGTTTGCGGAATCAGACCCAACCAGTGATGTTGACGGATGGGATGCAGCAAGGAAAATGATTATTTTAGCTCGATTAGCTTTTGGTATGAACATCTCTTTAGAAGAAGTATCTGTCCAAGGAATTAGAGGTATTGACGTAAATGATATAGTTCGAGCGAAAGACTTGGGGTACAAGATTAAACTGCTGGGACAAGCCCGTTTGATAGATGAAAAAGCTTTTCTAGAAGTTGGGCCAGTTTTGGTACCAGAAACGCATCTTCTTGCAAGCGTATCAAATGAAAATAATGCTGTGTTGATAAACAGCGCTGCTCTTGGAGAGACTATGTTTTACGGTCCTGGGGCTGGTTCTTTGCCAACAGCAAACAGTATCGTTAGCGACATCATTGCTGTCTCTAAGAACATAGCCAATAATAGTTGTGGCAAAGGATTCAATTCCTATCACCAACCATCAATTCTTGCAGAGGACGCAATAATTTATGCTAACTACTATCTGTCTTTACATCTAGAAAATAGACCAGATAGACTTTCAGCCTTAGAGCAAATCATGGCAGAACAAGAAATTGCTATAGAAAAGGCAGACCAACAATTAGTGGAAAATGATATATCTCAAGTAGTTATAGTAACTCAACCTGTAAATAAAGCTCAGATAAAAGACTTAAAGGCTCAACTTGAAAAGGAAGTAGACATTGAACTAAAAACAATGTATCAAATAATGGATAAAGAAGTCTAACTTAGCCTAATTGTAAGAAAATAAATGATAAGCATGGTAGAATAGGAGGAATATGAGTGTTCAGCATACAAGTTCCAGCAACAAGTGCCAATCTAGGTCCTGGATTTGACTCTATGGGGGTAGCACTTTCTCTTTATTTAACGGTAGAAGTGAGAGAAACAAGCGATACATGGCTAGTAGAACATCCATTTGGAAAAGATATTCCAAGTAACCATACCAATTTGATTGTGGAAACTGCCTTAAGCATAAATCCAAATATTGAGCCGCACCACTTGGTATGCCACTCGACAATCCCAATGACAAGAGGCTTGGGTTCTAGTTCAACGGCCATCGTAGCCGGTATTGAATTGGCCAATCAATTGGGTCAGATGAATTTAAGCGATAGACAAAAGGTAAACTTTGCAAGTCAATTTGAAGGGCATCCGGATAATGTAGCCCCAGCTATTTTGGGTGGCTTGGTAGTTGCTTATTATGCTCCAAAAAAGCAAGAAACCTTCTATCAAAAAATAGATCTTGATTCCCTTTCATTTATTGCTGTGGTTCCCAATTATCAGCTCTCTACCAAAGAAAGCCGTTCTGTATTGCCAAGTCAAATGGCATTTAAAGACGCAGTAGAAGCTAGTAGTATAGCTAATCTACTAGTAGCAGCTTTTGCTAATAAGGATTACACACTAGCTGGTAACTTGTTAGAGATGGATCTCTTTCATGAAAGTTATCGCAGCCCTTTAGTAGCTGAGTTTCAGCGAGTAAGACAATTAGCTCATAGCATGGGGATAGAAGGAACATTTTTAAGTGGTGCGGGGCCTACTATAATGACCATCCTCCAAGTTCATCAAGCTCAAGCATTCTATAAAGCTTGTCAGGATGATCAAATGCTTTCTACCAACTGTCAAATTTACAAATTACAAGTCGACCATGAAGGACTCATGGTAAGATAAAAAATCTCATTAAAAAAGGATATAAATGATATATGTTAGCTTATTTTAAACCAACGTGGATTACTAAAGAGTACCAACAGATTAGACCAGAATTCCTCCTTAAACAGGGGATTAAAATTGTTTTTACCGATCTAGATAATACTTTAATTGCTTGGGATGAGCCACATGCTACAGAGCAATTGATAGAGTGGATTAAGGACTTAAAGGCAGCTGGAATCTCAGTTGTTTTAGTGTCTAACAACAATACAAAGCGAATCGGAAAAGTGGCTCAAGTAATTGATACTCCTTTTGTGTATCCAGCCTTAAAACCGCTACATAAAGGCTTTAAAGATGCACTAAAATTGCATCATGTCGAAAAAGAAGCTGTTGTCATGATAGGTGACCAGATTATGACCGATATTTTTGGTGCAACTACATTTGGTATTCGGACTATTTTAGTCAACCCTATTAAACCATCAGATGGTTGGAACACGAAAATCAATCGTTTCTTTGAAAGAATCATTTTAAAACGATTGAAAAAGAAAAATCAATTAAAGGAGCTAACGCTAGATGACGAATAAAGAAACAATGGAGCCTTGTATCGGTTGCGGTGTTCAAATACAAACAAGCGACCCACAAGGATTAGGTTACACACCAGAAAATGCATACCAAAAAGGGTTAGAGAATGGTCAAGTGTACTGTCAACGTTGCTTTAGATTACGTAATTACAATGAGCTCCAAGCGGCTCCACTAACAGATGGCGATTTTTTAAACCTCTTATCAAGCATTGGAGAAACAGATGCATTAGTTGTTTATGTGCTGGATGTTTTTGATGCCTATGGAAGTGTTATTTCTGGCTTAAAAAGATTTGTTGGCGACAATCCAATCTTATTAGTAGGAAACAAGGTTGATTTATTTCCAAAATCCATCAATAAGAATAAAATAAAAAATTGGATTGAAAAATTAGCTAAGGACTATGGCTTGAAACCAGTCGACACTCTTTTAGTTAGTGGCAATAAACGCTACCAAATTGATTTACTACTCGAAACAATTGAAACATTACGTAAAGGCAAGAATGTATATGTAGTAGGTGTTACCAATGTTGGAAAATCAACCTTAATCAACCGTATCATACAAAGTCTTGGTGACGATAGAGAATTGATCACCACGTCCCAATTTCCGGGAACAACTTTGGATCAAATTTACATTCCTTTTGGGGATGGCACTTATTTGATTGATACGCCGGGGATTATTCATAGACATCAGATTACCCATTATTTATCGGAAAAAGATGTTAAAAAAGTTTTGCCACAGAAAGAATTGCAACCTAAGACTTTTCAATTAAACGCTGAACAGACTATTTTTATAGGTGCATTGGCACGAGTAGATTATAAACAAGGACAACGAAATTCATTTACCTTTTATACGCCACATCAGATCGAACTACACAGGACAAAATTAGCTGGGGCGGATGATTTTTATCCTAAGCATAAAGGGGACTTATTAACCCCGCCAAGTGGCAGTCAAGCAGCTGAAGAATACCCACAACTAGTGGCTAGCGAATTCTCTATCAAGGAAAAATCAGATATCGTAATAGCTGGTTTGGGTTGGGTAACCATTCAAAATCCTGGGATAGTCACTGTATGGACTCCTAAAGAAGTAGATGTGATTGTAAGAAAGAGTATTGTCTAAAAAAATGAAAAGAGGTATATAATGGAATTTACAGGCAAGCAAAAACAGTTTTTAAAAAAAGAAGCTCATTCTCTCAAACCAATATTTCAAATTGGTAAAGGAGGTTTGAGTCAAGAAACGATAGAACAAATTCAAGCAGCAGTTGAAAAACGTGAATTAATTAAAATTTCTCTATTGCAAAATACGGATGAAGAAGCAGATCAAGTTGCACAAGAATTAGTACTAGCCACAGGAGCAAATTTGGTTCAAATTATAGGACATACTATTGTTCTTTATAAGAAAGCTACAAAAGAAAAGAATCGTCATATATCAACACGATTTGAACAGGCATTTTTTAAAAGTAGGTGAGACTATGAAGTCTGGGCAAAAAAATGCTAGTTTGAGTGCTAGTAAAGTCCAAAGTATTTTTGAGGTCAATGAAACTCTATCTTTTCAAGGTCCTCTTATAGAAGAAGAGCCCGTGGAAGAGGCTAGTCACCAAGTTGAAAGAGTTGGCATATTAGGTGGAACATTTAACCCACCACATCTAGGACATTTGATTATAGCGGAACAGGTTGCAACGCAGTTGGGCTTAGAAAAGATTTATTTTATGCCTAGCCATATCCCACCACATGCTGAAGAAAAGAAAACAATTGACGCAAAGCATCGAATAAGTATGACGAAGTTGGCCATTTTAGATAATCCATCCTTTGCTATTGAAACAATTGAAATGGAGCGACAAGAGAAGAGCTATACCTATGAGACCATTTCATTGTTGCATCAACGCTACCCTAATCGGGAGTATTATTTTATTATTGGTGGGGACATGGTAGAAAATCTACCCCTTTGGAAAGAGATTGATCAACTTATCCAAGAAGTTACTTTTGTCGGTGTTGAAAGACGAGGTTATGCAAAAGAAAGTCCTTATCCAATTCTTTGGGTAGATTGCCCTATTCTGGAATTAAGTTCCACAGAAATCCGTTCAAAAGTTTTTTTTGATCAAAGCATACGCTACATGGTGACGGATGAAGTGTTGAATTATATAAAGAAAGAAGGCTTATACAAAGATGACTATCAAAAGTGACTATAGCCCTTACACAGATTATTCTAGACAGCAATTACTAGAAATTATTGCTTCACAAATGAAAAAAAGTCGTTTTGAACATTGCCTACGTGTTGAACAAAAAGCTCTTGAGCTAGCAAAACAAGAAGGTGTAGAGCCTGAAAAAGCAGCTTTGGTGGGCTTGATCCATGATTATGCTAAAGAAAGACCTCTAAAAGAGCTCCAAGAGGCTGTCATCAGCTATCATCTAGACCCAGTTTATCAAGAAGAAAGCTCAGCTATCCTACATGGACCAGTTGGCGCAGAGTTGATTCGTCAGGAATTAGGAATTCATGATGAAGAAATTCTTGATGCTATAAGACAACATACCATTGGTGGTTTTGAAATGACCCCATTGGCTAAAGTACTTTTTATTGCTGATTTTATAGAAGACGGTCGTAGTTTTGACGGTGTTCAACAGACTAGGCAATTAGCTAAGGAAGATATTGATCTCGCTGTAGTTGATAAATTGAAACAAACTTTATCTTTTCTAATAGAAGAGGAAGTTGTTATCTTTCCTTTGATGGTAGATATATACAATCATTGGGTAACCAAAAAAATAAATAATTGAAAAAGTGAGGAAACAGATGACAAAATCAAGTCAGGAATTATTACAAATCGTTATAGCTGCAGCTGATGATAAGTTAGCTCAGGAAATAGTCGCTTTAGACGTTAGAAATCTAACACCTATGGCAGATTATTTTGTTATTGCACACGCTAGAAATGAGAAACAGATGGAAGCAATTGTTGATGAAATTGAAAAAGTTGTAGAAGAGAATGGTTATACTGTAAAAAGTATTGAAGGAAAAGATTCAGGTCGCTGGATTTTAGTCGACCTAACGGATGTAATTGTTCATATTTTTTACTATTCAGAACGTGGTTTCTATAATCTAGAAAAATTATGGTCGGATGCCCCAATTGTTAACGTGGCTAGTGAGGCAAAATGATTAATTACCAAACTTTTGCCCACGTCTATGACCAGGTCATGGATCAGGAAGTCTACCAATCTTGGATAGATTTCACTCGTACATCCATTGAGCAGTATGCTAAAAGACCAGTAGAGAATATTATGGAGTTGGCCTGTGGTTCTGGCAAAGTAGCCATTGATTTGTCTGAACAAGGGTTTACACTTGTGGGGGTTGACCTGTCCGAAAATATGTTAGCCATTGCACAGGAAAAAGCTAATAGACACGGTCAAGAGATTGCATGGGTACAAGCAGATATGCGTGATTTAAGAGATTTTGACCCAGTAGACCTGGTGACTCTTTATTCAGATTCTTTGTGCTACTTGACTGATTTTCAAGATGTTAAATCCGTCTTTGCTTCGGTGGTATCTATTCTTGAAGAAGGTGGATTATTCCTTTTTGATGTGCATTCTATCTATCAGATGACACAGGTTTTCCCAGGTTACCAATATTCATATACCGATGAGGACCTTGCGTTTATCTGGCAAAGCTATGAATATGATTATCCAAATAGTGTGGAACATGTTATTACTATGTTCTTAGCCGATCAAGAAGATGAATCAGAGTCACCTTTATATGAACGGTTTGAAGAGGTGCATGTCGAACGTTCTTTCACGATTGAGGAATATAAGTCAGCACTTTTGGAAGCTGGCTTTACAGCTGTTAAAGTCATGGCGGATTTCGGCAAAAGTCAGTTAGACGATCATACGACTAGATGGTTTTTTATCTGTCAAAAGTAAGAGGTAGGTGAATAAGGATGGATTTGAAAGCTTGTGGAGTTATTGCCGAATATAATCCCTTCCACCAAGGGCATGCTTACCACCTTAGACAAGCTCGTATAAAGTCCAAAGCACAAGTGATTGTGGTTGCCATGAGTGGAAATTTTGTCCAACGAGGCGAGCCAGCTATCTTTGACAAATGGACGCGAGCACAAGTAGCACTAAATCATGGAGCAGATCTTGTATTAGAAATACCTACTCTAGGATGTGTGCAGTCAGCTGACTATTTTGCTAGAGCTGGAGTAGATATTCTTCAATCAGCTAATTGTTGTGCTTTGGCCTTTGGTAGTGAGGGAGCGGTGGCGGATGATTTTTATCAAGCGGCGGTAGAATCTAAGGAACTCGATGCTGGTATACATCACCATTTGAAAGAAAGTCAAACTTATAAATCGCATGCTTATCCTATGCAGTATAGGCAGGTTGTAGAAGAGCATTTTTCAAGTAGTCAGGCCCTTCAAAAAGTCATTAATCAACCTAATCAATTATTAGGCCTTGCCTATACAAAAGCTATCCTAAGCTCTAAGAAAGAGATGGAAATTATTCCTATTGCTAGAAAAGGAGCCGGCCATAATCAAGTAGAGCTAGAGGACAAGAGTTATGCTAGCGGGACTAGTTTAAGGAAACTTTTATTAGCCGATTCAGGTCAAATCAATTGGCAAGCCATTTCTGATCAGTTGCCAAATGACCTACAAGATGGGCAGCCTTATTACGAAGAACACTATCCTGTCTCTTGGGCAGATTTTTGGCCTATCTTACAGTATATTTTGACGATTAAGTCTGCAGAGAAATTAGAATGCATCTATCAGATGGAGTTTGGACTGATACCTCGGTTCCAAGAGGCTGCACAACGGTCAAGCACATTTGAGGACTTCATTAATCAAGTGAAAACTAAACGATGGACTAGGACAAGGATTCAAAGAGTAAGTCTCTACTGTCTTTTGTCAGTTACCCAAGAACAGGTCAAAGATTATTACAATAGTCTTGAAAAAAATGTCATTCAAGTTTTAGGGTTTACCCCCAATGGACAAAAGTATCTGAAAAGGTTGCACCATGAATCGGACGCAACTTTTGTAACCAATTATGCGGCACAAAAAGAGGTTCTAGCCAATCAATATCGTTACGATAGAGTTTTTCAGCTAGCTAATCCTCAAAAAATTCAAGAACAAAATATAAAAAGAATACCAATTCGACAACAAAGTGAAAGATAAATAGCCATTTTTACTACTTGTAAAGTAGAAAGCATTGACAAAGAAAGTGGAAACTAGTATAATTTATTTTGTTGCTTTAGGGGTGAAAATGTGAAAAAATCATTGAAACAGCTTGAAGATTTAAAAGAGGAACCACAATATTTTGATGAATTCTTGAACGTTGAAAATTCATTGAAAGCTAGAGATTTGTCAGTTTTGGCGGTATCTCCAGTAAGAATTGAAGGATTTTTACTTTATGAAAATCATTCAGTGGTTGCTCATTTCAAATGTACATTAGACATCACACTTCCTTCATCACGATCATTACAGCCTGTACAAGTTCCCATGGAGCTTGAGGTTAGGGAAAGATATGTCCCAGAAGCTTACTTAGGAAATGAACTACCTGAATCGGCTACTGAGGAAATAGTTATTCCACTAGAAGATGATTGGATTGATTTGCAACCGGCAGTTGAAGACACCATTTTGCTTTCGATACCATTGCGTGTACTATCAAAAGAAGAGATGGATCAAGATTCTATGCCGAGTGGTCAAGACTGGAACCTTGTTTCTGAAGAACAATATCGCTTGCAAAAGCAGCTCCAGAAAGAACAGACCGTTGATCCTCGATTAGCAAGTCTGCAATCATTTTTTGATCAAGATGAGACTGAAGAGTAAGCTTACTTTCACGCAAAGCAGTTTTTAGATAATAGGAGGTGTAGAAAAATGGCAGTACCAAAACGTAAAACATCAAAAGCAAGAAAAGCAAAACGTCGTACACACTTTAAATTACAAGTACCTGGACTTAGCGCATGCCCAAACTGTGGTGCTTTAAGAAAGAGCCATCACGTTTGTCCTGAATGTGGATACTACGATGGAAAAGAAGTTGTATCACAAGAAGCTTAATTGTTACTTAAAATAAACCTACTCTTTTTTATAAAGGGTAGGTTTTATTTTGTTTTAAAGAAGGGTATAATAATTGGAAATACTAGAGAAAATGGGGTTTTTGAATGATTTTTAAAGATTTAATCAAAGATGAAGCTATTATGCAGATCATAGGCCCTGAGACTCTTTTAGACTCAAATATTGATGATTTGATTTATGTAGCTAAAGAAGCAAAAGTGAATACCGTATATTTTGCTTTGCCAGGGCGTACAGTGGATGGGCTAGACTTTATTGAGGATGCCTATAAATTAGGTTGTCGTATTTTTATTGTTGAAAAAGCAGTTCATTTGGCAGAAGATGCCTTAGTGCTTGTGGTTAAGGATAGTCGTCAGGCTTTAAGCAGTCTATCAGCCACTTTTTTTGGAAACCCTTCTCGAAACATGAAGGTGATTGGGATAACAGGAACTAAAGGAAAGACAACAACTAGTCAACTCCTCTATCAAGTATTGCAAAAAATAGGGATAGCTGTTGGAGTTATTGGTACAAATGGCAGTCGTTTTTTTGATCAAGTTATTTCTACTGATAATACCACACCAGAAAGTTATCAGATTCAAAAAATTATGGCTCAAATGGTAGAACATAAGGTAAAAGTTTGCTTTATGGAAGTTTCTTCTCAAGGCTTAATGATGGGTAGAGTAAACCATATTCACTTTGATTTAGCGGTGTTTACGAATATGGCTAACGACCATGTGGGGGACTTAGAACATGCTTCATTTGAAGAATACTTACATTGGAAACAGCATTTGTTTACAATGACAGACCACTCTTTAATAAATGCAGATGATGCTTTTGCAGCCAATTTTATGGGGCTTTCTAAGCATTATCAAACTTATGGTTTTAATAGTGGGGCTGATTTCTTAGCCAGTCACCTTGACTATGTTAAGGGTGCGAATTATTTGGGTTCAAATTTTCTTTTTGAGAAAAGGGGTTCCGTAGCAATTGAGGTATCAATTGTTAGTCCTGGCCGTTTTAGTGTCTATAATGCTTTGGTTGTGTTGGCTGTGGCAGATTATTTGAAGCAGGATTTGAGTCAAGTTGTTGAAATTTTATCATTCATTTCGGTTGAGGGACGTATGCAAATTATCCCATCTAAGAATGATGTGTTAGTGATTCTTGACTATGCACATAATGGCTTTAGTTTGGAAAATGTGATTCTTACGATTCAACACTATGATTACAAGCGGCTTATAGTTGTTTTTGGTTCAGTGGGTGGAAGGTCTCATTTGCGCCGTAAAGAATTGGGTGATGTGGTGGCAAAGTATGCAGATTTGGCAATAATTACGTCTGATAACCCAGATTTTGAAAAACCTTCAAAAATCATTGAAGATATCCAGCAGTCATTTGCACATTCAACGTGTAAGGTTTATACTGAAGAAAAGCGTGAAATGGCCATTCAATTAGCAGCGTCACTGGCACAAGATGGTGATATTGTTATATTTGCTGGTAAGGGTCACGAAAATTACCAATTGATTAATGGCGTTAAGGAAGCTTTTGATGAAGAAGAGTTAATAAGGGTGGCATTTAATCAATAAGTTAGGTGGGGTTGTATGACGATTGGGTTAATTTATGAAATAGCATTTATTTTGGTGATAGTCTTACAAGGTGTTCTCTTGCAACGATTTATAGGAAATAGGCTCTATTACAATGAATTCGGTTATATCACTTTTCGTGAGCTTATGTTGCCTATGTTATTAGTCTGGCTCTACGTTACTGGATTAATTGTGGTAGGCTATTCTGTTATCCCTTATTTCACACTGGTTGTATCGGTCATAGCTTTGATAAGTCTCTTTTGGATTCAAAAAAAGGATAGTAGAATGAGTCCATTTGTTTTTCTTCATCGAATAGCTTCAGTTAGTTTTTTTCTAGTCCTACTTATGATTATTGTTTTGCAAATCATGCGTTTTCTGTAAAAATTAAACTAGTTTAGAGTTTTTAATACATTCAAACAATCGTACAAATGTAATCATTCAAAAAGTGTTTAACATCAACTTGTCATAAAGGTTGATGTTAAACACTTTTTTAATTTAAGAATAAGATAAGAGTTTCAGAGAACTGTATCAGAAATCGAAAGGGGGGCCACCACCATATTTATTGCTGGTAGATAAATTGGAAAGATGAATAGCTTAAAGAAGGTAATACTTTTCTGCTCTAGAAAGTAACACACAGGTTAGAAAAAATAATTTCATCATATATGAAGACTGGATGACAAAGATGTAATTTTTTTTGGTTTTTTTGATAAACTGGTGGTGGAAAGTGGTGGAATGTGGTAGACTAGGGGTACATTATGAAAGGATAGGAGGAGACTAGATGTTAATTGGAGAATATCAACACACCGTTGATGCAAAAGGACGTATGATTGTTCCTGCAAAATTCCGTGACGATCTAGGTCTATCATTCATAATTACCCGTGGATTTGACGGTTGTTTATTCGGTTATCCGGCTGAACAATGGGCACAAATTCAAGAAAAATTAAAACAACTGCCCTTATCAAAAAAAGAATCACGTTCCTTTACACGATTCTTCTACTCAGCAGCAACAGAAGTAGAGATTGATAAGCAAGGTCGAGTTAATATCCCACAAACTTTAAGAGATTTTGCCAAATTAGAAAAAAATTGCCGTGTTGTCGGCATTTCAGATCGCATTGAAATTTGGAGTGAAGCACGTTGGTTAGAATTTGCTGAAAGTGCTGAAGAGAACTTCGAAGAATTAGCAGAAAATATGATTGATTTTGGATTTTAGAAAGCTCGCTTTTTAAGAATTCCTAAAGGAGAGAGCCATGTTTGAACATACTACCGTACTTTTACATGAAACTGTTGACCAATTAAATATTCAAGCGGATGGTATCTATGTGGATTGTACCTTGGGTGGAGCAGGACATAGTAAATACCTCTTGTCGAAATTGTCTGAAAAGGGACATCTCTATTGTTTTGATCAAGATATTCAAGCCTTAGAACATGCCAAAGAATTTTTGAAAGAGGAAGCCCAAGCTGGTAAGGTTACCTTTATCCATGCTAACTTCCGCCAAATTAAAGAGCAGTTACATGAACATGGTATTGATGAAGTAGATGGCATTCTCTATGATTTAGGGGTTTCATCACCTCAGTTGGACCAAATTGAACGTGGGTTTTCCTACCACCAATCAGCTGCCTTAGATATGCGTATGGACCAAAGTTCGCCACTAACAGCAGAAATCATTGTTAATGAATGGGACTACCAAGAATTGGTTAGAATTTTTTTCCGTTATGGAGAAGAGAAATTTTCTAAACAAATTGCTCGTAATATTGAGCGAATTCGTCAAACACAAGCGATAAAAACTACGGACCAACTGGTTGATATCATTAAAGATACAATCCCAGCACCAGCTAGGAGAAAAGGTGGCCATCCAGCTAAACGGATATTCCAAGCCATTCGTATAGCGGTCAATGATGAGTTAGCGGCTATTGAAGATTCTTTGGCACAAGCCTTAGAATTGCTAGCTGTAAATGGTCGTATCAGTGTTATTTCCTTCCATTCTTTGGAAGACCGCATAGTCAAGGTGATGTTTAAACAAGCAGCGACTATAGAAAGTACACCAAAAAATCTTCCTATTTTACCAGAACAGGAAGAAAGAGCAGAATATCAAGTGATTACTAGGAAACCGATTTTACCAAGTGAGCTTGAATTACAAGAAAATTCCAGAGCTCAAAGTGCAAAATTAAGAGTGATTGAACGCATTAAAAAGAACAAAGAGTAGGCTGAAAGGAGGAATAAATTATGGCACAAGTAGATCCTTATTATAGAAGTCTTGACTCTGTAAGTATTCCTCAAGTCGAAAGAGAAACGAAAACTAAAGAGATCGTCATCCCTCAAGAAAAAGTTCGCTTTAAATATTGGAGATTTTTCGCCTTGTCCATTATACTTATTAGTGTCTTAGCTACAGTAACCATCGTGACACAAATGATGGTAGCTAACAAAAATATTACACTTCAAAACTTGAAGAGCGACACGACATTGCTTGAACGAGATAATTCCATATTAATTCAATCAACACAAGAATTATCACAATATGATCGGGTCATGAAAATTGCCCAAGAGCAAGGCTTGAAGATGGATGAAGCGAACGTAAGGAATGTTACTGAATGAAGAATAGTACAAAAGAATCAATGAGAAATAGAAGAATTGCGAGTATTAGCTTGATGGGTGTTGCAGTCCTTTTATTTCTCATTTTTTCATTTAAATTTTCAAGTATTATGTTGACTGGAAAATATGGGAATGTTGATTTAAAGCAACAAATCACAGATGTTACGAATGTTAGCAAGATTTTGCCTGCCAAAAGAGGAACCATATATGATGCTGGTGGAAGCCCAATTGCTATTGATGCGACTTCCTATTCTTTGTATGCTGTTTTAACCAACAAATGGAGCCAAAATGAAGAAAAACCAGACTTCGTCCAAGACATTCCAACAACTGCAGCAAAACTTGCTCCATTTTTAGACCTATCCGTCACTGAGATTGAAGATATTTTAAAACAAAAAGGTGTTGACCAAGTAGAATTTGGTAATTCAGGAATGAATTTAACAGTTGAGATAAAGATGAAGATTGATGCCTTAAAATTACCAGGAATTAAATTCTCAGAATCACCAAGTCGCTTTTACTCAAATGGGATCTTCGCATCTCACTTAGTGGGTTATACTGATTTGGAAACATCCAATGCAGAAGGCACATCTTTGCCACAATTAGTTGGTAAGATGGGAGTAGAAGGGCTATATAATACCGAATTAACTGGAACGGCAGGGGAGATTCGTTATCAAACAGATGGGAAAGATATTCCAGTCGCTAATAGCGAAGTCGTTACGAAACAGCCAGTAGATGGTGGGAATATCCATTTGACCTTGGACAAACGGTTGGAAAGCTATCTAGAAAGTTTGATGAGCGAAGTGAATGATAAATTCCAGCCAAACTCAATGACAGCTATGTTGGTAGATCCAAAAACAGGAAATATTTTAGCTGCTACTCAACGCCCAACCTTTAATGCGACAAGTAAAGAGGGCATCAATACCATGTGGAATAACCTCTTAACTGATGAAGCCTATGAACCAGGTTCAACCATGAAAGTTCTAGCGTTAGCTGCTGCTATCAATGAGGGAGTCTTTGATCCCAACGAAATGTACCAGTCAGGAAGTATAAAGATTTACGATGACCTAGTCAGCGATTATAATAAGGTTGGATGGGGCAGAATTTCTTACTTAGAAGGATTGGCCCATTCCAGTAATGTCGCTTTTGTTCATATTATTGAAAAGATTGGTGTAGAAAAATGGAAGCAGTACTTACATGATTTTCAATTTGCTATGTCAACCAATTCTGGTTTTTTGAATGAAGTTGCTGGCTCCAACCCGTATGAGTCATACCTGCAACAATTGTCTACAGGTTTTGGACAAGGAATTACCGTTACGGTCTACCAAATGATGCAGGCCTTTACCGCTATTGCTAACAACGGTCAAATGATGAAATTACGCTTGGTAGACAGTGTTGAAAATCCAGTGACTGGTGATGTTAAAAAGATTGATCCGGTACCACTGGCTAGACCAATCTCTGCTGAAACAGCTAAAAAAACCTTAGATTATCTCTACAAAGCTACAGGATTTACAGGGGGAACAGCGACAAACTTTGTTATTGAAGGTGAGCAAATTGCAGCCAAAACAGGTACAGCTGAATTGATTAATCCAGATACTGGATCTTATTACTCTTCAGGAAATAACTATATCTACTCTGTAGTTGGATACGCACCTGCTACTGACCCTAAATACATTTTTTATGTTACGATTAAGCAACCGCAAAACAACCCAGATGGTCTGGCTGGAGCATCAATTTTAGAAGAAGTTTTCAATCCATTTATGAAACGGGTGTTAGAGTACAATCGGTTGAGCACCAATCAATGACCAATTACAAATAAAGTGAGGAATTCTTAATGAAAGCTAGTGAATTACTATCCTACCTTAAAATGAAACAGATTAATGGGGATATCTCTGAACTTGAGATTAATTACTTATCACAAAACTCTAGGGATATTCAAGACGACACACTTTTCTTTTGCGTTGTCGGAGAGACTGTGGATGGGCATAATTATGCAGCAAAGGCTTATGAAGCTGGCGCAAGTCTTTTTGTGGCATCAAAACCAATTGATGATCAAGTTGGTGATAAGCCAGTTGTCTATGTTAAAGATGTGAAGCGAGCGATGGCTATGTTAGCTAATGCCTTTTATGGTTTCCCTAGCCAAGACTTGAATATGTTTGGGGTTACTGGAACCAATGGGAAAACGACAGTGACTCACTTGATTGAGTGTATCTATCGTGGTCAAGGTCAAAAAACAGGCTTAATCGGAACTATCTATCGTAAGATTGACGATCAGATTTTTGATACAGTCAATACCACACCTGATAGTTTGCTTATGCAAGCTACATTGGCTCAAATGGTTGAGGCTGGAGTTTCCATGTGTGCAAGCGAAGTATCTTCGCATGCCCTCTTCCAAGGGCGTACATGGGGCGTTGATTTTAATACGGCTGTTTTCACCAATTTAACGCATGAGCATTTAGAGACACATAAGACTATGGAAGAATATGGAACTGTCAAAAGTCTTCTATTTTCACAACTCGGTAATAGTAGTAAAGGTGGCAGACAACGGTTTGCTGTTATCAATCTAGATGACCCATTTTCCAAAACCTTAGCTTATCGAACTGCAGCTCAAGTAGTGTCGTATAGTTTAGCTAATCAAGATGCAGATTTTTATACCAGTGATTTGAATTATGCCGTAGATGGAACAGAATTTACTCTACACTTTCAAAATGAAGTCTATCCGGTAACCATACCATTGGTAGGAGAATTTAATGTGTCTAATACCTTAGCGGCTTTAGGAGCGGCTTATGTGAATGGGATTGATTTGTCAGCTGCTATTGATTCTTTAAGAGATTTCAAGGGGATTTCTGGTAGAATGCAAGTGATAGCTAATCCATTGGGTATCAATGCTATTGTGGATTACGCACACACGCCAGATGGATTAGAAAAGCTCTATATCGCTTTGAAGCAGATTCCACATAAACGATTGATCACAATGATTGGACATGATGGAGGAAATCGTGATAATTCTATCCGACCAGAATTAGGGCGGCTAGCCTTAGAAAATTCAGATTGGGTTGTCTTAACGACGGAAAACCCAAGGGATGAAGATCCCAGAAAGATTATGGTAGAAATGGTTGGTTCCACTAACTTAACGAATCACGAGTATGTAGAGGATCGTAAGGAAGCCATTTATCGTACGGTAGCATTAGCTGAAGCTGGGGATTTGATTGTGTTTGCTGGAAAAGGGCATGAAAGTGTCCAGTATTTGAATGGGTACTCTGTAGCCTTTGATGAAGCTGGATATGTGGCTCAAGCTTTACAAGAAAGACAAGCCTCAGAAAATGGAGGGAACCTATCATGAATCTAGCCCAAGCTTTATTTATTGTAGCTATAGTTTGTGCCTTAACTCTAATTCTAATGCCATTCTACATCGGCTTTATGAGGGTGAAACAATTAGGGCAAACAACTTTAAAAGATGGTCCAACCTGGCATGAACAGAAATCTGGAACGCCGACCATGGGTGGTGTAGTATTCTTAGCTACAATTTTAATCGGAGTTGTCATTTTTGGATTGGTATATAATACCTTCAACATTAAGTTATTTAATGGTATCTTTATTTTTACCTTTTTTGGTTTAATTGGTTTTGCGGATGATTTTATCAAAGTTTTCCATAAGCAGAATGAAGGTTTAAATAGAAAGCAAAAATTTATTTCACAGCTGATTGGTTCAGCACTTTTCGTGACGCTATTTTTATGGAGTGGTCAAGAACCTTTGATTCATTTGCCATTTATCGGTGATGTGTCAAATGTTCTTATCTTCGCTTTGTTTACGATCATTTGGATTACAGGATTTTCTAACGCGGTGAATTTAACGGATGGGATTGATGGACTAGCAGCTTCTACTAATATTATTGCCTACGGAACCTATGCTTATTTAGCCTATCAATCCAGCCAAACAGAAGTCTTAATCTTATGTTTAAGCGTTGTTGGAGGCTTACTAGGGTTCTTATTCTTCAACCGTAAACCTGCTAAAATTTTCATGGGAGATGTAGGTTCGTTAGCCTTAGGAGCTGGCCTAGCCATCATTTCACTAATGTTGCACCATGAGTGGAGTTTATTAGGTATTGGAATCGTCTTTGTCTGCGAAACAGCTAGCGTTATGTTGCAGGTGGCTTCATTCCAACTAAGAGGCAAACGTATCTTTAAAATGAGCCCTATTCACCATCATTTTGAAATGAGTGGTTGGAGCGAATGGAAAGTTGTAATCATATTTTCTTTAGTAGGATTAATGGGTTCGTTAATGACACTATTTTTTATTTCATAGATGAAGGGTTGAACCTTGAGGAGGAATTTCATGAAACTATATACAGGTTTTGAAAATCAACGTATTTTAGTGCTAGGCTTAGCCAAAAGTGGTGTCAGCGTGGCCAAACTTTTGAATGACTTAGGTGCTTTTGTGACAGTCAATGACCAGAAACCACTTGAAGAAAATCCTCAAGCTCAAGAGTTAGTTGAAGCAGGTATTAGAGTGATTACTGGTAGTCATCCTTTGGAACTTTTTGAAGAATCATTTGCTTGCTTAGTAAAAAACCCTGGTATCCCCTATAGCAACCCAATGATAGAAAAGGCTATAGAGTTAGGTTTACCTGTTTATACGGAAATTGAAGTAGCCTACCGTATCCTTGAAGGCAATTTGATAGGGATAACTGGTTCTAACGGTAAAACCACTACGACAACGATTACGTCAATGATCTTAGCAGAGGAGTTTAAAAATCAAAAAGTTTTTGCAGCAGGCAACATTGGCTTGCCTTTATCTCAATTGGCTGAAACATCAACACCATCTGATTTTTATGTAACAGAGTTATCCAGTTTCCAACTCATGGGAATTGAAGAGTTTAAACCAAAAATTGCTGCTATACTGAATCTTTCTACAGCTCACATTGACTATCATGGAACTAGAGAGGCTTATATAGAAGCTAAATTACGTATTACTGAGAACCAAAAAGAAAGTGATTTTTTGGTTTATAATGCAGATGATGCTGAACTTTCTCAGCTAGTGAAGACTATTTCTGCAGCTAAGCTTATTCCATTTTCTAGGACAAAAGCCTTAACGTTGGGTGCCTACAGTGATGAAGAAAATCTCTATTTCAATGGTGAGAAAGTTATTTCACGTACCTCTATTCAAGTTCCGGGTGAGCAGAATGTAGAGAATATTTTAGCAGCCATTGCCATCACAAAACTATTAGGTGTAAGTAATCAAGCTATTCAAACAGCGGTTGAGGCTTTTAAAGGTGTAAAACATCGAACGCAATTTGTTGCAGAAATAAACAGTCGTCGTTTTTACAATGATTCCAAAGCCACAAATATTACGGCAACACAAACAGCTTTGAGAAGTTTTGGTAATAAGGATATAGTCCTTATCGCAGGTGGTCTTGATAGGGGAAATGGATTTGAAGATTTAATTCCTGATTTAAGTTCAGTAGAAACGATGGTTGTTTATGGACAAACCAAGGATAAACTTAGAGAGGCAGCAGAAACAGCTCATATCCCTACCATTATTCAAGTGGATAAGCTCAACCAGGCCGTTAATCTGGCCTACCAAAATAGCCAAGAGGGTGATATTGTTCTCTTTTCGCCAGCCTGTGCATCGTGGGATCAATACGAAAATTTTGAAATTCGTGGAGATGAATTTATTCAGCTAGTTGAACAGATTGCTAATCTAGAACAATAAAAGAAAGTTACTTTCATTTGGAAGTTGAAAGGTGATTGATTATGAAGATATTATTATCAGGTGGTGGAACTGGGGGGCATATCTATCCAGCTTTGGCACTGATGAACTATATTAAAGCCCAAGACCCTAGTGTCGAATTTCTCTATGTTGGCACGCAAAAAGGATTAGAAAGCAAGATTGTTCCCTCTGCAGGATACCCTTTTCAAACCATCAAAATGCAAGGTTTGAAACGTTCACTTTCTTTAGAAAACTTACGAACTGCCTATTACATGGTAAAAAGTATTTCAGATGCTAAGAAAATGATTAAAGAATTTAAGCCTGATATTATTATCGGAACTGGTGGCTATGTTTGTGCGCCTGTTCTATATGCTGGTGCAAAATTGCATATTCCAACGATTATTCATGAACAAAATAGTGTAGCTGGTGTGACCAATAAATTTTTGGCACGCTATGTATCTAAAATTGCTATTTGCTTTGAGGACGTTCAAAATGATTTTCAAAATGTTAAAGAAAAAATTGTTTTAACAGGAAACCCTAGAGGACAAGAGGTACTAGAAACCGAGCCAAATCATGATCTAATCAATGAATTAGGCTTAAATCCTCAAATTCCATTAGTGGTTATATTTGGTGGAAGTCGAGGAGCACCTAGCATTAACAAAGCATTTGTAGAAGCCTATCCTTTGTTTGATGACAAGGACTATCAAGTTCTCATGGTCACAGGTGAAGAACACTATCCCACCATTGAGCAAGCAATTGCCAGTAAACAAACCAAGTTAAAGAATGTTCATATTTTTCCCTATATGAAAGATATGCCAAGTCTTTTTCAATCAGCAAGTCTTGTGGTTTGTCGCAGTGGGGCAACTACTTTAACCGAGCTAACATCATTGGGCTTAGCTAGTATCTTAATACCAAGCCCATATGTTACCAATAATCATCAGGAATCAAACGCTCAAACCCTGGTTAATCAAGGAGCAGCTCTGATGATTCTTCAAGCAGATTTAACAGGTACTAATTTTATCGATGCAGTGGATGAGCTGATGGCCAAGACAGATTTACGTAATAAAATGGCACAAGCGGCCAAACAACTTGGTATCAATGATGCCAGTGTCCGTTTATGGAAATTAATTCAAGACTTACTTGTCTAAATAACTTTCAGATAAGTACGTACATGAAGGAAATTAGTTAGGAGGCAAGAAGGTGAAAGGAAATAAAAATAAAAGTCATGATAGCCAAGAAACCGGACAGCCTCCACGTGAAAAAACACCTTGGGAGTTGGCTCAGGAACAATCAAATGCTAGCTCTATCAATAATCAGAATAGCTCTACTAAAAAAAATCCTCAAAAAAATAAGCAAGGTACAGTTGTCAAAAAGAGAAGACACCCTGTCTGGACACTACTAATTCTTATATTTTCTGTCATTTTATTTTGGACAATTTATCTGATTTCGCCTCTAGCTAAAGTTCATAGTGTAGTGGTGACTGGCATCAGACAAACTAGTGAAAGTGAATTGACCAATCAATTGGGCATCGTGCCACAAGAAACTATCTGGCAAGTGTTGGCTAGTCAGTCAAAGATTAATCAGCAAGTTAAATCCACATTACCAAAAGTTTCTTCTTTAAAAATAATGGTCCAAGGCATTAACACATTAGTGGTAGAGGTTGTTGAAAATCCAGCAGTGGCTCGTTATGCTAGTCAAGGCAAGTCCTTTGAAATTTTGGCTGATGCCACTTCGATAGAAGTATCATCCCTTCAAACTAGTCAGGATTATCCATTACTAAAGGATTTTACAGATCAAAGTAAAGTAGAAACTCTAGCCAAACAATTAGCCATGGTTGAACCAAACGTATTGGCCATGGTTTCAGAAATTACATATTCAAAAAGCGGCACAAATGCTAACGCTATTCGAATGGATATGAAGGATGGAAGAGTTGTCAAAGCTGACCTAACCAACCTAGGAAGTAAATTGAATTATTACCCACAGATTCAAAAAGAAATTGGCAATCAAAAAGGAATTATTGATATGGAAATCGGCGTTTACTTCACACCAAACCAATAAGTAAGACAGAAGAAAGTTCTTTTGATTCCAAATATTTTTTAATCATGATAAGAATGTTACAAAAAGACTAAAATATAAAATTTTAATGTGGTTTTTTACCTTTAGACTAATAAACTGTGTTAAAATAAAGAGGTATAAACAAATTCATATTTGTTTTGTTAATATGACAAGGGAGGTTTCAATAAACGTGAAAAATCAAGGTATATATGTCAGTTTAGATATTGGAACCACTTCAATAAAAGTAGTAGTTGCTGAGTATGTTAGAGGTCAATTAAACATTATTGGAGTAGGGAATGAAAAATCAGAAGGATTAAGCCGTGGCGTCATTGTTGATATTGACGAAACTGTAGAATCCATCAAAAAAGCAGTAAAGCAAGCTGAACAAAAATCAAACATCTCTATTTCAGATGTTGTTGTCGGAATACCAAGCAATCAAATTTCTATTGAGCCTTGTCATGGGATGATTGCTGTATCTAGCGAAAATCGCGAAATTACTGATATAGATGTTTACAATGTCATCTCTGCTGCAAAAGTTCGTTCAGTGGCACCAGAACGTGAGATTATCTCAGTTATTCCTGAAGAGTTCATCGTTGATGGATTTGATGGCATAAAAGATCCACGTGGTATGATTGGTGTACGCTTAGAATTATATGCGAGCATGATTACTGGTCCTAAAACCATTATTCATAATATCAAACGATGCATTGACAAAGCAGGTTTGAATATTGAAGAGATGGTTATCCAACCTTTGGCCATTAGCCAAGTCGCTATGAGTCAAGGCGAAAGAGAATTTGGAACCATCCTGATTGATATGGGTGGTGGACAAACCAGTGCCTCTGTTATGCATGACAACCAATTGAAGTTTTCTTTTGTTAACCAAGAAGGTGGAGATTTTGTTTCAAAAGATATTTCAATCATCTTGAATACAAGTTTTGAAAATGCTGAACGCATCAAACGTGAATATGGCTACGCCATTGCATCTGAGACATCTGATGATGAATTTTTCCCTGTGGAAACAATAGGGAAGAAAGACCCTGTTAAAGTTGATGAAAAGTACTTAGCAGAGATTATCGAAGCTAGACTAGTTCAAACCTTTGAAACGGTTAAACGTGCGCTGGATCAAGTAGATGCCCTTAAATTACCTGGTGGTATCATCATAACAGGTGGAGCCTCTTCTATGGCTGGTGTTGTAGAGCTAGCTCAATCAATTTTTGGAGTAAGTGTAAAAACATACATCCCAAGCCAAATGGGAATGAGAAACCCAATATTTGCTACAAGTATGGGCCTTATCCAATATGCTTCTTCTTTAGATGAAGTACATCGGATTGCTCAACAAGGCAAACCACAAGCTAAGAAAGTTGTTGCAACTCCAGAAGCAAGTGCTCCTACACGTGAACGTTCATCACAAAGATTTGGAACAACAAATAATAGCCCAACAGATGAATCAATAGTATCGAATGAAACAACTGATGACGCAACAGAAAATAATACTTTTGGAGAAAGAGTGAAACACTTCTTAAAAATGTTTATCGATTAACCTGACAAACCATAGCGTAGAAGTAGTTAAGGAAATAGGAGGAAATAGAATGGATTTTGAATTAGATACGAACTTAGATGGCGCAGTAATCAAAGTAATTGGTGTTGGTGGCGCTGGGAATAACGCAGTAAACCGAATGATCGAAGAAGGAGTTCAAGGTGTTGAGTTTATCGTAGCCAATACAGATACACAAGCTCTTAAAAATTCTAACGCAGAAATAAAGATTCAATTAGGACCAAAGTTAACCAAAGGACTAGGTGCAGGTTCTCTTCCTGAAATCGGCTTAAAAGCTGCTGAAGAAAGCGAAGAACAAATTGCTGCAGCTCTTAAAGGGGCTGACCTAATCTTCGTAACTGCTGGTATGGGTGGAGGTACTGGTACAGGTGCTGCACCAGTTGTTGCTCGTATTGCCAAAGACCAAGGTGCATTAACAGTTGGTGTTGTGACAAGACCATTCAGCTTTGAAGGTCCAAAACGTGGCCGTTTCGCTGCTGAAGGTGTTGCACAAATGAAAGCGAATGTTGATACACTTGTGATCATTTCTAACAACCGTTTATTAGAAATTGTTGATAAAAAGACACCTATGTTAGAAGCTTTCCGTGAAGCAGATAATGTCTTGCGTCAAGGTGTGCAAGGTATTTCAGATTTAATTACAGCTCCAGGTTATGTTAACCTTGACTTTGCTGATGTTAAAACGGTTATGAAAGACCAAGGATCTGCATTGATGGGTATCGGGGTTGCTAGTGGTGAAAACCGTACTGCGGAAGCAACTAAAAAAGCTATCTCATCTCCATTGTTAGAAGTTTCTATCGATGGCGCAGAGCAAATCTTATTGAATATCGCTGGTGGCTCAGACTTAACCTTGTTCGAAGCGCAAGATGCTTCTGATATTGTAGCTGCAGCCTCAACTTCTGAAGTTAACATCATTTTTGGTACATCTATTAATGAAAACTTAGGAGACGAAGTTATTGTTACAGTTATTGCAACAGGGATTGATGATGAACGTAAGGTTGAAAAAAAAACGGTAAGCCGTACTAATCGTTCACCATTCAATAACAATCAACGTAAAGAAATCAGCAATAACCCTCAAACATTCCAAGAAAAACAAGTGCCTAGAACTGCACCTGTAGAAGAAAAGAATGAAAAAGATCTTTTTGGAGACTGGGATATTCGTCGTGAAACGTCAGTTCGTGACACCACATCATCTGTGGATGCTGATTCACCATTTTCATCAAATGAGTTTATTGAACCTCAAGTTGAAAACAAACGTGATGTGGCTGATGATACCTTAGATACTCCTCCTTTCTTTAGAAAAAGAAATCGTTAGGCCTTAACTATGACAGAAATTGAATGGAATGTTGAAAGAATAAAAAGCTCTATTCAAGACGCTTGTCAAGCAGCTAATCGATTAAGAGAAGACGTTCAAGAAATTGTCGTCACAAAAAATAGAACAGTTGACGAAATCCAAGAAATGTATAGTCTTGGATTTCGTCATTTCGCAGAGAATAGAGTAGAAAAGCTGCTTGAAAGACAAGCGGAATTCCCTCAAGATGATATTGTCTGGCATTTGATAGGTCCTTTACAAAGCCGAAAAGTTAAAAAGATTATTGATCAAATCGATTATTTTCATGCCTTGGACCGCATGTCTATCGCTGAAGAAATCAATAAACGTGCGTCAAAAAGAATACCTTGTTTTATTGAAGTTAATATCTCTAAGGAAGAATCTAAGCATGGATTTGAAAAGGATCAAGTTATAAACACTTGTTTGCAACTGCTAGACTATCCAATGATAAAGCTTGAAGGCTTGATGACGATGGCACCATTAAATGCAAGTTCTAGTCAAATTGAAGGATATTTTCAAGAGTTAAGGGAATTGAAAGAAAAGCTTGAACTGGAGCTAGATGACTTGGAGAGTCCTTTATCTTTGAGTATGGGTATGAGTAATGATTATCCAATAGCTATCAGTCAAGGGACCAACTATCTCAGGATTGGAACTGCCTGGTTTACCAATAATAAGAATTAGGAGGATGTCATATGGGCATTTTTCAAAAGTTTACTAATTTTTTACACGAGGATGAAGAGGATTTCAGTCAAATGGATGATTTCCAAGACTATGATTCTAGTCAAACTAGTTCTAGTCAGGAAAATGAAAACAGACAGACTAGTCAGACTAGACAAGGGCATAGGGCTAACAATGTCGTTCCTTTGACAAAAACGGTCAATAGACAACCCTCTAAAATTTTTGTGGTGGAACCCAAGGTATATTCTGAAGTAGAACGCATCTCAGATTCCTTACTTTCTGGTGAGACAGTGCTTTTAAATTTTAGACGATTAGAAGCTGCTGACGCTAGACGAATTATTGACTTTATGGCAGGGATTGCATATGCTATTGGCGGAGATGTACAAAAGGTTCGTGATGGAATCTTTATCTGTTCACCAGCCAATGTTCGTGTCGAAGGTGTATTTGAAGATGAACTGGACCAAGATGGTCTTTATTAAAAAGATGAAAGGGGCGTGATGATGCATGTTATTGTCTATTTTACAAATAATATTGTATGCCATTGACTTGTATTCAATCATCCTAGTAGCCTATGCTTTAATGAGTTGGTTACCAACGGCAAGAACGTCCTCGTTTGGACAATTTATTAGACGACTTGTACAACCTTACCTTTATTATTTTGATCGCTTAATTCCTTCTTTTGGTGGCTTAAGCTTTTCAGTAATGGCAGGTTTACTATTTTTACAATTAGTAAGAATTGGAGTTGTACAGCTATTTACCATGGTTTTCTTTAGATAATATGATTTAGACAGATTGAATTAGGGAGGTGTTAGGAAATGGTTGCCGATCATACACAGCATTTTAGGAGAGAAGAGCAGGCATTTATCGCGACTGTCGAGGGTTGGGTAAGTGATTGCGAGAGTCAATATTCACCAATTTTAACGAATTTTCTGGATCCTAGACAACAATTTATTGTGGAGTCAATCGTTGGCCAATATGATGATATCTCTTATTCTTTTGAGGGTGGTTATCTTGCTGCCGAACGAAAACGAGCGATGATCTATCCTAATTACTATTCACCTACTCAAGATGATTTTCAATTATCCTGTTATGAAATTCAATACCCAAAGAAATTTTCCGAATTAGGACATGGGAGAATATTAGGGTCCTTATTGGGACTGGGGATTGAACGAGATTTGTTTGGAGATATTATTTCTGATGGTGACAACTGGCAGTTCTTTTGTGTCAATAGTATGAAAGAGTACTTGGTACAGCAATTTACCAAAGTGGGAAAAGTTAGTGTCCGTTTAGAAGAGATTCCTTACACGGAAATTTTGAAACCAAAAGACCAATGGGAATTAACACAAACTGTTGTTAGTTCACTAAGGTTAGATACTTTGATCTCAACGGTTTTTAACATTTCTAGACAGCGATCCAAAGAATTAATTGAAGCAAAAAAAATAAAAGTGAATTGGACTGTTGAAGAAAGACCAGATTTTGAATTAGATTTGCTGGACATAATTTCTATTAGAGGATTTGGTCGAATACAAGTTAGGCGTATTGAAGGCCGAACTAAAAAAGATAAAATACGAATGGAAATTGGATTACTCCAAAAAAATTAGAATCAAGAGAGGCTGAAAAACTATGACAATTACACCGATTGATATTCATAACAAAGAGTTCCCAACAAAATTCAAAGGTTACGACCCTGAGTTGGTAAATGATTATTTGGACGAAATCATTCGTTCGATGGAACAGTTGATTCGTGACAATAAAGACCTTGAGAAACGTGCGAAATTCAACGAAGAAAAAGTGGAATATTTTAATAAAATTCAAGAAACCTTGAATAAATCTATTATTGTGGCTCAAGAAGCTGCTGACCGTTTGAAAGAAAATGCACAAAAAGATGCTGAGATTATTTTATTTGAAGCAGAAAAAACAGCAGATTCTATCTTGAAAACTGCTGCTGAAAAAGCAAATCAAATCAATCGTGAAACAGATTCTCTGAAGAAAGAAACCCGTGTGTTTAGACAACGACTACAAATTATGGTTGAATCACAATTGGAGATGATTAAAAACGAAGAGTGGGATACCTTATTAAATAGTCCTTCTGAAGTTGAAATTTCTATTCCAAGTATTGATACTATTAGTAGAAATCGTGCAGTGAAAGCTGAGGAAACCGTTGACGTTGTTGAACAAAGTGACGTTATCGAAGGTGAAAGCAATCCAAGTCTATAATCTTGCTTGATTGTAGCTTGCATTCATCAATAAAATATCGTATTATTTTAGTAGCTCTTTGAAGAGAACACATTGCATTATTCATATTTGTAGCGAGTTAACAATTGGTGCGAGGTTAACAATCCCTGAATAAAACAATATCATCTCTGAGAACTTTTCCCAACAAGATATTCAATAAGAAAAGTCGCTTAAATGGCGTTAACAATTTACAAAAGTTGAGGTCTATTTGACTTCATAAATTTGGGTGGTACCACGATAAACTCGTCCCTTGCGGAGGAGTTTTTTTGTGCATTCGTTTTGTCAGTATTAGATAAGGAGGAATTTTATGAAAATGAAAGATACGCTGCAATTAGGAAAAACTGAATTTCCTATGCGTGGAAACTTACCTGTTAAGGAATTAGATTATCAAGAAGAATGGGCTCAGGCTGATATTTATAATAAACGACAAGCTATCAATGAAGGGAAACCATCATTTATTCTGCATGATGGGCCTCCATACGCAAATGGGGACCTTCATATGGGGCATGCCTTAAACAAGATTTCTAAAGATTTTATTGTTAGAAGTAAATCTATGTCTGGTTTTTGGTCTCCTTACATTCCTGGATGGGATACGCATGGCCTTCCAATTGAACAAGCTTTGGCTAATTCTGAGGGTGTGGATCGCAAGAAAATGTCTGTAGCTGAATTTAGAAAGCTCTGTGAAGAATATGCTTGGCGTCAAATTGACAGCCAACGGGTAGGGTTTAAACGCTTGGGTGTTACTGGTACTTGGGATGATCCTTATGTAACCTTAGATCCAAAATTTGAAGCTGAACAAATTCGTTTATTTGGTAAAATGGCAGCTAAGGGCTACATCTATAAAGCTCTGAAACCAATTTACTGGTCACCATCAAGTGAATCCTCTCTTGCAGAAGCAGAGATTGAATATAAGGATGTTGAAAGTCCTTCTATTTATGTGGCCTTTAAAGTGAAAGATGGAAAGGATCTTTTAGGAGATGATACCTCTTTTGTGATTTGGACAACAACACCTTGGACTTTACCAGCTAACTTAGGGATTGCTGTCAATCCTGTCTTTGATTACGTTCAAGTTGAGACTAGCAAAGGGAAATTTGTTGTCGCAAAAGAATTGCTTTCATCCTTATCAGAACTATTTGAATGGGAAAATGTGAAAGTTCTACAAGAGTTAAAGGGAACAGACCTAGAGTATATGACTGCTCAACACCCATTTTATGACAGAGAGTCTCTTGTCATTTTGGGGGACCACGTTACTATGGACGCTGGTACTGGCCTAGTTCATACCGCTCCTGGACACGGGGAAGATGACTATTTTGTTGCCAAAAAATATGACTTACCAGTTCTTTCACCGGTAGATAATCAAGGCCATTTTACAGAAGAAGCTCCTGGATTTGAAGGGACTTTCTACCTAAAAGCAAACAAGCAAATTTCCGATTTAATGACTGAAAATGGGTCGTTATTGAAATTGGATTATTTTGTTCATAGCTACCCACATGATTGGCGGACTAAAAAACCGGTTATCTACCGTGCAACGCCTCAATGGTTTGCGTCAATAGAGAAATTCCGTCAAGAAATTTTAGATGTGATTGAAAATGACGTTGTTTGGTATCATCCTTCTGGTAAAGTACGTATCTATAACATGGTTCGTGACCGTGGTGACTGGGTTATTTCTCGTCAACGTGTTTGGGGTGTGCCGTTACCAATTTTCTATGCTGAAAATGGTGAGCCTATTCTTGAAACGGAAACTATTGAGCATGTGGCTGCGTTGTTTGAAGAGCATGGATCTAATATCTGGTTTGAAAAAGATGCGAAAGACTTGCTTCCTGAAGGCTATACGCATCCGGCTAGTCCAAATGGTGAATTTACTAAAGAAGTTGATATCATGGATGTTTGGTTTGATTCAGGTAGCTCCCATGCAGGTGTATTGAAGACTCGTAAAGATGCTAGATTCCCGGCAGACCTTTATTTAGAAGGTTCAGACCAATATCGTGGCTGGTTTAATTCTAGCTTAACGACTAGTGTGGCTGTAAATGATTGTGCTCCTTATAAAGCTGTTCTTTCTCAAGGTTTTGTTATGGATGGGGAAGGCAAGAAGATGAGTAAATCCTTGGGCAATACCATTTCACCAGTCAAAGAAATGCAGACTAAAGGGGCAGATATCATTCGTTTGTGGGCTAGCTCAGTTGACTATGAGTCTGACGTTCGTGTAAGTAAGGACATCTTAAACCAAGTTTCTGAAGTCTATCGTAAGATTCGTAATACAATGCGCTTTATGCTAGCTAACACCAGTGATTTTGATCCTAAGACGGCTGCTATTCCTTTTGAAGAGTTGCGTAGTGTGGACCAATATATGTTGGTGAAGTTTGATAAGTTTGTCCAAACAGTTCTTTCTGCTTATGAAAACTATCAATTCTCAACTATCTACCAAAGTGTGATCAACTTCTGTACGGTTGAACTATCTCAATTTTATCTAGATTTTGCTAAGGATGTTCTTTATATTGAAACCAAAGATTCTTATGAACGTCGTGCTATGCAAACTGTTATTTATGATATTTTGGTGAAATTGACCAAATTGCTAACACCAATCTTGCTGCATACCAGTGAAGAAGTTTGGAAACACTTGAAGGAAGAGGAAGAGTTTGCGCAATTAGCAGATTTCCCACAAGCTGTTCACTATGAAAATGAAGAGCAGATTTTGAAACAATGGGCTGATTTTGGACAAGTTCGTGATTTGGTCTTGAAGGCCTTAGAAGAAGCTCGGAATGAAAAAATTATCGGAAAATCATTTGAAGCTAAAGTGACGCTTTATCCAAATCAAGAAACTAAAGAGCTTTTTGATAGTCTAGAAGCTAATATTGCACAATTATTGATTGTTTCGCAGCTAGATATTGCTGAGGTTGGTAGTCAAGTTCCTGAGCAAGCTGTAGCCAATGATAAAGTTGCTGTAGTGGTGGAACATGCACATGGTGAAACCTGTGAACGTTGTCGAGCTATTAAAGAAGAAGTGGGTACAATTGAGGATGCACCAACCTTGTGTCAACGTTGTGCTACCATTGTTAAAGAGCACTTTCCAGAAGCTTTAGTAGCAGAGGAAGACTAATCAAAAATATAAAAGTCGAGCCCATGCAGATGAACTGCTGAGCTCGACTTTTTGTTTATGGAATCTTAGTTGGTTATTAAAATCCCTTTAGTTCTTTTTCGGCCTCGGTTAGTTGAAGGAGATTCTCTCTTAATTCATTTTCCATGGATGTTAATTCAACTTCGGCTTGGCGGCGTTTTTGACGGCCTTCTTGTTGAATGAGTAAGGTTTCTTTTAGGGTTTCGATTAGATCTTCTTGAGTTTTTTGTAGTGTTTCTAAGTCGATTATGCCTCGTTCATTTTCTCTAGCGGTTTCGATGGTAGAGATTTTCAACATTTCTGAATTCTTTTGGATTAATTGGTTGGTCGTTTCAGAAACTTGGCGTTGAGCTGTAACGGCATTTTTTTGACGTAAAAGGGTTAGTGAAATGGCAATTTGATTCTTCCAAAGGGGGATGGCTGTGGTGGTAGAGGATTGAATTTTTTCTGCCAAAGCTTGGTTGGTATTTTGAATCAAACGAATTTGTGGAGCTTGTTGGATGGTCATTTGACGCGTTAGTTTCAAGTCGTGGTTCCGTTTTTCTAAGCGGTCCATAAATTGGTTGAGGTCGTTAACGATTTGCACATCCATTTGGTCGCTGGTTTGTTGTGCTTTTGCTAGAGCAGCAGGAATCAGTGTTTCTTGCAATTCTTGAATTTTTAGTTCACCGGCTGCAATGTAGATGTTTAAGGCATCAAAGAAGTCTTTATTTTTTTGATAAAGTTGTTCTAAAGACAGGTTATCGTTCAAGAGCCCATTTTTTTCTTTGTCTAAGCGAAGTGCAATCTTGTCGACTTGTGCGCCAACTTCTTGGTATTTAGACTGCATTTCGTAAATGGATTTTTTTACTTTGCCAAAGATTTTGCGGAAGATATTTGGGTCTTCTGCTAGTAAGTCTTTTGGATTGGTTTCATTTAGGCGATCCATTAGTTCGGTTAGGGTATCACCGATTTCACCGGTATCCTTGGTTTGAACGTGTTTTAGCATGGAGTTAGAAAAATCCCCAAGTTGTTTTTGAGCTGCAGCCCCATAGCTGATGATAGCTTGCATATTTTTTTCATCAATCTGTTTTGCTAGGGAGCGCGCTTGTTCTTGTCGCTCCTTAGGTAGTCGTTCGATTAAGGTTTGAGTTGTTTCTTTTGTTTGAGCTGCTGGAAAATCTTTAGCCACTTCCTCTAATCCAGGATGTAATACTTGGTCACCAAAAGGGTTGGCTAGTAAATCGTCTACGGTATCTTGTTTTATTGGGTCTGTCATGTGGGTTTCCTCCTTTTTTTAAAAGAGATGGAAAATGGGACTTAGCACCAAATTCCATCCATTTCTGTATATGATTATTTTCTTATGATTAGTAGTCTTCAAATAAAAAGTCATCTTCTTCAAAGACTGGTTTTTCTGTTTGATTCATTTTGCGTTCAACATGCTCCATTTCAATATTGGCATCTGTAAAATCATTTTTTTGGAACTGTAAGTAATCTTCTTCTATTTTAACACAAATAGATTCGATTGTTTGAACAGTTCGGTCTAATGTTTGATAAGTTAATTGAGTTTTGGTCGCATGGTTATTGATTTCTAGATATTTAGCAGTTAATTCATCTAAAGAAGGAAGGTAAGTGTAAAGGAAACCATCAACTTGTGATAGACGAAGCGGTTCTTTTGAAATATCTTTGAAGTAGGTTTTGACTAGAGACAATAGGCCATAGCGTTGTTCAATCGCTTCTAACTTAGTACTTTTCTTGATATTAACCTCAATATGGTCAATGTGTTGTTTGGCTTTATACAGTTGTGTTCTGAAAAAGAATGTTTCTTCTTGCGTTAAGCCTTGTTGGCTATAGAACTCAATTTTTTCATCCGTCAAAACTGGCATGTCATCTTCAGCACTTCTTTGTGATTTCTTTCTTCTCCTGTTTCTAGTGCTCTCTTGGCCTTTACTTCTCTTGGGAAAGAAGAGTCTGAAAAGACCATAAAAAACTAAGAAGAAAGCTGCTATATCTACGATATCATTGCTCCGATAAATCATATTGTTATCAAAGTACAAAAAGAGAAGAAAGGTTAGAATCACAAATATGATGAACCTAAGAATTTTTGAAGATTTTGGTTTCATGTTGTTCACTCCTATACAAGAATTTTACACTTTTATTGTACCATTAAGAGGTGGGTCATACATAGGCCTTAAGAATGATTTCTCATCAGTCCTAGGATTCGCAAGCAGATTCGTGAGGGAGAGAATATTACTATTTGCTTAAAATTCTTGTATTTTGCAGTCAATAGAGTAGAATAAGTTCAAGAAGTTATTGCAAATCATGTTCTATTGATAAAGGAGTGGGTCAAGTGTTTGGTGATTATGTAGAAAAAACGATAGAAGTGGATGAAATTTATCAAGGTAAAATTTTTAATGTAGAAAAATTAATGGTAGAATTGCCAAATCAGGTAACTGCTCAGCGGGATATTGTGCGCCATAAGGGAGCAGTGGCTGTTTTAGTTGAAAAAGATGGCAAGATCTTATTGGTAAGGCAGTTCCGCAAAGCGGCAGAAAGGCACTTGCTAGAAATTCCAGCGGGCAAGCTTGACCACCAAGCTGAGGTACCATTAGATGCGGTCAAAAGAGAATTAGAGGAAGAAACAGGTTATGCTGCTCAAACATGGACTAAGCTCAATAGTTTCTACCCATCTCCCGGCTACTGTGATGAGGTTATTCATCTCTATAAAGCAGAAAATCTAGAAAAAATTGACCAACCACGTCCAATGGATGAAGATGAATTTTTAGATGTAATTTGGGCAGACAAGTCTAAAGTTCAAGAGCTTATTACAAGTCAGGAAATTATGGATTTAAAAACGTTATATGCTCTTGCCATGTATCAACTGGGACACGAAAATAGTTAATGATACTCAAGTCTATAGATAAGGAGGTAAATGATGGCTCCTAAAGAACCAATATTAACGAGAAAAAAATACCGTGAGCACTTAGAAAAAGAAGAGCAAAAGCAAAAACTGAATAAGTTGAAGTTTAAAAAAGAGCTAGATGAAGAGATCCAACCTTATCAAGAGGAGGAAGATATTCAAGCCAAACCCGCTAGTAGGAAAAATTGGCTGTCTTCTTATAACCGTTTCTTAAATGTTTGGATTATTATTTGTCTATTGATACTGGCAGGAATTATTGCCATTCAAATTTTCTTGTAGATAAGCGGATAAAGTAGGGGCTGAGCAATCAGTCTCTTTTTTTGCTAAAATATCCGAGTCTCCATCTTATCGGTCAGAAATAATTACGGTGGCACCGCCGTGAGCCTAGGTCTCACGGTCTTAGCTGTCTACGTGACTGTACATCGGCTAAAGCCGAAACAGTCACTGTGCGTCAGCTATGCTTAGAAACCGTTATTTCTGACCGATAAGGTGGAGACTCTTTGTGTTTTAGAAATCACTCTTAATAATTAGGTATTTTTTACCTAAGCTAATTTTTTACTTCAAAAATTTAGTTAACCTATTGCAATTATTAAATAGTTTGCTAAACTAAGAATAGCTAATTGAGAATCGTTCTCAATTAAATATAAAAGTAAGGAGTAGGCTAATGAAGAAATCTTTGTGGCTCCTTTTTATCTGCCTTCTCTTGTGCATCTTTTCTTTATCGATAGGTGCCAGTGATTTTTCGTGGCAAGCTTTGTTTGAGGGTGATCAAGCCATGAACTTGGTGTTCTGGCAATCTCGTTTACCAAGGACGCTTAGCATTCTATTGGCAGCTAGTAGCATGAGTGTAGCAGGATTACTGATGCAAGCTATCACACAGAATTCATTTGCTGCGCCTAGTACTATCGGAACGGTGGAGGCTGCTAAACTAGGTCTTTTGCTCAGTCTGTTTATTTTTCCCAATACTAGCCTTCAACAAAAGGTTATGATGGCTTTTCTGGTTTCTATGGCAGTTACCTTATTTTTTATTTCATTTGCCAAGAGATTTGCCCTTAAGGAACAATGGATGTTACCTTTATTGGGATTAGTATTCTCAGGTATTATTGGTTCATTTTCATCGATTATTGCTTACCGTTATAACCTAGTCCAAAGCATGTCATCTTGGACACAGGGGAGCTTCAGCATGATTCAAAGTGGTCAGTATGAGTGGTTGTTTTTAGGCTTGGTCATTTTGGTCATAGTCGCTATTAGTGCCGAACGATTTACTATTATTAGCCTTGGAAAAGACATTAGTAATAGTTTGGGCCTATCCTATGATTTCTATGAAAAATTAGCGTTACTGTTAGTTGCGCTGACAACTAGTGTGACGATTATTACTGTAGGAAGCTTGCCATTTCTAGGAGTTATTGTGCCAAATATTGTGCGTCGGTTTAAAGGAGATCATCTTAAACAATCTATTTTTAGTGTAGCTTTAACGGGAATGAATTTGGTTCTGCTTTGTGACATTATTGGTCGCTTAGTCATTAGACCTTATGAGGTTTCGGTTAGTCTAGTCTTAGGAATTATTGGAAGTATTGTCTTTATTGGACTTCTATGGAAGGGAAGTAGCGGCCATGCAAAAGAAATCTAGCCAAATTATTTTAGGCAGTAGTCTGGTCTGTCTTTTGGCAATGAGCATAGCGGCTTACTATTTTTTAGATAATCGTCCCTTAACCGACTATGTTATCGCTGTGAGAAATCAGAAAATGCTTGCTTATATTCTTGTCTCTATGGCGTCAGTTTTAGCAACAATTACTTTTCAAACGGTTATTAATAATCGATTCCTAACACCCAGTGTCTTAGGTTTAGAATCACTCTATGTTTTCTTACAAACTGTCTATTTATTTTTCTTTTGGCAACATTTAGAGAAAGTAGGGCGTAATCCTCTTGTAGAATTTTTGTTGGTCTTAGGTGTTCAGGTTTGTTTATTTCTCGTTTTTCAGTCCTTACTGTCCAAGCTTTTAAAAATAGATTTTACAGTTCTTTTGTTAATGGCTATGGCATTAGGAACTCTGTTTAGAAGTCTTTCTACCTTTCTTCAAGTTCTTATGGATCCCAATGAATATGACAAGCTAATGACCAGATTATTTCCTACTTTTCAAAAGTTTAATAGTGCTATTTTGTGGTTAGCCATTGTGATTGTAATGTTTTGTGCAATATATTTATTGTCTAAGAGGTACCTGCTAGATGTGCTGTTACTTGGAGATCAAAGTGCCATTACGCTAGGGGTAGATGTCTTTAAAGTAAGGAATCGTATGCTGCTTATCACTGTATTGTTGACCGCTACAGTAACAGCTTTAGTAGGTCCGATGATGTTTTTTGGTTTTTTAATTGTCAACCTAACCTATCGCTTGGTTAAGGATTACCGACATCATATTTTGTTTCTTTACGGAACGCTTATAGGATCCATTCTTTTGATTTGTGGACAAGTTCTTATCGAACGAGTCTTTCAGTTTGATATCAATATTAGCATGGTCATTGAATTATTTGGTGGTTTATTATTCTTTTATCTTTTGTGGAAGGAGCGTGTGAAGCAGTGAAATTAACCGGCATCAGTAAAGCTTATCAGCAAGAGCGTGTTCTAGACGAAATTGCCTTAACCATAAAGCCTCAGAGCTTCACCGCCTTCATCGGTCCAAATGGTGCGGGCAAATCAACACTCCTATCCATCATGAGCCGCCTCTTGCAAAAAGATCAAGGTGTGCTAACTATAAAGGGTCAGGAAATAGAAGCTTGGAACTCTTCAGAGCTTGCCAAGGAATTAGCAGTCTTGAAACAGCAACAGCATTACCAAGCCAAGCTTACAGTTGAAGAGCTTGTCAATTTTGGGAGATTTCCCTATTCAAAGGGTCGCTTAACCAATGAGGACAGGGAGCGTGTCCAACAAGCCTTAAGCTATTTAGACATTGAAAATTTACGAAATCGGTATCTGAATACCTTGTCAGGTGGACAGCTACAAAGAGTCTACATAGCAATGGTGTTGGCTCAAGATACAGAATTTATTTTACTAGACGAACCACTGAATAATCTTGATATGAAGCAAAGTATCAAGATGATGAAAACTTTACGGCAATTGGTAGATGATCTGGGAAAAACAGTTATCCTAGTGATTCATGACATCAATATTGCGGCACGATATGTTGATGACATGGTTGCCTTTAAAGGTGGAAAAGTATTCTTTCAGGGGAAGACAAAGGAGATGATGAGAAAGGAAATATTAGATCCGCTTTATGACATGGATATGGTCTTAGAAGAAGTAGCGGGCAAGATGATGTGTATTTACCAATAACAATGCAATAGTGGCACAAATATGATGTCACTTTATATTATAGAGAATAGGATGGGTTCAAATGAAAAAAGTATGGTTAAGCGTTTTTGCTGCCTTAATGGCAATTGTTTTAGTAGCGTGTGGTGGACAAAACGGAAGCTCAGAAAGCAGTTTAGACAACAAAGAGGTAAGTAGTGAAAGCTCAAAAGATGAAACAATGACCATTACAGATGCTAATGGAGAAGTGGAAGTGACAAAGAATCCAAGTAAAGTAGTGGTCTTTGATTTAGCTGTGGTTGATACGCTACGTGCCATTGGTAAAGTTGATGTCGTTGTGGGAGCACCATTGAAAACCGTTCCTAGCTATTTAAGTGATTTGCCAAAGACTATCCAATCAGTCGGTTCAATGAAAGAGCCTGATTTTGAAGCTATTGCCGCTTTGCAACCTCAATTAATTGTGGCATCAGGAAGAACACGTGATTACATTGACAAATTCAAAGAAATTGCACCAACTATCTATTTGCCTATTGATAACAAGGATTATTGGACATCTGTGTCAAAAAATATAAAAACTATCGCAAGTCTATTTGAACAAAAAGAAATTGACCAAGCTAATAACCAATTAGCTGCCTTAGACAAAGAAATCTCAACTATCAAGAAAGCAAACGAAGCAAGTACAGATAAAGCCTTAGCTCTAATGTTAAACGAAGGTAATATGTCTATTTTTGGCGCCAACTCTCGCTTTGCATTTCTCTTCCAAACACTAGGTTTCAAGGCAACGGATGCAGAAATCAAAGATTCAAGCCATGGACAAGAAATCAGCTTTGAAGGACTGAAAGAGATTAATCCAGATATATTGTTTGTCTTGAACCGTACCTTAGCTATTGGGGGAGATGCTTCTTCTGATGATAGTCTTTTGGAAAATGACTTGGTCAAAGAAACCAATGCGGTAAAAAATAAAAAGGTTGTCACCTTAACGTCTGACTTATGGTATTTAAGTCCTGGTGGCTTACAAGGAAGTCAGTTGATGATTGATAATGTGAAAACAATGATGCCTTAAGGGTGATAGAAAAGACAAGAAGGGAATATGCCTCTCTTGTCTTTTTTTCATCTAGGTATCATGGTAGACTAGAAAGTAAGAATACTAGGATTGGAGAATAGGATGACCACTTATCAATTTACACCAGAAACATTTGAAATTTTTAGTGTTAGCGGTTTGGAAGAGCGCATGGCACTTATCACGGAAAGGGTCCAACCCTTATTTCGTTATTATGGAGGTCAGGTTGCTGATTATTGCCAAAGCCACTTACAGGATGACTCAGCCATGCCAGTTCATGTGGCCAAGCATTTGAGGAGAACTAAGTATGCCCCAGATACAACTTGGGTAGCTGTCGGAGGCGATAAACGAGGGTACAAGAAATACCCACATTTTCAGATGGTTTTAAATGGAGACTATGTATTTGTCGGCTTAGCGATTATTGATAACCCAATCTATGAAAAAGAAATTGCTAAAAGCTTTAGTAAGAAGATCAAGTTCTTTCAATCTTTGCCCCAAGACTTTGTTGTGATACCAGACCATACTGATACGGCATATATTGAGCAGAAAGACTGTGATTATAAAGAAGTTTTTGAAAGATTGGAAAAGGTTAAAAAAGCTGAGTTTATGATTGGTCGGGTTCTAGATAAGCAGACGGCTATTAAAATGACACAAGAGCAGGTGGGGAAATGGGTATTGGAAACTGTGGATTACTTGTTGGAGCCATATAGGGAAGCTATGAGTTTTTATGAAGAATTAGGCAGATAATAATCAAGTAGCAAAAGAGGAGTTATAGAAATACACTTTGTCATCAGCAATGCAAGTGACTAGGTGGTATCTCTATAGTTTGTTTTTAACATAAATATGTTTCGATGGAGATTAATAAAGATTTTTATCTAATTTTTTGCATAGCCATCTAAAGAATATGTCACTTAAATCATGATAAACTACTGCAAAGATAAACCACCAAATTACGATAGTATCAAATATTGTTTGGTGGAATAGTCGTGGGATTAACAAGTCTTTTCTTTTAAAAATGATCAAATGGTAGTTAAATGAGTTTGGAAGAGTAACTCTAAGCATATACATTGTAATGATAATACCAAGGGTTAATCTTAAAGATTTAAACCAAAGAGATTTAAATATTCCAGAATATTCTTTTGTAAACTTTGCATAAGGTTGGTACCTTTCAAAGGGCATTAAGAAAATTACAGATAAAAGAAAAATATAGAAAAAATGATCTGATTCAATTCTTCATGAAAAGTAGGGATCAAAATGTTTATTTACATCCATAGGTTCAGTAATGTAATAGATGAATAAAATGATGCAGAGGGGGATAATTAATATATAGTATTTGTTTTTTTCAAATCTTAAACAGGTTTGAAATGACTTGATTATTTGGTAGAGTTCCACACGTTTGTTAGTATCTTTAGGGAGATTTTCTTTAACCGCTTTCCCACAATTTGGACAGGCAATGTAATTCACTTCTTTCCTAATAAAGGTATATTCACATTTCTTATTTATACACCTCATAAGTTGCCAACCTTTCTTTAAAAGAAGCCAAAGTACCTTTGTGCTCTGGATGCTACGCGAATTCCATTATAGCGTGTAAGTGAGATCCAATAAAATTTATCATACATATCCTTCATGACATGGGAATAAAACTTATATGTTGGGAGCGATATGGAAATGAGAATACTGGGAATTCCACCGGATCCAAGTCCTAAAACAATGCCACATAATATATCTTTTAGGTAGTCTTTTGTCACAGCTTCATAATCTTCTAAAACTAGACTATCTTCTAAACGACTTATAAAGTCATAAGCCGTATCTACACCTGTCAAAATTAATTTTGTATTTACAAAGTTGTTGTAAAAATCTTTTATGCTTTCTTGTAGTGTATTTCCATCAATTACTTTTTTCAAAATATCTGTCAAATTATTAGTTTTTTGTAAAAAATCAGCCTCTCTAAGGGTGGTAGCACCATCCACTAAGTTTACGAGAGCAGTAGATGTTGCCAATGCAGCAGAACCGTTTTTAGTAGATTTCAAATAGGTGTCGTAAGCCTTTCTATCGTCATTTGTGATCCAAGCACTAAAGTATACATCGTTGGAGATAGTCTTATCTACAAAATATTGTAGACCATCCCTAATATCAATAAAATGAGACATAAACATATACTTAGTTTCTTCATAGATAACTTTCGAATTAGGGTCTCTTTTCTTATTCAGGCTTGCCATTTCATAGGCATATGCTCATAAATCTGCGCTAGTACGAGAGTCTTCACTGACCTTTGAGGTATTAGCGTCAGAAAAAACCGTATTCCAATCAATATTTGTAGTTTTATTTTTATTAACAGGATGGGTAGAAGCAGTAGCTGAACTTGTTAGTATTTGTTGTAGTTCTTCATAAAATTTTGATTCCTTCTGTGGTATATCTTTTAAATCATCAATAGATATTCCAAAGGGATAAAGTGTTTTATTAATTTCCATAAATTCTGCCATTATTGCTGATGCGTATTGAAGATCGGTCAAATCATTTTCATATTGGTTTTCTGTAGCGAAAACAGTCACAGGGAAATTTGTTATAAGGATTGAAATAATCAGAACTACATTAAATATTTTTTTTGGTATTTTCTTCATGTTAACCTCCATCTCGACTCGCTCCGCTCTTCGAGTCAAATAGTAATGAAAACGGATGCGGATTTTCGTTTATAATAAAGATAGGAGAGGCACACTACAAAGCACGGTGGGCTGAGTTGTAGGAAACCTCAATTGTTTAAACCAGTATGTTAATTAGTGTAAGGCCAAGGCATTCAAGCACAAATGAGTGGAACTATAGAAGTCCGAACACTAATCATTGTTTTAACAAATCCTGTTAAATGCTGCCTCGGCCAGTCACTGCCTCTCTGCTACTTTTAGAAAGGGGCGAAGAATCATGAAAGTCGTTTATCCCATTTGTTGCGGTATTGATGTGCACAAAAGCTTTTTAATAGCTACCATCATTACCACAGAAGCTGGCGAATTAACGCCACACTATCAGAAAAAACGATTTTCAACTTTTAACAACCAGATTTTGGCATTGAAAGACTGGTTGTTAGAATGCAATTGTTATGATGTTTGTATGGAAAGTACGGGCAAATATTGGGTCCCAGTTTTCAATTTACTTAAAGGCGTGATTCATGTCACGATTGCGAACCATAAATGGGTTCGTGCAGTAAAAGGAAATAAAGATGATAAAAAGGACTCAAAATGGATTGCCGAACTTTTCCGTATGGGTTTGGTAAAAGGCAGTTTTATTCCTGCAAAAGATATCAGACTACTTCGCGAGTTTACTCGTTATCGTACGCGACTAGTTAGTCCCCATTCTAGTGAGAAGAACCGTCTTCAAAATTCCTTTACCGGTGGTAAAGTTGCGATGGACTCAGTAGTTTCTGACATGTTCGGTGTTAGTTCCAAGAAAGTTCGTGATTATTTAATTTCCACTAAAAATTTTGATCCAGATCACGTAGTTACTTTGCTTCACGGACGAATGAAGCAAAGAGAGCCAGAACTGATTGAATCCATTGGGGGCTATAGTTTCACTGATGAACAAATTCTATGAATCCAGATTATCGAAGAACATAAGATTTATCTCAACAATTCAATCGATTTTCTTGACCATCTACTAGAACAAATTGTTGAACCATATGAACAGGACATTCAACCGTTAGAGACGATTCCAGGTATTAGGCGTCAATCTGCCATCCAAATTATCTCTGAAATCGGTGTAGATATGTCCCAATTCGCATACTCAAAACGATTGTGCTGTTGGGCCGGTTTATCTCCTAGCAGTAATGAATCCGCTGGGAAGAAGAAATCTGTTCGGATTTCACGTGCTGGTGTTTACTTGAAGCCGACACTCGTTCAATGTGCACACGCTGCCGTAAAAAAGCAAAAGAAAAAAATCCCTATTACCGTTCAAAGTACGAGCGTATTTACAAACGACGTGGTAAGAAGCGTGCCATCATAGCAATAGCACGGATGATACTTATTGCTATCTACCATATGCTTTCAACTTGGGAGGTTTGGAATCCGACTGACTTATATAAGGTTGATATGCCAGACAATCTTATTCAAAAGAAGAAAGATAAAGCCCTTAAACAAGCGACCAAACTACTCATTTCAGAAGGTTTCTTACCAGATGATTTCGTTAGGAAAGACTTAGCATCACTCATCTAAATAACATGTTTATCGTCAAACCTGCAGTTTTTGACGTTTATTTGGTATGTGTTTTGTTTCTTGAAGTGCTTCTGATTCTAGATGACTTGGTTTTCACACTAGCCACCCTCCTTTTTTAATTTTTATTTTGACTGAACATTTAATCTTATAGTATGAACATAAAATTATACAAGTTAATAAAGATTTTTATCCAATTTTTTACATCGCCATCTAAAATAAAGATCAGTCAAGTCATTTAATACTACCGCCAATATGAGCCACCAAACTCCTATATAATAAAATATAGTTTTATGATAGAGTAAAGGAACAGACAAGTTTCTTTTTTTGAAAAGGTCTAAATAGTAAGTAAAAAAATTTGGAATAAAAATTTTAAACATTAATGTCGTTATGAAAAAAATTAACCTAGATTATTCATAGTTTTTAAAATTGCACACAAAAAAGCCTATCTATCACTAGTTAGGCTTTTTTTATTGTACACCATTTAGGTGTACAAAAAGAACACACCTTGTGTTATTGTTAAGTTGCGAAACCAACAAAGAAAGGAGTGTTCTCTATAATGACTTTACAACAAACTTCGCTATTATGCAACTCTAATTTTGAACTTTCAAACAAAGGTGGTCAACTTTCTTCTGATGCTGGATTGGTTCTTGTTAAAGAGTTTATGGAAAAAATTCAATTCGAGGACTTATTGAATACGCATGTCCAATTTGAAGATGCTAGAAAATACCATAAATTCACGCAAAACAACTTATTCCAACAGCTACTGTTTCAACTTATAGCTGGTTACCGGAATGATTCTGCCACTGAAATTCTAGGTAATGATCCTCTATTTTCTCAATTACTCCAAGCAACTGCCTCTCAGCCAACACTTTCTCGATTTATTAATTCAAAACAGATACAAGATAACGACATGGTTCATAATCTTGTAGAGCGTTTAGCACAATTATTGATAGAAGAAAAAAATCAACAGAATATGATTATTGATGGTGATTCTACGCACTCAGATACCTTCGGTAAACAAGAGTCTAGTGCCTATAACGGTCATTACAATGAAAATGGGTTCCACCCACTGGTTTTCTTTGAGAGTACTACAGGAGTATTGTTAGGAGCCCAACTTCGTCCAGGAAATGTATACACATCCTACCAATCCGAAATATGGTTAGAGCGTATTCTTAAACCGTATGTGGCTCAAGGAAAAAATTGTTTATTTCGTGGAGATAGTGGTTTTGCTAAGCCAGAGATTTACGATTTGTGTGATAAGCAGGGGGTCAAGTTCGTTGTTCGCCTAAAGGCAAATCCTAAATTAAAGAAGCTAGCTGAGGGACTAGTTCTCTATGGTGATAAAACAGATATCACTTCAGAAGAGGTCCAGTGGTTTTCTGTAAAAGAGTATCAACCTAACACTTGGAATCGCCCTTATCGTGTGGTGATTAAAGCTACTCGTCCCGCAGGTGAACTGCTTTTTAAACATGAATTTTTAGTCACCAATTTAGAGGAGCTATCAGAGAAACAAATTTTTCCAATGTATCAAAAAAGAGGAACTATGGAAAATTTTATTAAGGAAGCAAAACACGGTTTCTTCTTTGATAAAACTGATTCTTCTAATTTTCAAGCAAATCATTTCAGAATGTTATTGAGTAGTGTAGCTTACAATATTATACAGCTAATGAAACACTTGGTGTTTCCAGAAACAGAACGTAGCCTTACTGTTTCGACTATTCGTTTTCGATTTTTTCGTGTAGCTGCAAAATTTGTATCCCATGCAAGAAAAATACAGATTCAACTGTCTAGTTCACATGTGTTTCAAGAGATATTTTGGAAAATATTAAAAAATATCCACAGACTCAAACTTTTTTCCAGTTAGCTTACGAGTATAATTGATTTTAAAAAATTCTAGTAAGACCAAGGGATTCGTGTGCTCATTTATCTATCAAAATGAGAAAACAATACTAATTTTTGAAAATTTTAAGCGACCTACTCTGAAAGAAGGCCGCTTTTTATATTTGGTTATAAACCATGGCGTAGATTTTATACTTTTGTCTTTAAAAAGTCCTGACATTTTATGGTATGAATAATTCGGGATTAATGTTAATCTTAAAATTTTAAACCAGACAGATTTAAACAGCCATGCTTTTTCTTTTTTAAATTTTTTAAAAGGTTTATAGCGGTCAAAAGGCATAAAAAAAACTAGAAGCAACAAAAGAATATTAGAATTGCTATTCAATCTCATGCTATTCATGATAAGAGAATTGTAATGCATTCCATCATGCAAAGGGTAAGTTATCATAGATAGGAATATAAGAATAAAAGCAGATCTGAATATTATGTAGTATTTGTTTTTTTCAAATCTTAAACAGGTTTGAAATGATTTGATTATTTGGTAGAGTTCCACACGTTTGTTAGTATCTTTAGGGAGATTTTCTTTAACCGCTTTCCCACAATTTGGACAGGCAATGTAATTCACCTCTTCTTTAATAAAAATATAATCACACTCCTTATTTGTACATTTCATAAATAATCAACCTTTCGTTAATAGAAACCAGAGTAACTAGATACATGATATTTCAAATGTTCTGAAGAAATTTGGAAAAATTTTAATGATAGTGAATTATTTAATATAAAATATTTGTTTATATATCGTAACTAAATAAAACATCGTTATAAAATTTAAAAAAAATAACGATAATAAAAAGAGAGGAAAGTGTTTATGTCAATCAAATTTGGTTATGCCTCTGATAAAATACCAATTAAGAAAAATAGTTATTTAAGTGGCTACTATCCTATCAGGAAATGTAAGGGTATACATGATTCTTTATATGTAAAAAGCAACACGTTTTATGATGAAAAAAATGGTACTTATTATTTTTTTGTTGCAATAGATGTTATTGGAATTGATGGAGTGCTTAAGAAAGTAGTGGAAGATATGTTAGCTAATGATGTGCTTGATTGCTCTTTTAATGTATTCTTATCAGCGACCCATACTCATTCTGGACCAAGTGGTTTAATTGAAACCAATAAAGGATTTAAAACAGGATTGGCAGAGATTTTTGGTGAGTATGATAAAGAGTTTAATCGACTATTATCTTGTACTATTGTTGCTACTATCAAACAAAGTATAAATAATCTGACAGATTTTACCTACAGTTTGTATCAAACTTCTATTGAAGGAGTTGGATTAGATCGTCATAACCCTAAAGATCCGATTGATTCGTTGTTAGCATTGATTGAATTAGAAACGAAAGAAAATCAAAGAATTGGTATCGTAAACTATTCTTGCCATCCAACTGTTCTGTCCCATGAAAATAAGGATATTTCAGCTGATTATCTATTTGAGTTTTACAATCAATCAGAAGGTGAGTTTAATCAGATATCATTTGTTAATGGAAGTAGCGCTAATATTAGTACGAGGTTTACAAGAACTGAACAAAGTTTCCATCAAGCAAAGATATTTGGAGAATCTTTATATAAACAGTTAATCAAAAAAACCAACACATTAATTGAGAAGAAAGTTCTAAACAAGATTGAAGTAAGAAACTATTCTACAAAGTTAAAAACTAAGGATTTAATAGGCATATCCGTCGAGCAACTTAATAACGAAATAGCTGACTTATCTAAAAAAGAGGATAGTTGTCAGAGCTCGAAAGAAAGAAGATTGTTATCTGCAAAGGTTGAAGGATTAAGAACGACAATAAATATGAAGGAGGCCTTAAAGAATACCCAAGAAATAGACGTTCACTACACCATTGTTCAATTTGGGTATGTATTTTTAGTTCTCTTACCTGCAGAAATAACTTCTGAATTAACAAAAAACATTAGACAAAAGCACCAATGTTTAATCTTTAGTTTAACCAACGACTACCTATTTTATTTGGTGGAAGAAGAAAAATATGTAGACAATACTTATGAAGCACAAAGTAGTTTTTTTGCAAAAGGAGAAGCGGAGAAATTACTAAGAGCGATAGATGAACAATTAGAAACTTTTTCTAATCGGTAGGCAAATATCGTAAAATAAAACTGTCAAGGGGGGCTTAAGATGAGTCAGTCAAAAGATGAGATTGTAAAATATCTAGATTATTTAACAGCTACTTGGACCAGGGTTGTTGAGTCGGAAGTAGAGCCAATTGATCAAGCAACAGAACTGATTTTTGAAAGTTGCAAGAATGGTGGTCGTTTTTATGTTTTTGGTTCAGGACATTCACACATGATTGCAGAAGAAATCTATATCAGAGCAGGGGGATTAGCTTATGTGAAAGGCATCTTACCCCCAGAATTAATGTTACACGAAATGCCTAAAAAGAGCACATATCTAGAGAGATTAGACGGTTACTCTGAAAGTATTTTAAAGCTATATAAAGTAGAAGCAGGCGATACCTTAATGGTCGTTTCTAACTCGGGACGCAATAACATACCGGTAGAAATGTGTTTAAAAGCTAAAAAATTAGGTGCAAAGGTTATTGCATTAACATCCATGGCACATTCAACCAACGTATCTTCAAGACACACCTCTGGAAAAAATATTTATGAAATTGCAGATGTAACCATTGATAGCCATGCACCTATGGGAGATGCTGCTTATCGAATAGAGGGAGTTGACGCTGATTTAGGCCCAACATCAGACTTTACTTGTATTGGAATTGCGCAAGCAATTATTATAGGTGTTATTACACGTCTTAAGGAAGCAAATGTAGAAATCCCAGTATTTAAAAGCTCAAATTTAGATGGTGCAGACGAATACAATGATTTTTTATTTGATAACTAAAACTTGAAACATAAAAAAGCGTGTCTAACCCTTGATATACCTAACTTTTACGCCATAAAAATAGCATGAACCTCTCCAAATTGGTAAAATAGAGTTATCAAAAAACCATCTACCAAGG
>NZ_JANHNZ010000005.1:0-88748 GCF_024543085.1 Granulicatella seriolae
CAGTTTTGAGAGAGCAAAAGCTTTTTCAATCAAAAAAAGTGTGGTGACGATGGCAAGAAGGTCACACCTGTTCCCATCTCGAACACAGCAGTTAAGCTTCTTAGCGCCGATAGTAGTTGGGGGTTTCCCCCTGTGAGGGTAGGACGTTGCCACGCAAAATAAAAAGCATCTTCTAGAGGATATCTAGAGGATGCTTTTTTTATATTTCAACTTCTGAAATCGTTGTTAAAATTCAAGGATATGGATATAATACCATTAAAGAAGACAAGTTGTTACTTAAATGGTGGCTGTTGTGAGATTAACTACTGTACCCATACTATGATACTTATTAAAAATTGATGTAATTAGGATGCAGGAAACTAAGAGTGGAAATAGTTATAGAAATGAACTTAAGAGAGGAATGATAATGATGGAATTAGATGAAGCTTTTGCTTATATTGATTCTTTAAACTTGAAGTCAGAGCCTATTGTACCATCTGAAATGACTCTTGAAGATATTGCACGTCTGCGGTTTACTTTTGTTTCTCCAGAAGATGAGGAGGCCATTGAGTTAGAACTCAAAAACGTGGTTTTGGACATGGATATGTCATAAAAAAAGACCGATACAATGGCTAAAAACGATTATTGGGTAATAGTCTGAAAAACACTAAAGTATTACTACCAGAAGATGAAACGTGGAGAGCTTATTGACGGGAATGAGATTAATGCTAGCCAATTGAATATCTTTAGGAACTGAATTGATGGCGAGGCGTTGACTAAGATACATATCATTGATGGGTCCTTAGATAAATTTATTGTAAAACGTCAATAGTTCCAAGAATGCTTGGTGAATAATGATAGAAGGATGGGGTAAAAATGAAATTGTGGGAGTATGTAGGGAAAAAGGTTCGTCTAACTTTAACTGACGGTAGAATTATTGTTGGAGTTGTTGAAGATTGGGACGATGGATATACCCTAGATGGTGATGATGAAATTGCAATTAGAGAATATACCTACCCTGAAAGTGACATTAAAAAAATTGAAGTAATTAACAATTAGTTAAAGCATAGAAAGTCTGGGTCATATTGCCCAACTGGAGGTAAAGTATGAAATTATGGACTTTTTCAAGGCAAAATGTAAAACTTATGCTAAAAGATGGTTCAATAGTTTTGGGATTTGTTCAATAGTATTGTAGTAAAGAAGATAACGAAGAAGATATTGACTCAATTGGTATTGATGTCAATGGGAGTTTGTATGAATATTTTGAAGATGAAATTGCTAGTATTTCAGCAATTAGCACTTAGAGAAATCTAAGTGCTTTTATTTTGCTCTGAATAAGGCATAAAAGTGTTCAAATTCTGCTTATGCGGCGTAAAGCAAGTAGAAGCAGGTATTCAAGATAAAGCGGTGATAGACCAACTTATGCAAGCGTAAGTAGCTCCATTTCTTCGTTATTAGTTTGCAATATCTTATGGGGCGGAATTTTGATACAATAGGGGTGTTAAGGAAGTGATGGAGGTTAGTTATGGATTGGAAGGTTATTAAGAAAGGTTTTGTTATGTTGGGGTTGGCAGTGGGGTTAACTGCTTGCGGTAAGGCGCTTACTTCTGTGGAATTTCAAGCGGAGATTACTGGTGAGATGAATCGTCTCAATAGTTATCATATTTTAGTAACGTTAGCGGATTATAAGACAGAAGACACCACCAAATCGGCACCAGCCATACCGGAAAGTGAAACAATTGCTAATGCGGTTTTTATCGCAGACAATGGTGGAAATGGGACGCGGATTGATAAGGTAAATGGTGCTGTAAAGAATCAGATGGAAGTGATTGCGGATGCTTCTAAGGGTATGATACGTTACCATCAGAATCCTTGGGAAGAAACGGTGACGCCTATATCGAGTTTGATGAATATTGTTATATACCCTTATCGTACGATTGCTCAGTTTACTCAAGCCATTAGTTCAGATGTTGAGTGGAAAGTGGAGCAATCTGGTTATCGTATGAGATTTCAGGGGTCCAATGAAAAGGTTCGGTCGGCTTTGGAAAATGTGTTAGCAATCCAACTGCCAGAAAGCACGAATATTGAATTGGACATGCTAGCCTCAAAAGAAACACATCGGATAGAATCGGTTCATATTAAGACTATACAAGCACTAGAGGATAAGAAAACGTCACAGATCAAAGAAATAGTTATTCAATATAATGGTTTCGACCAACAAGAGCCACTGGCACTGCCCAAAAATTAATGACACATAAAAAATAAATGAAAAATGGAGGTAAGATGATGCGTAAGATTGCATTAGGAAAATCGGATTTACATGTTTCGACTATTGGTTTAGGTTGTATGAGAATGGCTCAACTTAGTGTTGAAGAGGCATTGGAAGTTATTGAAGAAGCATTAGAAGTTGGTATTAACTTTTTCGACCATGCGGATATTTACGGCAAGGGTGAGTCGGAGCGAATATTCGGTAAGGCGCTCAAACGAAGTGGCGTGAAGCGAGAAGACATCATTCTTCAGTCCAAATGTGGGATTCGTTCGGGTTTCTTTGATTATTCTAAAGACTATATTTTAGAGTCGGTTGATGGTATTTTGGAACGTTTGGATACGGATTATCTAGATGTCCTGCTCTTGCATAGGCCGGATGCTCTTGTGGAGCCAGAAGAGGTGGCAGCGGCTTTTGACCAATTGAAAGCTGAAGGAAAGGTTCGTTATTTCGGAATCAGCAATAGCAACCCTCTACAGATTGAACTCATCCAAAAATATTTTTCTGATCCACTGGTGGTCAATCAGTTACAAATGAGTTTGGCCCATACACCACTGATCGACAGCGGACTACACGTCAATATGAAAGAAGAAGGCGGCGTCAACCGTGATGGCGAAATTCTAGATTATTGCCGTCTACATGACATTACCATTCAACCATGGTCTCCGTTCCAAATTGATTTGCAAAAGGGGATTTTTCTAAAAAATGACAGCTACAAAGAGTTGAACCAGTGCATTAGTAGAGTGGCGACTAAGCATGGGATTAGCGACGAAGCGGTTGCTATTGCTTGGTTACTGCGCCATCCGGCAAACATGCAGCCGATTATTGGTAGCATGAATACGGAACGTATTAAACGAATTGCAGAGGCGGCACATGTTATGATTAGCCGTCAAGAATGGTACGAACTCTATACTAGTGCAGGTAATACCTTGCCTTAAGTAGAAAAATTTGGCACAGAAAGCGAAGTGAAGATATGCTAGAAAATGGCTTAATGATGCAATACTTTGAATGGCATATTCCAAATGATGGAAAACATTGGCAGCGACTAAAGGAAGATGCAGCTCACCTGAAACAAATCGGCGTGACTAGTGTTTGGATTCCACCTTGTTATAAGGCGACTGGGACCAATGATGTCGGTTATGGTATCTATGATGCCTATGACTTAGGTGAATTCAACCAAAAAGGTGACGTGCGCACCAAATATGGCAACAAGGAAGACTTACTGGCTGCCATTGAGGAGCTTCACAAAGAAGGTCTATGGGTCTACGCAGATATTATCCTGAATCACCGAGCTGGTGCCGACAAGACCGAGCGTTTCTTTGCTTATGAAGTCGCCCCAGATAACCGCCAGCAAATCCTGACTGACGCCTATGAGATTGAAGGGTGGACCGGCTTTACTTTCCCTGGAAGAAAAAATCAGTATTCAGATTTCAAATGGCATTGGTATCATTTCTCAGGGGTGGATGTCAATAACGCTACCGGCAAACAGACCATCTACATGATTGCCGGAGAGAATAAGGGTTGGGCAGACGATGACACGGTGGATACGGAGTTTGGAAACTTTGACTATCTTATGAATGCTGACATTGATTATTCACACCCTGAAGTTGTGCAAGAAACCAAAACGTGGGTAGATTGGTTTATTGAGGAAACGAAGATTGATGGTGCAAGACTGGATGCTATCAAGCATATCAATGCCGATTTTATGATTGAATTTGTCGACTATGTCCGTCAGCAGCAGGGCAAAGACTTCTATTTCGTTGGGGAGTATTGGAACAGCAACTACCAAGCCTTGGAGGATTATTTCAAGCAAACGCAATTCGAGATTGACCTTTTTGATGTGAAGTTGCACCATAACCTACACCAAGCTTCTTTAGATAAAGAAAACTATGATTTGACAAAGATTTTTTCTGATACGATTACTGAAAAGAATCCGACACTTAGCGTGACCTTTGTTGACAATCATGACTCCCAACCCGGTGAGGCACTGGAGTCTTATGTAGAGACTTGGTTTAAACCCCTAGCCTACAGCTTGATTCTTTTGAGAGAGTCTGGCATGCCGACCCTTTTCTATGGGGATTATTACGGGATAGAAGGCCCTGACCCTAGACCAGGTATGGGGGAATATCTGGATAAATTAGCCTATATTCGTAGTCGTCATGCTTATGGGCAACAAGATGATTATTTTGATAACCCTAACTGTATCGGTTGGGTGCGCCAAGGCAATGAGGAACACCCATTTGGCTGCGCTGTGGTTCTTTCCAATAAGGATGCCACAAGCAAACGGATGTTGGTGGGAGAGCAGTATGCTGGTCAGTATTTTGCTGACTATACTTCTACCATCAAAGAAAAAATCCTAATTGACGAGGAAGGTTTTGGAGACTTTCCAGTGCTTGCTCAGTCGGTATCGGTCTGGGTTGTGGAAGACATCGGCGACGACGAGGCCTTTCAGGAAGTGGCAGTTGAGCCAGAAATGGATAAGAAGGAGGAGTAGTTGTGTCAAGAGAGTATGATTTTACCAGTATAGTCGATCGATCCAAGGACAATTCTAACAAATGGGAGCTCATGAAAGTTTGGAACCCGCAAGTAGAAGAGGGAATTGTGCCATTTTCGGTGGCAGATTTGGATATGAAGATTGCGCCTGAGATTGTGGAAGGCTTACAAGACTATATAGGCAACACGGTTTTGGGCTACACCATGGTTGGGCCTGAATACAAGCAGGCCATTATGGATTGGAACAAAAATCGCCATGATTGGTTGGTGGATCCGGACTGGATTCTGACCTCAAGCGGTGTTGTGCCAGCACTTTACACAGCTATTCACGCCTACACCCAGCCAGACCAAGCCGTAGCCATTATGACACCAGTCTACCACCCTTTCAAAATGGCCATCCAAAATACCAAGCGCCAAGTCGTTGAAGTTCCTTTAGAAGAGGATTTCCCGACCTATCAAATTAATTTTTCTGCCTTGGAAAAGGCGCTGCAAAGACCAGATGTGAGTTTGCTATTTTTGTGCAGCCCGCACAACCCAGTCGGTCGCGTTTGGACAAAAGAGGAACTCAGCACCATTTCGCACCTGGCTTTTGACAATGACGTGGTCGTAGTGGCTGATGAGATTCACTATGACATTATTTTTCCTGGCTACCAGCATACGGTTTTTGCGGCCTTATCTGACCAGGCACGCGATAACTGTATCGTCTGTACGGCGCCAAGCAAGAGTTTCAACATCGCTGGCCTGCAAGCCTCCACTATCCTTATCCCCAACCCTGACCTGCGCCAAAAATTCAGAGATGCCCAAGTTTGTAGTGGCTTCGAGTGTATCAATATGCTAGGCGCCAAAGCTACCGAGCTGGCCTACACCAAAGCCGGCAAATGGATGGAAGAACTAGTCGACTTATCTGTACACAATCACCAAGTCCTCAAAGACTATCTAGGTCAACACCTCCCACAAGTCAAAGTCTACGACATCCAAGGCACTTATCTACAATGGTTAGACTTTAGACCACTAGGCATCCCTGCCAAAGAGCTAGAAAACTTGCTACACAAGGAAGCACAAGTTTTCTTAAACGAAGGCTACATCTTTGGCGCAAATGGAGAGGGCTTTGGCCGCATGAATATCGCTTGTCCGACAGAAGTGTTAGTGGCGGCGCTAGAGCGAATGGTTGAGGTGCTTTCTAAGGTGTAGAAGGGTTTTGAATCTATCTACTAATACCCTAAGAAAAAGAGAAAAGAGAGCTAAATATTTGAAATGTTTTATTTATATATCAAAGGTGGTGATCATATGATTAAGACGGGGACTCCTTTTCTAGTCTTTTATGACGAATGTGAAGAGGCATTAAACTACTATGTGGAAGTTTTCGGAGCAGAAATTATTGAAAAAACGACATTTGAAGATGTTGACTGTATGGATGATGTAAGTCGCAAAAACTGTATTGCCCATGCAACATTCAAGTTAGGTGAAAGTTTGTTTTATGCGTCTGATTTTCTTGACAAAGAGGAAAGGAATAGTTCTACAAAGCCACAAATAACGATCTGGCTTGAGATAGATTCTGCAGAGAATATTCAACCACTAGTAGAAAAGCTATTGTCAACAGGTTCAACCAGTCTATTCCCGCTTGCAGAATCTTTTTGGGGCTCTCAATTTGCAGAAATTCAAGATAAGTTTGGTATCATTTGGGAACTAAATGCCCAGATGTAGAGTCGTGTATTGGTGAAGCATAAAAGCTAGATGAAAAGGAAAGCAAATGACTTGGAACGAATTATCCTTGTTGTTAGCTTTCTTTTTTGTACGCAAATCGGCTACAGAATGATGGATTATGAGAGAAGTAGTCTAAATATAGTAAATTACAGGGAGTAGAAGTGGTCTACTCCCTGTAAATGATTCAAATGAGCCTAGTTTTCTCATAATCGAGCTAAAATTCTGTTTATATTAGTCATAAAATCTAAAAAGAAAACGAATTATGAGAAAAGTAGTTCAAATACAGTAAATTACAGGGAGTAGAAGTGGTCTAGTCCCAGTAAATGACTCAAATGGGCTTAGTTTTCTCATAATCCAGCTGAAACTCTGTTAATACTAGCAATAAAACCTAAAAATAAAATGAATTATGAGAAAAGTAGTCCAAATACAGTAAATTACAGGGAGTAGAAGTGGTTTAGTCCCAGTAAATGGATCAAATGGCTTAGTTTTCTCATAATTCATCTTTTTATAATTGGCTTAGCCTAAAATTTCCCATAATTGCACCAAAGTCCTAACCATTACAAAGTTTACATAAGTAAGCTAAGGGGCTAGGCAAAAAGTCTGTAATAAAATAAAAGCATTCTAAATCATAAAATAGTTCCCCAGAAATCTATCCGAAATAACGGTGTAAAGCATAGCTGACGCACAGTGGATGTTTCGGCTTCAGCCGATTACAGCCACGTAGACAGTTAAGCCAGTGAGACTTTGGCTCACGGCGGTACCACCGTTCTCATTTTTGATAGATTTCTGGGGAACTATTTTATTTGGTTACCATTTGGAGTTTTTGCTCCGCCCCTTATTCAGTTGCATTATTGAAACACATCTGTATCCTCAGCACTAGTAGCTGTTTCTAAATGTGTCACAATTGCAACTTTATTTGTCCTTGATGTCATGCGTTCTTTCAAGGTTTCCCACCAAGTGGCACCATTTGGAATGCTGTATTTATTGTAATCAGCGAATGGCACGGTTTGGTAAAGGGATTGGTTTTCAAAGCCTAGGATGTGGATGGGCATGAATTTTGGATTGGTCACGCTGACCTTACCCGCGTCATCTTTGACAAATGTCACCTCGGTAATGCCGCCTTGCTTATTCTCTTCTTCGACTTGTCCGGATAGGAAGCTGGCTTGGCTGTAGATGGCAAAGGTCTTGTCGCCGTTAATCCAGTCGACCGGTTGCAAAACGTGAGGGTGACCACCCAAAATGAGTGACACACCCGCTTCGCTAAGCAGGTTAAAGACGTATTCTTGTTCCGCGTTAGGAATTGGATCGTATTCAGGCCCCAGTTGCAAGGTCACTACCACAGCATCCACTTGCGGTTTGAGCCACTCCACATCTGCTAGCATCTTGTCGGTATCCACCAAGTTGACCACATATTCTTCACCATATGGGATGGGCACGCCGTTAGTTCCATAAGTATAAGATAAGAATCCCAGTTTAATCCCGTTAGCCTCTAGAATTCGTGGTTGAGCCTTGTCTGCTTGGCTTTCAAAGCTTCCACTGTAAGGCAGCCCTGCCTCTTTCAAGTTTTCAATCGATGCATAGGCACCATTTACATCCAAATCCAAGGTATGATTGGTGGCGTTGCTGACGATGTCAATACCGATATCCTTCAAGGTTGGTAGCAAGGATTTTGGCGCGTTGAAACTTGGGTAGCCTGACACTGGGTACTGCGGGTAGGCGGTGATGACCTCTAAGTTGGCAACCGTAATGTCAGCGTGCTGGGTGTAGGGTTTGATGACTGACAACATGTCTGAAAAGTCGTAACTGCCATCATCTTTCAAGGCCATAGCAGATACCCGGTCATGGATTAACAAATCACCTACCGAGCGCAACCGTAATTGGTTAGGCTTAGGAAAAGTCGGCTCCTCAACCGGAGTACTCTCACTAGAAGACGCCACCTCACTACTCGAAACAGCCGTCTCTCCTTCAGGTCCTTTCCCTGAAAATGGCAGTGTCCACAAACTATAAACCAATAAGACCAGTCCAAGACTGAAAAATGTGATGACTAAAAGGCGCATGTCCTTACGCATAAAATCCCTCCAAAACAATTTCTCTCCCACAAGCATAGCACGACACGTTGCCAGCTGCAAATGTATCCAACAAAATTCATGGAAAATGACCACAATTCCTGCTGCATTAGCCCTAGCATTTCTCAGACTAAAGAATGAACTTTTGCAATTCCATTTACAAAGACGTAGCATACGCCAAAAATCGTGTATAATAGAAGCAAAGAAGATGGGGAGGGATGTAAGGTGGCAAAAAGCTCATTTGACATGTCTTTAGTAAAAGAATTAATGCATAAAACCCAAGAAGAAATCAATAAAATGCCGCCAGTAAATGTCATGCTGGTTGGGAAAACTGGTGTAGGCAAAAGTACGTTAGTCAATAGTATCTTCAGAGAAAATCTTTCCCAGACTGGTATTGGCAAACCTGTTACACAGCACTTGGTTAAGATCGCCAAAGATGGTGTGCCGATTAGTCTCTATGATACACGTGGTTTGGAGTTGGAAAAGTCCATCCAACATCAGGTTAAAAAAGAAGTTTTAGATACCATTAAAAAGAATAAAGGTAAGGAAGACCAGATTCATGTGGTATATTATTGTCTGAATGCCGCCAGCAATCGTATTGAAGCTAGTGAGATCGATTTTATCAAGGAACTGGGTAAGGAAGTCCCTGTGATTGTGGTTTTGACCCAGTCTATTGGTACGCCGGCAGAAGAATTTCGCAAGTACATCTACCAGCTCAACCTGGGTATCGTTGGCGTGGTCAATATTATGGCGCAGCCCTATCCCATTTACGAGTCGGTGACCATTCCGAGCTCTGGTTTGGTGGAACTGATTGATTTGACCTTTACCGTTGTCCCAAAAGAAGTTAGCGAAGCTTTAACGAATGTCCAGCAAGTAGACATCGCCCGTAAAGCTAAGCAAGCACGCAAATGGGCGACACACTACATTGCAACGACGTTTGGCATTGGGTTTTCGCCCATACCATTTTCCGACGCGACCCTATTAGTGCCAATGCAAGTGACCATGATGGCCCATATTACGGCAATATTTGGCATGGCGGTGGATAAAAATACGATGACCACGATTGTTAGTGTGGTTGGCGGTACTAGTGGCGCAACATTTTTGGGGCGCTACATTACGTCAAATCTCCTCAAGCTAATCCCCGGTGTTGGTAGTATTGCAGGTGGGATTATCAGCGGTACGACAGCTTCCATCGTGACCACTGCACTGGGCATGAGCTATGTTGAGGTGTTGACTATCCTAGCCAAGAGCCAACAAGAAGGCGGCACAGTGAGTATGGACCAACTAAAAGAACTCATGAAAACCAAGATTGAGCAACGACTCAAACAAGGCAAACAAAACCCCGACATCCAACGCATCAGAGCCCAACAAGGCATCACCAAAGAACTACAAAACGACAGCCCTATCAAAGCTGAAATCATTGAAAATGAAAAACAAAAAACAAACCCCATCAAGATTGGCGTCAGACAAACTAAAAAACTGACACAACAAGTACAAGGCTGGCTGCAAAAGAGTATGAAGCTAGGGACAAAAGATAAAAAAGCAAAATAGGTTTGCTTATGAAATAAAGGTTGGGTAAACAGCCCATGATAAAATAAAAAGCTTTCTAAATCATAAAAGAGTTCCCCAGAAATCTATCAGAAATGAGAACAGTGGCACCACCGAAAGCCTTGGTCTTCCGGCTTAGCTGTCTACGTGGCTGTAATCGGTTGAAGCGCCAAACATTCACTGTACATCAGCTATGTTTTACACCGTTCTATACGGATAGATTTCTGGGGAACTCTTTTGTTTGGTTACCATTTGGATTTTTGCCCAGTACATGCTTAAAACGAAGAACTTTTCTCATTTTTTCATCGAAAGTACCATTTAGAAAAAAGGTGTACTATAATAGAAGTAGATAAAGAAATCTTGTGGAGCAACCGAAGCTAGGAGGTAGAATCTATGCATTTAGAAGTAAAAAAAGGTCATGTATTCGTTTTGATTATTACGGCTCTTATCATTTATGCCTGTTATACAGTTAGCGTTCCTTATAACATCCCTTTACTATTTATTGCAAGAAATTTTGTTATCCCTACACTGCTAATCTTAGTAGGAATCTCCAAAGATACAAGTAGTTTACCGGTCAGGTTAGCGTGGTTTATTCCCGGAATAGTTCTCTAAAGTTATATGACTTTGCATTATATAATAGGCTTCCACAACCCGTATTGGGGATAAGCCTGAATCCATAAAGCAAGGAGTGGCAAATATGTCTAAAAAATTCTTCTCTCTCGAAACCTATCAATTCTCTATCACGTATAGTCTACTTGCGCTCATAATCGGTCTGTCTTTCTTCAAATTCAGCCCATCCAATCCGTGGTTGCACTATCTGCTATTTGTCATTTTAGTCACCACGGCAACATTTATCTCGGAGTACATGATCAATTCTAGATTCGCCGATAAGGTCGATCACTACAAGTTTATGAGGATAAAATACATCCTTTTTATAAGCCTAATCAGTTACAGCCTACTTGTATTTTTAGCCCTCCAATTCATCTCCTTATAAATCAAACTAAAAAATTCTAGGATTAAGGAGCTGGGCAAAAAGTCCTTAAAGGATAACAGCTATTCCTAAATCACAAAAATAAATGCAGGTGATTTTTACTTTTCTGCGTTTTCCATAGGAGAGGAGGATTATTGGTGGCTATTTTAGAAAATGTGAGCACGCCAAATAAGCCTCCCTTTTCCTATTTTTTTGAAGAGGGTTATGTTATATTAGTGTCATAGATTAGTCCTTAGAGACCGTGTACACATAGTCGTACTTTGTATTATTCCTTACCATGGAATGCATACACTTCAGTACTTTGAGCATATTGATTTTGTTTCATTTGTAAAGTAATTGTTTAGATTTAGTGTTAAACAGACAATTGGTGTAAAACAGGTTATAATAAGTGTAATTACAAGGTAATGTCAAAAAGGAGTGGATAATGAATGGAATTAGATTATGAAAAAACATATCAAATCGAGATTATCAATGAATTTTCTGCTAGTGTATATAATAGAGTATTGAATTATGTTTTAAATCATGAATTAGATATGGAAAACTCTCAATTGTTGGCAGTTAATTTGTTAAATCAATTAAAATTAGCTAAACGTGTTAATTTGTTTGATTATTCATTGGAGGATTTAAAATCTATCGATGATTATTGGCTTTCTATGGATAAGTATTCTAAACAGATTTTAGTGAAAAAGGAAGCTGCATAAAATGGCTGATATTGTAAATTTTACTGAAAAACAATTTGAAAATCGTGTGACGGATAACTTAAAAGAACTAGTTCAAGGTAAAAAAGTGGTTGAATCACCAACCGCTTTTTTGTTAGGAGGGCAACCAGGTTCAGGAAAAACAGGTTTGCGAAATGTGATTACTGAAGAAACTAAAGGAAATCATATTGTTATTGATAATGATACATTTAAGCAACAACATCCTAATTTTGAAGCATTAGTTGATATGTATGGAAAAAATGTAGTAGAACAAGTTACTCCATTTTCTAACCAAATGACTGAAGAATTGATTAAACGATTAAGCGATCAAGGCTATAATTTAGTGATTGAGGGTACAGGACGGACAGTAGACGTGCCTATACAAACAGCTGAAATGTTGCAAGCAAAAGGATATCAAACAAAATTGTATGTTATGGCGGTGCCTAAGATTCAATCCTATCTAGGTACGATTGAACGATATGAAGATATGTTTAGAAGAAATGCTGTAACGGCCAGGGCAACACCAAAACAAGCACATGATATTGTGGTTAAAAACTTACCTACCAATTTAGAAGTACTTCATAAAACGGGCTTATTTAGTGATATACGCCTTTATAATCGAAAAGGGGTAAAATTATACTCTAGTTTAGAAACATCATCTATCAGTCCAAAGAATACTCTAGAAACTGAATTGAACCGCAAGTTATCAATTCAAGAAATCAAACCAACTTTAGAACGAATCGAAGGTAAAATGATTCAAAATCAACACCAAGCAACACCTGAATTTCAAGCGATTCATCAAGAATTAGAAAGTTTGCATCCATCTATACCTCCACTTCCTGAAACTCCTAAATTTCCAGAGTGTTAGGAGTTAGTAAGTTTTTTCAAGTTTTTATACTCCAATCACTCCTTTAGTTTAAGGGATAAAATGGTATATATTTACGTTCTGCTCAAATATGACTATTATTGTTAACAAATAAAAAAACTATTAAGTGGTTAACCTACTTAATAGTTTTTTATTCATTTGCTGCAACTAAAACGTGCGGGTTAAAAGCAAATTGCTTCAGGTATCGACTAATTATCTACTAGCTTCTTCTTTCTCATCGAATATCAATCTCTCATAATCCTCCCGAAACCGCTCAAAATAGTCTTCCGCTGAAATATTTTTTGACCGTTTCCACTCATAGGCCAGTCCAATAACAAACCAGCTCAAGGTAGCAGACAAAGCCTCCAAACGCTGACGGTCTCCATTCACATACTTCAATTGAATAGAGCGCAAAATCGTTTGTTTAATCTCTTCTCGCAAGACCTGACTAGTGTACAAGGCAAGGTCTTCCACATAATTTTTCCGACAGATGGCCGACATGTCCGTATGGAAATCTGTCAAGGTTAGATAGATGTTTTTCATTAAGTCAGGCGAATATACCTCGTTCTCAGTCAAGTTTGCCCGAATATGTGCCAACAGGGTCTCCTCGGTCAAAACATCCAAGAGCTGATACTTGTCCATAAAATGATTGTAAAATGTTGCCCGATTAATTTCTGCCTTATTGGTAATATCAGAAATGCGCACAGACTCAAAAGTCTTTTCATGTAGCAAGTCCTTAAAAGAATCCAAAATCAACTTCCGTGTCCGCCTCGTTCGAATATCCACCTCAGCTGCTATAGCCATAAGATTCACTCCTCCACGACAAACCTAGCCATTTGTTGCAATTACAACAGTCGTAGGTTTTTGTCTATTGTATTTTCTAGCTTTTCCTTTAAAATGAGTATATACGACATGTGTCGTAAAAGCAACACCGTTTACTCAAGAGTCAAAACAAAAGGCTTGACTTTGACCAATTTTGACTTATAATAGGTAGTAGATTCAGATTACTTTTGTAAACGGTGAATCTGCAAGAAAAAACTATAGGAGGTTTGTAAAATGGCAAAACAACATTATGAAAGAACAAAACCACATGTAAACATCGGTACAATCGGACACGTCGACCACGGAAAAACAACATTAACAGCAGCAATCACTACAGTATTAGGGAAAAAAGGCCTAGCAAACCCTCAAGATTATAATAGTATTGATGCAGCACCAGAAGAACGTGAACGTGGGATCACTATTAACACTTCCCACGTAGAATACGAAACCGAAAAACGACACTATGCCCATATTGATGCACCAGGACACGCGGATTACGTTAAAAACATGATTACCGGAGCAGCACAAATGGACGGCGCTATCTTAGTGGTTTCCGCAACAGATGGCCCAATGCCTCAAACACGTGAGCATATCTTACTATCTCGCCAAGTTGGTGTGAAACATCTAGTCGTCTTCTTAAACAAAACCGATTTGGTAGATGATGACGAATTGATCGACTTAGTGGAAATGGAAGTTCGTGAATTATTAACAGAATACAATTTCCCAGGAGATGACATTGCGGTTATTAAAGGCTCTGCTTTGAAGGCTCTTGAAGGGGATGCAGAAGCAGAACAAGCTATCTTGGACTTAATGGATACCGTGGATGCAGAAATTCCTACACCTGAACGTGACACAGACAAACCGTTCTTACTACCAGTGGAAGATGTTTTCTCCATTACCGGTCGTGGAACAGTAGCGTCTGGAAGAATCGAGCGCGGTTCTGTCAAAGTAGGTGACGAAGTAGAAATTATCGGTATTCGTGATCAAGCTAAAAAAGCTGTTGTAACCGGAATTGAAATGTTCCGCAAAACACTTGACTACGGTGAAGCTGGTGACAACGTTGGTTTGTTACTAAGAGGTATCACTCGAGACGAGATTGAAAGAGGTCAAGTCTTAGCTAAACCAGGTTCCATCACACCGCACACCAAGTTCAAGGCTGAAATCTATGTTTTGACTAAGGAAGAAGGCGGACGTCATACACCATTCTTTAACAACTATCGCCCACAATTTTATTTCCATACCACTGATGTGACTGGAAATATTCAATTACCAGCCGATGCGGAAATGGTAATGCCGGGAGATAACGTGACGATTGATGTAGAGTTAATCCACCCGATTGCGGTTGAACAAGGAACAACTTTCTCTATCCGTGAAGGTGGCAGAACAGTTGGGTCTGGTATCGTAACTGAGATTACAAAATAATAGAAGACAGAGCTGGAGATAAGGTTTTTGCTGATGAAAACTTTATCTCCAGCTTATTTTTTGGAAATTAGAATGGTAGTATGGGTTTAGTAAAAAGTCCATAATGACTAATATCTATTTTTTTTAAATCACAAAAGAATTTTGCGAAAAAGCTTATCAGAAATAACGGTGGCACCGCCGTGAGCCTTGGTCTCACTGGCTTAGCTGTCTACGTGGTTGTAATCGGCTGAAGCCGAAACATCCACTGTGCGTCAGCTATGCTTTACACCGTTATTTCTGATAAGCTTTTTCGCAAAACTCTTTTGTTTAAATGGCAGCACGGACTTTTTGTCCAGATCCACCAGCTACTGTGCATCAGCTATGCTTTGCACCATTATTTTGGATATAGTTCTCGGGAACTCCTTTTGCTTAAATAGTAAATAACTCATTTTCCAGCCGTTTTTAAATACAACACTACAAATTTCGCAACACTTGAGTAGTTTTGTCGCAAATGCGACAGCGGTAATGGATTGTCCATTGTAAAATTGTAGAATACAGTTATAATTATAAATGTACAACAGGTGTCGTAAAAGACATACGAATTAAAATGGAGTGATCACTATGAATTTTGAAGATATTAAATTTGGTTTAGACACATTTGGGGACGTAGCTATTGATGCAGAAACAGGTGAAAAAATATCCTATGAAGAGTCCATCCGCAACATTGTTAAGGAAGGGCAGTTGGCTGAAAAAGTAGGCGTGGATATTTTCGCTTTAGGCGAACACCATAGAGAAGAATTTTCTATCTCTAGCCCAGAGATTATTCTAGCAGCCCTTGCATCTACCACAGAAAAAATTACCTTAGGAACTGGGGTTACCGTTTTAAGTTCTGATGACCCAATCCGTGTTTACCAACGCTTCGCTACCTTAGATGCTATCTCTAACGGCCGGGCACAAATCATGTTAGGCAGAGGGTCATTTACCGAATCATATGGGTTGTTTGGTTACGACTTAGAAGATTACAATGACCTGTTCGAAGAAAAAACAGCCTTGTTTGATAAGTTAGTGCAAGGTGGACCAATCACGTGGGAAGGGAAATTTACACCAACCCTTAATGAAATGGAAGTTTTCCCTAAAATGACTGAGCACCGCCTGGACACTCATATTGGTGTCGGTGGAACTCCCGAATCTGTCATCAGAGCAGCAAGATATGGTTACCCGTTAATGTTAGCGATTATTGGCGGACAACCAACCCGGTTCAAACCCTACATCAACCTCTATAACCAAGCTCTTGAAAAATTCGGTCACAAAGCGCAACCAATCGGTATGCACTCATTTGGCCTTATTGCAGACGATGACGAAACAGCTATTGAAAATGCATGGAAATACATCGTTCCTTTTATGGACAAGATTGGGTTAGAACGTGGCTGGGGTCGTATGACCAAAGAACATTTTGAAGATGAAGTGGCAAGAGGTTCTTATTATGTAGGTAGTCCAGAAACAGTGGCTAGAAAAATGGTGAGAGCCATCAAAGAAATGGGTATCCAACGCTTTGACCTAGTTTACGGCATGAATGGACAAACCCAAGAAGAACGGTTCAAAACCATCGAATTATTCGGAACAAAAGTTATCCCACGTATCAAAGAATTGCTGAAAGAAGGTAACTAAGATGATAAAACCTGTTATTGGGATTATAGGAGCTGGGAAATTAGGCATTACACTGGGTAACCTAGCAGTAGGGGGCGGCTACACGACCTATATCTCTGCTTCAGGTTCGGTTGAAAAGATACAAATGACCATCGATATTCTAGTTCCCGGAGCCTTTGTGTCCACCAATCAAGAAATCAGTGAGGTAGCGGACATCATTATCCTAGCCCTCCCATTAAGTAAGTACAAAACGCTCAAGTCAGAACTCTTCAAAGGCAAGATTATGATTGACGCCATGAACTACTGGTGGGAAGTCGACGGTACCTCTCAAGTCTATTCCGATGCGGACTATTCGTCTTCCGAACGCGTACAAGATTATTTTACCCAAAGCAAGCTTGTCAAAGCCTTCAATCACATCGGATACCACAACCTAGCCGATGATGCACGGTTAGATAGTAAGGAAAACAGAAAAGTAGTACTAGTCGCTGGAAATGACCAGGAAGCTGTCAAAGAGGTTGAAGCGATTATAGAACAAGTTGGCTTTGACCCCTTATCCATTGGACCCCTTAAAAATGGACGTATTCTAGAACCAGGTTTTCCACTATTTGGAGCTAGCCTGGGAATGGCTGACGTTAAAGTAGTAGTTAATGAAAGTCTAGAAAAAATACAATAAACTGCGACTGGGCAAAAGGTCTGTATCAATAAAATTTATTCCTAAATCACAAAAGAGTTTCCTAGAACTGTATCAGAAATAAAAACGGTGGCACCGCCGTGAGCCAAGGTCTCACGACTTAGCTGTCTACGTATCTGTAATCGACTAAAGTCGACACAGCTACTGTGCGCCAGCTATGCTCATACACCGTTATTTCTGATACAGTTCTAGGAAACTCTTTTGTTTTGTCTTACAATACGAACTTTTTGCCCAGTCCCATTCCTAAGGATTGAGGAATTTGCTATGAGTGGAGTCACTAGCTCCTCTGTTGGAAATCAAAACGATAGTGTAGATTACTGGTAGAGGAGGTGGAGACTCTTTTTTGCTTGCTTAAAGGAGGGGTGAGGGCTAATTTGTTATAAGTCACCTTTAAATGGTTAAGCCTGAGGTGATGGTTTCTTATTAGAGAATAGAGGTAATCAATTGAGTTCTGGGGATAAAAGACCCCTATATTCCCGGAAAAGTTTAAAAAGTGGTTCCGTTTCTCATAAAAAAGTTCCAAAAGTTTAGAATTGAATAGGAATGGCCTGGAAACTAGTCAATTATGAGAAAAGTAGTCAAAAATAAGTAGTTTGTGGGGATAAGAAACTCTCTATTCCCTGCAAATAGTTTAAAAGTGGTTTTGTTTCTCATAAAACAAGCTATAAAGACTAAATTTGAGTAGAAATAGCTTAAGATATAGTCAATTATGAGAAAAACAGTCCAAACTGATTGGTTTCCGGGGATAAGGAAATCTCTAATCCCCGGAAAAGTCTAAGAGGGGAGTTTATTTCTCATAATTAGCTAACAACGCTTAAAGAACTGAGGGAGTGTAAATATTGGTCTATCTATATTAATAATAGTAGAATTTCCACCAAATTATGACTAAATTATCACAACAAATTAAACTTTTAACAAATCATCAATGCTAATTAACAAAAAACTAGTTTATATGATATATTGAGTAAAAACAGATTTTAGAGGTGTATTATGGATAAAATACTTAATAATTCAGAAAGCATAAATATAGAAAGCAAACCGGACACTAAAGAAATAGAATTACTTGAGTTTATCGCTATCATTGAAGAACTAGTTTCGCTTGATACCATACGGAAAATAGACTACCTAAAAAACTCTCAAATTCCCATGCCGGAACCGATACAAGAGTTACCATCCAACTTGAATGCTGTTGATTATCAGTTTCAATCCATTATAAATCTTCATTTGTTAGAATTCTTAAAACGAAACCAGACAATTCTCAGTGAGTATGGGTGTGCCCAATACCAAAGAGTGTACCCCCTGTTACTGAAAAGCAAACTATCCATGGAGCATTTTAACCGGCCATATCATGACTACGTTAGGCATTTCACCACCCAGTGGAACCAAGCTATCAAAGAGAACAATATTCGTGATTTTTGCTCACAATTAGACAAGCACAAATATTTTTTACAAGAATATTTTTCGATTCTTTACGGGAAAAAATCTATGACTCACCAAGAAGTGCTGGAACATCGTTTTGGCTCTGCCTTAACAAAGCACTATTCAAGTCAAATTCAATCCTATCGAAAAAATTACCAAAACTTTTATGGGAAATTGAAAAAAGGAGAAGATTTTTCATCAGATAGACAGTTTCTTTCAGCCTTAAGCCAATCCGAAATAGCTGAAGTTTTGGAAAATCAAATCCAATATTTCAAACAAATTTTTGCTGATTTTACGATTGAAATTGTTTTTGCGGAACACCATCTGCCATCTATTCACCAGTTGGACAAGTGCTCCTACACTATTTTTCTGCCCAAACGGTTCACATTCGCACAGCAGCTACACACACTACTTGGTTATCTGGCTCACGTTTTTTACCCACAATATTTAGAAGTTCAAGAAAACGAGGTGCCCTTATGGATTAATGACTTGTCTAGCCAATCTAGCATCAGTTTTATGGAAGCTGTCCTAATCAATCATTTCCAGTTGTTACCTGTACTGTCTAAGGATTATTTACATCGCTTGAGCCAAGACATTTTACGTGTGTCACAAGCAGAAACGAAACCAAAACTTACCCAGTTACAAGTAGAATTGCTAACGCAGTTTTTGTCTTTACAAAAAAATCCGCTAGACTCCACCTTGTCAAACCCTATCCAACGAATTTTAACGCTCAGTGTTGAACATAATGTCGAAGAACTATGGTTTAATGATGAAATCACCAGTCAGGAATTGGCCTACTATTTTCAAGAAGAGTTCCAAACTTTTGTGGCCAAAAAACCTAGTCATCATATGGAAGGAAGTCTGCGAATGAAGAATTGGATTACGGGGGATTTAGGAAACGCCTTTGCTATGATGGCAGGGTTCTTGAGTATCTTTTCAAATGGCTTAATTGACTCACGTACCAATCATAATTATTCAATCTTTTTCCACCATCTCCAAACAAACACTTTATCTGATTGGAAACCAACGAAGCTAAAAACAATTGCTGAGAGAACGGATTGCAACCATGGACAGATGGGCAGCGTCTTTTTCAGTCAAGTTTTTTCAAAACAGTATTTGAATAGTTTTAAGAAGTAGTCGGCAAGGCAAAGTGACTACACCCACTAAGGAACAGTATTATCCCTCTAAAGAGTTTCCGAGAAAGGCTTAGAATTGAAACAATGGTGCTACCGTGAGCCTAGGTCTCACAATCTAGCCATCTATCTGTTATAGACTAATATCGAAACAGCAACTGCACTCTAAATGTTTGTTTCTGCCCTTTTATGGAAACTCTTTTGTTTAGTATCAATAGTAAAGTGAACATAAGGAATGGAGATTGAAAAAGTAGTAGATGTATTTTTTTACAAAGATTAGTTGTGGTCCTAGTGGTTAGTCAAAATCAAAAAAGTGAAGATTAGGTACTAGACGTTGCCGAGATTCAAAAGAAAAATTTAAAGAGACTATTGACACTACAGAAAGCTTTAGGAGAGATTTTTAGATCAAAGACCAAATGTTCAGGTGGTTAGATATTTCAGCTTGCTTAATATGAGGTGAATGAGGTAACATTAGAATAAGTATAAGCTAGTGACTTTTCAGTTTGAAATTAGAGGAATAGTGACTAAAACATGTAATGATATTGTTAAAACCATCACCAGTCCGATAAGCAAAATGAAAATCATTTGGGAGAATAATATGAATTTTGACTTACTATTGCAAAAACTATTTTTTTTAACACGCGTGAAAGTTGGAGACATCGCAAAAACACTAAAATACGACCGGACAATTGTGTCCAAATGGAAAAATGGTCGACGTATCCCTTCTGAGAAGAATAGTAGCTATATTTTTTCGGTAATGGCACAAGTATTTGCGGAAGCGATAATAGACAACGGTTTAGAGGATAATCTACTAGCTTTGTGTCAAATTAAGGTTCCTTTAAGAAACCAAGCTGAGGTTCAACGTACGATCGTTGGGCTTTTTGAGAGATCATATTACCAATCACAGTCACAGTTTGTACTGGAGAATGAAAAACAAGTAAAAGATTCTGAAGAGGAGAGCAATGGTGAAACAAGGATTATAATGGATCTCAATCAAATGAGAGAAACTCTTTATGCAGATTTTACAAAGCTACTTGCCTCAACTTCAAAAGATTTAAATATCTATTCCACCATTTCCGTAAATGATTTGGTATTTTTAATGAATAAGTTTGTTAGTAAGATTAATTTTGTTGAAAAACGTACGATTACCTTTCATATTGCAATCGATAAACAGCAGTTGATGCAAATGAAAGAGAATGATTTTTATGTTTTTGCCGTAGAATTTCTAAAAAGCTCTTATTTTGAAATAAAAGCATATATCTATGAAGATATGTTTCTAGATGAATTTCTGTATTTCAAGGATGTTGCATTAGGTTGGCTAACCTATTCAAAAACAGGTTTATTTTCGTTAAATATCACTACGTTGAAAGACCAGTATGATCTGATTTTCAAGAAGAACTCTAAAATTTTTGACGATAAATTCCAGATCGTTAAGCAATCATTTATGGCCCCAGATGATAATGAATGGAGTAAAGAAACTCCAAAAGGGATCAAAATAATATTCTCGGGATTTTTTAGTTCTTACTTTTTTCCAAGTGATTTTGCAACGAATTTTCTAACAAGAGATATCAGTCTCATAGATGCAAGTTACGAAGAGTTTGAAAAGATTTTTTTCAAAAATGAAATCTATGCTATTATCACTAAAACAGCTGTGAAACATTTTATTAAAACCGGACGCATCCAAGTTGGCGGTAAAATGGTAGTCTTACCAATGAAATACCGTATCTATATTTTGAAACGTGCTTTAATAGTGCTTTCTGCTAAGCCGAAAGTTAACATTTATTTGTTAGATGATGAAAATGATTTGGGCATTAATGAGATAAATGTTTCTTTTTTGATGACAGATGAATCATTGTCCTTCTTTAAAGATCTAGAAACTGCATCGAATCCTAGTGGGAAACGCTATGCAATTGTTCAACCAGAACTGGTAGATGCATTCTTAGACATCGTTCCAAATATTATACATCAGCTTGAACCATTTAGGTTGCGTACTAACGAGTTAGTGATTCTTGGACATATTATTAAATGGTTAGAAAATGTCCCAGAATCAGTTGCAACTAAATTATTTAATACGTTTTTTGAAAATCTCTTCCGAAAATGACTAGAGGCTGTAGAGGTAATTTTATTTTATAAGGCAACTTTCTTAAGGCCTCTTACAAACTTGATTCCGTTATAAAGCTAACGCCTACAATAATTTTTTGGCTAATATACAAGTAATTAAGTAGCCAATAACTACAAAATGCACTATCGAAAGTGACCTTATGGGCTTGCGGTAGTGCATTTTTTATTTAGTTAGTCAGGATTGGAAATTTGTCTTATTAATGACATAAAGTGTGACATGTGACAAAAATATGGGTTTGGGCTGAAATATTTCTAAGAATAAGGCATATTTGATATAGTATAGGTATAAGCATCTATATTGATGCGTAATACAAACGTATTATGGAGATTTTTATAACAAAAAGAAAGGGGATCAGAATATGGGTAGGAAATGGTGGAATAAATTAGGAGTACTTTTGACAATTGCTTTGATGACAACTAATACAATGTTGCCAGCAAGTTCCGTATTTGCAAATGATTCTATCGATTCATCAAGTGTCGTTACGCCTTCTAACACAGAATTGACCAGTGAGATTCAAACAGAAAGCAGCAATAGTTCGACTCAAAATTCTCTCAATGTAACCGATCAAAATGTATCTGAGAAAGAAAGTTCAATAACAACAGAGGAGCAGGCACAAGCACCTCCTGTCACCCCTGCTTCAGAGCAAGCAGCAAGTAGTTCAATTGATTCAAGGACACGTGTTGTTGAGACCGAAACAACCGTTACAAGTGAGACTAGTGCTCCATCGGCGTCTAGTCCAACGGAAGAAAAGAAGGTTGAAAAAGCTAGTCTTCTACGAGCGGGCGAACCCGTTCAATATACAGACCTAATTACTAGTCTAGCCATTAAAAGTGCTTCAAATGACCAAGATATCACAGCATCTACGACAGGTTCCTTTTTTAGGTTATTAGGACACTATGACGCATCTAAATATGGTGACGCCTTAAAAGAAGGAGATTTTTTTGAAGTCAAGATTCCAGCAGAGATTGAATTAACAGCAACCACTAAACCAGTAGTCAACCCGGACAATCCGAATGAAACATTTGGAACCATGACAGTAGTTCCAGACGCTAGTGGCAAGGGTGGAATACTAAGAATTGTCTTCAATAAAACGGTTGAAGGGCGTTTAAATGTTAAAGGGCTATTTAACATTCAAGCTACTCTCGACTTGACTAGTGTAAATGTTGGCGAAACAGCTACGATTAAAATTGAGGACTTTGAATTCAAGATTCTAAGAAACGCTGTTACTAGTGACCAAATTGTTGAAAATGAACTCCTCTATAAAAATGGTGGTAGTCTTCCTACAAAACCATATATGTTTTACAACCTACGTATTAATAGAATGGCTAGAAACTTGACGGGACCTGTGGTTATCTCTGATGAGATTGACACCAGTAAGACTTTAGTGCAATACATCCCTGACTCGTTCATCTTACGGGAAGTAAAGTTTGATAGTCCAGATTCAGCAAACATAACCAGCTATAAAGACTTAGGTAGGGTTGATTTGTCTGATAAGTTAGTGATTGCACAAGATGGTATGTCCTTTAAGATAACTTTAACGAATGTTGGAACGAAATCCTATATTTTAGATTATCACACGACGACAACAGGTGATAATACCGAAGTAAGAAATACAGTAAGAATTTCTGAAAATAATATCGATTTAATTCCTTTCACCAAAATTGGAAATACCATAGTTACAAGAAACTACCATAGTATTTCGAGGAATGCGGTTCAATTAGAGGGCGCTACTGGCCAAGGTGATTTGGCAGGTAAAATCCGTGTCACAAAACTGGATGACTTAAACAAATCAATTCCTATCGAAGGGGTTAAATTCACGGTTACAAGCCAAACAGATCCAACAATTACGCACACTATCGTAACAGACGCACAAGGCTATGCTATTACACCAGCTTTACCAAATGGAAAATATATTTTAAAAGAAGTAGAGACCAAATCATGGTACATCCTTGACGGAACAGAACATGTTTTGACAGTTGACTCAGCAAAACCGACCTTAATTAATGTCTTCAACAAACGGGTTGAAACGTCTTATGAGACTAAAAAAGTTTGGAATGGTGGACAAGAGCAAGATCGTCCAACGGTTTACTTCCAACTAATGAGCAAAGAAAAAGGTTCTACTGCTAATCCAACGCCAGTAGCAAACCAACGTCAAGAAGTAGCTAAAACGAACGCTACCTATACCTTCAATAATCTTCCAAAATATACAGCTCAAGGAATTGAGATTGATTACAGTGTGATCGAAGTGGATGCGGATGGCAATAATCTAGTAGGAACGACTTACGATAATTATGCCGTTACAGAAGGTAAAGACTCATATGGAGCGATTATTACAAACACCTTCGTATCACCAAAAACAGACTTCACCGTTGAAAAAGTTTGGACGGGTGGGCCTGAAACTAGACCAGAAATCCAAGTTCAACTCTTTAGAAACGGGCAAGCATTCGGTAACCCAGTAAGCATGCCGAACGGAACAACAAGTTACACATGGACAGATTTAGACGCTCAAGATGTTGATGGCGTCCCATATGTTTACACTGTCGATGAAGTAGCTGTACCTGAAAATTATACTAAAGTCGTCAAAGACCGCACCATTACCAATACCTATGTATCACCAAAAACAGAGTATACAGGTAAGAAAAATTGGGTGGGTGGACCGGTAGCTAAACCAGATATTCAGCTCCAACTCTTCAGAGATGGCGTCGCTTTAGGTGCCCCAGTAACGCTACCAAATGGCACTCTTGAATATACTTGGACCAATCTAGATAAAACGGATGCCAACGGGAAAGACTATGTCTACACGGTTGATGAAGTGGCTGTACCAAGTGACTATACAAAAACTATCAATGGCAATACCGTTGTCAACAAATACGTTAGTCCAAAAACTGAAGTGACTGTGACCAAGATGTGGGTGGGCGGACCAGCAACGAAGCCAGAGATTCAAGTTCAACTCTTTAGGGATGGACAAGCTTTTGGTAACCCAGTAACTTTGCCAAGTGGAACTACAAGTTATACCTGGACCGATTTAGATCAAAATGACAAAGATGGTAAAGCCTATGTTTATACCGTCGATGAGGTGGCAACACCAAGTAATTACGTGAAAAGAAATGATGGAAATACTATCACAAACATCTATGTACCGGGCGTTGTCAGTTTTACCGTGACGAAGAAATGGGTAGGGGGAGATAGCAAAAACCGTCCAGATGTTAAATTCCAACTCTTACAAGACGGAAAAGTCTTTGGCGACCCACTAACTTTAGCTGCAGGAAATACTACACTTTCATGGAATAGCTTGCCAGCAACCTCTATCGATGGCAAGGCCTACACCTATTCTGTACAAGAGTTACCAACTGCCAATTATCAAAGTGAGGCCAAAGATGTAACAGCAACCTCAGCAACCTTTACCAACAAATATGTGTCACCAAAAACCGACTACACCATCAACAAAGTTTGGGTAGGTGGACCAAGTGACAAACCTGAGATTCAAGTTCAACTCTTCAGAGATGGGGTAGCTCTTGGTAATCCAGTAAGTCTAGCAAATGGCACCACAACTTATACGTGGACTGATTTGGATGAGACGGACACAGACGGTAAGACTTATGTTTATACTGCTGATGAGGTAGCTGTGCCAGAAAACTACACCAAGGCTGTGCAAGGAGATACTATCACTAACACCTATGTATCTGCGAAAACTGAAGTCACAGTGACAAAAACATGGGTAGGTGGCCCAGCAGACAAACCAGAGATTCAAGTCCAACTCTTTAGAGATGGCGTAGCTTTGGGTGACCTAGTCACATTACCAAACGGCACCACCAACCATACGTGGACCGATTTAGATGTAACAGATGCTGATGGGAAAGTTTATGTCTACACCGTAGATGAAGTAGCTGTTCCAGAAAACTACACCAAAACTTTAGAAAAAAATACCATCACCAACACCTATGTATCACCAAAAACTGAAGTTACAGTTGATAAAACATGGGTAGGTGGCCCAGCAGACAAACCAGAAATTCAAGTTCAGCTTCTTAGAGATGGCGTAGCTTTGGGTGATCCAGTCACAATACCAAACGGCACCACCAACCATACGTGGACCGATTTAGATGTAACAGATGCTAATGGGAAAGTCTATGTCTACACCGTAGATGAAGTAGCTGTTCCAGAAAACTACACCAAGACAGTAGAAGGAACAACTATTACCAACAAATATGTGTCGCCGAAAACAGAAGTGACTGTTAAGAAGGTATGGGTGAATGGCCCAGCTGAAAAACCAGAGATCCAAGTCCAACTCTTTAGAAATGGAGTAGCCTTAGGTGCCCCTGTAAGCCTACCAAATGGTACAACAAATCATACGTGGACCGATTTAGACGTAACGGACGCGGATGGAAAAACCTATGAATATACTGTTGATGAAGTGGCAACACCAGCCAACTATGTGAAGACGCTAGAAGGCAATACTATCACCAACACCTATACACCAGGCGTTGTTAGCTTCACGGTAACGAAAGAATGGGTAGGCGGTGATGCAACTAACCGTCCAGAAGCCAAATTCCAACTTCTACAAGATGGAAAAGTTTTTGGAGACCCACTAATTTTAACTGCAGGCAACACAACTCTATCATGGAATAGCTTGCCAGCAACTTCTATTGAAGGCAAAGTTTATACCTATACCGTTCAAGAGTTACCTCTGCTTAACTACCAAAGTGAAGCTAAAGACTTAACTGCGACAACAGTGACATTCACCAACAAGTATGAATCCCCAAAAACCGAAGTGACCATGACAAAGGTATGGGTAGATGGACCAGAAGAAAAACCAGAAATTCAAGTCCAACTCTTCAGAAATGGAGAAGCCTTTGGAGACCCAGTAACACTAGCCAACGGTACTACAAGTCATACATGGAAAGACTTAGATGCAACAGATGCTGCAGGTGAGGTATATGACTATACCGTGGATGAAGTAAAAGTGCCGGAAAACTACACCAAGACAGTAGAAGGAACAACCATTACTAACAAGTACGTGTCACCGAAAACGTCCGTTAGCATGACAAAAGTGTGGGTAAATGGTCCGGACAATAAACCAGAAATCCAAGTTCAACTCTTCAGAAATGGAGAAGCATTAGGAGACCCAGTAACACTTGAAAATGGTACTCTAAGTCACACATGGACAGATTTAGATGTGACAGATGCTGCAGGTAAGGCATATGACTATACTGTGGATGAAGTAAAAGTGCCAACTGGATATGTAAAAACTATATCTGGAATGACAATCACCAATACTTGGCAAGAAATTAAGCCGAAACCAGATGATAATAATATTCCTAGCAAACCAGTACCCCCAGTTAAACCAGGTGTCAAACCAACACCGACAACTAATAAACCTATTCTTCCGAAAACTGGAACGGAATCAACGCTTCTATACACATTAGTAGCATTAGCTTTCGTATCACTTGGTGGAATCTCTTTAAAAAAAGCACAAAAGAAATAGACAAATGAACTAAACTAAATCAAACAGAGTCACCTTTAACTGAGTAAGAGCAGTTAGAGGTGGCTCTTTTGGTCGAAATTTGAAAAACAATTTTCATTTCTATTATTCAAGATCCAGTTGTTCGTACCATAAGCTACCTTGTCTAGCCAACCTCATCATGATATACTAATGCAGTTGCAAAGCAACGCGTGGTTCGTCTACCATCCCACGCAGTCAAAAAACTAGGAGGAAATTATGAAAGCAAATCAAACAAAGGTACTAATCGTTAATGCGATTATTGCCGCACTTTATGTTGTCATCACGACAGTTTTTGCATTTATGTCATTCGGGAGCATCCAATTCCGTATTGCTGAAATGTTAAATCACTTAATTGTTTTTGACAAAAAATATTTTTATGGTATCGTGGGTGGGGTTATCTTAGCCAATACCATCTTCATGTCGACATCAGGACTTGGTTGGTACGACTTAGTTTTTGGGTTAGGACATACCGTTTCTTCTCTATTAATCGGATTCGTAGTCTTCCGCTATCTAAAAACAGATACTCAAAAGATGATTGCCTTAGCCATTATTTTTTCAGTTATGATTTTCTTAGTTGCCATCGAACTCTTAATCGTACTTGAACTACCATTTTGGCTCAGCTACGCCCAAACCTTCACCGGCGAAATTGTAGTCATGCTAGTAGGGATTCCCGTTATGCAGCAACTGAACAAAGTGATTAACTTCAAGAAACAAATGAATTAAATACTGTAAAATGAAGTTAGGATATAAAAATTGCGTAATATAGGGGCTGGGCAAAAAGTCCAAATGGTAACCAAATAAAAGAGTTCCCCAGAAATTTATCCTTATAGAACGGTGTAAAGCATAGCTGACGCACAGTGGATGTTTCGGCTTCAGCCGATTTACAGCCACGTAGACAGCTAAGCCGGTGAGACCAAGGCTTTCGGCGGTGCCACCGTTCCTATTTCGGATAAATTTCTGGGGAACTTTTTTATGATTTAGAAAATTTTTTATTTTATTACAGACTTTTTGCCCAGCTCCCATTCGGAATATAAAAAGTACTTTAGCAATTCAGAAGGTATAGCTTTACGAATCATAATGAACTCAATATACTGCGGAATCCAAGTGGTTTCGCAGTATTTTTATCATCTTTTCCAATCAAAAGCCCCACCAATGTGATATACTATTACAGAAGCAAAACTTAGGCTAGAACCTTATCTAGCTCATAAAGTAAACTTAGTCATACTAAGGAAAATCTAAGGAGGCACTCATTCGTGACTGAACAGAAGACATTTTATTTAACAACACCGATTTACTATCCTAGTGGCAATTTGCATATTGGGCATGCCTACACAAATGTGGCCAGTGATGCCATGGTTCGCTACAAGAGATTACAAGGCTTTGATACCTATTTTTTAACCGGAACCGATGAACATGGGCAAAAAATTCAACAAGCGGCAGAAAAAGCTGGAGTGAGCGAGATAGAGTTTTTGGACGGTATCATCAATAACATCCAAGCACTATGGAAACGTTTGGATATTTCCTATGATGACTTTATCCGTACGACTGAAGACCGCCACAAGACAGCAGTCCAAAAAATCTTCCAACAACTAGAAGAGCAAGGAGACATCTATCTTGGTGAGTATGAGGGCTGGTATTCGGTTTCTGACGAAGAGTATTTCACTGAATCACAATTGAGTGAGGTCTACCGTGATGAAAACGGCAAAATGATTGGTGGGGTGGCACCAAGTGGTCACGAGGTGGAACTGGTTAAGGAAGAATCCTACTTTTTCCGTATGAGCAAATACGCTGATCGCTTGCTTGAATACTATGAAGAAAACCCAAGCTTTATCCAACCGGAGTCTCGCAAAAACGAGATGATTAATAACTTTATCAAGCCAGGCTTAGAAGATTTGGCTGTATCAAGAACCTCATTTACTTGGGGTATCCCTGTGTCAAATGACCCTAAACATGTGGTTTATGTTTGGATTGATGCCCTTTCCAATTATATTACGGCACTGGGTTACGGGACGGATGATGACCATCTTTACCAAAAATATTGGCCGGCAGACGTTCATGTGATTGGTAAGGAGATTGTTCGTTTCCATACCATTTACTGGCCGGTTATGTTGATGGCGCTAGGGCTTCCATTACCTAAAAAAGTTTACGCTCACGGTTGGCTTTTGATGAAAGATGGCAAGATGTCCAAGTCCAAGGGAAATGTGGTTTACCCAGATGTTCTCATCGACCGCTATGGCGTAGATGCCGTTCGTTACTACCTCCTAAGAGAAGTGCCTTTCGGAGCAGATGGCACCTTCACACCGGAGTCTTTTGTTGAAAGAATTAACTTCGATTTGGCAAATGACCTAGGCAACCTCCTCAATCGTACGGTTGCCATGATTAATAAATATTTCGCAGGGCAAATCCCTGCATACACGCCGCCAGTTAGTCAAGCAGACCATGAACTAGTGGCGACTGCGACAGAGATGATTGCGGAAGTGGAAGAGGCTATGGACAATATGCAATTTTCACTAGCCTTAACCAGCATCTGGAAATTGATTTCTCGTACCAATAAATATATTGATGAAACAACTCCTTGGGCAGCAGTTAAGGATGAGAATCGTCAAGAAGAGTTAGCCCGTACTATGAATTATTTGGTGGAAAGTTTACGCATCATTGCGGTTATGCTTCAACCGTTCTTGACTGAAACACCAAAAGCTATTTTCCAACAGCTCAATATTCAAGACGACAAGCTAGTTGATTTCCCATCAGCCCACCATTTTGGCATTATTCCAAGTGGTACAAAGGTTGTTGAAAAGGGGCAACCAATTTTTCCTCGTCTAGATTTGGAAGTTGAGGCAGCCTATATTCAAGAGCAAATGAAGGGGACGGCCAAGGTAGCAGAGGAGGAAGTGCCTGTGGAAGAAAAACAATGGAATCCTGAAGAAACTGTTTTGGTTTCTGAAAAGGACAAAGAGATTAAATATGATGACTTTGATAAAGTAGAGTTGAAAGTTGCTCAGGTCATCTCCTGTGGTAAGGTTGAAGGAGCCGATAAATTGTTGCAGTTCCGCTTAGATGCTGGTGACCAAGATCATCGTCAAATCTTATCCGGTATTGCCGAATGGTATCCGGATCCAGAATTTTTCGTGGGTAAAAAGGTGGTTATCGTAGCCAACCTCAAACCAAGAAAAATGCGTGGTCAAATCAGCCAAGGAATGATTCTGTCAGCTGAAAAAGATGGCAAACTACAAGTTATTTTAGCACCACAAGAAGCAGAGAATGGGTCAGTAGTGGCCTAATGATTGTGGCCTAAAATTAGTAGCCTAAAACTAGTAGTTTAGTATAGAAGAATTAAAAAAGAAGTAGCTCAGCTCAAGACTGGTCTGCTTCTTTTGACCATTTGTCGTATGGTGGCTAATTTTAAAAAGTAAGAGACACAGTTAACCAAGAAAGGTCTTTTTAGCATGAAAATATTTGATACCCATACCCATTTAAACGTGGAGCAATTCTCTCAGGATTTAGATCAAGTCATTCAGCGGGCTCACCAGTTGGAAGTTAGTGACTTTGCCGTAGTGGGCTTTGACCAAAAAACGATTGAAAAAGCTCTGCAACTGAGCCAAGATTACCCGGAAATTTATGCCATCATCGGTTGGCACCCCACGGAAGCTGCTAACTATACTAAGGCAATTGAAGACCAGCTCATCAAGGATTTAACGCTGCCAAAAGTCGTAGCCATGGGGGAAATGGGGTTGGACTACTATTGGGATACCGCGACTCCGCAAGAACAAGAACGTGTTTTTCGCCGGCAAATTGCTATTGCTAGAGAGATGAAGTTGCCGATTTCCATACACAACCGTGATGCGACAGAGGATGTGTACCGGATTTTAAAGGATGAAAAAATATACGATATTGGCGGTATTATGCACAGTTATGGCGGTGACGTGGAATATATGAAGCGTTTCTTAGACTTGGGCATGCATATTTCTTTTAGTGGTGTGACGACTTTTAAAAAGTCTGAGCAAGTTCGCCAAGCTGCTAAAGAAGTTCCTAAAGACCGTTACTTAGTAGAAACGGACGCACCATATCTAGCGCCAGTTCCTTATCGTGGCAAACGCAACGAACCAGGATACACCCGTTATGTAGTTGAAACCATTGCTCAAGTTCGTCAAACAAGTCCAGAGCTGGTGGCACAAGAAACTTGGGACAATGCCGCTAGATTATTCAGATTGGAGACATCATGAAGGCACTAAAGGAAGTTATTGTGGTAGAAGGCAGGGATGATACCCGCCGTTTGCGAGAGGTTTTTGGAGAGGTGGATACCATTGAAACCAATGGCTCCGAGATTAATCAAGAGACCCTTGCGCTAATTGCTAAAGCCCATGCCTTACGTGGAGTCATTGTCTTGACCGACCCAGATTTTCCGGGTGAAAAGATTCGTACCACTATCCAACAGGCAGTCCCCGGTGTCAAGCATGCCTTTATCACCAAGAAGAATGCAGTTGGCAAGCGCAAAGGGTCAAGTCTAGGCGTAGAACACGCTAGTCCAGAAACCCTAAGGCAAGCTCTGGAAATGGCGCACCAAAGCCTAGAAGAGCCATCTATTGAGAGCTCACAAATAAGTCGAAGTTTACTGATGGACTTAGGCTTAACTGGTGGGGCGGGCTCTGCTACATTACGGCAAGAAGTAACCGAATATTTAGCGATTGGTTATACTAATGGCAAGCAGTTGCTCAATCGACTACATTTATTTGCCATTTCCGAAGAAGAGCTGCGAGCGGCAGTTGACCGAGTTAAACAGATATCACCAAGAAGAGGAGAAGGCTAAATGGCTTTTGAAGAAAAAGATATTGCTACGCCAAGTCGAACTAAAGAAATTATGGCACGACATGGGTTGGAAGTGAAAAAAAGTTTGGGGCAGAACTTTTTGGTCGACAGCAACATATTAACCCGTATGTTAGATGAAGCTGGCGTTTCTAAGGAAACCAATGTGATTGAGATTGGCCCTGGTATTGGGGCTTTGACGGAACGTTTGGCGCGAGCAGCAAAAAAAGTCGTGGCCTTTGAGATTGACCAACGACTATTGCCTGTTTTGGATGAAACTTTGGCTCCTTATGACAATGTCAACGTGATTCATGCGGACATTTTAGAGGTCAATCTGGCAGAAACCTTGTCGCAAGAGTTTGATTTGAGTGAGCCTTTATTAGTGGTGGCGAATTTGCCATACTATATCACAACACCTATTATCATGAATTTGCTGGAGTCGGGCCTTCCTATCGATGGGTTTGCCATGATGATGCAAAAAGAAGTGGCTCAACGTATGACCGCCCAACCGGGGACCAAGGCGTACGGCTCTCTAACCGTGGCCATCCAGTACTGGTGTCAGGCTCGTATTGGCTTTATTGTGCCTAGAACAGTCTTTAATCCGCCACCAAATATCGACTCGGCTATCCTAATTTTGACCAAACGTGAGAAGCCAGTTGTAGCAGTGGACGATCAAGATTTTTTCTTTGCACTGGTACGTCACAGCTTCACTCAAAGAAGAAAAACTTTATGGAATAACCTCAGTAAAGCCTATGTCAATGAGTCAGTCACCAAAGCAGATCTAGAAAAACTCCTAGCTCAAGTACAAATCGATCCATCACGAAGAGCGGAAACATTGACTATAGAAGAGTTTGCTAACTTGGCAAATGCTTTTTATGGTGCTGGGATACGGTAGATGGTTTGGTGACGGAGCTGGGCAAAAAGTCCTTAAAGAATAAAGTCTATTTCTAAATCACAAAAGAGTTCCCGAGCAAAGAAGCAGAAATCAGAACGGTGGCACCGCCGTGAGCCTTGGTCTCACGACTTAGCTGTCTACGTGACTGTAAATCGGCTAAAGCCGAAACAGTCACTGTGCGTCAGCTATGCTCATTCACCGTTATTTCTGCTTCTTTGCTCGGGAACTCTTTTGTAGTGCTATCTACGGACTTTTTGCCCAGCTTCATTGGTTTTGAAGGGAAATTTTCTAACTAAGTGGTAGTCTATAGACGATACCAAAATTTTTACATAAAATAGCCAACTAAGTCAACCATTCAAGAATTTGGTCATTGGCAGCGTAGCCACTGCCAGCTTCACAATGCAAATCAGTTGAATGCTCTTTTTTATTAAAGATAATCAATTTTTTATTGGTTGCAGGAATGAGTCTACATTTGCGGAATTGGAGCGAACTATTGAAGGTATTTCGAGAAAAGTATTAGCAGAAAATTTGAAATCCTTAGTCAAAATGGGGATACTAAACAAAAAAAGGCATCCCATCGACTGGGTATCCGGTTGAGTATTCACTCTCTAACTTAGGTCTGTCTCTGCTTTCGGTCTTTTATGACTTGAAAAAATGGATAATAGAGAATGAAGAAGTGTTAATAAAAAATCTAGAAGCTAAGCAGTGACTTAATTGGTATAATGTGAGCACAAGTAAGAGATTATAAAAATGAATCATCAAAATATCCTTTTGAGAGGTGGTCACATGAAATACATCTTATTATTGCGCGGTGTAAATGTAGGTGGAAAAAACAAGGTTTCTATGACGGAATTAAAAGAACTAATGGCGAAGGCGGGCTTTTTGGACCTGTCATCCTATATAAATAGTGGAAACATCTTCTTTACCAGCCAGGATACTTATGAGCTTTGTTGCGAAAAAATCGTGGACATATTGGAAGAAAATTATGATTTTCCAATTTTATTTGCATTAATTAGCAAAGAAGACTATTTGCAAGACAGAGAAAAGCTACCAGATTGGTGGCAAGAAGATTTAGCGCGAAAGGATGTTTTATTTTTCTCACAGCAACTTGAAAAAGTAAACGTTTTAGATTTCTTAGCGAAGATGGATTTTTATAATGAGATCGTTCATGTTGGGGACATTGCCATTTATTGGGGGAAATATGATGAAACAGAATTCCTCAAGACAAGCTATCACAAAAAGTTGCTCAAACAAGATTTTTATAAACAAATCACCATACGAAATGGCAATACTTTTGAAAAGATTGCCGAGCTTTTGGTAGATTAGAAGAGTAGATAGGCTATGAAGTAGTGTTGAAAAAATGTTTGGTTGAGAGAAGTTGTCCGTATTACAATAAAACAAAAGACTTCTCGAGACAAATATCAGAAATAACGGTTAAGCATAGCTGACACACAGAGACTGTTGGGGCTGGGCAAAAAGTCCAAATGGTAACCAAATAAAAGAGGTTCCCAGAAATCTATCCGTACAGAACGGTGTATAGCATAGCTGACGCACAGTGGATGTTTCGGCTTCAGCCGATTACATCCACGTAGACAGCTAAGCCGAAAGACCAAGGCTTTCGGCGGTGCCACCGTTCTCATTTCGGATAGATTTCTGGGGACCTCTTTTATGCTTTAGAATGCTTTTATTTATTACGGACTTTTTGCCCAGCCCTTACAGCCATGTAGACAGCTAAGCCAGTGAGACCAAGGCTCACCTTGTTTATAAGAAAGCCACCGTTCTCATTTCTAATAAGATTTTCGCAAAACTCGTTTGTGATTTAGAAGCAAACTCCTTTTCCAAAAATGGCAGAAAAAAACCTCCACATTCGCAGTAGAATATGGAGGTAGAGGACGCTTGATAACTATTGGTAAGTCTTAACGAATCACCAATTCAGTTTCTGTATCAAAGAAGTGAGACTTGTTAAGGTCAAAGGCTAATTCGATTGTTTCACCCGGTTTGTGGAAGTCACGTGCATCAACTTTAGACACGAATTCAGTGTCGTCAATACGGCTATACAACATTGTTTCAGCTCCAAGTAACTCAGAAACCACAACTTCAGCGGTAACAGATGATTTTGGATAGGTTTCAATAGCGATTTGAGCACTTTCGATGTCTTCAGGACGAATTCCGAAGACTAGTGATTTGCCTTCATAGCCTTTTTCTTTTAAGAGTTTTTTCTTAGCTTCTGGCAATTCCAAGGTTAAGCCAAGGCCATTTGAAATAACACCGTTGTTAAGAGTTACTCTGAAGAAGTTCATAGCAGGTGAGCCGATAAATCCAGCAACGAACACATTGTTTGGTGTGTTGTATACTTCTTGAGGGCTACCAATTTGTTGAATAAACCCGTCTTTCATGATAACGATACGGTCAGCCATGGTCATCGCTTCTGTTTGGTCATGGGTTACGTAAATGGTAGTTGTTTCTAGACGGCGGTGCAATTTAGCGATTTCAGCACGCATTGCCACACGTAGTTTTGCGTCCAAGTTTGATAGAGGTTCATCCATCAAGAAGACTTTAGCGTCACGAACGATAGCACGTCCCAAAGCCACACGTTGGCGTTGTCCACCAGAAAGGGCAGCTGGTTTACGTTCTAGATATTCTGTTAAACCAAGAATTTCTGCTGCATTTTTCACACGAGCATCAATATCAGCCTTGTCATATTTACGAAGTTTCAACCCAAAAGCCATGTTTTGGTAAACTGTCATATGAGGGTATAATGCGTAGTTTTGGAATACCATAGCAATATCACGATCTTTAGGCGCCACGTCGTTCATAACAGTTTCGCCAATCTTCAATTCGCCCTCAGAAATATCTTCCAAACCAGCGATCATACGAAGAGTTGTTGACTTCCCACAACCAGAAGGCCCAACGAAAACGATGAATTCGCGATCTTGAATGTGTAAGTTAAAGTCAGTTACGGAGTAGAAATCCGCATTGTCATATTTTTTATAAATGTGATTTAATTCCATTTGTACCATGTTGCATGGTCTCCCTTCAAATTTAAGATAAGCCTAGTATAAATGAAACCGTTTCAAAGAACTAGGGCAACTTGTCTGAAAAATAGCGGTTCCAATTGGGCAAGGTGCACAAAATCCTTTAAGTAATATTGGACTAGCAAAAAAGGGCTAAGATAATGATAAGAAATGGTCAAAACTTATGACTTAAGGCGGTAATTTTGGTATGATAAACAATGAGTTATTAGATTAATTTTTTAGGAAATGAGGACCCGTATGAAAAGGAAACGTGGCTTTGAAATAGTAAGTCGATATCAAGACAAAAACATTCATCTCCCAAAACGCTCTACCAAACACGCAGCTGGCTATGATTTTGAAGCAGCTCAAGATATTGTTTTGCCAAGCTTTTGGAAGATGCTTTACAAACATACAGCAGTATCCCTAAAGCAATGGATTTACAAAACAGATAAAGCAGAAGTTGAAGGCCAACTAGACGAGGAAAAGAAAGTCTTAGTCCCAATCTTAGTCCCAACTGGCATTAAGTCCTACATGGGCGAGGACGAGTACCTGCAACTAACCAACCGCTCTAGCAACCCACTCAAACATTTCCTCATCCTGCCAAATGGTGTTGGGGTAGTAGATAGTGATTATTACAACAATCCTAGTAACGAAGGGGAAATTTTCTTCCAGCTACTGAACTTCGGGCTAGAAGATAAGCTGATTAAAAAAGGAGACCGGATTGGTCAAGGGATCTTCCTACCATTTTTAAAAGCAGATGGTGAGGAAAGTGACACAGAAATTCAAGAAAGAACAGGTGGCTTCGGCTCATCAGGTGTGTCTTCCTTACATGACTAAGGTCAGATCCAAACTTCAAGAGAAAGGTGGCCAGTGATGGCTAAGAAAAAAAGTTCCAGTTTTGTCTGTAATCATTGTGGCTATGTCTCACCAAAATGGATGGGCAAGTGCCCCAACTGTTCGGAGTGGAATAGTCTGGTAGAGTTTCACGAAACATCCGTGTCTTCCAATAAGAAAACCTCGATTACTTCGGTAGCAGAGCAAGCCCATGTGTCAAAACCGCTTCGCTTGGACCAAGTAACCTCACAAAAAGTGCCACGTGTGACCACGCAACTCCAAGAGCTGAACCGAGTATTAGGTGGTGGTGTCGTACCGGGTTCCTTAGTCCTAATTGGTGGCGATCCCGGCATCGGAAAATCAACCCTGCTCCTACAAGTCTCCAGCCAACTACAACTACAAGGTGGCTCAGTATTATACGTATCAGGAGAAGAAAGTGCTGGACAAATTAAGCTGAGAGCCGAGCGTTTAGGCATGAAATCAGAAGGCTTTTACATTTATGCGGAAACAGATTTGCAGGAAATTGTAAACCAAATTGAGTTTCTCAAACCGTCTTTTGTTATTATTGATTCCATTCAAACCATGAATCATCCCGATGCCACAGGTATTGCTGGCAGTGTCTCGCAGGTTCGTGAAGCCACAGCTAGTTTGATGAGATTAGCTAAACTCAATAATATTGCCATTTTCATCGTGGGCCATGTGACCAAAGAAGGTGCCATTGCAGGGCCGCGTATGCTAGAGCATATGGTGGATACCGTTTTGTACTTTGAAGGGGAAAAGCACCATAGTTTTCGAATCTTACGCTCGGTCAAAAACCGCTTTGGATCAACCAATGAGATTGGCGTGTTCGAGATGACCCAGGATGGGCTCAAAGAAGTCCTCAATCCGTCAGAAGTTTTCCTAGAAGAGCGACTGGTAGGCGCAACCGGTTCGGCAGTAGTAGCATCTATGGAAGGAACAAGACCCATCTTGGCAGAAGTCCAGTGCCTGATTACCCCGACCGTTTTCGGCAATGCCAGAAGAACCACTAGTGGCTTGGACTATAATCGAGTAGCCCTCTTGATGGCAGTTCTAGAAAAACGAGCAGGTCTCTTGCTACAAAACCAAGACGCCTATTTCAAATCAACGGGTGGCCTCAAACTAGACGAGCCTGCCATTGACCTGGCGGTAGCCATGAGTATCGTTTCCAGCTATAAGGAAAGAGGGACTGATGAATATGACTGCTTCATCGGAGAGATTGGCTTGACCGGTGAGATTCGCCGTGTTAACCGCATCACCGATCGGGTTAAAGAAGCCGAAAAATTAGGCTTTAAACGCATTTTCGTTCCAAAAAATAATCTAGGTGGTTGGGAATTACCAACAGGCATTGAAGTTATTGGTGTTGCCACCATCAAAGAAGCCATTAAAAAAAGTGGCATATAAGCTTGTTAACCCTTAAGTCTGGGACTGGTCAAGATATGGTTAAGTGAAAAAGTTGTTGATTAGGCCCAGACAACTTAATGGTATAATCACACAAAAAATCGTTATCAAAGGAGAGATTAAAAAATGACAAAACGTATTATTTCTATTCTTTTTTTAATTCTCGGTGGTAGTCTTGGAGGGGCATACTTGCCTTCTTTATGGAAACTAGTCGGATGGCAGGACCAATTCATTAATAATTATTTTGTTAATGTTATTATTGGTGCACTTATTTTTCTTTTATTATCAGCAATGATGATGAATTGGATCCTAGCTGTTCTACGCCGCATCGAGAAATCATTAAGCCAGTTATCTGCTGGTTATATTCTTTCAGGATTGTTTGGAACAATTCTGGGGCTGTTGGCTTCCTGGTTAATTGGTATTCCCTTATCAGGTTTACAAATTCCAGCTATCAGCCAATTTCTGCCTTTAGCCATTAGTATCCTCTTAGGCTACTTAGGTTTTTACATTGCTACCACTCGGATGGATGAATTCCGCAAGCTGTTTAGTATCGGCCGTAAAAAAACGGAAGAGTCACCAGTCCTAGAACGCAAAGCCGGCGAAAACTATCGCAAATACAAAATCCTAGACACCAGTGTTATCATTGATGGACGGATTTATGACGTTGCCAAAACTGGTTTTATTGATGGGGTTCTAGTCATTCCGACCTTCGTGCTCAATGAATTGCAGTATATTGCCGACTCCTCTGATAGTGTTAAACGGGTTCGTGGTCGTAGAGGGTTAGACATCTTGAATGCTTTGCAAAAAGAAGAGGGCATTCAGGTGGAAAACTATGATGGAGACTTTGAAGACGTAACCGAAGTAGACCGTAAGCTTATTCGTTTGGCCAAAGCAATTGACGGAGTGATTGTGACTAACGACTTCAATTTGAACAAGGTCAGTGAGTTTCAAAATGTGCCAGTCCTTAATATCAATGCCTTAGCCAATGCCGTTAAACCAGTTGTCATTCCGGGTGAAACCATGGTAACGACTGTTATTAAGGCAGGAACTGAACGCAACCAAGGTGTAGCCTATCTGGATGATGGCACCATGATTGTTGTAGAAGATGGCCAATACTATATGAACAAATCCATCGAAGTCGTTGTGACCAGTGCCTTACAAACCGCTGCTGGCAGAATGATTTTTGCTAAGCCACTACATGCCCAAAAGAAAATTAATAACTAGTATTTTAAGCAGAAAAGTTTTAGAATAAAGAACGGAAATATTTGATAGAGGAAGGAAGTAGACATTGATGACAGACACGGTTCGTGTACGTTATGCACCAAGTCCAACAGGAGAATTACACATTGGGAATGCTCGTACAGCATTGTTTAACTATTTATTTGCAAGACATTATAATGGAGAATTTATTATCCGAATTGAAGATACTGACCGCAAACGGAATCTGGATCACGGCGAAGCTAGCCAATTAGCCAACCTCAATTGGTTAGGTATTGACTGGGACGAAGCACCAGATAAGCCAGGACAATATGGTCCTTACCGCCAATCGGAAAGAGAAGCCATTTACAACCCTCTGATTGACCAACTATTGGCAGAAGATAAGGCTTATAAATGCTACATGACCGAAGAAGAGTTGGAAGCTGAATGTGAAGAACAACGTGCCAGAGGAGAGATGCCTCATTATGGCGGTAAGCACGCTCATCTAACCAAGGAAGAGCAAGAGGCATTTGAAGCACAAGGTCTAGTACCAGTTATTCGTTTCCGTGTTTCGATTGGGCAAACCTATGCTTTTGACGACATGGTGAAAGGCCACATCAGTTTTGAAGCGGCTAGTGTTGGGGGCGACTTTGTCATTAAAAAACGTGATGGCATGCCGACCTACAACTTTGCTGTAGCAGTTGATGACCACTTTATGGAAATCACGCATGTTCTGCGTGGCGATGACCATATTGCCAATACACCAAAACAATTGATGATTTATGAAGCGTTCGGTTGGCAAACACCAATTTTTGGACACATGACCCTTATCGTCAACAGCGAAACTGGTAAAAAATTGTCCAAACGTGATGGTTCAATCCTACAATTTATCGAGCAATACAAGGAGTTAGGCTATCTACCAGAGGCACTCTTTAACTTTATTGCCTTGCTAGGTTGGTCACCAAAAGGGGAAGACGAAATCTTCGACCGCCAAACCTTGATTGAGATTTTTGATGAAAACCGCCTAGGTAAGTCACCAGCTGCCTTCGACAAGAAGAAACTTGAATGGATTAATAACACTTATGTCAAAAATACACCACTTGAAGTGATTGCTCCACTAGCCATTGAGCAGTTGCAAAAAGCACAGGTTATCCAAGAGGACCTACGTCCAGAAGAATTGAACTGGATTACCCGTGTCATTGCCCTTTATCATGACCAAATGAGTTACGCAGCTGAGATTGTCGAACTGTCTTCTCTATTCTTTAGACAGGACTTCGAGATTGAAGCTGGAGCGGAGAGTGCTCTAGAAGCAGAAACGGTACCAGTCGTTTTAATAGCCTTCAAAAACCAACTAGCTAACCTAGACAACTTTGTGGAAGCTGACATCCTTGCTAGTATCAAAGCCGTTCAAAAAGAAACGGGCGTTAAAGGTAAGAACCTCTTCATGCCTATCCGAGTAGCAACCAGTGGTCAAAGCCACGGACCAGAAATTGGGAAAATGATTGAGCTCTTGGGCAAAGACAAGTGTATCGCTCACATTGATACCGTTTTAAATAGCTTACAAGCATAACCATAAAGCAACACCCATAAAAAGTGGTCATTGAGGATTCAAGGCCACTTTTTTGACACATAAGAAAGATATAAAACACTAGAAAGGATGAAAATTATGATTCGAATTTACAACACCCTCAGTCGTCAAAAAGAAGAGTTCGTTCCAATTGTGCCGGGACAAGTGAGTATGTATGTCTGCGGTCCAACTGTTTATAATTACATCCACATCGGCAATGCTAGAAGTACTGTTTCCTTTGATACCATTCGCCGTTACTTGGAGTACCGCGGCTATCAGGTTAATTTTGTGTCAAACTTTACTGACGTGGACGATAAAATTATCAATGCTGCCAAGCAAACTGGCCTGACGCCACAAGAAGTTTCTCAAAAATATATCCAAGCTTTTTACCAAGATACGGATGCTCTCAATATCAAAAAAGCTAGTAAAAACCCAACCGTTATGGAAAACATGGATGATATTATCGACTTCATTCAAGACCTAGTCGACAAAGGAGTCGCTTATGAAAGCCAAGGTGATGTTTACTTCCGTACTGAAAGTTTCCCACAATATGGCAAACTCAGTGACCAAAGTATCCAAGACCTACGTATCGGTGCTAGCCAACGAACCGAAAGCCAAGATGATGCTAAAAAAGAGTCACCATTAGATTTTGCCCTATGGAAAGCTGCCAAAGCAGATGAGATATCTTGGGATTCTCCATGGAGTAAGGGGCGTCCAGGTTGGCATATTGAGTGCTCGGTCATGGCAACCAAATACCTAGGTGACACCATCGACATTCATGGAGGCGGGCAAGATTTGGCCTTTCCTCACCATGAAAATGAGATTGCCCAATCAGAAAGCAAGACGGGGCACCCATTTGCCCACTATTGGATGCATAATGCCTTTGTGACCATGGGAGATGATGGTGAAAAGATGAGTAAGTCTTTAGGGAATTTTGTTCTAGTCCATGACTTAATCAAAACCATCGACCCACAAGTCCTACGCTTTTTCCTAGCTTCTGCCCATTACCGTCGTCCACTCTTGTTTAATGAAGCGGCCTTAGCTGAAGCCCAAGCCAATGTGACTAAGATTCAGACTAGTCTTAAAAAAGCTCGTTACCGATTAGAAACAGCTCAAGCAAGCCTAGCTGACGACCAAACTCTTATTGAAAGTTTCAAAAACTTAGAAAAGCAATTCCAAGAAGAGATGGATGATGACATCAATGCCGCCAATGGGATGACAGTCCTCTACCAGCTAATCAAAGAACTCAACCTCTACCTTGAACGAGAAGAAGTCTCAAAAGTAGTCCTAGAATTTGTCTTGCAAATGGCTGGTCAACTCTTTGGCATCTTTGGTGTCCTTGAAGAAAAAGAAGAGTTGCTGGATCAAGAAATTCAAGACTTAATTGACCAACGATTGGCGGCCAGAGCGGAAAAGAACTTCCAACGCAGTGATGACATCCGTGACCATTTGAAAGAACAAGGAATTATCCTAGAAGATACGCCTCAAGGAACTAGATGGAGACGCAGCTGATGACTAGTGATCACTCTTGGCAAACTCACAATGGGTTAGTGCTGGCCTATATTGGCGACGGTGTTTATGAACTATTTGTGCGTATGTATGTCCTTAATAAAGGGATGACACAGCCTAAAAAATTGCATAAGGCTAGTACCAGTTATGTCTCGGCTAAGGCTCAGTGTTTTGCCATGCAGACCATGCTTGAGCAAGAAGGCTTTTTGACTCCAGAAGAAGACCTCTATTACAAACGAGGCCGTAATAGCAAAAGTCATACTAGCGCCAAAAATGCCGATATCCTGACCTACCGAATTGCGACAGGCTTTGAAGCGTTAATCGGTTATTTATACCTAAGCAAACAAGAAGAACGACTAGAAGAGATTATGACCTGGTCCATAAAACACATTGAAGGGAGCCTAGCATGAGAGACAAACCATACAAAGGGACAAAAGGGAAAAACAAGACACATTCGAGAAAAAACAAAGAATCATATCCGAAAAAAGAGAAAATAAATATTTCTGCCCAAATAGACTCCGGAGAAAATCCAGATTTTATCTATGGCAAGCATGCGGTTATGGCAGCCCTAGAAAAAAACACGCGCATCAATAAACTCTTTGTTCAGGATGCCTTGTCTGGTCCAGAAATCACGACTATACTGGCCTTAGCAAAAGAACATAAAATCCAGGTTCAAAACGTACCCAAAACCAAGCTCAATGATCTAACGGATAATGGTGTTCATCAAGGGGTGGTGCTATCTATCGCACCATTTGAGTATGCAGAACTGGAAGACTTGTTCGACATCGCGAATAAAAAAGAGGAGCAACCGTTTTTTATCTTACTTGATGGCATTGAAGACCCCTTTAATCTTGGTTCAATCTTGAGAACCGCTGATGCGACTGGCGTCCACGGCATTATTATCCCTAAAAGACGTTCAGCTGCCCTAACAGCAACCGTAGCAAAAGCATCCACTGGTGCTATCGAATATGTGCCAGTAGTCCGTGTCACCAACCTAACCCAAACCATCGAAGAGCTAAAAGCAAGAGGAGTGTGGGTCTTTGGAACCGATATGGCAGGCACCAACTTTGGCCAATGGGATGCAACCGGACCAATAGCTGTAGTCATCGGAAACGAAGGAAAAGGACTGTCACGATTAGTCAAAGATTCCGTAGACGAAATCCTAACCATCCCAATGACCGGTCACGTTCAAAGCTTGAATGCAGGAGTCGCAGCAGCGTTGATTATGTACAAAGCATTTGAAAATAGAGGCTAAGCCAATTAGAATAGTCTAAACCAGTTAAAGGAGGTCCCAAAATGAAAAAGCAAATCTATTTAGTGGATGGCTACAATATGATTGGCGCCTGGCCAGAATTAGTTGCATTAAAAAATGCAGATGACATTGAGTCTGCTAGGGACCGCCTCCTACAACTCTGTTCCAACTTCCAACAGTTTGAAGGAGTAGAAATCTGGGTGGTCTTTGACGCTCAATTTGTGCCCGGTATCCAACAAAACTTTGAGCAATACCGTGTTCAGGTAGTTTTTACCGCAGAAGATGAGACTGCCGATAGTTATATCGAGCGAACCGTGAGCCAGATGAATACCCGTCTGACTCAAGTTTCAGTAGCCACCAGTGACCTAGCAGAACAATGGGTGATTTTTCAAAAAGGCGCCCTTAGAAAATCTGCCAGAGAATTCTATCAAGAAATTCAACGGAGCTATAAAAAGCAAAGGGATTTAAGCCAACATTACCAAACACGAGGCCGTATGAGATGGACCCCGTGGAATGAGGAACAGTGGCTAACATTAGACAGATTGCGCTATGAATTAGACGAGTAAGAAGAACGGTCGAGGCTCTGGGAGGCTTTGACGAATGGTAAAACTAAGTGAAGTAGAAGAATTAGTAAGGAGCATACAGGCAGGAAACAGCGAAAAATTTTCTGATCTTATGAAGGTGTTTGAGCCACTAATGAAAAAGATGTACCAAACTTACCGCATTCCCTATGTGGACTTTGAAGATTTTATGCAAGAGGCATCCATTGCCTTATTTCAAGCTCTGGATCAATACGAGCCAAGCAAAAGCAACAACTTTCCTGCGTTTTATAAGATTAGTTTAAAGCATCATATCTTCTCAACCCTTAGAAAAGAATATGCCAAAAGTAAGGTGCCGTACCAGATACAAGTCTCTAGTAACTTGCCCAAATACTTTGAACAAATGAACTGCTCATCAAGAAGCAAGTACCAAAGCTACTCAGCTGAAGAAGTGAGCCTTCTAAAAGAAATCTCAGAAGAATATGTGACTCGCCTATCCGAATTAGAAAAAGAAATCCTAACCCAACACATCAAAGGCAAGAAAATCTCTCAGATAGCCGCAGAACATGCTTATTCACATATCAAAGTCCTGCACGCCTTTAACAGATGTCGCCGCAAACTAAAAGTCCACCTAGAAATGACCGAAGAAAAGTCAGTTTATCGGACTAAGGCTAGGAAGAAGAAAAGTAGTGACGATAGCAAAAAGGAAATCAATTAAAAAACGTTAGCAGCAAGTAAACCATTACTCACCAACCTAGCCTTAGGTGCTTATCTAAGGGTTAGGGCGGTAAATACATGGTTGACTTGCTACTAACGTTTTTTAGTTTGCTCAAATATTGGTAGAAGATTTTTGTGTTTTAGACAAAAAATGGATCTTCCCGACTTTTGCACTTACAGGAAAAAATAAGTCGACAAACACCTACAGCCACAAGGGTTACACAAAATATAATCAATTAACACTTGTATATATACAGTAGTTTTGCTATAATGGTTAAATAGAAGTTTTGTATATAAATTTACTATTTTTTGATAAAAAAGCTAATTTATCATATGATTTTTGATAAATTTATCCTATAAGATATAAGTATTTATCAAATTTAGATGCATAAAATTATTATTTCATTTGAGAAAACAGAGTAATTTTGACTGAAGACTATGTAAAAATATTGAAAATGAAATGAATTCCTCATTGATGACATTAAAAACTTGAAAAAACTGTATATATACTCTTAAAAAAATAAAAACACCACTAAAACCCTTTAGTAACAAGGGGTTTGGTGGTGTTTTCTTTCATTCAAGTGCAAAAGTCGGGAAAAATGGATCTTGAATGATACAAATCTAGGCTCGTAAATGCTTGAAATTTCGATAGCCATAAGATGCACGTTTGATTAGCCATATCTTATTGTTTTTTCATAGCTATATTTTGGGAAACTCTCTTATTTATAGCTATATGTTCAGGTTATAACAATTTGTGCATGGGAAAATAATTTATGGTATTATTTAAAAAAAGAATCATTGTAGATAAGTGTCAATTGGAGAATAAGAAATGGTGATTACTTATAAGTGTAGCTATTTTTACTTTAGGTCTGGTAATTGGAGGTAAAGTATATATGGATAGACAATGAGCACAAGTAGAGCAGAGGTTTGATAAAATATTGGCAATGCATCCAGCTAAAAACCTAATAGATGTGATGATATGGAAGGGGGGAAACTCATGACCAAAAATGTTGAATTACACACGTCCACCTGGAGTAAAATGAAAAACGCCCTCTCTTCTCTTACTGGTGGGGGTGGGTACTCCTCTACAGGTTATGGTGGTTATGGCGGCTATAATGGTTATGGTGGGACTTATGGTTTCGGTAAACAAATCAGAGACTTGGTTGACTTATCCGAGAGAGCTAAACAGTTGATTGCTGAAAAAGATAGCGATGGCGTTGTCTCCTTTTCCTATCACGATGAGAAAGAACAGGCATTGACGTTACAAGCGAAACTAGGAAAACTGGAAACCTATTTCAGCAATGTCTCCAAATATATAACAGATAAGATTGATAAACCCTTTTATGAAGCCATGGATAAGGTAGGCGCCAGCCTTGAGGCCTTGAGTATTTCTACTTACAAGACTAGTAATACCGTTGGGTATAAGCGCACAGACCAAATCACAGATATGTATGGCCATTCCACGACCATAGAAGTAACACCGAAGGAGATTAGCTTGGCGGATCTCTACCAGGTGGACAATCCTTATAAAACAGCCCTTGAGGCTAGCTATGAGGCTTATCAAACGAGTGATGCCTACCAGGAACATAAACTGACCACCTCTGACTATCTGATGGCCAGTCATCACACTCGAGCTTTTCAATATGATTCGATTAGTGATCAACAGGAAACTACCGATCTATGGCGAGACCTTGCTTTAGGAGCTGGTGTTATCGTACTAACCATCTTCTGCCCTCCAGCAGGTGTTGCGGCAGGGATTACTCTAGCAGCCGTAGAAACGTATTCGACCATCTGAGGCAAAGACTGGGGAACAGGGCGAGAGTTGAGTGATGGGGAGCGTGCTTTACGAGGCTCATTTGCCTTATTTGATTTAGTTCCAGGAGTTGGGTATCTCAGTAAAGTGGCCAAATCAGGTAGTAAGCTAGCTGCCAAGGAATTCCTTCAAGCTACTCTCAAAGAAGGGTTTGAACAAGGGGTTCGGAACGTTGACAATGTGGTCAAGCTGGCCAACAAGGTTGGTGACAAGGTTATGGGACAAGTGGACAATTTTGGTAAACAGCTTGCCAACGTCACCAATAAAACGGTCGTATCAGGGGCAGAACACTTGAGTTCTGGTCTAAAAGCAGTAGATAGTCAGCTGAGTGATATGGCTCAAAACTTCCGTTTAAATGTTAACCTAGAACCCCAGTTTGTTTCAGGAGTTACCCCTACAAGCTCTAGTCAAATTGATACGCTGACTAGCAAGCTGGATGACTTTGTCTCTTTGAATAAGGCCGATATGGCGGCCTCTAGTGCAGATGCTAGTAAGAGTTTTAGTTTGAATGGGAACTTGGAAACTGGTTATAGTGCAGGTAGTGGTCTTGCGGATGATGTAGCGAAGAGTGCCAGTGTACTTGGAAAAATACAGGATATTGAAATTAAAAAATTCGAAATTAAGAATAAACATTTGAATAGTTCAACTGCTAAGCGAGCTAGAAAGTTTAATGTTTCTTCAGCAGAAGAAGCTAATAAAATAGTGCAAGATGCATTAAAAAATGGAAAAATTATAGAAACTATACCAAATGGAGTAGGAAGTCAAGGTCAAAATTCTTTTTCCAGTATTATTGATATAGGAAAAGTTATTGGAACGAAAGGTGAAACACATATAAAAATAGTTTATGATGAATTAAAAAATGTGTGGACTACCTATCCTGTTCCAAAACCTTAAATAGGAGGCAAGTATAGTGATAGATAAACAAATAATGGACATCTTACAATCATATGGACAACAACAAATATTTAAAATAGAGGATTTTTTACTTTCAGAAATCGATGAAGATAACTTGCAGGAAACAATACATTTTGTAGTTTCTGATGAAATTAGTAAGAGGAATAATTTCAGTGATGAATTATATGAAGGAAACCAATATAAAGGTATATTTTTAGAAGGCAATCAATATTTATTATCTAGCTCAGAAGGGAAAGTATTGATAATTGATATGTTAAGTGAAGCTCATGGTGTCAGTATAAAAGATACTCGAGTTCAATTTGATGAAGAAAATTTTATCAAACTAATCACGAACAAAAAAGGAACACTTAATTGGATTAAAAATTACAAAATGGATAAGTAAATATAATAAAAAATACACTTTACTATCTGGTTGGCGTCGGATAGTAAAGTTTTGACTAGTAAGAGCGAACTCACCAATTAAGTTGGCAATAGCTAACAAAAGCTAACTGTATACTTAATAAACATTCAAGGACTTTTCTAGTCTTTTGAATGTTTATTAAGTATACAGTTATTTCAGTTAGACAATATGGAACTAGACTGTCACCGTGTATCAGAATCTACTCCTATAAGTTCTAGTAAAATGGATACGCTTACTAGCAAGCTGAATGACTTTGTCGCTATGAATAAGGCTGATATGGTAGCCCTCTTGGTGAATTTGATGAAATTGATTTAAATGAAGGAATATTTTATGAGGATAAAACTGCAAAAGGGTTAGATGTAGTCAATCCTAGAACTGGATTACCAACTCAGACACCACAACAATTTGCAGACAAACAAATTTATCAAAAAACTGTAAATAGAATTAAAAACTTAGATATTTCAGTTGCTACAAGAACGACAGTAAATGGTAGTCAGTCAGTTCCTTCCTTGCAAGAAATAAAAGGAATTAAAAAATTTGTGTTTAGACTCGATGGTAATAGTGCAGAATTACAAAACGCTGTAAATCAAAGTATTAAAAAATTACAATCTGAATTTCCAGATTATGTATTTCAAGTTATATTTGGAGGTAAATAGAATATGTCAATCGGGATTATAATTGATGAACCAAAAAATGAAGAAGAAAAATTATTTTTTATTCCAGTTGCAACAGAAGAATCTTTTACTAACTATTGGCTAAAAGCTTCCAAAGAACTACAATTGGCTTGGGTTCCTATTTTTGAAACAGGAATAGTGATTGAAAAGGAAGATATGCCAATAATTCTAAAAGAAATAAAACTTGTTAAGGAATGGATAGAAAAAAATGTTAAAAATATAGATATAAAGATTGGTATAGAGAAAAGAATTAATTATATTTTAGAAACTTTACCAAAAGCATTTGAGAAAGAAAATATAAAGCTATATGTAGGATGATAATAAAAAGGCACTTTACTATCTGATTTATCACCGGATAGTAAAGCTATAGTTAGTAAGCGCACACTCACTAGTCAAATTTCCAATAGCTGACAAGATCTAGTTATGCTTATTGTATAATCATGTTAGCTAGAATATATACTCAAAAATTAGTAGAGGATAGTAGCTGGACAAAGAGTCCAAATGGTAACCAAATAAAAGAGTTCCCCAGAAATCTATCCGTACAGAACGGTGTAAAGCATAGCTGACGCACAGTGGATGTTTCGGCTTTAGCCGATTACAGCCACGTAGACAGCTAAGCCAGTGAGACCTAGGCTCACGGCGGTGCCACCGTTCCCATTTCGGATAGATTTCTGGGGAACTCTTTTATGATTTAGAAAATTTTTTATTTTATTACAGACTTTTTGCCCACCTCTTCTAAGAGTTTTTCATTATGCTAACTTATAAGCTCATAATTAGTTCAACAAGCTCCAGCATATCTTCCTCAATGGTGCCCTTGTTCTGATAGCGCAAACTGGCTACTTCTTTATAATAGGTTTCCCGTTCAAGGTGTAATTCATAAATCTTATTCGGATTGTCTCGCAATAACGGGCGGCTATCCGCATCCAGATTGACCAGTATCTGAGAAATAGGACGTTCTAGGTAAATGACCTGTTGCTGTTTAAGCAGGTTACGGTTTTCAGCGTTCAATACGATGCCACCACCCGTAGAAATAATAGCAGCTCCTTGTTGCACCAAGTTGTCTAAAGCCTTTCTTTCTTCCTCTCGAAAGACAGACTCGCCTTCTTCAAACAAGGTCTTAACACTTTTTCCAGTCGTCTCTTCAATATAAAGGTCACTATCAAAAAATGGCACGCCTAAATAGTCGGCTAAAGCCTGACCCAATGTCGTTTTCCCACTGCCGGGCAGCCCGACTAATAGAATTGGTCCAGTTACATTTAAGTTCGCCTTATCTGATGCTCGGTTTTCCAATGTCTGCTTAACCAAATCTTCCATTCTTTCCATTACCCAATCTTGGTCTTCTGGAGAAAGTCCCTGTCCACTCCACAATTCAACAGCTCTGATAGCTTGAACAACTAGCATCAGCAGCCCATTTTGTACCACAAGCCCAGCCGCTTCTGCATCTTTTAAAAACTGAGTTTGACTAGGGTTATAAATCAAGTCCACTGCAGCCTCATAACCAGCAAATACTTCCTTACTTATTGGGCTAACCCCTACATCAGGAGCCATACCAACCGGTGTCGTATTGATTAAGATATCACCCTTATAATCAGGCAGTTCCTCATAAGAAATCACTCTACCATCAAAATGGAGCTCCTCGGTTTGACGCCTAGACACGATTACAAAGTCTGTCACCGCTTGCTCCTGCAGATAAGCGATTACGCCTTTAGAAGCACCACCATAACCTAAAACTGCAATGCGTTTGTTTTGCAGCGGTTCAAATGGCTTCAGTAAAGCTTGAATCCCAGCATAATCCGTATTGTCACCAAAAAACTTGCCATCTTTGATGCAAACAGTGTTGACAGCTCCAATAGTCTGAGCTTGCTCACTCAAGTCATCCAGATAAGGAATAACCGCCTCTTTATAAGGGATGGTCACGTTAAACCCTGTCACTCCTAGCAGGTCCACCGCTTTAAAAAACTCTCCTAATTGGTCGGGCTCGATTTCAAAGGGACGGTAGGCGCCTTGGTAACCAATCCGGTCGTAAATCAATTGATGTAGCTGGGGTGACCAAGTATGCGGCAGGTGCCGACCTAACAGTCCGTGGAAGTTCATTCTTAATCGTCCTCTCATTTTGAAAATTGTCTTGTTCTCAGTATACCCAGACACCCCCAGTCTGACAAGTTTTTTGTAAGCCAGTAGCCACTTTTGTGAATTGTTCGAACTGCTTAAACAATAAGAACAATTTTAAGAAAAAAAGTTTTTTCTACTTTTCTCTTGACAAATGGGGAGAATTTTTTTACCATTAGCCTAACAAATGAAATGGGGCGAACGAAATGTTACACGCGCAAATACAACTTCATAGCAACCGTTACTACTTTAGCTATTTTAGATAGTATTTGTACCAATGAACATCATGGTGCAAATACTCTAACCAAGGATTTGGATCTATGATGGCTAATTGTTGTGTGTAATAAGCCACGTAGTTAGACATACTAAGTGGCCGATGTAGCTCAACTATTTTCGGAATAATGATTTATACTCTACTTAGTATTCGTATAGACTTGTCTATACCGTCTGAGTAGAGTTTTTTGTTTACTCTCCTACCTTGTTCAGATTCGCACCCGTTCATGCCACTAATTCATTTAAAAAATGAGCAGAAACTAGGAGGACATCACATGATTATATTACTAAAGAAAAACGCCACTGCCAGTCAAGAAGAAGAGTTGATCGAAAGGATTGTTGAAATGGGCTTGGAAACACATATATCTCATGGCAAAGAACGTACCATCATTGGATTAGTAGGCAATACCAATGCCATCTCAATGGATTCCATCTTGAAGTACCCTATGGTGGATGATGTGAAACGAATTGCTGAACCCTACAAAAAGGCTAACCGTCAGTTCCATGAAGAGGATTCTATTATTTCAGTTGGCGGACTACCAGTTGGCGGCGACAACTTTATGGTCTGCGCAGGACCTTGTTCGGTAGAAGACGAGGACCTTATGATTGAAACGGCTATCCGTGTCAAAGCGGCAGGAGCCAACATGCTGAGAGGTGGAGCTTTCAAACCTAGAACTTCCCCATACAGCTTCCAAGGGTTAGGGGTTGAAGGACTCAAACGCCTACAAAAAGCCAAAGAAGTCACTGGCTTACCGATTGTTTCTGAACTTATGTCAGAAGAATTTTTAGACGAATTCGTAGAACGAGTAGACCTCATCCAAATCGGTGCTCGTAACATGCAAAACTTCTCCCTATTAAAAGAGTTGGGCAAGACGCAAACACCTATCCTGCTCAAACGAGGTCTTTCTTCAACCTACGAAGAATGGCTTATGTCGGCAGAATACATCATGGCTGGCGGCAACAACAATGTCATCTTATGTGAACGTGGCATCCGTACCTACGAAACGGCAACCCGTAACACCTTTGATATTCAAGCCGTCCCTGTCATACAGAAAAAATCTCATTTGCCAATCGTTATGGACCCATCTCATGCAGCAGGAACTCGCTACATTGTGCCATCCATGAGCAAGGCATCTGTCATGGCCGGGGCAAACGGCTTAATCTTAGAGGTTCATCCGCAACCAGAAAAAGCTTGGTCTGACGGACAACAAACCCTATCTTTAGACGAATTCGAAGACTTAATGGTGGTGGTTAAACAATTGTTGGCCATCGAAGGCAAGATTATCCCAAGCCTATAAGCGCAAGAGACAAGGAAGGGGAGCTTGAAGATGGAATTAAGGGTAAACACTAGTCAAAGAAATTATCCAATCTATATTGAAAATAACCTTAGAAAAAACTTTGCCCAAATCATTCATCAGTCCATTCCTCTGGGTAAGTTGGTTATCCTGTCAGATGACAATGTGGCGCCACTTTATGCTGAGGACTTGATGACAAGCTTGGAAGATTTGGGGCGCACCGCTCTCTTGCACGTCCTTCCACATGGGGAGACTAGCAAGCACTGGAATCGTTTGGCGCCCATTTACCAGTGGTTGAGTGAAGAAGGGGTTAGCCGAACCGATACTATTATTGCCCTAGGTGGGGGAGTCATCGGGGATTTGGCTGGCTTTGTAGCAGCTTCCTACTTAAGAGGGCTGAACTTTATTCAGATACCGACTTCTTTGCTGGCCCAAGTGGATAGTAGCGTGGGGGGGAAGGTTGGAGTGGACATTGATGGGGGGAAGAATCTAGTTGGTGCCTACAAGCAACCACATTTGGTTTTGATTGACCCATTAGTTTTGAACAGCCTAAGCGATCATTATTTCAAAGATGGCCTAGGTGAGATTGTCAAATACGCTTGTATTGCCGATTCGGAGCTTTTTACTTTGTTAGAAGGACTGACCAGTCGTCAGGATTTTATGGAGCAGGCGGAAGCGGTGATTTATCGTTGCTGTGCTATTAAGGCTGCCTTTGTTGAAAAGGATGAGTTTGATGGTAAGGAACGAATGGCCTTGAACTTTGGGCATTCGCTGGCACATGCTTTAGAAGCCTACACGGATTATCTCAGCTATTCCCATGGGCAAGCCGTAGTGATGGGTATGGTAGAAACCACCCTGATTAGTCAAAGGCTGGGCTTAAGTGAGGTTGGACTCGTTGAGCGATTGGTTGCCTTATTGCAGCAGTTAGGATTGTCTTACGACTTTCCGATTAAGGACTTTGCCCTACTAGCACCTTACATGGCCAAGGACAAAAAGAACTTGAACGGTAAACTTAATGAAATTATTGTTCCGTCTATTGGACATTACCAAATCTATCCAACTGATTTAGAATTTTTTAACCCTTTACCTTAGAGAAAAATCCAGCCTATTTGAAAGGAGAACACCCATGCTTAAAACCATTTCACCAGCTAACTTTTCTGGAAATGTGACGGTGCCGTCTTCTAAGAGCATCAATCACCGTGCCATTATTGCGGCTAGTTTGACATCGGGCACTAGCCACTTGAGCAATGTGTCCTTGTCGGATGACATTCGTGCGACCATCGGAGCCATGGAACAACTGGGTGCTGATATTAAAATTGATGGCTCAAACCTAGAGATTCAAGGCATTCCGGCTACCTCGTTTCTCAGTCATTCGGAAGAAGAGATTGTCATTGATTGTGCAGAATCTGGTTCAACCCTAAGATTTTTGATTCCAATTTTGTGCCTCTTTCCAAGAAAGTTCCGTTTGCTGGGGCGGGGCAAATTATTAGAAAGACCGCTAACACCTTTTGAACCGATTCTGGCGGCCAACCGGATTGGCTTTGACTTTGGTTCGGAGGCTATCCTGATTGATGCTAGCCAAGACCAACTTGTGGCAGGGCATTATCATTTGCCGGGCAATGTTAGTTCGCAATTTTTGACCGGACTGTTGTTTGCATTGCCACTGATTGTTGGGGACTCCAAGATTACTATTGATGGGCCGCTAGAGTCGGTGGGCTATATTGACTTGACCTTGCAGACCTTGGCAGAGTTTGGCATTGAGATTGAGCACGCTAACTACCAAGAATACCGAATTGAGGGTAGCCAAAGTTATAGTGCCAAAGATTGCTCTATCGAGGGGGATTATTCCCAAGCAGCCTTCTTCTTGGTGGCAAACTACTTAGGCCATGCCTTGACCTTGTTAGGCTTAAGAGAGAACTCCTTACAAGGGGACAGGGCTATTATTGATTTCTTGCGGAAATTAGATGAAGCCGTGGAAGGAGGGCAACCGCTTGTGATTGACGGGTCGCAATGCCCAGATATTATTCCGGTATTTACCTTAGCGGCTTGCTTTGCCAAAGTGGCGGTTCATATCGTCAATGTAGAACGTTTGCGTATCAAAGAATGTGATCGTCTAGCTGCTACCGTTTTGGAGCTTAACTCATTGGGGGCTAACTTGGTGGAACATGAGGACTGGATTGAGGTTCACCCAATTGACCATCTCATTGGCGGCGTGACCGTTTCTAGTCATAATGATCACCGTATGGCCATGATGTTGGCTGTTGCTGGCTCCATTTGCCAGAAAAGTATTAGTATTACACAAGCAGAATCAGTATCAAAATCTTTCCCGCATTTTTGGGAAGTTTATCAAGAAATTGGAGGGATAGCACAGTGACGGCTACATTTGGAAAACAATTTACGGTGACTATCTTTGGGGAGTCACATGGTGTAGGAATTGGTGTCGTCATCGATGGCATCCCTGCTGGTACCGAGCTGGATTTAGAAGAGATTGCTGTGGAGATGAAACGTAGAGCTCCCGGGCAAAATGTATTCTCGACACCAAGAAAGGAAGACGATATTCCGGAAATTCTTAGCGGTTATTTTAATGGACGGACTACCGGAACGCCTTTGACGGCGCTAATTCGTAATACCAACACCAAGTCTAAGGACTATAGTAGTCTTAAAAGTGTGATGAGGCCGGGTCAGGCAGACTATCCGGGACACAAGCGCTATGATGGGTTTCAGGATTATCGTGGAAGCGGCCATTTTTCAGGTCGGATTACGGCTGCTTTGGTCTTTGCTGGTGCTATCGCTAAGCAGATTCTGGCAGAAAAAGGCATCACTATTGGAGCTCACGTGGCAAGTGTCAAAGATATCATGGATGATGCTTTGGACTTCCAAACCGTTACCCCGGAATTGTTGAAATCATTTCAAAAACAAGAGTTGCCTCTCTTGAATCAAGAGCTGGCGCTACCTATTGAGCACCTAGTACGTCAAGCTAAAGCAGACGGTGATTCGGTTGGTGGAACGATTGAATGTATGGCTATCGGATTGCCAGCCGGGATTGGAAATCCATTTTTCGACTCTATCGAATCGGTGCTGGCTCACCTCTTGTTCTCCGTGCCTGCTGTCAAAGGGGTTGAGTTTGGGACGGGCTTCCAGATTGCGCAACTTTACGGTTCGCAAGCCAATGACGCTTACTACTATGATCAAGCGCAAGAAGTCAAAACCAAAAGCAACCATAATGGTGGGATAACGGGCGGTATTTCTAACGGTATGCCTATTCAATTCAAGGTGGCGGTCAAGGCTCCAGCCTCTATCAGCCAGAAACAAGAAACCATCAATATTGACAGCCAAGAAAACGCCGATCTAGAAGTCGTTGGCAGACACGACCCAATCATCGTCCCACGGGCAATCCCGGTCATCGAAGCAGTGACGGCAATCGGCATACTAGACCTCCTGCTTACCCGGTAAACTACTGCTAGTAATACTTTTGGTGTTTTGAGCCCAGACCTTGTCAAAAAAACAGAAGGCAGTTAAGAATATAATCGTTTCAGTAGTCAAGAAAGGGACTGATTCAAGTCCGAATAGTAATCAAATAAAAGAGTTCCCCAGAAATCTATCAGAAATAACGGTGTAAAGCATAGCTGACGCACTGTGGATGTTTCGGCTTTAGCCTATTTACAGCCACGTAGACAGCTAAGCCGAAAGATCAAGGCTTTCGGCGGTGCCACCGTTCTCATTTCTGATAGATTTCTGGGGAACTCTTTTATGATTTAGAAAGCTTTCTATATTGATGACAGAGTTTTTGTTCCTTCCTTCTAAATATTTTAAGTCACTATACCCTTTTACCTAGAATGACATTTCACCTAAAGTTCCTCTCTGTTAGAATTCAGTTATTTTTATATCCTATACTGAACACATCAAGAGGAGGGTGACATTATGACATATATCATCGAAACGAAAAACTTAAGGAAAGAATACAAACATCAAGTGGCACTAAACAAGGTGTCGATTAGCGTAGAGAAGGGAACGATTTACGGGCTTTTAGGCCCAAATGGTGCTGGGAAATCAACTCTCTTAAAGCTCATAACCAGAGCAATTCTGCCTACTTCAGGTGAAATCCTATTTAATGGAAGAAACCTCAATGAAAAAGATCTAAAAGAGATAGGCGCCATGATTGAGAGTCCTGCCATTTACCCAAATCTTACAGCTTACGAAAATCTAGAAGTGTTAACGACGCTATTAAATATTGATAAAGCAAGAATAAATGACGTTCTCAAGATAGTCTCTCTGGAAAATACCGGTAAGAAATTAGCCAAGGAATTCTCTTTGGGGATGAAACAACGATTAGGAATTGCTATGGCTTTAGTCAACCATCCTAAATTGCTGATATTGGATGAACCGACAAATGGCTTAGACCCAGTTGGGATTCAAGAATTTAGAGAGCTGATAAAAACCTTTGCCAAACAAGGAATCACTATTATTTTATCCAGTCATATCCTAAGTGAAGTGCAACAAGTAGCAGATAAGATCGGAATTATAAATCATGGGCATTTAAGTTACGAGGGGCTAAACGATAGGAATGACAATCATCTGGAAGACTTGTTCATGGATATTATCAAAAAAGAGGGAATGTAGTATGAGAAATGTTATTAAAGCAGAATTCATCAAAGAAAGAAGAGGAGCTAATGTCAAATTAGTTCTTATCGTTCCATTTATTTTTGTATTCTTTAATGTGCTTATGGGCATGTTAATGGGGCCAAGTCCAGAGGGGAAAAGTTATTTGATGGCGACGTCATTTAATTGGTATCCCATCATGGTGTTGCCGGTTGTGCTGAGCCTACTGGTGGTCAATAGCAACAATAAGGAAAAGGACAAGCACCTTGTTTTTCAAAAAAGTATGGGGTTGAGCGGTGCAAAAATAATCCTAGCAAAAAATATAGTCATCCTCTTAGAATTGTTGGTCATGCTAGTCATGTCGTCTATGGCCATTTTTGTTTTTGGCAGTCTCATCTTAAGAGAACCAATAGTGGCAGAAGTATTAGTAGCAGCAACAGTGGTCATGTTTGTCGGTAGTTTACCAGTGATTGGACTATCATTTCTAGTAAGCAGATTCTGCAAGAAAAGCTTTTTCATCATTATCATGAACTTTGTCTTGACGTTGCCATCTGCCATAATAGCCGTTACGGATAAATGGCCTTTCTTTCCTTGGTCCTATAATCTACGAATGTTGGCGCCTATTGTTGGGGTAAACCCAAATGGAACATTCCTAGAGCTATCGTCACCACTCTGGGACTTGACACCCGTATATCTTGGCTTGCTTCTAAGTATCCTTGTCTATATCTTAAGTCTAGTGGGATTAATAGCGGTAGATAGGTGGAAGAAAAATGATTAAGATAATCTATTCTCACTGGTTGAGAACCAAAAGATTGCCAGTTCGCCTTGTCTGCATCCTATGCCCACTCTTATATGCCAGCTTATTTAGTCTATTCTTATTACTGTCCAATGCTCTTAGAGGGATAGAGTTGTTTTCGTTTTTTAGTCTGTTTACCATGCTTACCAGTTTTTCCATGAGTTTTTTTGTGCCAATGATCTATGAAGCAGATAAGGAAGCTTGTCTTTATGCCAATGACTTAAGGAGTGGTGTCAGCAGAAGGAAAAACTTCCTAGGCAAGTTTCTTTTAATAGCACTATTGGTCGCCGCTATAGAAATTATAGCAACTCTCATATGTATCTTATTTTTGGTGACTTCCATGAGAGTAAAGATTGACCTCCTACAAGTGCTTATATTTCTCGCCATTCAATACCTTGCCTTGATGCCTATGATTGTCATCTACCAGTTTTTGACCTTGAAATATTCCTATACCGGCAGTAACTTAACCGGCTGTTTTTTAACCTTGTCTTCTATATTATTGGGAACGATCGATTTAGGAGGACCGCTGTGGCGCTACCTGCCCTTTACTTGGAGCATCAAGCTAAGCACCCTATATGGGAATGAGCTAATCTCAATAGGAGACATCTTCACAAGACTAGGGGTATCCTGCATCCTTACGCTCATCTTATTATGGACGTTTTCTATATGGTATACTAAATGGGACGGCTTGACCCAACTGGAGGAATAACATGAAATTATTAGTCATAGATGATGACCTGGATTTACTAAAATTAATTGAAAACACACTAAAAAAAGACTATGTAGTAACCGTCAAACATGATGCAGTAGCCATTGACCCAAATGAGCTAAGAAGATATGACTTGATCATCTTAGACATTATGATGCCTGGCATGACTGGCTTTGACTTTCTAAAGAAATACCGCCAGCTGATTGATGTGCCTATCATGTTACTGACCGCAAAAGACTTTGAAAAAGACAAACTAGAAGGATTTGCTTTAGGGGCAGATGATTATATTACTAAGCCATTTTCCATTAGTGAACTCAGGGCAAGAGTGGCGGCTCATCTGAGGAGAGAAAACCGGGAAAAACACAATCGGTTAGTGGACTATCCCATCTCCTGCGACCTATTTTCAAGAAAAATCTATTGTGATGGCAAAGAAATCCGATTGACGTCCAGTGAATACGATATTTGTGAATTTCTGTTGAAAAATAAGGGACAAGTGTTTTCTAGAGAAGCTATTTACACTACAATCTATGGGTTTGATGCCCAAGGGGACAGCAGTACGTCCATCACAGAAAGAATCAAAGTTATCCGGACAAAATTTGTCGCAAATGGCGTCAATCCAATTAAGACAATATGGGGGATAGGCTACAAATGGGAAATAGAAAAAGTTTAGGGCGCCTAATCAGTCGCTACGCTGCCTATGAGTTGGTCTACAGTTTCTTTATTATTCTCTTCTTTTACGGCCTGTTGAACCTGATGATTAGTAAGGGATTTCTTCTTCCAGCAAATTATGCTGAAAACCATGTAACCCAAACCATAGCTGATTTTGAAAGTCGGACTTGGTCAACAGAGGAAATCCCCTATTTTTATGACTATCAGTACAGTAAAGATGGACAGCTTGTGGAGACAACCATAGACCATAAGGACGAAGAATTAGTTGATCAAGCGATTGCGCATGGCAGCTCCATTTCCACTGGGGTTATCGGGATGCGGGTCTTTAAACATGTTAGTTACGAGGATAAGGAACTGGTTTTGAGCTATCGTTTGACCTTGATACCTACATCAAAAAATGTGTACAAGCTAGTGGGCAACTTTGAGTTCTTTTATCTAGTGTTTATCTTAGGGACCTGGTCTATCGGTTTTATTGCCTTGTTGAGAAGATTAACCAGGTTGATAAAGTTGGAGATGAATAAGATCTCTTCGACCAATTCACATCTTCAAAAGATGGAACTCGACTACCCTAGGGAGATGACCAAATATACAGAGATATATGATGTGTTGCAGTCATTAGACGTTCTGGCAAGAGATTTAAAGGCGTCATTACAGGAACAATGGCATATGCAGGAAGATCAGAAAAAGCTGATTGAGACAGTTACCCATGACATTCGGACACCGATAACCCTTATCAAAGGAAATTTAGACTTATTAAAAGAAGAAAGCCCGACCATCGATGAGGAACGAATAGAGGACATAGAAAAAGGCATCTCAAGGTTAGAAATCTACATTCAAAAACTTAGAAACTATTCTATGTTAGCTATCCCGCACAAAGTTCCAGTCGGAGAAGAGTCTCTTGATTATTGGGTAGATCTAATGGCTACCATTTGCAAAAGCAATAACAGGCAGTTTAAGGTACTGCAAAAAGATGAAAGTAAGATCTTCTTGGATAAGGAAAGCATAGCCATAGCCTTGCAAAATATTACCGTCAATGCGATTGAGCATTCAGAGGTAGATACTAGCATTTTTGCCGCCTTTATAGATGAAGAAGACAGCTACTCGATTGTCCTAAAAGATCAAGGAAGCGGTTTTGACGACAATATCTTATCGAAAGCAACAAACAAAAACATTTCAAGCAAAACCCTAAGCGACACTATCCACGGACTAGGCCTGCATATCGTCCAAGACATTGTTGAAAGCCACAATGGAAAATTGCTCATTAAAAATTATGAAGACAAGAGTAGTAGCGGCGCAGAAGTAAAAATGGTGTTTATGAAGAGTAATTGATTGGATTGGAGCAGCTGGGCAAAAGTTCCTAAAAATAAAATCTATGTCTAAATCACAAAAGAGTTTCCGAAAATCTATCGGGAACTTTTTTTGTTCAGTCTCAGAATTATGAGAAAAATAAGCCACATTCAATCATTTACTGGGAGTAGAGGAGTTCTATTCCCAGTAAAATGCTTAAATTAGAGGCTTTTTCTCATAAACAGACCGATAATCCTGTTAAATCAGTTATAATTCTAAATAAGTTTACGAATTATGAGAAAGATAAGCCATATTCAATCATTTACTGGGAGTAGAGGAGTTCTATTCCCAGTAAAATGCTTAAATTAGAGGCTTTTTCTCATAAACAGACCGATAATCCTGTTAAATCAGTTATAATTCTAAATAAGTTTACGAATTATGAGAAAGATAAGCCATATTCAATCATTTACTGGGAGTAGAGAAGTTCTATTCCCAGTAAAATACTCAAATCAAAACTTTTTTCTCATAATTCATTCTCTACTCAACGATTAACGTACAAATATTCAAGAAACAAATGCTTTCTACCTCTATAATATGACAATAGATGTCACATTCTATGCTAAAATAAGGCTAGAGAGGTGATTCCATGAAGACAAGTAGACTTTTCGAAATTGTATATATCCTGCTGAACAAAGAAAAAGTAACCGCAAAAGACTTGGCAGACCATTTTGAAGTGTCAACCAGAACTATATACAGAGATGTCGAAGACCTGTCAGCTAGTGGCATCCCTATATACATGACAAAAGGCAAGAATGGTGGCATAGCCTTGCTGCCGGATTATGTCCTCAACAAAACTCTACTAAGCGAAAACGACAAAACAAACATCTTATCAGCCATACAAGGTTTACATTCTCTAGACGAGTCTTCTATGGTTGAGGTGTTTTCTAAACTCTCATCATTCTTCGGAGACACAGAGGGCTACTTTGAGATTGACTATAGCGATTGGGGTAGCCTCACCAAAAATCAATTGGATAAAGCAAAACAGGCAATCCTGCAAAATAAGCACTTATCCTTTGACTACATTTCCTCGCAAAATAAATTAAGCAAGAGGCTTGTTGAGCCTTATAAGTTATGGTTTAAAGAACGTACATGGTATTTAAAAGCCTTCTGCACTGATAAAAATGAGCTGCGACTATTCCGATTCAGCCGAATGAGACAAGTAACAATAGAAAAAGAATCCTTCATACCAAGAAAGTTGGATTTTTCTTTTCCATTTGACCAACCAAATAGCTATCCGACTATAGAAGTTGTTTTACGAGTGGAGTCAAGCATGGAATACAGAGTTTGGGATGAGTTCCAAGAAGAGGATATAGTGAAAAATGAAGATGGAAGTTTTACCATAAGAATGAAACAGATTGAAAATGATTGGCTGTACGGGTATATCCTTTCTTTTGGAGCAAGTGCCACGGTGATTGAACCGCCACGGATTCGGAGACTGATCAAAGATTCCCTAAAGAAAAGTATTGAAAACTACTTATAATATGACAGACAGTTGTCCTATTTGATGATGTATTATTGATTTAGAACTATCATAAAATGAGGAGGATGAGCTATGGGAAGAGCAAGTTCCAAAGTAGATTTGATGACGACATCACAAGACAATTTTGAAAAGTTAAATACCTTGATTGGTTCAATGACGGAGAAAGAATTGACCACACCTTTTGATTTTGCGGATGATGACAAGAAGAAGGAAGCACATTGGAGGCGTGATAAGAACTTACGAGATATCCTTATCCATCTTTATGAGTGGCATCAACTCTTATTGAAGTGGGTTTCTTCGAATCAGAAGGGTCAAGCGGCACCATTTCTTCCTGAACCATACAACTGGAGAACTTACGGGGAGATGAATATAGAATTTTGGAAAAGGCACCAAGAGACACCCCTTGAAGAGGCGACTAAGCTCTACCAAGAGTCTCATAAAAACGTTATGGAACTGGCGGAAAGCTTTACAAATCAAGAACTATTCACCAAAGACGTTTTCCCTTGGGTAGGGGGTAGTACCCTTGGCTCCTATTTCGTAAGTGCCACCGCCAGCCATTACGATTGGGCGATGAAGAAGTTGAGAGCTCATATAAAAAAGTGTAAATGATACAATTATTTGTTACTATATAGATGAGTTTTTGATTCAAAAAGGTACTATTTGTGAACATATGTTAATCTCGGTAAAGGAAGAAGTCATAAATAAGTCTAGAATAGGGAGTCGATAACATTGCAATCTATTGAAACCATAACAAAAGAAATCATGGCAGATCCTATGAACGCCGACTACACCAAGCGGAATATTCCACCTTTATTTAAGGCTAGTCCAGAGGCAAGAATAGTTATCATAGGGCAAGCACCGGGTCGTAAAGCTGAAGAGTCCCGTCTTTTTTGGAATGATATCAGTGGGGATCGTCTACGGGCATGGATGGATGTATCGCGTGACGTGTTTTATGACTCCAACCTGATTGCTCAATTGCCGATGGACTTCTATTTTCCGGGCAAAGGTAAATCTGGAGACCTCCCACCACGCAAGGACTTTGCACCTAAATGGCATCCTTTACTTTTGGAAGCGATGCCCCAAGTCCAAACCATCCTCCTCGTTGGTAGCTATGCTCAAAAATACTATCTAGGCAAGTCAAGACAGGCAAATCTTACTGAAACAGTAAGGGGTTTTGAGACCTATTTACCAAAATATTTCCCCCTAGTTCATCCATCACCCTTAAACCTAAGATGGATTAAAAAGAATCCGTGGTTCGAAGAGGATGTCGTTCCTGTTCTAAAAAACCTTGTTGCTAAAGAAATCTTTGAGAAGTAGAAGATTATTTCTAATAGAGAAAAGTGTTTAAGAAGAATGGATTAAGTCTGGATAAAAAGTCCAAATTGTAACCAAATAAAAGAGTTCCCCAGAAATCTATCCGAAATAACGGTGTATAGCATAGCTGACGCACAGTGGATGTTTCGGCTTCAGCCGATTACAACCACGTAGACAGCTAAGCCAGTGAGACCTAGGCTCACGGCGGTGCCACCGTTCCCATTTCGGATAGATTTCTGGGGAACTCTTTTATGATTTAGAATGATTCTTATTTTATTACAAACTTCTTGCCCAGCCTTAACAGTATCCTAATCAATAGAATAAGCTAGCTTTGACGTTTTACAATTCAAAGCTAGCTTATTTTCTATTATTTAAAAACTGTAACTCTTAGAATGGACAATAGTTATTCCTTTGCCCATCTATTAAGAATCAAGTCATGGTCCTCAAAATCTTGCGCTAATGCCAACAACAAATCTTCCCGCCCTTTGGCTGCCATGAATTGCACACCTAAAGGCAGTCCGTCCTCTGTGAAGTAGACCGGCAAGGAAATAGCGGGTTGCCCCGTGATGTTAGCCAATTGAGTGAAGGGTGTCAGCGCCAAACTTTTTTCAAACATACGCCAGATGAGGTTTTGCCCTTGGGCAACCGTCAAGTCTGCCATGCCCTTTAATTCCTCTTCCAAATCAGGTGTCAAGCCCAGCTGACCATGAAGTGGCGCCACATCAGCCGTGGTCGGCGTTAAATACAAATCATAGACCTCGTGAAACTTAGCCATTTTAGCGCTGTAATAATCCCAGTCTTGTAGAATCTTGGTATAATCCTTAGCCAAAATCTCTTGCCCAGCCTGATAGATAGCCCAGGTCATGAGCTCCATATCGTCAGGTGTCAAGTCGCGACCTAGCCCTTGAGCAATCTCGTCGAACATGGCCGCCGTTTCTACGCTATTCATCACATAGTAACCCTTCATGAGGTCGTAGCCGTCAATAGCAGGTTCAACTTTTTCAACACTATGCCCCAAATGCTCCAAAAATTCAATAGTCCAACGCAAGGCAGCTTTAGCCTCATCCGACACCAAACTACCCACTGGCGACTGGTCACTATAAGCAATCCGCAAAGGCCTGTCAATCCTAGCGTGCAAGGCTTCATGACTAAGCAAAGGCATGATAAAAGGGCTCTCCATCTGCTGTACCTGCAGCGCTTCAAGTAGATTCCTAGTGTCCCTAACCGAAGTCGTCAAGGCAAAATTAACTGAAGCCCCCTGCCAACCACGAAAAGAACTAGGCCCAACCGGAATCTTGCCACGACTAGGCTTTAACCCAATCAAACTGGTAAATGATGCCGGAATCCGAATCGAGCCACCGCCATCACTGGCTGCTGCAATTGGCACCATCCCACTTGAAACAGCTGCCGCAGCACCACCACTTGAGCCACCTGCATTGCATTTGAGCCTAAAAGGATTGCTGACTGGACCGAAAATAGCAGCATCACTAATATTTTTAAAACCAAACTCAGGAACGTTGGTGCGTCCAATAATAATAAAACCAGCTGCCTCTAAGGCTCTAACAAAATAATCACTGCTTGCAGAAGTAGACTTGGTAAACAATTTTGATCCGCCTGAAGAAACCACTCCAGCTTGGTTTTGGCCTAAATCCTTTAATAACAAGGGTACACCACCAAAAGGCAAGCCTGTAAAGTCACGTGTTTTTGCTTCTTGTATGGCTTTTTCTTCCTGTAGACTTACCACAGCATTCAGTGGTTTATTAAAGAATTTGATTCGTTTGATGCACTCTTCCACTGCTTGCAAAGGCGTCGTGTCCCCACTAGCAATCTTTTGCGCCAAATCCGTAGCGTCATCCCAAGAAGGACGAGCACGAATGCCGCCTTCTTCAATGCTGTTTTTTGTCATTTGTCATTACCATCCTTTCGGGCTCCACAAACGCCCATCTAATTCACCTTGACTCTGCTCAATTCGTTTAAACTGCTCCTCGATTAAGGCTAAAGCAGCACTTAAATAGGCACGTTCCAAGTAGTCCTGGCTCTCACTCATCCAGCCACGCAACTCTTGCGCCATCCATTCCTGATTCATATCCATAGGTACTAAAACTCCTCTCGCAAGTTGTCCACTAACTCCCGCAACTCCACTCGCTCATCCTGCAAGTCAGCCATCCAAGTCGCCAACTGCAACCATTTTTCCTTGGAAATGGTGCTGTTTTGTGAAGTTGCCAATCGCTCTGCCTCTTCTATAAACCACTTCTCCTTGCTGTGAAACTGGTCAAAGCTTTCTTGACTCAAATAGCGCTGATAATCAATTGCCAAGCCCTGTTTCTCCTGCTCGGTCATATAGTCAAACTGATGAATAGCAAGCGGTGGTAAAAATCTCCAACCTTGCTTATGAGCCAGCGCTTGAAATGGCCGCAACAACTCAGAAATACTATAGACTTCTCGTCCGCCAATTTGAAAATGACTAGCAGGCAAGCCCAGCGTCAGCACAATGCCAAACTCCTTATTGGCTAAGCTTCCTGACAAATCCAGAACTTGGTCCATCCACAATTTTAAGGAGCCAGGGCAAGAATACCAGTAGAGCGGAAACTGGAAGATGATGCGATCAGCTTGCCGTAAAAAGTCCAACTCCACTTCTTTATCAAAAAACCTATCTAAGGGACCACCCACTAATCGGTCCAAGTGCCGTACAGTAAGACTTTTCCGCCCCTTACCACAAGCCAAAAGAAACTGCTGCGAAGCAGACTCGTCAATCGAAGGGTGACTAATAATAACTAAAGTTCTCATAAGCGCTCCTTTGTGCAAAATTCATATTCAGTCTATTTCATTTTAAGTCACATGTGAATACCTGTAAAGAATAGTGGCACAAACTTCATGATTTCTTAGTGTTGGGCAGAAAGTCCATATTATAGGAAAACAAAGAGTCTCCAGATAAGGGGTTAGAAATAACGGTGTAAAGCATAGCTGATGCACAGTGGATGTTTTGGCTTTAGCCGATTACAGCCACGTAGGCAGCTAAGGCGTGAGACCAAGGCTCACGGCGGTGCCACCGTTTTTATTTCTAACCCCTTATCTGGAGACTCTTTTATGCGTTAGAAAGTAACTTTATCCCTGATGAGTTTTTTGCCATTTAACAAGCACTTGCGGCTAAAAATGAAATTTGCTATACTTACGGATAGGTAAAACGAATGTGCAGTAGCACAACTTGGAGGAATCTAATGAAGATCGTCGTTATCTATGGTGGGAAAAGTGCAGAACATGATATCTCAATCCTAACTGCCTTCTCAATCATAAAAGAAATATACTTTGACTATTATCAAGTACAACCTGTCTACATCACACGCTCAGGCCAATGGTTAAAAGGGGCACCCCTAACTGGACCACTAGCCTTCGAAGAAGCTCTGCCACTAGTAGCTAGCGACAAAGCAGCCTTTGCAACCGAACCCGGTCAAGTATCCACCGGAGTTGAGATCAAACCGTGCGACATAAAAGAAGCAGATACCGTCATTTTCCCAATCCTACATGGACCAAATGGAGAAGATGGCACCATCCAAGGACTGTTTGAAGTTTTGAACATGCCTTATGTCGGTGCTGGCGTACTAGCAAGTGCTTGCGGTATGGATAAAATTGTTAGCAAGTATCTTTTCCAACAAGCTGGCATTCCACAATTGCCTTTCGTACCATTTTCAAAAGCAGAATGGAAACAAAATGCTGAGTTAATATACAGCCGTATCGAAGGGACACTTCTGTACCCAGTATTTGTAAAACCAGCCAATATGGGGTCTAGTGTAGGGATTTCCAAGGCGACCAACCGTGAAGAGTTAACCCAAGCCATCCAAACTGCCTTAAAATTCGACAGACGGATTGTGGTGGAACAAGGGATAGATGCACGTGAAATTGAATGTGCCGTCCTAGGAAATGAAGATGTTAATACGTCTGTCGTCGGTGAAGTCGTGAAAACAGTCGGTTTCTATGACTACAATGAAAAATACATCAACAACACAGTAGAACTGCAAATTCCTGCTCAATTATCAGATGAAGTAGCGCAAAAAGTTCGCAAATATGCAGCTACTGCTTTTAGAGCCATTGACGGAAGCGGCTTGAGTCGTTGCGACTTTTTCCTAACCGAAACCAACGATATTTATATCAACGAAGTCAACACTATGCCAGGCTTCACCAAATTTAGCATGTACCCATTGTTGTGGGAAGAAACAGGGATTAGCTACAAGGATTTGGTGGAAGAATTGATTCAATTAGCCTTAAAACGTTTTGCTGAAAAACAAGAAAATCAAGTAACCGTATAATTGGGAGGCAATCACAACAAGTAGCGTCACACTTGTTGTGATTGCTTTTCCTAGTCTTAAGCAGAAAATATGCAACACATAAAGGAGAAAATATGACAATAGCAAGCATTACAGAAGTGGTAAAGGCTGTAAAAGCCATTGACTACCAAAGCGCACAACGATTCGAAACAATTACCAACGTAGCCTTTGATGCCAGAAAAATTCAAGCAGGGGGACTCTTCGTACCCCTAAAAGGCAATCTTGACGGGCACGATTTTGCCCAACAAGCCCTTGATAACGGGGCTGTGGCCGTACTTTGGAGCCGCACCGACATCCAAGCACCAGACGGCCTATGCACCATCTGGGTTGACGATACCCTACAAGCCTTTCAAGATCTAGCAAAATGGTACCTCAACAAGGTTAAGCCGACTGTTATCGGAATTACCGGTAGCTCAGGGAAAACGACCACCAAAGACATGACCGCTGCCGTCTTGGCGACCACTTATAAGGTCTACAAAACACAAGGCAACTACAACAATGAGATTGGCTTGCCGCAAACTATTTTAGACATGCCAGCCGATACTGAAAAATTGGTTCTAGAAATGGGTATGAGCGAATTCGGGGAGATTGCCTTCCTAAGCAAGTTGGCCAAACCAAGTATTGCGGTTATCAGCATGATTGGCGAATCCCACATTGAAAACCTAGGCAGCCGTCAAGGAATTGCCAAAGCCAAACTAGAAATTCTAAGTGGTTTGGAAAATGGTGGGACTATTATCTACCCAAACAATGAACCGCTCCTAACTTTAGGCGTAGAGCAAGCCACAAACCCTGAAAACCTACATGAAATATCCTTTGGTACTGATAAGTCAGCCGACTTATACGTAACCAGCAGCCAAGTATTTGCCGATCATTCTGATTTCACCTTGGCACAGGCGCCAGAACTAACCTTTACCATCCCGGTCTTAGGTGACTACAATATTCAAAACGCACTAGCAGCCATCGCCGTAGGACAAGTGTGCCAAATACCGTTTGCAGAAATGGCGAGAGGGTTAGCAGACTTTCAATTAACAGCCAACCGAACACAATGGGTTCCAGGAATGAAGGGTAGCCAAATCTTAAATGATGCCTACAACGCTAGCCCAACCGCTATGAAAGCTGTCTTGCAAGCTTTTAGTCAAGTTGACCTAGAAGAAGGAGGACGCCGTATTGCTGTTTTAGGCGACATCCGTGAATTAGGTATCCACTCAGCTGAACTCCATGCCAGCATAGCCGATGCCATAGATCCAGCCGCTATCGACCAAGTCTACCTATACGGCCCAGAAATGCAAGCCTTATATAACCCCCTAGAAGCTACCTTCCCAACCCAACAATTACATTATTTCGCAGAAAACATGGATGACCTAACCCAAACTCTAAAAACAGCCATCCAAAGCCAAGACAAAATCCTAATCAAATCCTCAAACGGAACAGGATTACTAACCCTAGTAGATGCATTAAAAGCAGACTAAATCTTATTGATTCTAGTCCATTCGAGTCTCTGGCTGTAGCGGTCGGAAATAACGGTGTAAAGCACATCGAGCACACAGTAGCTGTTTTGGCTTTAGCCAAATTACAGATACGTAGCCCGGTGAGCTCTGAGACCAAGGCTCAGAGCGGTGCCACCGTTCTGATTTCCGACCGCTACAGCCAGAGACTCGAATCTATGTTAGAAAGTTTTTTCAGCAATTAACCATCAAATAAAGTAACCGCATTCATCGAAAAGCGAAAATATTTCATTTGTAATGAAGCTCAATCCGTGTTATAGTAAAAAATGAGTTGAGAAGTATACAAGTTTATAGATAGAATTCTGGCTTTAGACAACCGTCAAAGCTTAAAAGAAATTTGAGTCTGATTAGCTAGTCTGGAGCCAGTGACGTTCCAGACTTTTCTAATGGATGTTTATGAGTTTAAGGGAGAAACTCCCTTTCTTGGTACAAGAATGTACACTTCTCTACATCAGTAGGAGGAAGAAATGAAATTTAACGAAATGGGACTTGATTCGACCTTATTAGAATCTATCGAAAGAATGGGCTTTGAAGAAGCTACACCAATCCAAGAACAAACAATTCCACTAGCCCTAACCGGACGCGACGTAATTGGACAAGCACAAACAGGTACCGGTAAAACAGCAGCATTTGGCTTACCAATGCTACAAAAAATTGATTTATCAAACCGCAAAGTCCAAGGATTGGTTATCGCGCCAACCCGTGAATTAGCCATTCAAACACAAGAAGAATTGTTCCGCTTAGGAAAAGACAAACGCATCCGCGTACAAGTTGTCTACGGTGGTGCCGACATCAATCGCCAAATCCGTCAATTAAAAGACCAACCACACATCGTTGTTGGAACCCCTGGCCGTCTATTGGACCACATTTCACGCAAAACCCTTCGTTTGGATGCAGTGGAAACATTAGTCCTAGACGAAGCCGATGAAATGTTGAACATGGGATTCTTGGAAGATATCGAAACGATCATCCAAAAAGTTCCAGAAGATCGCCAAACCCTATTGTTCTCAGCAACCATGCCAGCTGACATTAAACGTATTGGTGTCCAATTCATGAAAACACCAGAACACGTAAAAGTGAAATCTAGCGAAATGACAGCTAACCTAATCGATCAATACTTTGTAAAATGTAAAGACTTTGAAAAATTCGATGTGATGACTCGTTTATTTGACGTACAAACACCAGAATTAACCATCGTTTTCGGACGTACCAAACGTCGTGTTGATGAATTAGCTCGTGGATTGGAAATGCGTGGTTACCGTGCAGAAGGTATCCATGGCGACCTTTCACAACAAAAACGCATGAGTGTTCTACGCGATTTCAAGAGTAACAACCTAGATATCCTAGTTGCCACAGACGTAGCAGCTCGTGGATTAGACATTTCAGGAGTTACCCACGTTTATAACTACGACATCCCACAAGACCCAGAAAGCTACGTTCACCGTATCGGACGTACAGGCCGTGCTGGACAAGAAGGTATGTCAGTAACCTTCGTAACACCAAACGAAATGGATTACCTACGTGTTATCGAAGACCTAACCAAGAAAAAAATGACACCACTACGTCCACCAACAGAACACGAAGCCTTCAAAGGACAAATCCAAGCTGCTGTGGATCAAGTACCAGATCTGATCAAAGACCTTGACATGGAAAAATTCGAAAAAGCAGTGAAACACTTGCTGAACGAATACCAAGCAGAAGAATTGGTTACAGCTCTACTAAAATCTTTATCAAAAGATGCAGCAGAAATTCCAGTTAAGATTACTCCAGAACGCCCATTGCCAAGCCGTAAAAAATCAGGCGGTTTCAGAGGCAACGGTGGAGGCGGCTCACGCTCAGGTGGCGGTCGCAGCAAAGGCTCATACAATGACCGTCGCAAAGATGGCAACAAAAAAGATGCCAACCGCAAATCATGGAACAACAAAGATGCCAACAAACGTGGCAAAAAAAGCGACAAAGGCTACACTATCCGACACAAAGACTAATTAAAAAGCTAGCTACTCCTAGAGGAAATCCTCTTTTGAGTAGCTAGCTTTTTCAAACCAATCCAAAGTGAAAAAAATAATCATTTTGGGTTAAAGGACTTGCCCTCTTTTGATCTTATTATATAATAAGATCAAGGGAGAATTCATATGAAGTTATTGATTATAGTTATTCTAATAGCAGTTTTGTTGATGTATAGTAAGGACGATAATTAAAGGAGGAATACCAGATGAAAACGTTAGTCTTAGGTATCATCATAATAGGCTTTTTGGTGTGGTATGCGGGGGATGATTAATTTTAGAAGAAAGTACTACAGGTATCTTCTATAAAAAATAGGGGGATAAAATGATAATAAGAGTAAAGGATATAGAGAGCGTCTTAAACTCTGGTATTACTATGTATAAGTTAGCTCAAGAAATAGGCGTGCCAGAAACTGCAATGTCACACTACAAACGAACTGGAAAGATAGAAAATATGACAATCGCTAGAGCTAGTATGTTAATGGAATACGCCGAAAAAATAGGGATAGAGCCAGATAACACGCAAGTAATCGATACAGATAAATTGTATCAATTTATCAAAGAAGAGGGAAGTAAGATAGCTACAGCTAGAAAAGTAGGATTAGCAGATTATACATTAAAAGTCTATACACAAAAAAATGCAGAATTAGAAAACATGAGGTTAAGAGTAGCACTTAAAGTAATGGACTACATCAATTCAAGATAAGGATACAAATAAAAGTATACTATCAAAAAGTTAAAAACTAAAAACTAAAAATTGAGGAAACAACCCAAACGGTAGTACCCTAAAGAATCAGAAAATGGTATCTTCTGTGTGAAGGTTCTTGGCTCAGGTTGTAGGTCTTGTCATAAGTTATATGTAACTGTACAGGAAGCGGTAAAAAAGATGGAACTTGACATTGAGGTGGAATATGTCGCTGGTATGGAAAAGTTGCAAGCTATGGTGTTATGAGTACACCTGTATTTGTGTTGAATGAAAAAGTGGTATCTATGGGTAAAGTGTTAAAGGCAGTAGATGTAGAAAAACTATTTCATAAATTGGGATTCTAAATGCAAGGAGTGAGCATTATGACAAAAAAGAAAAAAGTTGCCTTTATATGTGTTCATAATTCCTGTCGAAGTCAGATTGCAGAAGCTCTTGGAAAGCATTTTGTGTCTGAAAAATATGATTTTTATTCAGCAGGAACTGAGACAAAACCGCAGATAAACCAAGATGCAGTACGTCTTTTGAAAGCGATGTATGGAATAGATATGGAAAAGGGACAATATTCAAAGTTGTTGTCTGAAATTCCAGCAGTGGACATTGTAATTACAATGGGTTGCAATGTGCAATGTCCTTTCCTGCCATGTAGTTATCGTGAAGATTGGGGGCTTGAAGACCCAACAGGAAAAAGTGATGAAGAATTCATCAAAATAATTAAGTTGATTGAAAATAAAATAAAGAATATGGTATTTTAAAAAGCCCAAATCTATTTGAAATCTGAAAAGTTGCAACCATTAAAAAAGCTAGCTACTAATAGAGAAAATCCTCTTTTGAGTAGCTAGCTTTTTCGAACCAATCCAAAGTGAAAAAATAATCATTTTGGGTTAAGGAGGAAATCTACATGAAAGGACTGGCAAAAAGTTTGTAATAAAATAAAAATCATTCTAAGTCATAAAATTGTTCCCTCATAAACCTATCAGGAAAGGGGACGGTGGCACCGCCGTAGACCTAAGTCTCACTGGCATAGCTGTCTTGTCTAGCTTGAAAAAGTGTAATACTTTAACTGTAGCTAACAAAGCGAACGGAATATCGACTAAAAACTATGAATCTGTTATACTAATCTCAGAGAAAGTCGTACAGGCAGAACAGGCCAAAACTGTTCCATAAGGTAAGGCGACTTTCTTTTTTTGTGCCTAAATTTTGACTAATCATAGTTTTTTTCTTTTTTGGTTTAAAATTTTTAATCAATTGCTTTTGTTGAGAGCTTTATTTTTCTTAAAAAAGATGACAGTTAAACTGGTATTTAGTTAATTCTAGTTTAGCTGTCATCTTTTTTAAGAAAAAATAGAGTATATTAGAAAGGGAGGGATGATATGTTTGGTGTTAAGGTAAGGAAAATGAGAAAGGAGAAAAATTTAAGGCAGTCAGATTTAGCAGAGATTTTGTCAGTGTCACGAAGTGCGGTTTCAAATTGGGAAAACAATAAAGGTTATCCCGATATATTGACTATCATTGAAATTGCTAATTATTTTAATGTGTCTTTAGATTATTTGCTAAAGGAGGATGTAGACATGGTCAGTCGATTAGATTCAGAAATTAAGAAAGGACGATTCTTTTTTAAATGGTATATAGAACTATTCCTTTTTATTGCTTCGTTTTTTTGTGTTTCTTTTTTGATGAACACAATACTTAATTTGGAATTTAATGTTGTCAGTGAGTTGTTTGTAGGTATAGTATTTTATTTTGTTTATAAGTGGCTTGATAAACGAAAGTAGGTTAAAATTTTTGGGAATTCTTGTCTGCTAAGTAGATAGTAGGATGAATTTCTAGAATAAAATAACGTTAATTTATTAGACGAAAACCACCTCTTTTTGGGGTGGTTTTTAACTTGTTGAAAGCACATGTCTTCTTGATCGTTTTCAAAATTAGTATTGATTAAAAAATTACCTCAAGCCGAGTATTTTTTTTAAAGGAATTGAGCTTCACTCAAAAATTAAACATTTTGACATTGAATCGCAGTGAAATCCGGTCTTGTTTTCTTTTGCCGAGAACCCTTTTGTGTTTAGGAATAGCTTTTATTCTTTCTGGGTCCATCATATTTTTAGACAAAATCATATCTAAAAAACCCATTTCACATAAAAATGCTACTCTTTCTTAATCATTCTGTTACAGACGGAGCTGCTGGGATTTGTTAAAATGAAAAAGGTACCATTTACAACTAGGATGAAAAGAGGGTGAGCGAGATGATTATTGGCTTGGGCATGGATGCCATTGAGCTAGACCGAATTAAGAATGCACAAGAGAAACGGGAAACCTTTGCTGAGCGTGTGCTAACAAAAAGTGAGTTAGAAGTCTTTAACAACTATCAAGGGCACCGACAAATGGAGTATCTAGCAGGACGCTTCGCCGCTAAAGAGGCCTTTGCCAAGGCTTTCGGAACAGGAATCGGCAAAGAAGTCAGCTTTCATTCGATCGAGATTGCCTCTGACGCTAAAGGGAAGCCTTTTATCAAAACTAGTCCCTTCAAACAAGGTAAAGCCCACCTGACCATCACCCATACACGAACAGACGCCTACGCAGTGGTCATGCTTGAAGACTAAAATACATAATACAATAGAAGGAAAGTGAAAAAATGGTTGTTGCCAAACACCGAAATACCTATGTAACAGTAGACTTACAAGTCATTCGGGATAATATTAAACATAAAATTGCGCAAATGAATCCTGATCAAGAACTTTATGCCGTAGTCAAAGCGAACGCCTATGGCCACGGGATGATTCCAGTCGCCAAAGCTGCTCTAGAAGCCGGAGCAAGTGGTTTTTGTGTGGCCGTTTTAGACGAGGGGTTAGCTTTGCGGCAAGCAGGCTTTACCCAGCCTATACTGATTTTAGGCGCAAGCCGTCCGGAAGATGCAGCCCTATTAGCACAAAACACGCTATCAGCAACCGTCCCCCATTTAAAATGGCTACAAGAAGCTGTTGACCATTTGACGGTGGAAAAAGTGACAGAACCACTCTTGATTCACATAGCGCTAGACACTGGTATGGGGCGGATTGGACTAAGAAGTGGCGACCAAGTTGTGGAAATGGAAGACTACATTAGCCGTCATCAAGATATTTTGGCGCTGGAAGGGGTATTTACCCACTTTGCCAAGGCAGATAGCGCCGACCAAGAACATGTAAAAGGGCAAGTCGAGACCTTTAAACAACTCTTGACCTTCTTTAAACAAATGCCGAAACAAGTACACTGCTCCAACTCTGCTTGGGCAATCTGGCATGAATTGGGATTTTCTCCAATAGTACGCTACGGAATCGGGATTTATGGCATTAATCCTTCAAACGGAGAACTAGCTCTCCCGGAATCTGAGCACCTAAAACCAGCACTAAGATGGGACACGGAGATGGTTCAAGTCAAGCTACTGCCAAAGGGAGCCACCATTTCATACGGGGCTACCTATACCTGCCCTCAGGATGAGTGGATTGCTACTTTGCCAGTTGGTTATGCAGATGGCTGGCTTCGTTCTTATCACAAACTATCAGTGTTGGTGGAAGGAATCCTATGCCCGATTGTCGGTAGAGTCTGCATGGATCAGTGTATGATTCGCTTGCCTAAAGAGTTTCCAGTCGGAACAAAAGTCACCCTAATTGGAACCAATGGCGACAAAGAAATCACAGCAGAAGATGTTTCACAATCTAGCGAAAGTATTGGCTACGAAGTTCTTTGCCTAATCGGAGAACGCGTGCCTAGAGTATATATTAATGAAAGTTGAGTTGAAGCGCATGAAAAATAATCAAGATTCACCAGAAAGAATCAGACGTGGCGATGTCTACGTGGCAGACCTTTCTCCAGTAATCGGATCAGAACAAGGCGGCAAACGTCCTGTTTTAATCATACAAAATGACATTGGTAACTATTACAGCCCGACCGTTATTATTGCTGCTATTACAGCTAAAAGCGAAAAAACAGATTTACCCACCCATATAGAAATCAAAGAGAATCAATTCAATTTTAACCGTGCATCCGTTATCCTTCTGGAACAAGTTCGTACTATAGACAAATCTCGTCTTTTGGAGAGGATTACACACATAGAAGAAGATGTTATGACAAAAGTAGACGAAGCTCTAGCCATTAGTTTAGGCTTAAATTAATTTCTAAGCCTCTATACTGAAGAAAGGGGCGCAATTCATGAATTTCCAAACGGCTATTAAAATACTATGCCAATTGACCCAGATTAAGGTGGCAGATTTAGCCCAAGCTATCAATTATGATCGCAGCATTGTATCCAAATGGAAGAACGGACAACGCTTACCCTCACGCAAAAATTATAAGCGGATTATCAGGCAATTGAGTTATTGCTTTACCAAAGTCATTGTTGCAGAGCAAATTGAGGATCAATTAAAAGGGTTATGTCAAGTTCAAGTGACCCTACGTAATAAGGTCGAGGTTCAAGAAACCATTGCTGATATACTTGAATTGGCCTACTACCAATCTGAGACTGAATTCGAGACAAAGGGAACCTATGATGAAGATTTTCAAAGTTTTGTTGCTGCTGCTATTACAGAAGTTGTCACAGACATAAGAAAAATGACAGAATTCTGCAAGGAACAATTTTTGGATAGAATTGCTAAAAGTGATGAGGATGTTGATATTTATTCAACGGTCAATCTATCTATGCTTGTCGAAGTCTTACTTTCTACCCTGAAACATGTAGCCTTTAAGAAAAATAGAAAAGTGGTCTTACACGTAGCAGTTAAGCAAAATGATTTATTAGAACTGACAAATCACTCCTTTTATTTGTTCACCAAGCTGATGTTGACAAGCTCTTATATTGATATCCAATTGTACATGTATCAAGACCAGCCTTTGGATGAATTCCTCTATATTTCAGGAGACTGTATTGGGTGGGTGATGACAACCAAATCTGGAATGCCAAGCCTGATTTATTCTCAATCACAACAATTGGGGCAATACTTATTTGACCAGAATGCTTCTGTTTTCAATTCGGCCACCAATCTGGTTGAGGTGTTTGACCACAAGCAGGAGGGTGACAATATCTATCCCATGACTCTTCCGTCTAAAAAATTTCTTTTATCTGGCTTTATCAGTGACTATTTTTTTCCTAAAGCTGTTCTAGACTATATAAAGGGAAACTTAGAAACTCCGGTAACGGTCCAGTCAGCTAAGCAGTTAGATGAATTTTATGAGGAGTGGGAACAAAAAGTCTTTGCCAATGACTTCCATCTTGTCATTACCAAGGTGGCCTTTATCCACTTTATTAGAACAGGACACATACAAGTTGATGGGCAGCTCTTTAAAATACCCCATACCTATAAAATTTATTTACTAAGAAGGTTCTGGAACGATATTTTATCCAAAGAAAGGATGCATGTTTATATCATTGATAATGAAGAACAGGGTGACTCTACCAGCCAAATGAATGTCTCCATACTCTTCACTGAAAGTAGTGTCAGCTATTTTAAGGACATAGAAAATACTGGGCACCAAATGTATCGTCAATATAGTATCCGACAACCTGTTATAGTAAAAGATTTGTATGGAAAAATGGATAGCTTTGTCCAAACGTTTGAACAAAATAAGCTTGTTGTTAAGGATTTTAAAAAAGTCAATGGATTTATTGACGGCTTAGAAATGAGCCCAAACAAACACCTGTCCAGCAATCAAATAGCTTCGTATTTAGAGTTTTGATAGAACGAGGCATAATGAATAGAGTAAGAATTAACTAAAATAAGGAGTGGGGATAATGGAAGGTTATATGACTGATAAGCAGTTTAATGAAGTACTTAGCACGATATTGGTGATATTAGAAAATTCAGAAACTGTTGATGAGGCTATAGAAAAAATAGAAACTCAATTCATGAAGTAGGTTTGTCTAGAAGTAGTTTAACGTTTTGTTTACGTAAAATTTGAGCGAACGTCCCTTTATTCATTTAAACCAATCTCTAGTTAACGAGTCTCCAGATAGGGGTCAGAAATAAAAGTAGTGATACGCCATGAGTCTTTGTCTCATGGGCCAACTGTTATTTCTGACCAATCATCTGGAGGCTCTTTATGTTTGGAATGGAGTGAATTGATAAGGAGTTTAGTAAAATGTTTACTGTGTTGTAAGATATATAGTTTAACAAATCGTTTCACTTTCCCTTTTTGATTTCCGATTCTTTTTGCAAATTTAATCAGGTTTTAAGTAAATAATTTTGTAAAGCACTATGAATAGGCTTTATAACCATGTTATAGTAATGTAGAGAAATTATTTACAGATTAGGTGGAAGGAGATGTGTTGTTTGAAACTATTGAGAAAATCTAAGGGGAGATGGATTGCAGTTTCAGCTAGTTTGATGCTTGCTATTGGCTTAGCTAGTGGGACGGTTTTTGCAGACGAAATTCAGTCTTCGTCAGTAAATGTAGGAATAGAGGAGCAAGTTGGAAGTGTATTGCCTGAAACGCAGGTGCTGCCCGAGAACAAAGAGAAAGGGCAAGCTGATGAGGAACTTAAACCAAAGCAAGCAAGTGGGGAATTGATTGCAGAGGGTGATACTTCGCTTGAGGAAATAGAGAAAAAAGAAGAACTTGCATCAGAATCAGAGCCTGTATTAAAAGAGGAAAAAGATGTTACGCTAGAAAAACTGCCGATAGTAGAAGAAGTTCAGGGAGCAAAACCGCAAGAAAAACTTCACGAAACCAAAAAAGAAGATCCAGTTGATCGAGTAACCAATGAAAAAGCTACTCGAGAGGAGCAGAAAGCAAGTCATAGCAAAGTAACAAATCCTTGGACAGCCAATTCGGTAGACGAAATTCATTCAGAGATTGTTAGACAAGAAGAGTTAGAATTGTCAGAATATGTTATTCAGTGGGGCGATACGCTGAATAGAATTTCACGTGTTACAGGAACAAGTGTCGATGAATTGGTAAGTTTGAATCAGATTGCTAATAGAGATTTAATCTACACAGGTAACCTATTAAAAGGCATTCTTTATCGAGTAAGACCTGGATCGAACCAACCAAGACCTGTCCTTGATACCGGCCAACAACCAACAAATCAGCCTGTTATTAAGGGGGATGTCCCTTCTAATCCGGAAGTGCCCAAAGAACCAAATCAGGTAGACAAGGAAACGGCAGAGGTAGAATTACCAAATTCAGGGCACATTGAAGAAGTTTTACCACCTGAAAAAGAAGAGCCCGAAAAAGAAGAACCTAAAAACGAGGAACCAAAAAAAGAAGACCCCGAATTGGATATTGACCCAACCGGTGATTCAACGAATACCGATGTAGATATCACATTCCCGGAAGAAGAAGCAAATCCTGTACGGCCAAATGAACCAAATTCTGAAGAACCTATTGAACCTGAAAAGCCTATTGAAACAATAGAGCCAGATAAGGACCCAGAAAAGGAACCTAATGAAGAACTAGAGCAACCAACCGTAACGGAAGAACCAAAACAGCCGGAAACCCCAGAACAGCCAGAAACCCCAGAACAGCCAGAAACCCCAGAACAACCAGAACAACCAGAACAACCAGAACAACCAGAACAACCAGAACAACCAGAACAACCAGAACAACCAGTTATTCAGCGTGAAAAACAAGTTTACAAAATCCTTGAGGAGCCATTTACCGAGGAGATTGTAGAGGATCCAGAGAGCTATAGTGATTTCTCAGAACTTATCCAAGTTGGGCAAGCTGGGAAAAGACAAGTTTTTCAAGAAGTAACAATCGTTAATGGAGTGGTTGACGCAACTCAAACGAAGGTGTTAGAAGAAACAGAATTGATTGCTGAGATGAAACCTCAAATCACACGTGTTGGAACTAAGCCTATAGTTACGACGGAGACATTGGTAGAAGAAACTCCTATTCCATATATGGTTAAAGAAGTGTCTTCAGATAAGCTCTTGTTAGGAACAAGAAATATTCTTCAAAAAGGGGAAGAAGGGCTTACAGAAACAAGCTATATCGTTACCAAGCATAAAGGGATAGAAGTTAGTAGAGAAGTTTCTAAACAGGTGATTAAAAAAGAAGCTGTCCATCAATTGATAGAACTCGGAACAGCCAGTCTAACACTTAAAACAGCAACAATTGATTCTCCATATGCCCATACCTTAGAAGGTAGCTCAACTATTTATCTAGATAAAGGACAACCGTTTGACGTGATCATGACTATGGATGATTTAGGTCATCCAATAGATTCTGTTGAGATAAATGGTCAAAAGCATGGGCTACGAAAGGAAAATGATAACTATATCATTTCTATGGATTCATCGACTTTGTCGCAAGAAACACTTTTAGAGATTCGGCAACTGATTTTAGCTGATGGACAAGCCTTCGCTGTTCAAAAGGACCTACATCTGATTGTCATCAAAGAAGCGCCTCTAGCTAAGCAGCTGGATCTAGAGCAAACAGAAGACCATTTTGACTTACTAGTAGAACTTCAAGATTTAGATGGTGCCATCAAAAATAAGAGTCAACTAGTGGTAACAGATAACTTAGGAAATTCTGTCCTAGAACAAGAGATTAGCCATGGTATTAATCGAGTGAGGATAAAACGTGACCTTGCAGAAGCCTATTCTTGGAGCCTTATAGCCGATATTGTAAGGGCTGACCACGCGGCTTACCACCAAGAAAACAAAGAACTGGCTTCTGGTAAAATTGAGAATGTCTTACAAGTTCTTGAGTACAAAACTATTACAGGAATCACTTTCTTACAGGATGTTGACATCACTTATCCAGGACCTGACAATCTTAAAGGAACCATAGTTAAAGCTAGTGATAGATTAGACGTCAATGATTTGCGCCCAGAAAAATATATTGCCAACATTGCTCTTAAAGATAGTCCTAACCGAATGAGCAAGATTAAAGAGTTTAAACGTTCTGGTGACCGTATCTCTATCGTGTTTGACCAAGATAATACTGTTTATTATGAGGATGGCAAACGAAAAGAAGGTCTTGTTTTAGAGGTAGAGGTTGCAGGAGATGGTAAGGTTAGTCTTATGGACCCTAAGAAAACGCAAGGATTGGACGCTTGGTTGAAAGACCGATTGAATTATGAAGCGGATAAAGCTCTTGTTTATGACAATCTTCATCATTTTATGCCGTATTATGACGCTAGCAACTTGATTCATCATGCCAAAACCATAGACGCTAGTACTTTATTAGCTAGCAACAAAGTCATGTCAGTTATGGGGTTGACCTCAGAAGGGAAACTAGTCAACTACCTAGAGCAAGGAGCGGAAAATCGACTTGACAAAGTACAGATTAATTACGAAGATAACCGCAAGGAAATTGTAGATGTTACCTTTAACAAACGACTGAATGACATTGCCATCTACCATATTCCAAATCTGAACATGCCTTATCAATTTGATAAATATGTCTTACGTTCGGATGTGGCTTTGGTTAATACCTTGACAGAACAGATGAAAGCTTTAGATAACGACGAATTACTAAAAGATCGTCAAAACAATGGAACTAGAATGGTTCTTTTGAGAAATCTAGAACAATTAAATCCAAAGGTAGAATCCTATATTAAGGGATTCCTAGCTGCTAATTCAGAGTACAATGTCTCTTTTGAAAGTCCTATTATCGAAAAAAATCTGGAATCAATGATGGCAGTTCGCCTTCCAGAGATAAAATACTTCTTTAACTATGTGGATCGTTTCTTCAATGTTGATTTTAGAGGTATAAACTTAGCGGATATTGTTCTTTCACACAATGACTTCTTTGGTAAGAAGGATGATTCAACAACCTTGAGCAGTATGGAACGTTTTATTAAAGGAACGCCTCGTTCAGAATGGGGATATATTAGCTGGGGAAGAGATGGCAATAATACCAACCGTGTCTATGATGCCACTTTCAGGGATAACTTAGGTGTTGCTTCGGTAGGGGATTTGATAGAAAAAGTTGTGGCTCTTCAGTACCCTGAATTTAAGGGAGATATGAATGAGTGGTTTAAAGCGACCTATAAGGGAATAGCGCTTGAACCAACTCGTCAAAATCTAGGAGACCATGTCAATATTAAGGTATGGAACCAATTAAGACGTTACAGAGGCGATAATTTCTTACTGCCAGTCTTTACTATGCCAACTGACCAGCTATACATCTTAAGCATGCCAACTCAGATTGCTTTTGGTTCCATAGACACCTATCTGAATTTTGAGCAAAAAGACTACGATGCAAGAGATAGATCGCCGGAAAACATTGAGAAATTAAAGAAAAAAATGGTAGATTACGCTAACCAAGCTTCGATCTTCTATGAAGCTTTTACTAAAATAAATCCAGAAATGAGTCAAAATTTACCGGGTAGTTTGGTTGGGAACTTTGATAAGAACTATTCCTTTGGTCAAGCTCACGAGGCGGATACCGCTAAGGATGCAGTTATTAGTGATCTCTTCCAAATGTTTGGCACCACACCAGCTCAAAATGGTTCAGGTGCTTATGCAGATGGATCAAACACTTATTGGGTTTTCTACAGAATGTTAGATGCTTATTTTGTTCTAACCCATGAATCGACTCATAACCAAGAAGGTTGGCTATTCTTTAATAAGCTTGGTCGACGAGATGGAATGGGAGCGGAAGACTTTGCCCAAAATCTATTAGAACAGTCATTGGAAGCTACGTCACTGCCAGTTAATCTTTCCTACGACTTGAAGAAAGAGGATGACTATTCTACAAACTATACGTTAGAGCGAATTGATTCACCTGAGAAGTTTGCTGATTTTTATAAGAAGATGTTTGAGACGATCTACACGTTAGACTACCTTGAGGCACAGGCTTTCTTACAATTGTCGAGTGAGCAACAAAGCGCACTGGTCTTCCAGATGTATTATCCAGATGGGAATGATCATTCGACTTCTGCGATTAAGAGGGTGACTGCACAGGAAATAGAGGCAATGAACCTAAAAGATATTAATGATCTAGTCACTAACAATCTCATGCTTCGTCCTGGACACGGGCCTAAAACATTTGAGAAGAATACCTATGGCGGCTCTAGTATCAACGATAGCTACTGGTCACAAGCCTATAATCCAAATGGCTCAGGTGATGGGACAACCTTTAAATACTTTGCCTACCAAATGGCTGGAGAATCTGGCTACGATGGCTTCTTGTCTGTAGTATCCGGTAATCGCTCAGACCTTGCTGCATTAAAAGCTGCAACGGGGAATGAGGAGATAGATTTTGAAAGCTTTAAAAAAGAAAAATATACTGCTGTTCAAGAAAAGTTGTTGAGGGTTGCTACCATAGATTCTGCTGCTATTATTGCCTTGTTTAAAGAAACCATGCTCAAGGATGCAGCTAGAAGCAATAGCACCAATCTTACAGACACCTTGAATTTACGCTTCATGCTCTACTATAACTTGAAACGAGTTAGTGATGACTTCAGAGCAGGGCCTGTAGTAAATGTAGACAGCATCGCAATTGATACAGCAAGTGACTTCTTGTCAAAAGTAAAAGCTAATCCAATGGGAAGGTACCATTTGAATGCGGACTTAGACTTTGGGCAAGAAACAGCTGTTAATAGCTACATTGAGTCTGTCTTTAGAGGACAATTGGATGGTAAAAACCATAAGATTAGTGGTTTGTCTGCACCATTGTTCGATGAGGCTAAACATGCGATTTTCAAAAATGTGCAATTAGTAGATGTTCTGATTAACAAAGATAACGACCGACAAGGTGCTTTAGCCAAAACGATTAATCATTCAATTCTTGACAATGTTCATGCAGCAAATGTCACGATTAATAGTAAGGGTAGGTATATTGGTGGTCTCGTAGGAGTTACGAATTACTCATTTATTAGTAACAGTTCGGCAGATACAAAACTGGATATTATCAGTTCGCATGTTGGTGGTCTAGTGGGCGAAGCAGCAAGAACCTACTTTAAAAATGTAGCCGTGACAGGACAAGTACGTGGCAGCCAATACCATATTGGAGGGCTGGTTGGACTTTCACGTGATGGAAGTGTGATTGAAAACGCATTTTCAAGTGCAACTGTAAGAGGGAACTATGCTGAAAGTACTGCTGGATTGCTTGGATCGAGCTCAAATACTAGTTTAAAAAATAGTGTGTCTGTCTCAAAAGGACAACTAGGTTACAAGCTGGTCGGTTCAGAATCATCCTTCCAAAACTATAGTGGTAACTATGTATATTCTAAGACGAATCTTACTTCCGATACGAATAGACTAGGGGTTGTGTCAGATCAAATCAAAGAGATTAGTGACCAAGAGTTAACTAGCCAAGATTTTTACAAACAACTTTTTGGTGTAGATGTAACCTTGTGGGATTTAAGTTCGGTAGAGAATGGACAGGCTCCTAAGCTCTTGAGTGGACCAGATTTAGGTTCAGAATCTATCCTAGTAATCCCTATTCAAATATCTACGGTTGAAGAACTCTTGAATATTTCAGGTGACCCAAGTAATAACTATAAATTGGTAGCGGATATTGATGTGCTATCCGCAAAAGATGCTAGTTCTAATGCGCTTATCCAAAACTTTACAGGTGTCTTTGATGGCAATGGCTATCGCGTCTTGAATCTTGATAGAGCCTTATTTAATCTATTACAAGGAAAAGTGAGCAACGTAACTCTGGAAAAAGCTAACCTTCAAAAAGGACACAACAAGAATATCGGTGCTTTAGCCAACACCGCCAGGTCTGCGCAGATTGAAAAAGTTAACTTGCTTGATGTAACTGTAAGTGGTCGTGAGGCCATTGGAGCTTTAGTTGGCTATGCTGAAGATAGTTCCTTCAAAGAAATTGAAGCCAGAAATCTCTCTGTAGATGGCTACCACTATTATGTAGCTGGCTTAATCGGTAGAATGATTGGCGGTCGCTTAGAAGATGTTTATGCATCAGGAACAGTCAAAGTGGAATCTACTCATGATGGCGGACTTGTTGGTGGTGCGGCGAACACAGTCATATTGGATAGAGTAGCATCCTCAGTTGATGTTCTATTATTAAATGAAAGAGATTCTCGTAAAAGAATAGGATCTATTGTAGGGGCTGCAGAAGGACATCAAGATTTGACCATAACGAATACAGTTGCTTTAGGAAATGTTGACCCTAGAACTTATCAATTTATAGGGGAAACTTTTAACCCAAGTCAAATTACCAATTCATACCATTTAATGACGCAAGGGATTATTAATCCAATTAATCAAACAAGTCCAGTAAGTACGCAGATAACTGTAGAAAACAGTAAACGAACTGAGTTTTATAAAGACTCCGTGAAACTACAATCGGCTTTTTGGACAGAAGATAGATTAAAACAATTAGTGATGGATGCTGAGGCGAAGTTAGCCTAGATAAGGGATCCTTACCGGGTTACATCTGTTATTAATATACAAAAAATCTGTAGATAGTTTTATTAGAAATCCAAATAGTTTTGGTAGAAATGCTGAATCTGTTATTTCTATAAAAACCATCTACAGATTTTTTGCTTACTAGCGTTGCCGGATGGTCAAAGTTAGAATTTACCACTTAGTTTTTTGTTTGTTTATAAAAGGAATTAGTCATTCGGATTCAGATTTTAGAAAGAGTTTCCTTAAGATATCTTAAGATTAAGTCACTATAAGGTATACCCTTTACAAATGTGTCTATTTAATGTACAGTTGTTGCAATAAGTTATCTTGTTAATGATGTTAATAGTCAAATGAAAGGTGGTAGTGGATGGATGTAAGTATGTTAAAGTGGGTTGAAGAGTATTAGAAGAGGTTTTGAAAACTAGAATCTAAGTTGATAAAGACTGATATTTCACTAAAATTATTGCGTTACTAATGTTTTTGAAAGATAAAAACAACCCATTTTAAAATTTGGTAATACAATAAAAATCTATGGTCAAATTGTTATAGCTAATGTAGGAAATAGTTGTTTGGTTATCAGAAAAGGAGCGAAGGTCTATGAAGGATAATAATCTAATCAGGCGATACTCAATTCGGAAATTAAGTACAGGAGTTGCTTCGGTATGTATGGGGTTGTTTTGTATAGTAGGAGGAACGGTATATGCTGATGAAGTGGGTACCGTTACGACAGCTGATACAGTACTTGTTGAAGAAACAGTTGATTCTGAAAAAACAGAAGAAGCAAGTAAAGAAAAAATCGATAATCTGGAGAAATCAGTAGTAGAAGACAGCGAAACATCTACTGAAACTGATATGCTGCCAGAAGTAGCTACGTTTTCGGAAACTAATGAGGTCGCTAGATCAGTGTTAGGTGAGAACAAAATAGCACAAGCAGTTGTCCTTTCGGTAACGAATGCTATAACAATAGAAGAGGGAACTACTTTAAACCCTAGAGCTCTAATCGATATTGCCTCAATTGATGGAATCAACGCTAGTAGTCAAGTGGTTGTAACAGGAAGTGTTGATAAAGATACGGCAGGAATTTATGGGGTAACCTATACATTGACAGCTGAAGATGGAACAGTACAAACAGCAACAGCTCAAATAACTGTTGTATCAACACAAGGCGACAATTTTTTAGAGACAGATCGTAACTATTATGAAGATGCGACCATAGATAAATCATGGCTGGATATAAAAATAAAAGATTCTGTTGCTGCAAATGTGCTAACTAATTTAACAAACTCTGCGGCGAAGGGGTTAATTCAATATCAAGATGGAATGACTTATAATGAATTTTATTTAGCAAACAACCTTTCTCCAGAGGACCAGTTTTCAAGGAATAATGGAGATGCTGTCAAATTGCCTGATGGGACGGCTAATCTAATTAATACGCATTCAAGGTTTGATATCACTCAAGTGGTGCCTGCAAATTTAATACAAAGAATTTCAGGAGTTCCTAATAGTATATACGCAAATACCTACTTTAGTCGCCTGACAGCAGGTAATCCAACGGTGAAATACTCAGAACTTGGGGTAGCAGCAAAACCAGATGTGTATGGTTACGGTGAGAATGGAACTGTCAATGATTATATGCTAACTGGTGAGAATAATATCGTTATTCCAACACGTTACAATCAGAATCGTGAGGACATATGGCTGACGCTTCGAGGTGGAATGTATGCAACTAAAGGGACACAAGCATATTTAACTGCTATTGATCAAGATGGCAATCATGTGTTAGGTAAGGATGAAAATGGAAAATACTACTTGAATACCATTACAACACTAGGAACAACTCCTAACGGTTATTCTAAGTTAGGATTTTTAGGTAAATTAGGATTGACAAGCGCAATAGGAACAGCAAATAGACAATTAAATGATGTTAGTATTGAGGATTTCAACCGTTATCTCAATGAGAATTTAAGAACTTTGCAAAATACATCAGGAGCTCAATCAATCGCTCCAAAGTTTGGTGGGCAAATTCAGGTCATTGGCTTTTATAGGGATTCTAAGCTAGACGAAAGCTATAAGGCAAATCTAGCTAGTCGTCTTAGTGATTCGGACAATCAAATTGATGTGGTCTATTTTGTGTATGCATCAGGAATAAGTGGGACAAACAGTGCAAACATAGCTGATGTTCCAGTAGAGTACCGTGAAGAACTATATACACGTGCGGGAATCACGAATCCAACATCTACAGATTTACTAAAACTATATGGACCAAATATATCTAAGTTCAAAATAGAAACTACTCGTCCTTTCTTTAGTGATTTTGGGGATTTAGTTACTCCAACTGTCTATGATCCTACTAAAATTGACTTTAATACAGTAATTGGAATGAATAGTTTTGTTCTAAATGACCAAGGTGTAGATCATTCAGGGGATAAGATTGGTATAGATGTAACGAGAGTAAGAGTGCGTGTTAATAATCAATCAACCGCTTTTACACTTGCAGAGCTTGAAAAAGAATTGAATAAAAGTGAATATGCAGGCCAAGTAGTAAATTTAACATATGTCTATGCAGCACCTGACGCTCAAGACAGTATTTTAGGACTACTACCAAATGAAATTGGGAATAATCTAGGAGCCTATGCTGTGCCAATTTCTCGTACTATCACTGTAGTTGGAGCGAGCTTCCAAGAGATTCATGAGTATTTTACTCGTAAAGATGGTAATTTGAATGATTCGCCAGATTCAACAGACACAAGACCGCAAATTGAACGTGATGCAACGAATGAAACAATTCGAACAGTAAAAGATGATACTCCTGATACAGGAACCTTGAAAGGCTATAAGTTTTTTAAAATTATCCAAACGGTTGCTGATTTGGATGGTAGCAATCCAATAAGCACTGAACTTACTTCTGATGGTAGCGAATCAACAATTAACTTTGAAACAGGCAAAAAAATTACCTACACGTATCAATATGTTAGAGATATTGCAACACCTTTACCATTAAACCAAGCGCCAAAAGTGGTAGCGGAAGGCCGTACCATAACCCAAGGTAGCTCTCTAAATATCCGTGATTTACTAGTATCAGCAAGCGACCCAGAAGATGGGAATTACCCATTAGATAGAGTAGAGTTAGTCACAGACGGAGGCTTTACAAGCGAAGTTCCTGGCACATATGCAGTTACCTTCAAAGTAACGGATAACGATGGGGCAAGCAATACCATCACAGTCGAGGTCATCGTTCAGCCAAAGGCTATACCATTAAACCAAGCGCCAAAAGTGGTAGCGGAAGGCCGTACCATAACCCAAGGTAACTCTCTAAATATCCGTGATTTACTAGTATCAGCAAGCGACCCAGAAGATGGGAATTACCCATTAGATAGAGTAGAGTTAGTCACAGACGGAGGCTTTACAAGCGAAGTTCCTGGCACATATGCAG
>NZ_JANHNZ010000005.1:88843-188379 GCF_024543085.1 Granulicatella seriolae
ATCAGCAAGCGACCCAGAAGATGGGAATTACCCATTAGATAGAGTAGAGTTAGTCACAGACGGAGGCTTTACAAGCGAAGTTCCTGGCACATATGCAGTTACCTTCAAAGTAACGGATAACGATGGCGCAAGCAATACCATCACAGTAGAGGTTATCGTAAAACGAAAAGTAAATCCCGAAAGTAAAGTAACGCCAGAAACAAAAATTGAGACTAAAGTAACAAAAAACATACCTCAATCAGCGGTTTTACCAAAGACCGGTAGTCAAGATTGGAACTATTTGAGAGGATTAGCAGCAATTTTTATTTCAAGTGGTCTGTTATTTATTGGAAAAGATTTTTCTAAGAAAAAAGAATAGACTTAGGGAATAAAAAATACAAAAAACTTTCCTAGAAAGACAAAAGAATCTTCATAGGATATTCATAGGTGGGTACTATTATATAGACATTCCCAAATAATATGTTTACCCCTCCCAATGTAAACATACCCTATCCTTTTTTCCACTAACATAACTGTTAGTGGTTTTTTATTTTTTTTTAGGTAAGGCTGGGTAAAAAGTACATGCTTCTATATTAAACAAAAGAGTTTTGCGAAAAAGCTTATCAGAAATAACGGTGTGAAGCATAGCTGGCGTACTGTGGATGTTTCGGCTTTAGCCGATTACAGCCATGTAGACAGCTAAGCCGGTGAGACCATGGCTCACAGCGGTGCCACCGTTCTCATTTCTGATAAGCTTTTTCGCAAAACTCTTTTGTTGCCTAGTAAAATAAAATTGTTGCTCGACTTTTTATACAAGCAAGCCAATGTGGTATACTATCCATAACATAAGATGAAGACAAGGAGGAGCCTCTAACTATGACCTATTCCAAAACCAAAGCTCTACTAGAGCAATACCGAAAAAGCCGAGTCTTCCCAGGTTACAGCGCTGCCCTCTTGTTGCCTGATAACCAAGTAGAAAAGCTAATTGTAGGACAAGCCCAACTAAGCCCACAGGTGGAAGAGCTAACAGATGGTCTCTACTACGACCTGGCCTCGCTCACAAAAGTTTTGGCAACGACAAGCCTAGTGCTACAGTTGTTGGAAGATGGCCAACTAGATATCGATAGCTCCATTTCAAATTATTTTCCGCAAGCAAAGGAGCCGAAAGTGACCTTGCGCCACCTCATCACGCATACTTCAGGACTAGAAGGCTATATTCCTAATCGTGCTAGCTTATCAGCCAATCAGCTGGTAGAGGCTTTGCTACAACTATCTTGTGGGCCGACCTTTAACAAAGAAGTGAAGTATACGGATACGGGATTTGTGCTTTTAGGAAAAGTGTTAGAAAAAATCACCCAAAAATCAGTCGCTGATCTCTTCCAAGAGAATATAGCTAAACCACTGGGGTTAAGGCATATGAGTTATGGTCCCTTGCCAGCTCACGTTTGTGTCCCTACCGAAATCATAGTGCCAAACAAAACAATTAGAGGGACGGTTCATGACCCCAAAGCTTCTGTGTTAGGGAGACATTGTGGTAGTGCTGGACTGTTCGCTAGCTTGGATGATGTCATTACCTACACGCAGGCTTTGTTAAATGGTGGAGAAAATATTTTGCAGCGGCCAACAGTAGATAGTCTCTTGCACGATTGGACACCAAACCAAAAAGTGGGTCGTTCACTAGGTTGGGATATTCAAGATTTTCAAGGCGCCAGATGGCTCAAGCACACTGGGTTTACCGGTACTCTAGTCATGTGGAATCTAGAAACTCAAAAAGCTTTTATCCTATTGACCAATAGGATCCACACCTTAAAAGATACAGCTCAATACAATCAGCTCCGAGACCAGCTAATCCTTACTTTTTTACAAGAAACGATGTAATTTCAAATAAAGTAATGTAATTTTATCTACTTATGGTATAATACCTACAGCAAAGGCTTTTAATTTCATCCTGTGAGATGAAAAAGGCGAGATAATTCACGTTACCTTTTTAGGCCTATTGCAAATACAATGGGCCTATTTTTTGTGCCCGGAAAAGAGGATACAATGGAATTACAGGTAACAAAAGTTGATTTATTATTGGATGTGGACGAGAAACCACCCTTTCTCAAGGGGCTCTTGCTCAGTGTTCAGCACGTTTTTGCCATGTTTGGTGCGACGATTTTAGTCCCGCTAATTCTCGGCATGCCAGTTTCGGTGGCTCTATTCGCATCGGGTATTGGGACGCTAATTTACATGGTGGCTACTAAGTTTAAGGTGCCAGTTTATCTGGGGTCATCTTTCGCCTTTATTTCTGCTATGGCATTTGCTATCCAACAAATGGGCGGAGATGTTTCGGCAGCACAGACGGGTATTATTTTGGTCGGATTCATTTATATGGTAGTTGCTCTTATTATTCGCTTTGTCGGTACCCAATGGATTGATAAGCTTTTGCCACCGATTGTAATTGGCCCGATGATTATGGTGATTGGTTTAGGTTTAGCAAGTTCTGCCGTTACCAATGCGGGTTTTGTCAAAGATGGGGATCTTAAACAAATCGGTGTCGCTTTAATTACGTTCTTAATTACAGCTTTCATCAATACCAAGGCAAAAGGCTTTTTCAAGCTAATCCCTTTCCTTTTTGGTATTTTAGGCGGTTACCTAGTAGCAGCCGTGTTAGGCTTAGTGGATTTCCAGCCCATCTTAGACGCCAATTGGATTGAACTACCAGGGTTTTACTTGCCATTTTCAACAGGAGGAACCCTCAAAGAATACAATCTCTACTTTGGTCCAGAAACTTGGGCCATCCTACCAGTCGTGGTGGTTACTATTGCAGAACATATCGGTGACCACACTGTCCTAAGCGAAATTTGTGGACGACAATTTTTGAAAAACCCAGGTTTGCACCGGACGCTGCTAGGAGATGGTGCCGCAACAGCTCTGTCTGCCTTCCTAGGTGGGCCAGCCAACACTACCTATGGAGAAAACACTGGAGTAGTAGGGATGACAAGAATTGCATCCGTATCTGTCATTAGAAATGCAGCTATTATCGCTATCGGCTTAAGCTTCTTTGGAAAATTCACGGCACTCATTTCGACTATTCCGAATGCCGTGCTAGGTGGAATGGCTATCCTCTTGTATGGGGTCATTGCCAGCAACGGGTTAAAAGTCCTCATCGAAAAACAAGTAGACTTCAGACAAGTTAGAAACCTCATCATCGCTAGCTCAACGCTAGTCTTGGGACTGGGTGGAGCCATTTTAGAAATCGGCCCAGTAACCTTATCTGGAACAGCATTATGCGCCATTGCAGGAGTGCTTTTAAACTTAATCTTGCCACACGAAGAAGCATTTGACAGTGAAAAAGTTGTGGAGTTGATTGAAGAGAATTAAAGACAAGAGAATCAATTGCTGTGGGAGAAGTCTATCAGTGATTGATTCTTTGTAAACGAGAAATAATATGACTCATAAAAAATAGACGAAATCCACAAACTGGACTCGTCTATTTTTTCATTGTTTTTATAATACATAATGGATGGACACAAATTTTCAAATAATAGACTAATTAAGGACAGACGATTTTTGTAACGAAATAAGAAGGATTAGAATGAACAGAGGAATAAATGTATCAGAAATTGTAGGAAAAAAATTTTTAGAAGAAAATCCACTTGAAAATAGAAGGTGTTTTTTATGGGTAAAATAGAAGTTTTTAAGAGGAATAGTACTTAAAAAAACAGAAAGAGAAAAAATTGTAATATTTGTGTATTTTTTGTGTAGAATTTGTTGACTTATATAAATGGATACTATATATTGATTTTAATAATTACTTCATGTGATGTATTTAGTGATTTGGACATTACAGTAAGTAAGGTACAAGCATATCTAAGTCGTGAATTGTCAATTATTTTAACTTTTAAAACATTGCGAACGACAAAATAATACAAAAGAAATATAGCTTATGAAAAAGTATTATTACCTCAACTAAATTACTCAGTGCTTTGACAATTTGTCCAAATCATTATGCATATTTGTTGAAGCATAGCCATGAAGGGCATCAAGACAACGATTATTACTAAAATCGCCTACAGTCAATCGTTCGATGCGCCGTTTGAGGTGTAATCAATTTTTATTAGGAGTTAGCTTACATTCGTTTCAAAGTGTCTAAAGCATCTTATTAAAGGCACGGGGGAAGATGGTTGTATTAACTACTGGAAAAGAAAGGAGCATATGATGATACGAGCTAAATTAACTAAATGGAATCGACTACTGACTTATTTTGTCTTGTGGAATATGCTTTTTTCCATGATGCCAACTAATCTTATTTTTGCTCAAAGTACTCAGATAGACTATGGAACGTTAGAACCAAGTATTCCACTTGACCCTAACACTATTAACATAACTATTAGCAAGGATAGCCAAGGTCAAGAGATAATAGATGAAGAGGGCATTGAGTGGAAGTTGGAGCTGAATAAAGCACAGACTGATCTCCCTATGACAACGACTGACATTCGCCTTTCAGAAAAACAAGTCATGTCCAAACTTATGGGAATTGAAGGGGCAGTAAAAAAAGTTGTTGCTGTTCATACCGATAAGACAGAGACGGTTCTCTACAACCAAGAAACTATGACTAGCCTCTCAGCAAACGATGCTGGGCTCATTTCAAAAAATATTAGTCATTACAGAGTAGATACAGAAGAAACAAATCATCCAATCACACTTTACTTCACTAGTAAATATGAAGATAAAGAAAGTATAGACTTTCAAGCTATAGCAGTTATCCGAACAGAAACTGCTAAAAAAACCGTTGCAAAAACCCAAGCACCATCTCGAGAAACTATTGACAAAAAAGTAACGGTCAACTGGAAAGGGTTAGCCCAAGGTGAAGCAACACCAATAGCAAGCATTCACTTAACTAATCCAATTAACGGTCAAGTATTAAGTCAAACCACAAGTGACAGTACAATATTTGAAGCCTTACCAAAATATACAGATGAGCACCAAGAAATTGATTATCAAGTAAGTCAAGATCCTATTGTGGGATTCCAAACGACAATAGATAAAGACGCGGTGACCAATACAAAGGAAAAACCAACAGTCACTGAGGCTCAAACTTCTTCTCAAAAAGAGCCTAGCTCTAATTCTTCATCAACAACAAATTCAGGAACTGCTGAAGTTAGTAGCAACGCTGTTGAAGAGTCTAACCCGCAAAACTCAAGTAACTCTGAAGCACAGGTTAGCTCTGAGCCAGTTGCAAATTCTGAAAGTTCTTTATCTTCAGCCGCAGTGGTAGATGTTCCTGCAACGACAAGACTAAGAAGGTCTGTAAGTACAGTAACAAACCTACTTGCAGCAAGAGCAGCAACAATCCCTAATCCAAATACCTCTTCAGGTACTATTACAGACAACGTTTCTAGCTACACGTGGACTGCTCAAACAGCCTCTGACGGGTTAAGTGTTCAGTGGACCTTGAAATTATCAGAAAAATATACTAGCGGTAGTACTAATGCTGCTGCCTATATAGGTTTTAATCTTCCAAACTATTTCAATACGCTCTCAACAAATGATATTACTGCTACCTTTACTCGAACTGCAGGCAGTTCAACCCCGATTGTCTATAAACTAGGTAGTGATAGAACGTTTTGGGTAAAAACAACGCAATACCCACCAGCAACCAATATAGATTTGACAGTTACCTTTACGACAACCCTGTCAGCGCCATATACAGCTACTGAATCTATGAGTATTGAATTCATACCAGGTGTGGATGTTAGGAGTTCTACTTTTTATGGGCCTACCAACACAGCTCAACAATCTTCCAGCAGTTCACAAACCAAAGCGCCTGACAGTATAAGACCGTTAACCATTACGGCATACAATCCTAACTTCGTTTCAGCCATTAATGTAACAGCAAATGCTAAGGACAATAACAATCTAGCTATACCTAATGCAACCGTTACTTTAACGGCTACAGATGGAAAGACCTATCAGGGTACAACGAATGCTAGCGGTGCAGCAATTATTCAAGCACCAGCCGGTACCTATACGGCGAGTGCTTCAGCTATTCCTGGATACACAAGTCCGGCGAATAAGTCCGTTACAATTAGTAACACGTCAACCTCGTTTGATATGATTTATAGTAAGAATTTGTATCCGGTGAACATTACTGTAAAAGATAACAACGGAGCTGCAGTACCAACCTCACAAGTCACCTTAACAAGTGTCAGTGATCCAACTAAAATCTACACCTTTAATACAGGTGGTGGTTCGGCTACACAATCTCTCCCATACGGAAGCTATAATGTTTCCGCCAATACGGTTACTGGGTACACGCTAGACACCTATAACAAGACCTTGATGGTGGATTCGGCTAAGAACATAACCATTACCTATACCAAAGATGTTCCAAAAGATCCAAACTTAGCTAATTTTACAAATAATATTGTAAGTAGTGGTAAGTACAATCCAGCAACAAAGAGCATTGATTGGACAGTTGTGGTAGAAAAACCAGTCAATGGAGCTGGGGTTACCGACCAACGTTATATCGAAACAGTTTTATCCGTGCCAAGTAATAGTGGTCTAGGACCTATTGGTAATTTCAAAGTAGTAGGTGTTAGTGACACTGGTCAAACTACAGGAACGACTGTCACCAGAACATCAACTGCGTCAACAACAGCAGATAAAATAACCTATACTTTTTCTACGCCAATCACAGATGCAGGCGATCTGGCTCAAAATCCAAGTAAAACTTATACCATCAATACTAGTTCTACTATTAAAACTCAAGGTGGAGGGGTCTTGGTAACAAAGATCCAAACGCCATCAGTAGTAGTTGGTGTAAAATTGAATACAGTAACGATTCGGCTAGTGGATGCTCAAGACCCAAATATCCAATTAGCAGGTGGGATTTTTGATATCTTTGATAGCAAAGGCACTTTTTTACAAAGGGTGACAACAGCGGCAAATGGAGAAGTCGTGGTAGAAGGGCTACCAACAGATCAAACCTTTACTGTTAAGCAAGTTTCAACTGCAAATGGGTATATTGTTGCCGCACAGCAAACGACAGTTGCTTTAGCCGCAAACACTGCCGCGCTTTTAACAATTCAAAATGTTAAGGGGCCTTCAAGTGGAGGGTTGGGAGTTATTGAGGTTTATGTAGTTGAAAAAGATTCTAAAAATCCAATTCCTACATCAGATGTTGAAGTAGTCGATGAATTTGGACAAACATATAGAAAGACCTCTAATAATAATGGTTATATGGTCTTCACAGATTTGCCGTTAGATAGAACTTACACTATCCGACAACTAAGTGTTCCGGCTCCTATGAATGTGCCGACCACGGGTGCACAATTTAGACCATTAACAGCAGGAACGAATTATGCTATTGTGACATTTGAAAACGAAAGGCCGACTAAACAAGTTACTTACAACTTCTTTGAATACGGGGATCCGACTATTTCAATTCCCAATGTCGAATTTACCTTAACTGACTACAAAGGAGTAGTGACTCGATATAAAACCAATCCACAAGGGTTAATTACTATCCCATTGCCGATTGGATTATATGAACTAAAACAAATAACGACTGATTCTAACCACGTAGTGTATCAAGAGCCGAAAATTTCATTAATTGATGATGACATGCAAGTAGATATACCGAACAAGCTAAAAAATCCAACAGTAGTTCAACGTGTCATCACCATTACGAAAGAATGGGGTGACGCGGCACCACAGCCATTACCGAACCTGACCTTTGATGTTATGCAAAATGGTGTGAAATTCACTAGTGTCACCATGCAAACAAGTGGAAATTCACAAACTATTACTGTCACAGTTCCTAAGTATAACTCTAATCAAGAGAAGTATTCGTATACCATCCAAGAGCAGGCACTTCCAAATTATTATGCAGTTTACAGTAAAGCATCTGTCGATGATAGTGCATGGAAGGTAACTAATTACTTAGGAGAGATGGTTGGAGATTGTAGTGACGGTAACTTTTGGGTAACATCAATTGATTATGCCTATGAATTTGGGCCAGATGGAATTTATACAAGACGGTCGTTTTCACTCAATAAACCGCCTTATGGAGGGCCTTTTTTCCAAACTTCAGGAGGACGTTCTGGTGGAGCAGCGACAGTTATAGATAATGGCAAGAAATTAATGACCATAAATTATTATCAATATCAAGGTTATTATGAGGCGCATATCTATGATGTATCGGGCGAAAATGGCGTTGAAATTGGAAGGAAATTGAAAAGAATCATTATAGACTTAAATCGATATGCATTCTCAAATGATTTGTTAAATTCACTCGGAACCACGCCAGATGGAAAATATGTAGTGGCAAAGACAATTCAAGGACCACTGAATTTCATTCCAGTAGCTGACATTCTCAACACGGGAAATGGAAATGTTCTTCCGTTTAGTAGAGTCTCAACTTTGCCAGCATCATCAATCTATTCTGCAGGAGATATAATCTTTTTACCTAATGGTGATATGATGATATCCACCTTAGACGGAGCGAATAGTTACACGGGAAATGGCTTCGCAATCATTCCTTACAACAGTGCTACTAATTCTTATCTTACCAACTCTGTTAAGAGATTTATTGGTGGTGTTCAATGGCCGAGTGGAAATATTTCTGATGGACTTAGAATTGAAGGTCTATCAATGGTTGATGGAAATGTCTATACTACAGTAACGAGACTTAATGGTGCTAGCACGGTTGCTAGGTTTAACAGACTACCATCCTATTCTGATCCGACTAATACAGTCTATCAGTTAACCGCCATTAACAACTCTGGAAATAGTTTTGGATCTTTCACTGACGCATCAAGCGCCTTTGCTACAACCTGTAACCCAATCGTTAGAGTTGTTGGTTCAAAAATATGGAATAATGACCAAGCTTTTGCTAATAAAACTCGTCCAACTAGCATCCGTGTTGAGCTTTATAGAAACGGTTTGGCTACTGGAATAACGCAAACAGTTACACCAGATACTTTTGGTAACTGGACCTGGGTGTTTGCTAACCTTCCTAAGAATGATGACACAGGCAAGGCTTTTGTATACAGTACAAGAGAAGTAGGTTATACAAAAAATGGAGTCTATTATACTGGAGTTCCACCTGGATATCAGGTAACTTACCCAAACACTAATGCCGAAACAAATGATTTTTCCATTACCAACACCTATCAGCCAGCAAAATTCAATATCAAGAAAGAAAATGAGAAAGGCCAAGCTCTCACAGGGGCAGGCTTTACACTCTATCTTGAAGATCAAAAAACAATTTATCAGGCTGAAACCTTATCCAACTCATCAGGGTTACTATCCTTTGTTAATTTGGGAGTAGGAACTTACTATCTAAAAGAAACCAAAGCGCCACCAGGCTACCAATTGAATGCAACATTTTATAAAGTAACTGTTGCAATAAACGCTAGTGGTAAACTAACGGTTACGATAGATGGCTTGGGACAACCAAGTATAGATGGTCAACAGATAAGTACTTACAAGGTGGTCAATGTAGCTAATAAAGGCTCGTTCACTCTTCGGAAGGTAGATCAATTAGGTAAGGTTATAAAGAACAACAAAGCAATATTCGAACTTCGACAAGGATCAACCTTGATTAAAACGATAGAAACAACTAACGATGGTGAGGCTATTATTGCTGATCTCCCTCAAGGAGAATACACATTGGTCGAAACCAAAGCTCCAACGGGTTACATTAAAACTTTTAATGAGTATAAGATTGTTGTTGGTGAATCTGGAGCAGTTCAAATAACCCTAAATGGGGAACCCGTTAGTTCAAACCCATTGATTATTGTTAATGCAATATTTGATGGTTACCCTGATACTGGGGGTATTGGAATTCTGCCTTACCTAGTGCTAGGTTTAGGAATAATGTTACTAGCATTTTTAATAAGGAAAAAAAGTAACAGTGAGGGGTGTGATATCCGATAATTAAGGTAAAACACTCTTTGCAAAGAAAAATTGGAGGGAATAAAATGAAGAAATATTTTACAAAAGTAGCTAGTACATTTCTAGCACTAATAGCATTACTAGCAATACTATTACCAACAGCTACCGTAGCTGCAGCACCTGCAACAGGACTAATTTTAGCGGGATATACTGGTGGTGGTGGTAGAAAGACTGATGTAGTCATCACAAAAGTTGAATTGGACAACCTTCAAGGGTGGCCAAAAGGCGGCGGAGCCGTAGGCGATGTTTATGATGGAACGCAATTACAGGATTTTAATGGGTATTTTGGAAATGATGCAAAACGGTTAAAAGGAGTTGCATTCCGTGTTTATCAAGGGACAGATGCAACAGGAACAGAAGTTGAAGGCGGACCATTCTTAACAGACGAGAATGGTGAAGTTAGGATTGAAGGATTAATTCCTGGACCTTACTACTTTGTAGAAGATAAGGCTGCATCAACATATGTTGGTCCGAATGGTGAAGTTTTAAATGATTCTACTGCGGTACCATTCACATTGACTTTACCAATGGCAAAAGCTGATGGTACTGGTTACTTTGGAACTGGAGCAGAAGCATTATACGTATATCCAAAGAACACAACTGAAAAACCTGAAATCAATAAAACAATTACCGGGTCAAATGTTGCTGCAAATGAAAATCAACCATATACTATAGGGGATAAAGTACCATATACCGTAACAACTGTAATTCCTGTAAAATCAGAATATCAAACCCTAACTTGGGGCGATACCATGACTGAGGGGTTAACGTTCAACAAGGACCTTGTTATTGCTGGTATTAATGGACTTGCAACATCAGATTACACATTAACTGAAACAGATAGAGGCTTCACCGTAAAATTCAATGCAGCAGGTCTAGCTAAATTGAAAACAGCTGCTGCAACGACTGCAGTAACAATGACCTTAACTTACTCTGCAACTCTAAATGGTGATGCAGTAGTAGACTCACCTGAAAAGAACCACGTTACCTTGAAATATGGTAATAGTCCAGAAGCTGGTAATACACCAGTTAATACTAAACCATCAAATGGACAAATTGTACTAACAAAAAATTGGGCTGATGGAACTGCACCAGCTGGAGCTTCCGTACAGTTTGATGTTCAAAACGCACAAACTGGTGCAATTGTACAAACTGTAACTCTAAATGAAGCAAATGGATGGACTACTACTATTTCTGGTTTAGACAATGCAATTGAATACCGTGTGATTGAAAGACATATCAATGGATATGCACCTGAGTATGCTTCTACAGCAAATGGTGTAACAGTTAAGAATATTAAAAACAACAACCCTGGACCAATCGAGCCAGAAACACCACAAGTTGTAACTTATGGAAAGAAATTTAAAAAAGTTGATCAAGCTACAAATACAACATTAGCAAATGCTCAATTCATTGTGGAACAAAGCGGTAAATTTTTAGCATTAAAAACTGAGGGCGAAAATCAAACTGATTTAGTGGCATACCAAGCAGCAGAAAAAGCGTACTTAGATGCTGTTAAAGCAGCAACTGCTACAAATCCAAACGCAGACGGAATTGCAGCATTAAAAGCTACTCGTGATGCAGCTTACGCAAAACTGAATAACTTATATACATGGGTAGACGCTCATACTGATGCATTAGTATTTGTTTCTGGACCAAATGGTGAATTTGAAGTTACTGGTCTTACAGCCGGTACTTATAACCTATATGAAACAAAGGCGCCAGCTGGTTATGCATTGTTACCAACACCAGTAGAATTTACTGTTGGATCTAACAGCTATACAAATATTCAAGATGTAAACAACAAAAAAGTAACCATTCCTGAAACAGGTGGTATCGGTACTGTAATCTTTACAGTAGCTGGTTTACTATTGATGGTTGGAGCAGTAATTGCATTTAGAAGAAACGAACAAGAAGCATAATTTTTAGTAAAATAACTAGAGATTAGGAAGGAGGCACTCATGCAGACATTCAGACGCGTATCTAAACGAATAGGGATAACCTTACTGACCGTGGTCATGAGTGTTCTTCTTGCTACTTTTGTTAAGGCACAGACCAATAATATTTTGGTTATTCAGTTGCCCAATCAGGAGGCTCAAACAGATTCTCTAGAAGGTTATCGATTCCTAATTTGGCATATTGGACAAGCTTCTTCCTCAACGACACAAGCGGAATTTGCTGCCTTAGTCAAAGATTTGGATCAAAGATCTGTTGATCAATTAAACCAGGCTTATCCCCAACCGGTGGGGAAGATGTCTAGTCCTAGTGATGGCCAAGGTAAGGTAACTTATAATAACTTAGCGGATGGACGTTATTATGTCAGACAGGTAATCGATAATGAAAAAGATATAACCTATAGTCCGTTTATAGTGGATCTTCCGCAAGAGACTGATACTGGGCCAAAAACTCTAGTAACGGTAACTCTAAAGAAATTTACTGCAGGTAATCCAGAGCTCCCAAAACTTGGTGGGCGTAAATTTATGAAAGTGGATGAAGCTGATAAGCCGTTAGCTAAAGCTTATTTCAAAGTCGTAAAAAGAGAAGTGACAGACAAAGGCGACTATGTCAAAAATGAACAGGGGGCCTATGTCTATCTCGACGTTTTATTGGCAGGAAAAACGGTCTTGCTTGAATCTGGTTCAGACGGCCGATTTCAAGTGGAAGGTTTGACTTATGGTACCTACTGGTTGGTGGAAACTGTTTCTCCACAAGGATATTCTTTATTGAATGAGCCTTTGGAGTTTACGGTCACTAAAACTAGTTTAGAAGAATCATCTGTCATAAAGATTATAAATAAGAAAACACCTAAAGAGACGCCTGGTAAGGTTATTATACCGAGTACGGGAGATATCGCTATTATTCTTCTTGTTTTAGTGGGAATTGGCCTGGTTGTTTTAGGGGGTTGGCTAACACGTAGTTCAGTCAAATCTAGATAATATTATTTACTACATTACAAAAAAGTAGCTATCCTATGGTATAATTGGGATAGCTATTTTTATCGAAAGAACAGGCATTTTGATTTAAAATACATTATAGAAAGTGCAGTGGTCTTATGGCTAAAGAACCGAGTAAAAAAAAGAAACGAAAAAAGCGTCAGAGATGGCCGTTGATTCTGGTATTCTTACTAGGATTCGGCATCATGATGTATCCTGTTATCAGTCGTATTTACTATGAGACGGAGGCGTCTTCTGCTGTTACGGACTTTGATACCACGGTTAGTGACATAGACCAAGAAGAGATTGACCGTCGTTTGGGGTTAGCTTATGCCTTTAACGATGCTTTAGTCAGCAATACGCTTTCGGATCCATATTCAGAGGACCATAAAGCAGGGATTGCAGAATATGCTCGCATGTTAGAAGTTCATGAGAAGATGGGTTATGTGAAAATCCCGAAAATTGGTGTGCAGATCCCAATGTATGCTGGAACTGGAGAAGAAGTTCTTCAAAAGGGTATCGGCCATTTGGAGGGAACTAGTCTACCAGTTGGTGGGAATAGCACACACTCTGTATTGACTGCTCATCGTGGCCTACCTAATGCTCGCTTGTTTTCCCAACTAGACCAGCTGCAGATTGGGGATAAGTTTTATGTACACAATATTGGTGGAACCATGGCTTATCAGGTTGACCAAATTAAGGTGATAGAGCCAAGTGATTTTTCTGATTTATTGGTGGTGCCGGGACATGACTATGTTACGTTATTGACCTGCACTCCTTACATGATTAATTCGCATCGCTTAATCGTACGAGCACATCGAGTAGAATACATTCCAGAGATAGATGAAAAATCCATCGCTGAAAATGAAGCGGCTTTCTTCTATAAGTATGCTTTCTATATTACTTTTGGAATATTGCTCTTTGTTTTACTCATCTTGTTGATAGGATATCTTAAGAAAAAGCGAGCTTTGAAACGGGCAAAAAATGCCCAATTGGTCGAGAAAGAAAAGGAGTAGGCTATGAAAAAAAAGAAACAGAAAAAACGCCTAGTCCTTACGACGATAATCTTTTTGATTGGTTTGGCCATTGCAAGTTACCCCTTTATTAGCCAATGGTACTATCGTTTAGAAGCTCAAGACCAAGTTGTGCAATTTGAACAAGCTAAAAGTGATTTAGACCCCAATGTGTTAGCGGAACGAATTCGTTTAGCACATGCTTATAATCAGATATTGGACCCAAGCAAGCTAGGAGATCCCTATACTAATGTTCAAAAAGAGGCAGTGAGTGAGTATGCTCGTATGCTAGAAGTGCAAGAAAAGCTGGGTCACGTTGAGATTCCTAAAATCAATGAGGATATCCCAATCTATGCTGGAACTTCAGAAGCTGTTCTGCAAAAAGGAGCTGGGCACTTGGAAGGAACTAGTTTACCAGTTGGTGGCGAAAGTAGCCATACGGTTATCACTGCTCACCGGGGCTTACCTTCTGCCAAATTGTTTACCGCTTTGGACAAATTGGTTATAGGAGATGTCTTTTATATTCATAATATTGAAGGTGTTTTAGCTTATCGGGTTGATCAAATTTTAGTTGTTGAGCCATCTGACTTTGAACCGGTATTGGTTGTAGAGGGGCACGATTATGCGACTCTTTTGACCTGTACACCATACATGATCAATTCTCATCGTTTATTGGTTCGAGGTGAGCGGATTGACTATGTAGCGCCAGTTAAAGAGGATTTAATTCAAGTTAATAAGACAGTTACATTCTATCAGTATCTTTTCTATATCACGTTAGCTGTACTTTTAAGCCTGTTAGCTTGGTTGATTTGGAAACGGGTTAAGAAGAAAAAATAGTAAAGGAGGACGACCATGCAGCAGCGTTCTAGTAATAAACGTGTGTATCGAATGGGGTTGATTACTATTTTGGTGGGACTTTTGGTCATTTTGTACCCACTTCAATCGATTACTTGGAACCATTTTACATCTAAGGATGAATTGAAGACTTTCTTGCAAGACGAGCAGAAGATGACTGACCAAGTGAAGCAACGGTTGGAAGAGCAAGCTAAGACTTATAATAGTTCTATAGATCCGAATGCTGTAGGTGTGGTCGATCCCTTTGAAGTCAAAGATTTTACGACAGCCACTATTTTGTCCATGGAACCTGATGCAGCTTTTGCCTTTGTGTCCATCCCAAAGATTGATGAGACGCTGCCAATTTATCAAGGAGCTTCTGATTATCATTTGTCCTTAGGTGCGGCACATGTTACAGGAACCAGTTTGCCAATAGGCGGTATGGGTCAACGGTCGGTGATAGCTGGGCACCGAGGTTATGCCACGCAACGTATGTTTCAATACTTAGACAGATTAGAACCAGGAGACAAGATTTACATCACAATTTTGGGGAAGGTTCTAACCTATGAAGTTTATGATAGCCAAGTGATTTGGCCCTCTGAGTCTGGAAAATTGGCTGCTGTTGATGGGGAAGACGTCTTGACCCTCTTGACTTGTACACCATATCTAGTCAATACGGAGCGGCTTTTGGTCAATGCGAGACGGGTGGATGAAGTTAGTAGTACTACTGGGCAAGTTAGTCAAACACCAGAGGATCAAGTTGCTCAAGTATCACAAGGCACTGTTGACCAAGGAGTCGAGTTTAGAATTCGCTTGTTTCAAATTCTAGTGCTTGTGTTGTGGTTAGCCGTTGCCTTAGTTTTTATTAAGTTGCTAGTTTCGTTTAGGCATAAGAAAATTGGAGAGTAACAATCTCATGTTTTAATCATTAAAGATTCTGCCAATATAATTTCCTTATGAGGATGCTAGCCTTTTGAGCTAAGCGAAAAGCACCTGACCCCTGTCATATCAACAGGAGTCAGGTGCTTTTTTCATTAATTAATCTTATTTGATGTCAATCTTACTAATCCAAGGAGTAGCAGTGTTAACCAATACTTCGTTTAAGTCTTCGATGTTTTGGCGGCCGTTAGTTGCTAACCAATCGCGTCCTGCATCGTCACCTTTTGTTGCGAAAACTTCTACGGAGTCTTTCCAAGTTGCACGTCCGCAAAGTACACCGTTAAAGTTAGATCCTGCTTCTTTAGCAAATACTAAAGTATCTTGGAATAATTTAGCAGATACGCCGGCACTTAGGAAGATGAATGGTAGGTGAGTAGCTTCTGATTGGGCTTTGAAGAGGTCTAGGGCTTCTTGGCGAGTGTAAACTGCCTCAACGCCTTCTTTGGTAAAGCCTTCAACATAGTTCATGTTAACAGGAACTTCTACTTTCAATACGTCCACATTGTAGCGAGGAGCTGAGAAAACTTTCATAGCGTCGTTCACTTTATGAGCTTTCACTGCTGCATAAGCTGGACTTTTCACGTCATCGTTTTTAGCATCATAGGTTACGATTTCTAAGAAGTAAGGGATATCTTCCGCCACACATTCAGAACCAACACGTTCTACCCATGCGTGTTTGATGTCGTTGATAGCTGGGTCTTCGTCAATATCATAGTATAAAAGAACCTTAACAGCATCAGCACCCAATTCTTTGATACGTTTTGCTGACCATTCAGGTAATAAATCAGGCAAGCGACCTTCTTCTGTTGCGTCATAACCAGTTTTTTCATATGAAATGATTAAGCCACACTCAGGCACACGTAATTGCGCTGCTGGAAGACCGTATTCTGGGTCCAAAAGAATAGATGTTGAGTAAGGTGTCAATTCTTCAGAAATAAGCTCTTTGAAACGGATAATTGGCTCGTCACCTGTTGCTTCTGGATTTCCTGCTGCAATCATTTTTTTCAATGAACCACGTTGGTCAATGGCTAAGGCACCAATAACGTTTTCTGCACTTGACAAACGAGATAGGTGTTCGAATTTTCCTTTAGTTAATGCTAATTTTGACATGTGATAATCTCCTTTAATACTTATTTTTTGTAATACTCTTTTCCGTCTAGATAGGTTGCTTGCAAGTCTAAGTTATCATCAAGTACGATAAAATCGGCTGGGTAACCTAGGTCTAGTTTACCACAAACATCGTCAATTCCCACGGATTCTGCTGGAACAAGACTAGCCATTTTAAGAGCTTCAGCTGGTGTAGCGATCCCCCATTTGACAACGTTTTGAACGCCTTGGATGAGCTGTAGAACACTACCAGCTAAGCTACCACCTTCTTTGAGCCTTGCAGTGCCATCTTTTACGATAACTTCAAATTCGCCAATCGATGACATGCAGTTGCCCAAACCACCAGCCCGCATGCAGTCGGTGATGAGCATGGTCTTGTCACGTCCATGGCAGTCCATAACGACTTGAGCAGAGACGGGATGAACATGGTGTCCATCGCAAATCAATTCGTCGAAGGCCTCTTTGATGGTTAAGGCTGCTCCAACTACACCAGGTTCACGGTGGTGCAAGCCACGCATACCGTTATAGGTGTGAACAAAAATGTTGGCACCAGCGTCACAAGCAGCCTTACATTGGTCGTAAGTAGCTTCCGTGTGAGCAAGGGCTACATAAATATCATTGGCTTTGGCATGTTTGATAAAGTCAACAGCACCCTCACGTTCTGGAGCGATAGCAATTTTCTTAACCCATCCGGCAGCTTTTTCTTGCCACTCGTCTAGGATGTCTGTTTTAGGGTCGCCCATATATTTAGGGTTTTGAGCCCCTTTGTAAGCTTCGCTAAAAAATGGCCCTTCTAAGAAAATACCACGAATTTTTGCGCCGGGAAACTCTGTTGCGTGTTCACCAATGGTTTGGCAAACATCATTCAGCAGTTCTCTAGATGCAGTCAGGGTTGTTGGTAGGTAGGAGGTTACGCCACATGATGGCAAGGCATCCGACATCACTTTCAAGGCCTCAGGGTCGTTGTCCATCACATCTACGCCTTTAAAACCATGGATGTGTGTGTCTACTAGTCCAGGAGCAATGGCGAAATCAGGATAGGAAAGAAGCTCGGTAACATCACTTGGCTCTTCAGAACTATAGGCTCCGAATTGCCCCTCATCTGTGATAGCTAAGTAGCCTGGTCCTTTGACTTCATCTCCGAAATAAAAAGATTTTGCATAGATATACTTTGTCATAGAATAATCACTCTTTATCAGGTATTTAGTATTTTCTCTAGAAATACTATAAAAGATAGGTTGGTGACGACTTAGTCTGCTAAAGGATGGATGGTAACACCTTTAACGACACGGTTAACTGTTCCGCTTGGTGAAGGTGTATCAGGTTTGTTGCCTACTTTAATAGAAGAAAGTAGAGAGATAGTTTGACCAAATACGGCATAAGGTAAAGCTAGGTAACCATCTGGAACAGTTGAGAACTCTTTAGGGAAGGTAAAGCTTGGTCCTTCAAAGTTAACGTCGCCTTCCACACTAATAGCTTGTACCAAACGCGCAATGCTATCGCCATGAAGTTCGTTTAAAATATCGATATCATATTGACGTGTGTAGTCATCGTTTGACACAAAAACAAAAGCAAGAGAGTTTTCATTAACAAATGATTTTGGACCGTGACGGAACCCTAGTGAAGAGTCAAAAGCGGTGGCAATTTTACCAGCTGTTAATTCTAGAATTTTTAATTGAACTTCACGAGCTAATCCAGCTAGGGCGCCAGAACCAAGGTAGATAACCCGGTTGAAATCTAGGTCTACAAGAGCTTGGAGTTCAGCTTCACGCTTAATTACCTCTTCACCCATGTGACGGATAGCGGCTACATAAGCAGCTTTTGTTTCTAAGTTTGTTGTTGAGTCAAAGACCAATAAAGCAGTCAAGGTCATACAAGTAAAGCTTCCTGTCATGGCAAAACCAGCGTCATTTGAACGGCTTGGCATTAAAAGAAGGAGGTTCTTTGCGTCACCAGCAGCATGCTTGGCAAGTTGTCCATCAGGAGCACAAGTGATAGTGATTTGGTAGAAATTGTCTACGATTTGTTGGCCTAGTTGAACGGAAGCAACACTTTCAGGTGAGTTTCCGCTACGAGCAAAGGATACTAAAACAGTTGGAATCTCTTTTTTGAAGTAGTCTCTTGGGTTTGAAACCAAGTTGGTCGTCCCTACAGATTGGAAGTCAAAACGACTTTCGTCGCCAAAACGTTTTAGAAATGGGACAATCGTGTCGCCAACATATTGAGAGGTTCCAGCTCCCGCAAAGATAACACGAACTTTCTCTTGAGGTAAACCTGCTAAAAAGTTAGTGATACGTTCTAAATTTTCTTGGTAATAATCAAAAGCTTCTTGCCATAATTCTGGTTGTTGACGAATTTCACGCGTTGTAATCTCAGCGTGTAATTCAAGTAATTCATCGGTTGATAAGTTAAACATTATACATCTCCCTTTTCATGTGATTTGTCCAGACTGTTGCTGGTCTGGGTCTTACTGTAGTGACGAACTTTATAAAAGAATTGGTCGCTTCTGGCTACGCTGATGGTGAATTCAATGATGCGGTTTTCACGGTTAATGGTAGTGCGCTTTAAGCGTAAGCAAGCTGAACGAGGGCTAACTTTAAGCGTTTTAGCTTCGTGGTCTTCCAAGATTCCTGCAGAAAACTCCTCATCGGCATAGGTGATCACTTGCTGGTAGTCATGGGCAAAAATATCGTATAAAGGTTTGGACCTGACCAAATCAGCGGTTAAATCAGGAAAGAGTTGACTAGGCAGAAATGTAGTTTCAATCATCATAGGTTCATCGTCTGCCAGACGAATACGCCGCAAGCGGATGACAGGTTCTTGTTCTTCCAGTCCTAATTGTAGGGCCACAAAGGGATTAGCTTTTTTATAATCAAAAGTGGTCAGAATGGTTTGGGGAGTTCGTCCCAATTCTTTCATCTGTTCCGTAAAGCTATAGCCTTCTGATAAGTTTTGCCGTTCCTTCCATAGACCAGATACAAAAGTTCCTTTTCCGTGACGTCGGTAGATATAACCGAGGTCCTCTAGTTCTTTCAGTGCACTCCTAACAGTGGTTCGACTGACATTGTATTTCCGACATATTTCTCGCTCGGATAGCATTTTTTGGTGCACCTGAGCATCATTTTTAATGTAGTCAATCAAGATAACACTGATTTGCGAGTACAAAGGGGATTGTTCAGATACCTCCAAGCACAACACCTCCTTCTTGAATTTTCCAACGTGACAGCTTCTTTAAGTAACTGGTCACTACCAGTTACTCTTATTGTATTGTTCTTGGAAAATGAAGTCAAGAGTTAAGTAGTAAAAATCACAAAAAAATTGAAAGCAAGGCTTACTTGAAAGATATAATGCTATCCAGTACACTAGGGAAAGAAGGGGTTGGGTAAAGAAGTTAATTTGTTTATAGGGTTCAAGTCTCTAGCCTGTTTGTCGGAAATGAAAACGGTGGCACCGCCGAAAGTCTTGGTCTTTCGGCTTAGCTGCCTACGCGGCTGTAAATCGACTAAAGTCGAAACAGCCGCTGTGCGTCAGCTATGCTTATACACCGTTATTTCCGACAGACGGTCTAGAGACTCGAATGTGCTAAAAAAAATTATTACTTTAGCTACTCAATCAACTTATTTTATAAAATAGAAGGGGAAGAACATATATGAAAAAAATTCTAGCAATCATTTTGAGTTTTATGACAGTGCTCTTGGTAGCTTGTCAAGCGGAGTCAGCAAAGACGGATTCGGTTTCATCTACTGAGGTGGTCAAGGTTTCTGTACAAATTTTGATTCAAGGGGAAGAAGTAGCTGGTTTGAAGAAAGAGGTTGAAGTTCCAAAAGAGCAATCGCTTATGGACTTGATGAAAAATAACTATACTATAGAAGAAACTGGTGGGCTAATTGAAACCATCAACGACATTAAAGCGGATAGTGGTGATCATAAAGGGCGTTACTGGAAGCTATTGGTTAACCAAAAAATGTCACAGGTTGGTGCTGGAGAAGTCCTAGTAAAAGATGGAGATCAAGTACAATTTGACCTTACTGACGATTGGTCAAATTAGTATGAAGAGAATATCTACCGAGATCAGCCTCAAGCGTATGGTGTGGTGGGCAATCATGTCAGCATCCTTAGTTGTCGGGCGAATCTTATTCGCAGTTGTCCCTAATGTACAACCTGTTACAGCAATGATTATCCTGATAAGTCTTTGGATGTCTCCTTTAGATGGCGCTGTCGTGGCAGTCTTAACCATACTTTTGTCCAACTTACTCTTAGGTTTTGGGCTGTGGACCATCCCACAAATAGTAGCTTATCTTGCTATTGTAGGGATTACTTGGTTATTGGCGCCCATTTTAAGATCTAGCGACTTATTTATTGGAGCTCTCTTTGCGTCAGTTATGGGCTTCTTTTATGGTTTTTTTATTTCACTTATCCAAGCACCATTTCTCGGCATTAGTGCCTTTTGGGCTTATTACCTTGGAGGGATTCCATTTGACACCTATCACGCTTTGGGCAATCTGGGTTTTTATGTCCTTCTTTGTCTTCCTTTCAGGCGTGTGGTAGACTTATTAGGAGAAAAAATACAAGGAAGAGGTTTGAAAATGACTGATGAGCAGCTGCAAAACCATATAAAAACGTGTAAGGAGAGTCGTGCTATCCAATCTCACCGCATCTTTCCTTTCGATACCAATATGCACAACACCTTGTTTGGGGGCAATCTGACACGCTTAATTGACGATTGTGCTTCTATTTCTGTATCCAGACATTGCCGTAGACATGCTGTGACAGCTTCTATTGATGCTATGAATTACTTGCGTCCTTTACCTATGGGCCATTCGGTTTGTATTGAAACCTATGCTAGTGGAGTGGGCAAAACCAGTGTTGAGATTTTTTGTAAGATTATTGGGGAAGACGTGATGACGGGTGAACGCTACCTAGCTGCAACCAGCTTTTGGACTTTTGTGGCTTTGCCCAACAAGGAAGAATACGACTTTACCTTGGACGCTGTGGTTGGCGAAACGGCTGAAGAAACCTTTATCTGTAGCGGCTACCAAGAAAGACGTCAAAAGCGTCTAGAACAATTGAGGTCTCAAGAAACCTTGTCCAAATACCTGACCGTTGAAAAACCTTGGATACAAATGGATTAGCGAGTCTAAAGATATCTTAAGGTAAAACGGTTGTTGGTCTGATAGGATTTCCGCCTTAAGTCTGATGTGGTAGAATGGTTGAAATGACATAATGATACTAGCAAAAGAGAGGTGGACGATGATGGAACAAAGTAAAGCTATCGCACTCAATAGAAAAATTATCCAAGTTACAGCTGTGGTGGGCATACTATTGACCATCTACATCGGCTTCCAAATTAAGCAAACAGATTTCTTCGCCATAAATGGACCTTTCCAGCAATTGGTGAAAAACGCAGGCTTCTATGGACCTTTGCTTTTTATCCTAGTCCAAATTGTCCAAGTGGTGTACCCAATCATTCCTGGTGGTCTTACCTGTGTGGCGGGGCATCTCATCTTCGGTCCACTCTACGGTTTTATATATAACTTTGTAGGTATCATGATTGGTTCTATCATGAACTTTATGTTAGCTAAACGCTTTGGTAAGTCATTGGTTCAAGCCTTTGTTAGTGAGGCAACCTATCAAAAATACATTGCCTATTTAGATGACGGCAAGAGGTTTGAACGCTTCTTGGTTGGTGCTTTTATCCTTCCAGGTTTCCCAGATGATTTCCTATGTATGGTAGCAGGACTTAGCAAGATGAGCCTTAAACGCTTCATCGTAATCTGCTTAATCTCTAAACCAGTAACTCTATATCTCTACACTGTCATTGCCATTGAAGGAATCCAAATTGTATTAAAATTCTTCGGAATTTAACTTAAATTTACGCGGGACTGGGTAACCGGTCTCGTTTTTGCTTGTTGTAGGCGAGCTTTTGGGCAATTTGTAAGAAATTAATATGATTGTTTAGCTACTAAAACGCTAGAGTTTCACTTATATTAAGGAAAAATGATTTTAATTCAAGAACCCCAAGACGTGTGGAATGCCTATTACCTGTCAACGTGGTAGAATACTTTAGTGAAGTCGAATCATCATTTATAGTTACAGAAAGGAGCAAGCTCATGAAAAAAATAGCTATCGCCTTAGTCAGAGGGTATCAACGCTTTATCTCACCACTATTCCCACCTTCATGTATCTATACACCAACTTGCTCTAGCTACATGATTCAAGCTATCGAAAAACATGGAGCTATTAAGGGGATAATCATGGGTACGGGGCGCATCTTACGTTGCCATCCCTTTATCCTTGGTGGCAAGGACCCGGTGCCTGACCATTTTACGGTGAGGAGAAATAAGGCGGCACAAGAAGAGCATGAAGGGCGTAACCACCATCACCATTAATAAATGTGGTGGGAAGTGCCATGAATTTTTGGCTGCCAAAACTACTGGAAAAAATATCATAAAATCTCAAGAAAAATAGGAAAAACAGTTGAAATCCATTTAATAATGAGATAAACTATCAAAGTACGAAATTTTCCATTTGATGGAGGGATAGCGAAGTGGCTAAACGCGGCGGACTGTAAATCCGCTCCTTCGGGTTCGGCAGTTCGAATCTGCCTCCCTCCACCATTGGGGTATAGCCAAGCGGTAAGGCAACGGACTTTGACTCCGTCACTCGTTGGTTCGAATCCAGCTACCCCAGTAATCTAATACCAAAACCATTCCATGAGGGATGGTTTTTTTGTTTTTAAGGAGTAGACTGGACAAAAAGGCTGTAATATAATAAAAATCGTTCTAAATCATAAAATAGTTCCCCAGAAATCTATCCGAAATGGGAACGGTGGCTTTCTTATAAACAAGGTGAGCCAAGGTCTCACTGGCTTAGCTGTCTACGTGGCTGTAATCGGCTGAAGCCGAAACATCCACTGTGCGTCAGCTATGCTTTACACCGTTCTGTACGGATAGATTTCTGGGGAACTATTTTATTTGGTTAGCATTTGGACTTTTTGCCCAGTCCCTTACAGCTACTGTGCGTCAGCTATGCTTATACACCGCTATTTCTGATAATCCTGTCTGAAACCTCTTTTGTTAAAGTGAGCAAACAAATTTTTTGTTTAAAAACTAGTGAAAATAGGTTGGGGCTGACCTATAATAGACTAGTAATAGATACCATTTAAAGGAGATGCTCAGATGAAAGCTTTAATCGTATTTGCCCACCCTAGAAAAGTCAGTTTTACGCACTCGCTAGTCAAACGAATCCATCAATCACTTGAGAAGAAAGGCTATGAAGTGACGGTTCGTGACCTCTATGACTTGAATTTTGACCCGGTTTTAAGAGAAGATGACGTGGTTTTTGTGGAAGATGGGAAATTTACTCGCAAGCATAAAGAATTTCCAGCCGATGTTCAAGTGGAGCAACAACACATTTTAGACAACGATCTTCTAGTATATGTATTTCCAAGTTGGTGGAACGGCATGCCCGCCATCTTTAAAGGTTACATTGATCGCGTCTTTCAACACGGCTTTGCCTATAGTTTTGAGGACCCGACCATCCGCGACAAGTTTACCAACAAACGAGTTATCTACTTCACTCCGACCGGTCAGCCGCAAAATGAGGATGGCAGCGATACACCAATTAATGCCGCCATGCGAACCCTCATTTCCAATTGGCTTTTCAACGGCAACGGCGCTCAACTCATTGACCACGTTTTCTACGGTCGTGTCCCTTATAAATCAACAGAAGAATTGGAAGCCTACCTAGATGATGCCGAAAAACGGATTATGGAGCTTTAGATTTAAGTAGGTAGACTCTAAAAGGAAGAATTATGAGAAAAGAGCTCGAAAACAGGCATCTAACGAGGAATAAAGGCTGTTTATTCCTCGTTGGGAAGCTTAAACAAGTGTTTTTTCTCATAATCCAATCGATTTTAATAAAACTAAGGCCTAAAAAGCTCAATTAAGGAAGAATTATGAGAAAAAAGCTCGAAAACAGGCATCTAACGAGGAATAAAGGATGTTTATTCCTCGTTGGGAAGCTTAAACAAGTGTTTTTTCTCATAATCCAATCGATTTTAATAAAACTAAGGCCTAAAAAGCTCAATTAAGGAAGAATTATGAGAAAAGAGCTCGAAAACAGGCATCTAACGAGGAATAAAGGCTATTTATTCCTCGTTGGGAAGCTTAAACAAGTGTTTTTTCTCATAATTCAACTGATTTTAACAAAATTAAGGACTAAAAAGCTAGATTAAGGAAGAATTATGAGAAAAGAGCTCGAAAACAGGCATCTAACGAGGAATAAAGGCTATTTATTCCTCGTTGGGAAGCTTAAACAAGTGTTTTTTCTCATAATCCAATCGATTTTAACAAAACTAAGGCCTAAAAAGCTCGAGTAAGGAAGAGTTATGAGAAAAGAGCTCGAAAACAGGTATCTAACGAGGAATAAAGGCTATTTATTCCTCGTTGGGAAGCTTAAACAAGTGTTTTTTCTCATAATTCAACTGATTTTAACAAAATTAAGGCCTAAAAAGCTCGATTAAGGAAGAATTATGAGAAAAGAGCTCGAAAACAGGCATCTAACGAGGAATAAAGTCTGTTTATTCCTCGTTAGACAGCTTAATCAAGTATCTTTTCTCATAATCCCTCCAAAACCCCTACCCCAAGAGCCACCTACCCACTAGCATTTTTAACTTTTTAAGAAATATGCTATAATGGACCAGCAAAGACAAATTTGTGCAACTATTACTCAAGAAAGCAGGTGGTGATATGAATTTCAATCTCGATTCCTTTTGGTCCTGGTCCACATTGACCAATCTCATTGACATACTAGTTGTTTGGTTTCTTCTATATAAGTTGTTAGTGATTATTAAAGGAACCCGGGCGATTCAACTGATGAAGGGGCTAGGAGTGATTGCAGCCGTCAAATTTCTCAGCTACTACCTGAATTTACATACCCTTGACTGGATTATGAATTTAGTCATCCAATGGGGAGTTGTTGCGTCTATCATTGTATTCCAGCCTGAAATCAGAAGAGGATTGGAGCACATTGGTCGTACAACCTTATTTGGACGTCGCTATCGAACGGAGAACCGCTCTGAACGGATGATAGATGAGCTCAATATAGCTGTTCAGTACATGGCTAAGCGAAGAATTGGTGCCTTAATTTCGATTGAGCAGAACACCAACTTGCAAGAATATATCCAAACGGGAATTCCCATGCAAGCAGATATTTCTAATCAATTAATGATTAATATCTTTATCCCAAACACACCGCTTCATGACGGGGCAGTTATTATTCGAGACTACAAAATCGCTGCGGCAGGATGTTATCTTCCCTTATCAGAAAGTATGGTTATTCCTAAAGAGCTAGGAACTCGTCACCGCGCTGCAATTGGTTTGAGTGAGGTTAGTGATGCGATCACCATTATTATCTCTGAGGAAACGGGTAAGGTGAGTATTACTATTAAAGAGCGACTACTCCGTGAATTATCACCGGAAGCATTTGTCCAAACCTTAAGAGACAATCTCTATGATATGGAAGATAAGGAAAAAGAACAAACGCCAATTCAAGGAATTATCGATTTCTTCAAAGGAGGTCGTAGCCAATGATGAATCGTTTGATGAACACCAGAGTTTTTCTACTTGCAGGTTCGCTATTATTTTCGATCATGCTCTTTGCTTATGTACAAGACAGCATTCGACCAAGCAATACCAGTTCAAATATCAGCGTATCCAACTCACAAACCATTTCCAACGTGCCTATAAATGTTATTCTGAATACGGATAAATACACCGTTAGTGGCTTGCCAGACTCGGTTTTGGTACGTTTAGATGGTTCTGCAAGTGCCATTTTGTTGGCGACAACCAATAACTCATTCAAAGTTGTGACTCCTGACCTTAATGAACTAGGGCCAGGCCAACATACTATTTCTTTGTCAGTAACTGGTTTGAGTGATGACTTGAAATATGTTGTCTCTCCTCAAACAGTAGAAATTTTCATCGAAAACAAAGAAACAGTAGAGTTGCCAGTAGAGGTGCAGGTTAATTCCGAACAGTTATCACCCAGTCACACGGCAGGGACAGCTGTAGCCACACCAACAACGGTTTCCATCTCAGGTTCATCTTCCTTGGTCCAACAAATTGACAAGGTTTTGGTGAGCACAGTAATTCCAGCTGAGACAAGGTCAGATTATACAACAACGGGAAAGGTTCAAGTTCTGGATAAATCTGGGAATGCCTTAGCGGTGAAAACCACGCCAGAAACAGTTCAAGTTAAAGTACCAATCAGTTCGGTTACCAAAACACTGCCGATTACCTTAGTGCAGTCTGGTTCAGCTGGTAGTCAGTATAGCTACAGCATGTCGACAACAACCACAACTACTTCAGTAGTGGGTCCTCAAGCTATTTTAGATGAGCTGACCTATGTGCCAGTAAATGTGGATGTGTCTAAAATTACGTCGAGCACCACCATTTCGACAAAAATTGAGCCACCTGCGGGTGTAGAGTCTGTCACGCCAAATGTGATTACGGTAACTATTTCAGTGGTGACTTCCTCGGCTGATAGTTCTGTTGAATCTTCTAGCAGTGCTGTGCAATCTAGTCAAAATAGCTCATCTAGTTCAACAGCAGAATCTTCTTCTGCCTCGTCTTCTAGCCAACCAACGCCAGAAGCGTCGTCCTCTTCTTCATCTGAAGAGGCGGCAGCCAGTGGATCCAGCTCAGAACCAGTTGTTGTTAATCTATTAGGTAATGGAAATTCTAATTAAAGAAAATTAATTATTTCAAGATATGAAGGAGAATAAGAATGGGAAAATATTTCGGTACAGATGGTGTAAGAGGAGTAGCAAACTCTGAGTTAAGTCCAGAGCTAGCCTTTAAATTAGGACGTTTTGGTGGATATGTTTTGTTGAAACAGTCAGAAGGGAAGCACCCACGAGTTCTTGTAGGTCGCGATACCCGTATTTCAGGACAACTATTAGAACACGCGTTAATCGCAGGGCTTTTGTCAGTAGGGATTGAAGTTATGCAATTAGGTGTTATTCCAACGCCTGGAGTAGCTTATTTGACCAAAACACAAGGTGCAGCAGCTGGGGTCATGATTTCAGCTAGTCACAATCCGGCTTTGGACAACGGAATTAAATTCTTCGGCTCAGACGGTTTTAAACTGTCAGACGAGACGGAATTAGAGATTGAAGCACTATTAGATGCTGAAACAGATGACCTTCCACGTCCTTCAACAGGCGAATTAGGAACGGTAGATGAATACCTAGAAGGTAGCTTAAAATATGTCAAGTTCCTCCAACAAACTATCCCAAGTTCATTGGCAGGAATGAAAGTAGCTTTAGACGGAGCAAATGGTGCCACTGCACCAGTTTTAAGCCGCTTGTTTGCTGATTTGGAAACTGAATTTTATCCAATGGGCGTTAAACCAGATGGCGTTAATATCAACGATGGCGTAGGATCAACACACCCAGAAGCCCTAGCTAAGTTTGTTCTGGAAACAGGAGCAGACCTCGGACTAAGCTTTGATGGTGATGGCGACCGTTGTATTGCTGCAGACGAAAATGGGGCTATTGTAGATGGAGATAAAATTATGTACATCTGTGGTAGTTACTTAAAAGAGCTAGGCAAGTTAAACAAAGATACCATCGTTTCAACTGTTATGAGTAATCTTGGATTCCACAGAGCAATTGAAGAGGCTGGTATGGTTGCACTTCAAACCGCTGTGGGTGACCGTTATGTGGTGGAAGAGATGCGTAAGAATGGCTATAACTTTGGTGGTGAGCAATCAGGCCATTTGGTATTCTTGGACTTGAATACGACTGGTGACGGGCTCTTATCAGGTATTCAGTTGATGAATGTCATGAAAGCAACTGGCAAGACTTTGAGCGAATTGGCAGCACAAGTGCCGACTTACCCGCAAGAGTTGGTCAACATCCGTGTCAGCGACAAGCATGGTGCTATGGCAGTACCAGCCATTAAGACGATTATTGATGAAGTTGAAGCAGAAATGGCTGGCAATGGACGTGTCTTGGTTCGCCCAAGTGGAACTGAACCTCTTGTACGTGTTATGGTTGAAGCACCAACAGATGAATTGTGTAAAGACTATGTAGATCGTATTTCTACAGTTGTCCGTGCAGAGATTGGCTTGGAAAATTAGAATAAGGTGTTAACTACTGTAGGGGTAACTTCTCTCCTACAGTAGTTTTTTTGTACTGAATTCGAGCCTCTAGCTCCTGATGCGGTGCTGTCTATAACTGTAAGGGGCTGGGTAAAAAGTCCGTAATAAAACAAAAGCCTTCTAAATCATAAAATAGTTCCCCTGAAATCTATCCGAAATGGGAACGGTGGCACCGCCGTGAGCCTTGGTCTCACTGGCTTAGCTGTCTACGTGGCTGTAATCGGCTAAAGCCGAAACATCCACTGTGCGCAGCTATGCTTTACACCGTTCTGTACGGATAGATTTCAGGCAAACTATTTTATTTGGTTACCATTTGGACTTTTTGCCCAGCCCCAACAGTCACTCTGTGCAGCTATGCTCAACACCGTTATTTCTGCATCAGGAGTAGAGGCTCTTTGTGCCTTGAAAACCGATAACTTTAGCAAACTTTCTAATCTAGTCAGCTTCGTTTCTCATCTTACCAACTACTTAATTAAGAGGGGGGTAATTTTATACCTATCCATCTCCATTTTCATACATGAAAAAAATCGCTTGCTCAGTATGTATCTAATAGTTTCTTGACATCTTTTCTTGAAACGGTTATGATTGTTTTGTTTCTGAAAATAACATTCGTGTTTTGCGAATTAGGAGGGAAATGTTTTTCATAAAATAAATAGCGGGATAGCGCCAGACCTGCAAGACTAGATGTATGCAGGTGACGAGGAGTGAGCTTATCGAAAATTCGGCGGGTGGCTCAAGGCTAGTGCAGTCTACAGATTCTCTACAAATGTTTTTCGTGAGGAAGACCCAAAAAGAGTTCAAGCACCAGAAACACATAAACTTAATATACTCAAAGGAGAATCGTTATTTATGTGTGGAATTGTAGGATGTATTGGAGATAGAAACATTCAAGATGTGATTATTAATGGATTAGAAAAGTTGGAATACAGAGGTTATGACTCAGCAGGAGTTTTTATTCTGGACGAAGATGGTACTAGACATTTGTTTAAAGAAGTGGGTCGGATTGAAGCCTTAAAACAAGCAGTAGACCACAGTGTACCAGCTCATGCAGGAATTGGACACACACGTTGGGCGACTCATGGACCAGCAACAAGAGAAAATGCTCACCCACACCAATCACCATCCGGAAGATTTACCCTAGTGCATAATGGAGTGATTGAAAACTTCGCAGAACTGAAAGAAGAATATTTATCAGATGTGACTTTCAACTCTGAAACAGATACCGAAGTAGCGGTAGATTTAATTGAATATTTTGCTGAAAAAGAAAACCTATCTGGGAAAGAAGCTTTCCGTAAAGCCTTGACTCTTATTAAAGGGTCATTTGCCTTTGGATTATTGGATGCGACACAACCAGACTTGATGTATGCAGCTAAAAACAAGAGTCCTTTATTAATCGGTAAAGGCGATGGCTTTAACGTGATTGCGTCTGACGCTATGGCAACCATCGAACAAACCGACACCTATTATGAAATCAAGGACCAAGAATTGATTACTATTACCAAGGATGACGTTACAATCGAAACGATTGATGGCACCGTTATTGATCGTCAACCATTTGTCGCTGAATTGGACAAGAGTGACCTTGGAAAAGGAACTTACGAACATTATATGCTTAAAGAAATTGACGAGCAACCAGCTGTGTTACGTCGTATTATTCAAACTTATGAAGACCAATCAGGAAATTTAACTGTGGATGCTGACTTATTGGAAAGTATCAAGGAAGCAGACCGCATTTATGTTATTGCTTGTGGGACTAGTTATCATGCTGGTTGGATTGGCAAAGATCTTTTTGAAGGTTTGGCAGGGATTCCGACAGAAGTTCATTTGTCGAGTGAGTTTGCTTACCACCAACCATTGTTAACGGAAAAACCATTTTTCATCTTCTTGACACAAAGTGGTGAAACGGCTGATAGTCGTCAGGCTTTGGTTAAGGTCAACGAAAAGGGTTATCCATCATTGACGATTACCAATGTTAAAGGGTCAACCTTGTCTCGTGAAGCAAGCTTTACCATGCTCTTATACGCAGGCCCAGAAATCGCTGTAGCTTCAAGTAAGGCTTATACAGCACAAATCGCTGTTATGGCAGTATTAGCAGATGTCTTGCGTCAAGAAAAAGGAAAACCAGCTACATTTGATATGAAACAAGAGCTAGGGCTTGTTGCGGCAGCCATTGAGGGTGTCTTGTCTGATAAGGAAAGCATCAAAGAATTGGTCGACGCCAATCTTTTAGAAACTAGAAATGCCTTCTATATCGGTCGCCATTTGGACTACTATGTAGCCATGGAAGCAGCCCTAAAATTAAAAGAAATCTCCTACGTTCAAACAGAAAGCTTTGCGGCAGGAGAGTTGAAGCACGGCACCATCGCCTTGATAGAAGAAGGAACTCCAGTATTGGCGCTTCTTTCAGAACCCGTTGTGGCTAGCCATACACGTGGAAATATTCAAGAAGTTCGTGCTAGAGGAGCCAAAACCATCACCATCTCAATGGAAAGCAGCTCTAGAGAAGAGGATGACATCATTCTTCAAAACGTGCAAATGGAGCTAGCACCATTGTTAATGGTAGTCATTACGCAACTAATTGCCTACTACACATCCCTAGGCAAAGGCTTAGACGTAGATAAACCAAGAAACTTAGCAAAATCAGTAACTGTTGAGTAAAATGGTGGCAGACTAATAGTCATTTAGAAAATCAGAAGAGGACTAATTTCTTATGTGATAAGAAGTTAGTCCTCTTTAAATGTATAAAAGGCTAGACAACAAAGCTTTAAGAAACAAACTTTTTTCTAAATCACAAAATCGACTTCAGATAGGTGTGTCAGAAATCAAAACGGTGGCACCGCTGTAAGCCAAGGTCTTCCAGCTTAGCCGTCTACGTGGCTGTAATCGGCTAAAGCCGAACATCCACTGTGCGTCAGCTATGCTGGGCACCGTTATTCTGACACACCTATCTGAAGTCAATTTTGTTAAAATAGGAAAGTAGATAAATTACCTATACATTAGTAATTTTAAGACTTTTATCTCATCTTATTTTTGATAGTTATATTTAAAATATGGGTAAGAAGTCTTAATATAATAAAGCTTTATTAGTTGTTTGGTTTCTCTAAATAAAAAATCCTAATCATTAGAAATTAGTAAAAAATCTTATAAGTAAAATCACTTCTTAATTCAACAAAGCTCCTACAGAGAAGCGGTCAGAAATAATGACGGTGGCACCGCTGTGAGCCTTAGTCTCACAGCTTAGCTATTTACGTGATTGTAAATCGGCTGAAGCCGAAACAATCACTGTGCGTCAGCTATGCTTTGCACCGTCATTATTTCTGACCGCTTCTCTGTAGGAGTTTTACCACTTAGAAAGTAACCTAACCAGTTAAAAACTTTTTACCAAAACGCATTTTGTCTCAAAAGAAACTTCATGGTATACTGAATAGGAATTAAGAATAACCAACCCAAGGAGGAAACAATGGAACAATTACCAAAATGCCCACAATGTGGTTCTGAGTATACATATGAGGACGGCGCCTTGCTCATCTGCCCAGAATGCGCCTATGAATGGACACCAGGTCAAGAAAGCGAAACTGTAGAAGGTATCCAAGCTATCGATGCAAATGGCAACCAACTACAAGACGGCGATACGGTTACCGTGATTAAGGACCTAAAAGTTAAGGGGGCTCCAAAAGATATTAAGCAAGGAACACGTGTCAAAAATATTCGCCTAGTTGAAGGCGACCACAATATCGATTGCAAAATTGATGGTTTCGGAGCTATGAAACTAAAGTCAGAGTTCGTTAAGAAGATTTAGCAAGACAAATGAAGTTTAGCTAAAAACGCCCCATCAAAAAGTGATTTCCACAAATGACTCTTGTCGGAATCACTTTTTATTTGTTGTTCACCCAACAACTTAAACCACTCCATTAAGCACTCTTCTTGAATTTGCTACATAACTAAGGTACCATTTGAGAATAGAAAGCTATTAGGAGGTGGCCTATGTCAGATATTCAAACCTATATTGAGGGGATTGACCCTAAGTGGCAGGAGGCTTATGTTAAGCTTAGTCAGGTAATTGCCCAGCACATACCAGAAGGCTTTGCCAATGTTATGCAGTATAAGATGCCCAGTTATGTTGTGCCCTTTGACCTTTATCCGAATGGGTACCATGTTGACCCTAGTCTTGCCTTGCCTTTTCTAGCTCTGGGCGTCCAAAAGCACCATATCAGTCTCTACCACATGGGTATCTACAGCGACCCCGATCTTTTGAAATGGTTCCAAGACCAGTATGCTGAGCGTGTCAGCACCAAACTCAACATGGGCAAGTCCTGCATACGATTTACCAATCCTAAAAAGATTCCTTACGACTTGATAGGCGAACTAGTGGAAAAGATGACGCCGCAAGACTGGATTGCTAGGTATGAAGAGAATTTAGTTTAAACTTAAAGGAGCCAAACATGACCCAATCAAACGGAATCACCGGTCAAATTGAGGTGGTAACCATTATTGTGCAAGATGGACAAAGACAGGTAACCACAAGCAAAGCACCTGTGACCATCCACCAGAAAAACCAACTATTTTTTATTCGCTACACTGAATCAGAAACACAAGCTCAAGTCCTTATCAAAAGTGACCTGAGAAATAATCTAGTCTTGGTTAGAAAAAGCCCTCACATCAATCGCATGAGCTTTCAAAAGGGGAGTCAAACCCAAATCAGCTACCAAACAGCTGCAGGTTTTATGGAGTTGGACTGCACTACTAGTCATTTACAGGCCAGACGCAAGGCCAATGACCAGCTTATCGGCTTAGAATGGTCCTATCAGCTACATCAGGAAAAAGAAATCTTAGGAGATTATCAAGTAAAGTTGCATTTCATGCTTTAGGTAGTGTAAACTAAGGGGAAGACTGTTGGGGCAGGTTCGCCTACTCAACCTTCGAGCGAACACGTTGACGAAAGGAAGTGTACTACCTTTGGAATTAAAAGAATTTGAAGGTATAAATAAAAAAGAACTATCCATGATTGAAGTGGCTCATGCCATCTTAGAACAAACCAATGATGTCCTAGAGTTTAACCAATTATTAGTGGACATTCAGGAGTATTTAGAATTAACTGATGATGAACTCGAAGCAAAAATGACCAATTTCTATACGGACTTAAACATTGATGGTAGCTTTATCTCTCTAGGAGATAACCGTTGGGGCCTACGTTCATGGTACCCAATTGATTCCATTGATGAAGAAATCATCTCTTCTATTGATGATGACGACTTGAAGAAACGTCGTAAGAAACGTAAGAAAGTCAATGCTTTCGGAGACGAAGAAGATTTGATTGACTACAACGATGACGACCCAGAAGACGATGATGTTAGTCTGGATGACGATGACGACGATGATACTGAAGTGGATGATGACGATGATGATGTAGAAGTAGTCATCAAGTTAAACGATGACGAAGAGGAAGAAGTTGAGCTAGACGCTTACCGCTCTGATTTGTCAGAAATCGGTGCAGACGAAGACATTGAAGATGAAGTTTCAGCTGAAGAAAATCTCATTATTGTAGATGATGAAGATATTGACCCAGATCTAGATGAAGAGTCAGACGAAGAGGATGACGAAAAAGACCTATAATGCTAACGCTAAACATTAAACGCCGCTTAAAATCATACCCTAAAAAGGGCTAGTGATTTTAGGCGTTTTTTGACTAGGGATGTCTAACCGATAAAAGAGAGAGTAGAGAAAGAGCTAGAAAAAACGGTAGCACCGCTGTGAGCCTTGGCATCACAGTCTTAGCTGCCTACGTGGCTGTAACAATAATACCAATTAAACAACTTATACCATTAAGAATAGAAACAACCAGTCAAAAAGCACCAAATATTCCAAAGTCATAAAAGAGTCTACAGCGCCTGAGTCTGAAATAGCGGTGTAGGAGCATAGCTGACGCACAGTAGCTGTTTCGACTTTAGTCGATTACAGCTACGTAGACAGCTAAGCCGTGAGACCAAGGCTCGCGGCGGTGCCACCGCTCTGATTTCAGACTCAGGCGCTGTAGACTCTTTTATCTAAGTAAAAAACTTCTCACATTTAGAACATTTGTTCGAAAAAATCTATACAGTTGTGCTATACTAAGGAAGGAAAAACAGTCACTGTAGAAGAAAAGGAAGTGTTTCAATGGCAAAAGATAAAATAATTGTTCACGGGGCAAGGTCCCATAATTTAAAAAACATAGATGTCACTATCCCAAGAGACCAATTCGTTGTCATCACAGGCTTATCAGGCTCTGGAAAAAGCTCCCTAGCCTTCGATACCCTCTATGCAGAAGGACAACGCCGCTACGTAGAAAGCCTATCTGCCTACGCCAGACAATTCCTTGGCCAAATGGATAAACCAGACGTAGACAGCATTGACGGATTAAGCCCGGCCATAGCCATCGACCAAAAAACAACCTCGCGTAACCCACGTTCAACGGTCGGAACAGTAACGGAAATCAACGATTACTTACGGTTACTCTACGCCCGCGTTGGAAAACCTTACTGCCCTAACGATGGTACCCTGATTGAAAGCCAAACCATCGAGCAAATGGTTAACCGAGTGATGCAGTTGCCTGAACAAAGCAAAATCCAAATTTTAGCACCAATTGTTAAAGGCAAAAAAGGTGAACATAAAAAAGTCTTCGAGCAAATCAAAAAAGAAGGATATGTCCGTCTAAGAGTGGACGGAGAAACTCGTGATATTTCTGAGGACATTGAGCTAGAAAAAAATAAAAAACACAACATAGATATCGTAGTTGACCGAATTGTTGTCAACGAAAAAAGTCGCTCACGTCTCTTTGATTCTCTAGAAGCAGCCCTACGTTTGGCAGAAGGGTATGCTTTAGTTGATGTCATTGGACAAGAAGAGATTCTATTTAGTGAACACTATGCCTGCCCTCATTGTGGTTTCACCATCGGACAAGTAGAACCCCGTTTATTCTCTTTCAACGCACCATTTGGGGCCTGTGCTGAATGTGATGGTCTGGGGGTTAAACTAGAAGTGGATAGCGACCTAGTCATTCCCGACAAGACTCTCACCCTTGCAGAAGGTGCCCTCGTTCCGTGGAATCCTATTTCGTCTAACTATTATCCTCAGATGTTGGAGCAGTTTTGTAACCAGTTCAAGATTCCTATGGACGTACCATTTAACCAGTTGACCGAAGCGCAACAAGACCTCGTACTAAACGGGTCTAAGGGCAAGACCTTTGCCTTTCATTATGAAAATGACTTTGGTGGGGTTAGAGATGTGGAGGTGCCATTTGAAGGAGTTTTAGTCAATGTCAATCGTCGGTATCATGAGACTAACAGCGACTTTACCAGAGAACAAATGCGTCAATATATGACGGAATTGACCTGTCAAACCTGTCATGGCTACCGTTTGAATGAACAAGCTCTAGCTGTGAAAATCGACCACAAGCATATCTCTGAGGTCCTAGACCAACCGGTTGAGGATGCCTTGAACTTTTTCACTAACCTAACCTTATCAGAAACTGATAACCAAATTGCTAGCCCAATCCTACGAGAAGTGAAGTCACGACTAGATTTCTTGCGAAATGTTGGTTTGCAGTACTTAACCTTGAGTCGGACCGCTGGAACCTTATCAGGTGGAGAGGCGCAACGGATTCGTTTGGCAACACAGATTGGTTCTAACTTGTCAGGCGTTCTCTATATCTTGGACGAGCCTTCCATTGGCTTACACCAAAGGGACAACGACCGATTGATTGCTTCGCTTAAGAAAATGCGTGACTTAGGTAATACCCTGATTGTCGTGGAGCATGATGAAGACACCATGATGGAAGCCGACTATTTAATTGATATTGGCCCAGGGGCAGGCGAACTTGGGGGACAAGTCGTGGCTGCTGGAACTCCGGAAGAGGTAAAAGCTAATAAACATTCTCTCACCGGTCAATACTTGTCAGGCAAGAAAAAAATTCCGGTTCCTAAAATCAGAAGACAAGAAGATAAAGGCAGCATCCAACTAACTGGTGCAGCAGAAAATAACCTAAAAGATGTTACGATTGATGTGCCGCTAGGACGTTTTGTAGTCGTGACGGGTGTGTCTGGTTCAGGAAAGAGCTCGCTAATTAATGGAGTCTTGAAGAAAGCCCTGGCCCGTGAGATTACTCGCAGCAAGGTCAAACCAGGTGCCTTCAAAACCATTTCTGGCTATGAAAGTTTAGACAAGATTATTGATATTGACCAAAGTCCAATCGGTCGTACACCACGTTCCAATCCAGCAACCTATACCAGTGTTTTTGACGACATCCGTGATTTATTTGCGACCACCAACGAAGCTAAAATTCGTGGCTACAAAAAAGGTCGTTTCAGCTTTAACGTTAAGGGCGGACGATGTGAAGCCTGTAAAGGAGACGGCATCCTAAAAATTGAGATGCATTTCCTACCAGATGTCTACGTGCCTTGCGAAATCTGTCACGGCACCCGATACAATTCTGAAACCCTAGAAGTACGCTACAAAGGCAAAAATATCGCTGAAGTCTTAGAAATGACTATCGAAGAGGCTTTAGAATATTTTGAAGCTGTACCAAAAATCCGTCGCAAGCTACAAACCATTGTGGACGTAGGGCTAGGCTATGTCAGACTAGGACAATCTGCTACAACCTTATCTGGTGGGGAAGCTCAACGAATGAAGTTAGCCAGCGAGCTACAACGGGTATCAACTGGTAATACCTTTTATATTTTAGATGAACCAACAACCGGTTTGCATACGGATGACATTTCTCGCTTGCTACATGTCTTGAATCGATTGGTTGAAGCAGGCAATACCGTTTTAGTCATCGAGCACAATTTGGATGTCATCAAAACGGCTGACTACATTATCGATATGGGACCAGAAGGTGGCAACAAGGGTGGCCAAGTTATCGCAACCGGAACGCCTGAAGAAGTGGCTGAGGTTAAGGGCTCATACACGGGTCAATACTTGAAGAAAGCCTTAAACCGCTAGGCTAGAAACCATTTGGCAAAACAAGTCACTTGACCAAGTTGCAAAAGTGTACTATAGTTCCTAGAGATATGACTTTTCCAATACAATAACCAAACGCGTCTCTATCGCTTACTAGCTGGATAGAGATGCGCTTTTATAGAATGGAGGTGCATGATGTCCTTTGCATCCGAAACCAAAAACGAACTGACCCGCCTAGAAGTCCATCTGGAGCATGCCAAGGCAGAATTGTCTGCACTCATCCGCATGAATGGGTCGGTCACCCTTTATAATCACCAATTCATCCTCAACGTCCAAACCGAAAATGCCGCCATCGCCAGACGAATCTACGTCCTCTTGAAACAGCATTACGAAGTGGAAAGTGAACTGCTAGTTCGCCGGAAAATGAAGCTGAAAAAAAATAACGTCTACATCGTTCGCCTCAAACAAGGCACCAAGCAAGTACTAGAAGACCTAGAAATCATGGATGGCCTATCCCTAAATAGCCACGTCACTCAAGAAATTATGACCAGCGAACAAAAGATGCGTTCCTACTTACGTGGGGCCTTCTTGGCAGGTGGTTCAGTCAATAACCCAGAAACTAGCTCCTACCACCTAGAAATCTATTCCAATTATGAGGAGCACAACGAAGACATCTGCCAGATGATGAATGCCTTCCAATTAAATGCCAGACAGATAGACCGCCGTAACGGCTACATTACGTATCTGAAAGAAGCTGAAAAAATAGCTGACTTCCTAGCATTAATTGGTGCTTCAAACGCCATGATGAAATTTGAAGACGTTAGAATTGTGCGCGATATGAGAAACTCAGTCAATCGACTGGTCAACTGCGAAAACGCCAATATCAATAAAGTCGTCAATGCCGCCAGCCGTCAAATGGAAGAGATTGCCCTAATTGAAGCAGAAGTGGGCTTGGACTCACTGCCTGAAAAACTACAGGAGATTGCTAGGGTACGGATGGATAATCCTGATATTAGTTTGAAAGAGCTAGGTGAGATCCTACCAAGTGGCGCCATTTCAAAGTCGGGCGTCAATCACCGGTTGCGAAAAATTTCTGAATTTGCCCAAGGCTTGAAAAATGGTAATGTGTCTAAAATCTGAACTTCACAATAAAATAAAATAATTCCTCACTTTTTTGCGTATCTAATAAGTAGAAACAAAAAATCGGAGAATGGTCACAGGGAAACTGCTGCGAGCATTCGATAGGAGGAAAAAATGAATTTAGTAGGGTTAATCGGACGAGTTGTGAGACCAGTGGAGCTACAATCGGTCGGGGACACGGTGGTGCTGAATAATACTTTAGCAGTGCAAAACATTCATAAAAGCAATGATGAAGGTATCAATGCGGAGTTCATTCCATTTGTGGCATGGGGAAAGGTAGCCCAACGTATCAAAGATTATGTTGAAAAAGGACATAAGATAGGTGTTTCTGGGCACCTCAACACCAGAAGCTACACCAATAAGCAAAACCAACAAGTCTTTGTTATGGAAGTGGTGGTCGAAGATGTCTTCTTCCTAGAGGCTAGACGACCAAAAGACATGATGGACAATCCTTTTGTGGATAAACAGAAGGTTGAAAGTGACTAGAGGTATGTTTTACTAAATCACAAAAGAGACTTACGATAGGTTTGTCAGAAATCAGAACGGTGGCACCGCCGTGAGCCTTGGTCTCACGGCTTAGCTGTCTACGTGGCTGTAATCGGCTAAAGCCGAAACATCCACGGTGCGTCAGCCATGCTTTGCACCGTTATTTCTGGCAAACCTATCGGAAGTCACTTTTGTTTGGCTGTCGTACGAACTTTTTTGGCTGTTCGGTATGATAGTGTTGATGGACTCAAACTGAATAAAAGTATTGTCAGAAATCGGTGGAGAATTCTCTCTATCGATTTTTGTGTTTTAAACAAAAAAATAGTCTTTGAATAACACAAATCTGGTCTCTAAAATGCTCGAAATTTCGATAGCCATAAGAGGTACGTTTGATTAGCTATATCTTATTGTTTTTGTCTAGCTATATTTTGGGAAAATCTCTTATTTATAGCTATATGTTCAGGTTATAACAATATGTACATGGAAAAACAATTTATGTTATGTTACTATTAAAAAAACTAAGAATCCCTGTAGGTGAGTGCCAATTGGAAGTTAAGAAATGGTGGTTACTTTTAGGTGTAGCTATTTTTACTTTAGGTCTGGTAATTGGAGGTAAAGTATATATGGATAACCAACGAGCACAAGCAGAAAAAGTAGAACAGAGTTTTGATAAAATATTGGTAATGCATCCAACTATCAATCTAATGAATTTTTATGATACGGAGGAGGCTAGCTCATGACCAAAAATGTTGAATTACACACGTCCACCTGGAGTAAAATGAAAAACGCCCTCTCCTCTCTTACCGGTGGAGGAGGGTACTCCTCTACCGGTTATGGTGGTTATGGCGGCTATAATGGTTATGGAGTGACTTATGGTTTCGGGAAACAAATCAGAGACTTGGTTGACTTATCCGAGAGAGCTAAACAGTTGATTGCTGAAAAAGATAGCGATGGTGTCGTCTCCTTTTCCTATCACGATGAGAAAGAACAGGCATTGACGCTGCAAGCGAAACTAGGAAAACTGGAAACCTATTTCAGCAATGTCTCCAAATATATAACAGATAAGATTGATAAACCCTTTTATGAAGCCATGGATAAGGTAGGCGCCAGCCTTGAGGCCTTGAGTATTTCTACTTACAAGACTAGTAATACCGTTGGGTATAAGCGCACAGACCAAATCACAGATATGTATGGCCATTCCACGACCATAGAAGTCACACCGAAGGAGATTAGCTTAGCGGATCTCTACCAGGTGGATAACCCTTATAAAACAGCTCTTGAAGCTAGCTATGAAGCTTATAAAACGAGTGATGCCTACCAGGAACATAAACTAACAGCATCTGACTATCTGATGGCTAGTCATCACACCCGAGCCTTTCAGTATGATTCGATTAGCGATCAACAGGAAACTATCGAGCTGTGGCGAGATCTTGCTTTAGGAGCTGGTGTTATCGTACTAACCATCTTCTGCCCTCCAGCAGGTGTTGCGGCAGGGATTACTCTAGCAGCCGTAGAAACGTATTCGACCATCTCAGGCAAAGACTGGGGAACAGGGCGAGAGTTGAGTGATGGGGAGCGTGCTTTACGAGGCTCATTTGCCTTATTTGATTTAGTTCCAGGAGTTGGGTATCTCAGTAAAGTGGCCAAATCAGGTAGTAAGCTAGCTGCCAAGGAATTCCTTCAAGCTACTCTCAAAGAAGGCTTTGAACAAGGGGTTCGGAACGTTGACAATGTGGTCAAGCTGGCCAACAAGGTTGGTGACAAGGTTATGGGACAAGTGGACAATTTTGGTAAACAGCTTGCCAACGTCACCAATAAAACGGTCGTATCAGGGGCAGAACACTTGAGTTCTGGTCTAAAAGCAGTAGATAGTCAGCTGAGTGATATGGCTCAAAACTTCCGTTTAAATGTTAACCTAGAACCCCAGTTTGTTTCAGGAGTTACCCCTACAAGCTCTAGTCAAATTGATACGCTGACTAGCAAGCTGGATGACTTTGTCTCTTTGAATAAGGCCGATATGGCAGCTTCTAGTGCAGATGTTAGCAAGGGGTTTAGTTTGAATGGGAATACTGGAACTGGTTATAGTACAGGTAGTGGAGTTGAATTTGGTAATGCAGAGAAATTAGAAGCTCATTTTTCAAGACATGGTTCAGAAATGAAACAGGCTTTAAATAAAAATAACTATTCAATAATTGATTATTTAAGTGATGCGAATCATGTGATTAAAGAAGGACAATTTGTTCCTGAAATGAACGGATATATCAAACTTATAGGTGGAGAAGGAAGTGCCAAATATGCATTTGTAGGGTTAGATAGAGCAACAGGTAATATAACAACTTTACATTTAAAGTCTGTAAAAGAACTTGCTAAAAAAGCACCAAGTTTAGGATTAAAACCTTAGGAGATGATATAAAATGATTATTGTAAAAAAAATAAATTGGATAGATGAAGACTCGGGAGAAGCAGATATTTTACTTTCAGATGGTATGTACTCCGTTGAATGTTTCTGTAGTGATTGTAATTTATCAGAAGGAGATGTATTTTTAGATATCCTTTATGGATTTAACATCAAAAATATTATTAAAAGTTTTAATGGAAAATATGCAATAGATAAAAAAGATGATAGTTTCCATATTCAGGGAGAACTTGTAGATATGAAAAATGAAGTTCTACAAATAGGAGAGTTTAAAATAGATTTATCAGATGGCGACATTCCCAAAGATATTAAACAAAATGATTATGTAGAAGTTGATATTTCAAGAATTGATATTTATTAAAAAATCGCAAATTTCCAGATGAAAATATTTCGAAAATAAAAACGAGTACGATTTTTCCTGATGGTTGGTCAGATGTAGATGTTATTAACTCTATTCAGAATGTTAGTAACTTCAATGCTATCGGACACCGAAGCATTGGTGGATTAACTCTTCATAGAGGTAAGATTAATGGAGTAGAAATAGATGTAATTAAAAAATGAAATGAAATAATTTCTGGATATCCTGTTGGAAGTAAACCAACTCCAGGATTTGACCCAATAAAATAAATTTAGAACGAATAATGTGGACAATGTTTGAAAAATTGGATAGCTATTTGCTAGATTTTGTCAATGAGAATTCATCAGAAGATTTTTGGTATGATTATGCATATATGCAAGTCCAGGAGTTATTAAATAAATTTACCCCAAGAGATTGAGAAAAAATGTATCAAAATATTAATGATAAAAGCGATTTATGGAAAATAAGGGTAGCATATTGTGTTGATGAAGATACAGGAATGAATGGTTTTAAATTTCTTTTGGGTTTAATGAATGAAGTTGATGAAGTAGCTGAATATGCGATAGATTCGTTGCGTTCATTCGATAAAGAGTCTTATAAAAAATTGATTATTTCTGATAAGACAATAACTGATAAAGCAGAAAACCTACTAAAAAATGCTAGTCTTCCAGTAAAACGAATGTTAGAAGAATTTTTACAACAAAATAAATAAAAAGGTACTTTACTATCTTAATTGGAGTCGGATAGTAAAGCCTTGACCAGTAAGTATAACCACACTATTCAAGTTGCCAATAGCTAACAAAAAGCTGGCTGTATTTATTGTATAAAAATCATGATTTAAAAAAGAAACGATTCAACTTTATCGTTTCTTTTTCTATTTTTAGAGTTAATTAAAGGCCCAGAGAAAGCCTGTTGACTTGAAAAGGATGTTGAAAATATTAATTCTTTGGAAATTAGATTTTGTCAAACTTTTATAAATGGTTCTGATGGTATTATTATTACCAATCGTTATTTCTGACATTTCTCAGAAGTTCTTTTATTTTATGTAATTGCGGAAAATTCTAAGGGGTGTTGTCACATATTTGGATAAATTAGAGGGTCTGAAATAGGTATAAAATAGAAAAAAGTCTAGAAACATGAAGCATTTCCCTTGTATAGAGTTCAATGATGAAAAATCTTGTTTTTATCTTAAATGAAATGTAGCTAGCAAAGGAATTTTTCCTTAAATTTATAGTATAACAGAGGCTTTAGATAAGAATCAGAAATAACGATGCAAAGTATGGAGCTGGGCAAAAAGTCCAAGTGGTAACCAAATAAAATAGTTTCCCAGAAACCTATCCAAAATAACGGTGTAAAGCATAGCTGACGCACAGTGGATGTTCGGCTTCAGCCGATTACAGCCACGTAGACAGCTAAGCCAGTGAGACATAGGCTCATGGCGGTGCCACCGTTCCCATTTTTGATAGGTTTCTGGGAAACTATTTTATGGTTTAGAATGATTTTTATTTTATTACAGACTTTTTACCCAACCTCAAGCCAGTGAAATCTTGGCTCACGGTAGTGCCACCGTTTTTGATTTCTGTTTCTTATCTGGAGCCTCTGTTATGTTTTAGAAAGAGCCATGTTTGTTATGTAGAATAGCAAAACATATTTCACCAAATTAATTCACCTAAAAGCACCATTTGTCGGTGTAACAAATAGGTAAACGGCTTTTTCTGTGGTAAGATACAAAGTGGTAAAGAATGTTTTGGGAGAAGGGAACTTTATGAGAAAAGCAGAATTAATATACAATCCAGTGAGTGGGAAAGAACAGGCTCAACAATATATAGATGAGATTACTAGCATTATCGCTAAGGCGGATTTTTCGGTGCAGACCTTTGAGACTACGCCTGAGGAAAAGAGCGCGCAAAAAGAGGCGGAGCGTGCAGCCTTAGCCGGTATCGATATGATTATCGCTATGGGAGGTGATGGCACGGTTCATGAAGTTGTCAACGGCATTGCTGGTCTGAAAAAACGTCCTATTTTGGGCATTATTCCTATGGGTACGACCAACGATTACGCTAGAGCCCTGAACTTGCCTAGAAATAACCCTATCGAGGCGGCACAAGTCATTGCCAATCAGAACAACATCGCCATGGATATTGGTAAGTTTAACGACACCTATTTTGTCAATATCGCAGCAGGTGGCTACATGACTGACTTGACCTACGAGGTATCTTCAGAGATGAAAACTCGCTTTGGCTATTTTGCCTATGTTATCAAAGGCGTCCAAAAAGCCTTTCAAATGCAGCCCATTCAGATGAAATTCGAGTACGATGGCGGTAGCTTTGAAGGAGAAGCCTCCATGTTTTTTGTCGCCTTAACCAACTCCATCGGCGGATTTGAGAAAATGGTGCCGGACAGCCATATGATGGACGGCAAGTTTTCAGTGCTAGTAGTGAAAACCGCTAATTTATTAGATATCATCCCTTTAATCCGTCAAATGATGTTGTCAGGCGACCATATCAATAGCGAGCATATTCATTATTTTAAGACGGATATTCTAAAAGTTACTGCTGTGGATGGGCATCAGCTCATGATCAATGTTGATGGAGAGTATGGAGGAGATGCGCCAGCCGTATTTGTCAATCTCCAACAACACATCGAGATTTGTTCAAACCTTGAAGACGTGCGTCAAATCGAAAAAAATAAAACACGTAAAGACCATATCAGAAAACTATTCAATCAGGAATTAGCCTTCCTCGAAACACAACAATTTGAAACGATAGAAGACAACCAAGGAAATAGAGAGGAAGAAAACCATGAATAAAAATGAAGAAGTAACAGTTACTATAGAAGACCTGACCTATGAGGGGTTAGGTGTCGGCAAGGTAGACGGCTACCCGCTGTTTATCGAAAATACCTTGCCAGGAGAAGAAGTTCGCGTTCGTGTTTTAAAAGTTGGAAAATCATTCGGCTTTGCTAAAGTAGTAGAGCGCATGACAACCAGTGAAGACCGTGTGCCTCTAACAGATGCTGTCGGAACACGCATTGGAACTATGCCACTCCAACACCTCAACTACCAAGCGCAACTAGACTTCAAACAAAAACAAGTCAAACAAGTCATGTCATCAATTGCCAAAATGCCAGACGTAGAAGTGCGCCCAACTCTAGGCATGCAAAACCCATGGGGCTACCGCAACAAAGCCCAAATCCCAGTCAGAGCTGTTAATGGTAAGCTAACAACTGGCTTCTTCCGTAAGAATACACATGATTTGGTACCAATTGAGAACTTCCATATCCAAGACCCAAAGATTGACAAAGCTATCCTAGTTATCCGCAACATTATGAGAGAGTATGGCATCAAGCCTTACAACGAAAAAGAACACATCGGTAACTTGCGCCATATTATTGTCAGACGAGGAAGAGCGACCGGACAGATGATGGTTATCCTAGTGACCAGAACCAACAAACTATTCCCCATCTCAAAAATCGTGCCAGATATCCTAGAAGCACTGCCAGAAGTAGTATCTATCGTTCAAAACGTACACCCAAGCCGTTCCAATGTCATTTTAGGCAAAGAAACCATCCTATTACACGGACAAGATCGTTTCCAAGACCAGTTGTTAGGCTTGACCTTCAACATTTCGTCTAAATCCTTCTATCAAGTGAACCCACTGCAAACAGAAGTCCTCTACCAAGAAGCCATCAAAGCAGCCGGCCTAACTAGAGAAGAAACCGTCATCGACGCTTACTGCGGAATCGGAACCCTAAGCCTAGCCCTAGCCCAAAAAGCTAAACAAGTATATGGCATGGAGATCGTCCCTGACGCCATCGAAATGGCCAAAGAAAATGCTCAAGAAAACAATATCAACAACGTAGAATTCCAGCTAGGAGCCGCCGAAGAAGTATTGCCAGCTTGGAAGGAAGAAGGTTTGGAAGCCGATGTTCTAGTTGTCGACCCACCAAGAAAAGGCCTAGAAGCCAGCTTTATTGAAGCCGCTACTGCCATGGGACCAGAACGAATTGTCTACGTCAGCTGCAATCCAGCGACATTGGCTAGAGATTTGAAGTTGTTTGGTGAAAGCGGGTATACCGTGGAGTATGTTCAGCCAGTTGATTTGTTTCCTCAGACTGTGCATGTTGAGACGGTATGTCTTTTGTCCAAACTCGATGTCGACCAGCATATTAAAGTCAAACTAGAAATGGATGAGCTTGATTTAACTGCTAGTGAGAGCAAAGCGACTTATGAAGAAATCAAAAGCTATGTGAAAGACAAATTTGATTTCAAGGTATCATCACTCTATGTTTCACAGATTAAAAGGAAGTGTGGACTGGAAGTCGGTAAGAACTACAATATCTCCAAAAAAGAGAATCATCCTATACCAAACTGTCCACCAGAGAAAGAAGATGCCATCATGGATGCACTTTATCACTTTCAGATGATTTAATGGTTAACCATTTGGAATAAGAAATTTTCAAAAGTACCGAAATGGTAGTTTTGAAATTGTCTGTTATTTTAACGTAAGCTGAGAGAATCTCTTAAGTTTACTTATGAGGAAGGCAGGAACTTTAGATTATTTAGTTAATACAGATTTTGCACTGATTGCACTTTTGAAGAGAAATCTTTGGAAGTGCATTTTGTTATTAAAAGATTATATAGCGAATACAAAATATGGATGATATAATAAGACAGATGGGAGGATGATTATGGGAGTGAGTTACAGACCTTTATGGATAGAATTGGCGAAACGAGATATGAGAAAAATTGATTTTCAAAAGAAATGCAAAATCTCATCCAATTTACTAGCCAATATGGGAAAGAATGAATATATATCGATGAAAAATCTGGAAGTGATTTGTCGAGAGTTAGATGTTACGCCAAATCAAGTGATTGAGTTTAGAGAGGAGAAAATAGATGGCTAAGCGAGAAGCAAATACTGATCTTTGGGTTTATGATATGCTCAAAGATGTGAATATAGATAAATGTTTTTCGGCACAGGGTAGCACAATATTAGAAGTGAATAAAGCACTCTCTACAGCTTCAAAAAGAGGAACAGGGCAAGTAGGTTTTCCAGAGTATGTTGGAGTTGTAAAGGATTTTTTAATTGTCATTGAAAATAAAGCTGACATCAATAAACATATAAATCGTGATGAAAATGAACTGATAAAAACTGACGTGAAGTCGATAACAGATTATGCTGTGAATGGAGCATTGTTTTATGGACTTCATTTAAGTAAGAATACTTCTTATAAAAAAATCATCGCACTTGGAATTAGTGGTAATGAAAAAATTCATAGCATTAGTCCAATCTTTATAGATGAAAGGGGTAATTATAGAGAGTTAAAGGAACTAGAAACTTTCGTTTCTTTCAGAGAAGATAACATCATAGAATATTATGAGAGAGAAATATTACAGTCTAAAACTGATGATGTCTTGAAGACGGAAGAGGTTCTTAAAATTGCCAAATCACTTCATGAGGATTTGAGAAATTATGGCAACTTAGAAGATAAAAATAAACCACTTATTATCTCTGGGATTCTGCTTGCTCTTTCTGAGATAGAACATAAGAATTTTGACATTGATGACTTAAATGGTGATCGAATCCGAACGGATGGGGAGAAAATCTATAAGGCGATTCAAGATAATTTAAGACGTGCCAATGTTAGTCCTGAGGTTAAAAGAGATAAACTTTTAAGTGAGTTTAATATCATAAAAAATAGCAATAAAATCAATGAAATAGAACCGACATTAAGAAAAACCCCCTTAAAACATTTTACTGAAATACTCTATAAGAATATTTTTACCAGTCTGAAATATAATAGCTCTTCTGAAGATTATATCGGTCGTTTTTATGGTGAATTTATGAGCTATAGTGGTGGGGATGGTCAAACTTTAGGAATCATCCTTACACCAAAACATATTACAGAATTATTCTGTGATTTACTTGATTTAAAGCCAGAAGATAAAGTTATGGATCCTTGCTGTGGGGAGGATGTCATAATAGTGACAAGGGGTAAAAACGCTGTATTTAATAGGGTTTTGAAGCTTCCACAAAGTCACAAAACGATAAATTGGTGTGCTGCTTAGAGCTTTTATGCAAGAAATGAGGGCTGTACGCAGCACATCAGCGACCCCTTTATAATCTAAATACTTAAAGTAAATTTGAATTTAATGTGTTTTTTTCTCGAAGGTGTAATACTTGTATTAACAAAAAGATTGGAGTGTTAATATGGATTTAAAGGATTTCTATTTCCACAATATACAAGAGGATGAATATCATCATCGTTTTTATGACTCAATTGAGAATGTTAATAAGATATACAACATATTTGATGGATATAAGGAGGTAGAGAACTATGAATTTGAGGTGTATGATGCAGAGGAAGCTATAACAAAATTCAGGGAATTATGCCAACCTGAAGCAGATGTTTCTAGTAATGAAAACACATGTTGGTTTTATCTTATATCGTATTATTTATATAAAGTTGGATATGAGATACAGGAATTTCCTAGATTACTTGCACGACCACCTATGGATCCTAGCAGTTTTACCTATGGAGAAATTAGAAATAAAATTATTGCTCAGGGTGATGATGATAATGGAACTGTTAGGTATGCTGTTAGAAGGAAATTTGTCGCAAGTTTGATATTTAAACAGAAGTCAACCCATGTGGACATAGATGATTCAATTAATCAAAAGTTTGTTGAGATATCAAATCGGCAAGCTACTTTCAGTAATATGAGCACCGATGAAAAACTTGCGGAAATAGCAAACTTAATAGAAAGCTTATTAAAGAAAAATGGCAAGTTTCTTACACTCGATTATTCTGAGATTTGTTTTGGCTACATGTCAAATGATTTAGTAACTAGCTATAGGAAAAAAATGCATTGCTTTAGGCATGCTACTGACGATGCAATAGCAGAAAGAAAAATCTATACGGAAGAGCAAAAAAGCTTTTTTATAGATTACGGATTGACTATTGTTAAAGTGATTCATTCTTTATTGAAATAAGAGTTTTCAGTAATTAAAAATTAAATATGAGATGGACAAGCGATTAGAGATAAAAATCTAGTCGTTTTTTTTATGCCCAAAAGAAAGGAGGAAAGGCGTGGAATTTGAATATTACCACAACAATGATGGTGATCAGTTTCGATATATTCAGTTGCCAACCATCTTGTTAGAACATGAATATTTTTCTGGTTTGTCTTTGGAAGCCATCGTCTTGTATTCCATGATGCTTAACCGAATAAGTTTGTCATTTAGGAACGGTTGGATTGATGAGCACTCAAGAGTATATATCTATTTCACATTGGAAGAGGTCATGAAAAAACTTAGATGCAAATCACAAAAAGCAACGAAGATTATAGCTGAACTTGACGTGGATAAAGGGATAGGACTGATTGAGAGGAAAAGGCAAGGCCTTGGAAAGCCAACAATTATTTACGTGAAAAACTTCATGAGTATTTTTAAGAATCAAGACTACGGAAAAACAGAAGTCCAGACTAGTGAAAATCAAAACTCTGGAACTTTGAAAAACAGAAGTCCAGACTGCGGTAAATCAAAATCTAACTATATAGATATTAGTGAACTTGATTTAAGAAAGAATGATATGAGGAGTGACACCTCCCTTTTTGGTTTATTTGAAAATGTCATCTTAACTCAAGAAGACTATGAAGAACTCTCAAGAACGATTGTTGAAGATCTAGATGGTTTGATAGATCGGTTATCAGCCTACATGACTTCAACTGGAAAGACCTATAAGAATCATAAAGCAACGCTTTTATCCTGGCACTTACAGGATGAAAAGAAATATAAAAAGAAATCAACCGTACTTAGCTACGATGATTATGACAAAGGAGAACACTTGTGATGAGTGAAATGAAGAAAATTAGAATGGGAGAAGCAAGTTTTAGCTACTCTCCAGAAACAGCCTATGAGAAAAATGGCAACGTCTATTGCAACACATGCCATGAACAGATTAATGGCGAAGTAATCAATATGATGGGCACTTGGATGTGCTTTAGAATTCAGTGCCAGTGTGAAAAAGAAGAAGAAAAAAGATGGAAGGAACAGGAGCGAGTAATGCGAGTAAATCAATTAAAGGACACCTGTTTTACTAACCCGAAGCAGAGAAACTACACGATAGATAAATGTCTTATCAGTAATGAAAAAACAATGGGAGTTGTTTCTAACTACATCAAGAAATTTGATGAGGTTCGCAAAAAGAATGTTGGTCTTCTCTTTTTCGGTGAAGTTGGTAGCGGTAAAAGCTATCTGGCCGCAGCGATAGCAAATGCAGTGATGGAAGAATATGAAATTACTTGCAAGTTGAGAAACTTCTCCCAAATTATCAATGATTTGCAGTCAGGCGGATTCGACCTAGACAAGAATCGATATATTGATTCATTGGTAAAAACCCCACTGCTTATCTTGGATGACTTAGGAATTGAGAGAAATACACCATACGCCTTAGAGCAAGTTTATAACATCATTAATGGTCGAAGTTTACAAGGATTGCCAACCATTATTACCACTAATTTAAGTATTGAAGATATCAAGAACCATACTGAAAGTATTGAACTGAAAAGAATTTATTCAAGAGTTTTGGAAATGTGCATACCAGTTTTAGTCAGTGGAGCAGATATCAGAGAACAAATTCATAAAAAGAAAATACAGGAATCAAGAGAGCTACTCTTATAGGAGGTGATGAACATGATTAATGAAGAAACGAGCAACAAAACCTTGCACATGGAGCTGCAAGCAGCAAAATTATCAGCAAAAGGAATAGAAAAACTTGTAAAGGATCTACTTTATAAGATAGACCAACAGAAGCAGAGCCTTGATAGCTACCTAAAAAATTCCTCAAAGGAAGTCACCGTGAAAGAGATGGTGAAAAAGGGGCAACTTGAGGAGTTAGAGGTTAAAGATAGTGACCTAAAGGAACTGAAAAAAGAACTCAATAAAAATGGAGTGAAGTTTTCAGTGATGAAAGATAAGGAAACGGGAAATCACTCGGTATTCTTTCAAGCTAAAGATACGGCGGTTATGGAGAAGGCATTTCGTAATACCTTAGCTACTGTTGATAAAAAGGAAGCGAAGAAAGATTCGGTGATTCAATCCATCGATAAATACAAACAAGCGATGAGAAATACTACCACAAAGGATAAGGTGAAAAATAAGCAAAAGGAGCAAAGTCTATGAGAGAAAATCAAATACAACAATTTCAGAATCAACATTTTGGGAATCTCACTGTCATAGAAATCGATGGTGAGTTTTTCTTTATCGGAAAAGAAGTAGCAGAGCTACTGGGATATAAGAATACTAGCAGGGATGTGAATCGGCATGTTGATGAAGAAGATCGCTGCATATTTCAAAACTACCAAAACGGTAGTTTTGAAAATATACCAAATCGAGGGGTTACCATTATCAATGAATCAGGGCTTTACAGTTTGATTTTATTATCAAAACTTCCGAGTGCAAAAGCCTTCAAACACTGGGTTACAAAAGAAGTTTTACCAAGCATTCGAAAACATGGTGGCTATATTAAAAATCAAGAAGAAAAATCAAATGAAGAAATTCTTGCCAGTGCAGTACTGGTTGCTCAGCGTGTAATTCTGGAAAAAGAAAAAGCGATTGAGCAGTTAAAACCAAAAGCAGATTATTATGATCAGCTGGTGAATCAAAATCTTTTAACAAACTTCAGAAATACGGCAAAGGAGTTAAAAGTACCGCAAAACAAATTCATTGCATTTTTACTGGAAAACAAATATCTCTACCGAGATAAATATGAGCGTCTTCTCCCCTATGCACAGAAAAACAATGGCTACTTTGAAATTAAGGAATGGTACAACTTCTATAATGATTTAGTTGGGATTCAAACCATGGTAACACCAAAAGGTCGTGAGCATTTTCTGATTCTGATTGGAGGTGATGTCACTTGTGACTAGTAAAATACTTCAAGATATAAAGTCTGTGTTTATAGGGCAGGATTGGAAAAAACTACTGAAAGTAAATATTCCATATCTTGCCTTTTTCTATGTTGGTAATATTTTTTCAGCTCATGTAAGAGCCTACCTAGGTGGCGATATTATTGACCGAATTATGACTGCCATCTTAGAACTGGGGACAATGACACTTATTCCTAGTCTTAATATGAATGATTTATTAGTAGGCATAGCCGTTGCAGGACTTATGAAATTCATCGTCTACACCAAAGGTAAGAAAGCCAAGAAGTTTCGAGAAGGAAAAGAATATGGCTCTGCTAGATGGGGAACGCCCAAAGACATTAAGCCCTATATCGATGAGAAATACGACAACAATGTACTATTTACAAATACTGAAAGGCTAACCATGAATGGTAGACCAAACAATCCCAAATATGCCAGAAATAAGAATGTACTGGTAATCGGTGGTTCAGGATCAGGAAAAACGAGATTCTTCGTAAAACCAAATCTCATGCAAATGCACTCTTCCTATGTAGTGACTGACCCGAAAGGCACGATTGTCTTAGAGTGTGGAAAGATGCTTGAAGATCATGGTTACGAGATAAAAATTCTAAACACCATCAATTTTAAAAAAAGTATGAAATACAATCCCTTTGCCTATCTGAAAAGCGAGAAAGACATTTTGAAACTGGTTCAAACAATTATCGCCAATACCAAAGGTGAGGGAGACAAAGCGGGTGAAGATTTTTGGGTCAAGGCTGAAAAACTATATTACACAGCCCTTATTGGCTACATCTATTATGAAGCTCCAAGGGAAGAAAAGAACTTTAAAACACTTCTAGACATGATTGATGCTTCTGAGGTTCGTGAAGATGATGAAAGCTATATGAACCCAATCGATCGCTTATTTGAAGCCTTAGAGAAGAAACACCCTACCCATTTTGCCGTGAAGCAATATAAGAAATACAAGCTGGCTGCTGGAAAAACAGCAAAGAGTATTCTCATCTCATGTGGTGCAAGGCTCGCTCCTTTTGATATTGAAGAGTTAAGGGAGCTGATGAGTGAAGATGAAATGGCACTAGATACAATAGGTGATAAAAAGACGGCACTCTTTGTCATTATTTCAGATACGGATGACACCTTTAATTTCGTAGTTTCTATCATGTATTCTCAACTCTTTAATCTTCTGTGTGATAAGGCAGATGATGTGTATGGAGGCAGACTTCCTGTGCATGTTCGTTTCTTACTGGATGAGTTTGCAAATATTGGATTAATTCCGAAGTTTGAAAAGCTCATTGCAACGATTCGTTCAAGAGAAATTTCAGCAAGTATAATCTTGCAATCACAATCTCAGCTCAAAGCTATCTACAAAGATCATGCAGATACCATTATTGGTAACTGTGATAGCACTTTGTTCCTTGGTGGAAAAGAGAAAACGACACTCAAGGAACTCTCTGAAACACTGGGGAAAGAAACTATTGACCTTTATAACACATCGGAAACCAGAAGCAATCAAAAGTCCTTTGGTCTCAACTATCAAAAAGTTGGTAAAGAGCTGATGAGCCAAGATGAAATAACAGTGATGGATGGTGGGAAATGCATCTTTCAGTTAAGAGGGGTCCGCCCGTTCTTGTCAGATAAATTTGATATCACCAAGCACAAGAATTATAAGCTTCTAGAAGATTACGATAAGAAAAATTTATTTGATGTAGAGAAGTATATGAAGCGAGTCGGTAAGGCAAGGATCACAGCCAATACAAAGTTAAACACCATAAGCTGATTCAGGAGAAAGGAGCTTAAATGAAAAGGATAAGAAGTCCCACTAAAAATTTAATAGCAGAATGTATCAGTTAAGCGATTGAAAGAGAAAGAAATCTTCCAGTCGCTTTTTTAATTTCAAAGAAAACAGGAGAAAAAGATAAATGGAAATGAATTTAGAGATGATTAACATCAATGCAAACCTAGTTAAAGAACCAGTCTTTAGTAGTTTTGAGAAAAATGGAGAAACCATTGAAGTGGTGAACTTCACTTTGGTAAAAAGCTATGGCAAGGACAAAGAATATACCAATTGCTCAGCCTATGGCGAGAAGGTAGAGCTTGCAAGAGAGCTTAGACCAGGCGATTTCGTTCATGTCTTTGGTTACTTCAAAGAGAGGGTCAAGGGTGATAAGACCTATAAAAATTTCATCGTCAAATCATATAACAAAATCACAGAAAACAAGGAGGAAGAATAATGGGATTTTTTGTAGAAGGCGTTAACGTATTAAAAACCTTAGTCATGGCACTAGGAGCAGGTCTAGGAGCATGGGGCGTTATCAACCTAATGGAAGGTTACGGGAATGATAACCCTGGTGCAAAGTCACAAGGTATTAAACAGCTAATGGCTGGTGGAGGTATCACACTGATTGCAATGAAACTTATTCCACTACTTGCAGATGTATTGAATTAAGGAGCGTAACTTATGTTTGGAATTTTCGATAAAATTACAGAGTTCTTTAAGGAACTACTCATCGGAGGTATCCAAGCAAACCTTGAATCGATGTTCTTAGACATCAACAATCAAGTGGCGTCAGTCGCAAGCGATGTAGGGCAAACACCTATGGGATGGAATGGAGAAGTCTTTAATTTCATTAAGACGATCAACAACAATGTCATTATCCCGATTGCAGGACTGATAATCACAGCTGTACTTTGTATTGAGCTCATTAATCTGGTGATGCAGAAAAACAACATGCATGACTCTGATACCTTTGAGTTATTCAAGTACATTATCAAAATGTGGGTGGCAGTCTATCTTGTCACCCATGCTTTTGATTTCAGTATGGCAGTCTTTGATGTTGCCCAGAGTTTAGTAAATCAAGCAGCAGGAGTAATCAACACCAGTGCGGTAGTTTCAGTGGATCAAGTCGCAGAGATGGTTGCACTGCTTGCTGATAAAGGGATAGGAGAACTCATTATGATTCTTCTTGAAACTTCTCTGGTGAAAATTTCAATCCAAGCAATCTCCCTAATTATCACAGTCGTGGTATATGGCCGTATGTTTGAGATTTATATCTACAGCTCAGTGTCTGCCATTCCTTTTGCCACGATGGGAAATAAGGAGTGGGGACAAATTGGCAACAATTACATCAAGGGACTATTTGCCCTAGGACTTCAAGGTTTGTTTTTAATCATATGCTTAGGCGTTTACGCTGTGCTTGTAAAGACGATTTCAATTACCGATATCCATACAAGCATCTTCATGGTGTTAGCCTATGCACTCTTATTAGGACTAACGATGTTAAAAACTGGAACACTTGCAAAAAGCATATTAAATGCACATTAAAACTTTAGGAGGTCACAAATGAAAAGAATAAAAGATAAAGAAAAAATGATAAAGATCGGTGCTGTCATAGGCACTGTAGGCGTAATTGGTGGGATTATTTCTACCATTTGCATGAGAAGAAAAATAAGAAAGATCGATGAGAGAATTCGTAATGCAGATGACTATATTAGCGAGTTCTGTGAATTGCAATTAGCAGTCGATGCTGATTTTGATGAACGGATTAATGCGAATTATGAAGAGATTATTTCGAGCCTAGAGCATATTGAATGTCTTGCAAAGAAACAAGATTAAGAGGTGAATTATGGCATATGTACAAATACCAAAAGACCTCAAGAAGGTAAAGACGAAGGTTGCCTTCAATCTAACAAAAAGGCAAATCATAGGCTTTTGTGTAGCAGGAGTGGTTGGATTCCCAACCTATTTTTTCTGTAAGGACTTATTTCCAAGTGATGTGGCAGTCATCTTAATGATTTGTGTCACGCTTCCGTTCTTTTTCATAACTTTTTATGAGAAAGATGGATTGCCCTTTGAGAAATACGCAAAGTTCATCTATCAGCATAAGGTTTACCAGACTCATGAGCGAAGAAAGGAGGCTAATCTTGAAGAAACAAAAACAGCATGAACAACGACTGGAACAACAAAGGAAGCAGCTTCAACAAGAAAAAAGAGAGTTGAGAAAAGACAATAAGTTACCTGTATCACTTCCTCTGCTTGGTTTGTTTTTCAAAAAAGAAGAAAAAAGGATTACCGCAGAAGATACCATTCCCTACTTGAAAATGTTTAGAACTGGAATTTGCCAAGTGGATGAAAGGCATTTTAATAAGTGCATTTCCTTTGAAGATATCAACTATCAACTGGCACTAGAGGAACATAGGGATATGATTTTTAATCAATATGCCAACTTCCTCAATTCCTTTGATACATCGGTAGAGTTAGAGCTTTCCTATGTGAATCAGTTAGGAAGAAATGCAGAGCTTGAGAATGCTATTAAAATTCCAAACAAAGGGGATGATTATGATGATGTTCGTAAAGAATTTAGAGGAATGCTCAAAGACCAATTAAACAAAGGCAATAATGGACTGAAAAAGTCCAAGTATATTACCTTTACCGTTGAAGCAGAGAACCAAAACCAAGCGAAGTCAAAGCTTGAGCGATTAGAGATTGATATTTTATCCAATTTAAAAAGTATGGGGGTAAGAGCAGAAAGCTTAAACGGAGAAGAAAGACTCAAACTTCTCCACGATATGCTAAACCCCGATGATGTGTTTGAATTTTCATATAAGGATTTAAAGGTAAAGGAAACCACCAAGAGCTATATCGTCCCTGATGTCTTTAACTTCTCTCCTACTCAGTATTTTAAGTTTGGGAAGTATATGGGGGCGATGAGTCACTTTCAGATTCTCGCCAGTGAACTTTCAGATAGAATGCTTGCGGAACTGCTAAACACCGATGATAACATTACGATTTCATTTCATATTCATTCAGTAGAGCAAAGTGAAGCCATTAAGATGGTGAAACGCAAGAATTCGGATGTTGATCGGATGAAAATGGAAGAACAGCAGAAGGCTTTTCGAGGGGGATATGACATGGATATTATTCCAAGTGATATCAATACCTTTGGAACGGATATTAAGGTGCTCCTCAATGACCTTCAGAATCGGGATCAAAGAATGTTTATCGTTACGATTGTGATTATGAACTTTGCAAGGTCGATACAGCAGATAGATAACACCATAGACCAGATTTCATCCATTGCCAATCGTCATAACTGCAAGATTAAAAGGCTAGATCATCTGCAAGAACAAGGATTGGTTTCAGTGCTGCCGTTAGGTGTAAACAAGATCGCAATTAATAGAGGGCTAACAAGTTCTTCAACGGCGGTTTTTATTCCATTTACAACAGAGGAGCTTTTTATTAACTCAGAAGACAGCTTGTATTATGGACTGAATGCTCTTAGTCATAACCTGATTATGGCCGACAGAAAACTTCTTAAAAATCCAAATGGACTGATTCTAGGAACACCCGGTTCTGGTAAGTCTTTTAGTGCCAAAAGAGAAATGGCAAATGCCATCTTAGTTACGGATGATGATGTGATTATCTGTGACCCAGAAGGTGAATATGGAAACCTTGTGAAGCAATTTAAAGGTGAAGTTATCAAAGTCTCGGCAAAGAGTAAAGACTATCTTAATCCTTTAGATATCAACATGAACTATGGCGATGGTGATGCTCCCTTAAAGGACAAAGCCAACTTCATCATTTCAATGCTTGAACTAGTCGTGGGTGGGACAGGACTGACAGCCGAAGAAAAATCAATCGTTGACCGCTGTTTGCCAAAGATTTATGAGAATTATTTTAATGAACCAAAAGCTGAGAATATGCCAATCCTACAAGACTTATACGATATGCTGAAGAACCAAGAAGAACATGTAGGAAGAAAATTGTCAACGGAGATGGAAATCTATGTGACTGGTTCGCTCAACGTGTTTAATCATCAAAGCAATGTAGATTTGAACAAGCAGCTCTTATGCTTCGATATTAAAGAACTAGGAACACAGCTGAAGAAAATTGGCATGCTAGTCATTCAAGATCAGGTATGGAACAAGGTGTCACTCAACAGAGGAAGTAAAGCGACAAGGTACTATATTGATGAGTTCCATTTGCTTTTAAAAGATGAGCAAACAGCTCAGTATTCGGTGGAAATTTGGAAGAGGTTTCGTAAATGGGGCGGTATTCCAACAGGAATCACCCAAAATGTAAAAGACCTTCTGATGAGCAAGGAAATTGAGAATATCTTTGACAACACAGACTTTGTACTCATGCTCAATCAAGCCAGTGGTGATAGAGATATCTTAGCGAAGAAGCTCAAAATATCGCCATTTCAGTTGAACTACGTTACCAATTCCAATGCAGGTGAAGGACTGCTAGTCTTTGGCAATACGATTGTTCCATTTGTCGATAAGTTTCCAAAAGATACCATCCTCTACGAGAAAATGACAACAAAGCCTGAAGAAGTAAAGTAGGTGCTCTATGTCAAACAAAAGAAGAAGAGATTTTTCGGATAAGCCTCTTGGAAGAACAAGTGATAATCCACTCCTTGAGCGAGAGGAGCTTGAAAGGAGCAAGCTCAAACATTCTAATGATTACAGTAATAAGCGAGTGGAAGTATCTGAGCGTTTTCAAGAGAAGGTTAAGGAGCAAAGTAATCGAGCTGGTAGAAGAAAAGCTGCGGAAACTGAATTAAGTAGTGGTAGGAAAAGGCATAGAAGTAGTGATGAAATAAAAGAGCCTTCAAAAGATGAGTTATCTGGATATAGCAAGCAAGATTATAAAAGTGAATACTCACCAGATACTGAAAAGAAAGCAGTTAAGAATAAATCGGGTGAGCGAAGAAATGAAGCAAATCCTATTGAATCTACTCAAAATCAAAAAGAGAAAAAGGCTAAACAAAGAAACCAGCAAGCAAAGATTCAAAAAGAAAAAGAAGCTCAGTTAGAAACCCAAACAGCTGTCGTGCAAAAAAGCGAGTATGTGTTAGAAATATATGATCCGCTCTCAAAAGATATGGACAATGATGGGGTAATCGATCGCTATGACAATGATTTTAGAGATTCGACTATCAGCTACGAGGAAAAAGATCGAAAGCTGGTTCAAGAGAAAAACTATAAGAGGAAAAACTATAAACAAGAGTTTCATAGAAGCAGTAAAGCTCAAGAACCTGTATTGGAGACAAAAAGGACTAAAAATGAGGAGTTGCTGAAAGATTTACCTGATGATAGAAAAATTAAAAACATTCAAAATAAGCAAAGAAAAGACCTTTATAAAGTTCAAGATTCAAAAGGAAATCTGAAAAAGAAAAATTCACTTGCCTTAGCATCCACTGGTGCCGTTTTAGAAACCACAAAAAGGTATTTAAGAAAAGAAAATGATGATAATGCTGGTGTGGATGCCAGTGAAAAATCCCTTGGAGCAAGTTCAAAGCTCGTTCATGGAATCAAAGACTACCGAATTAAAAGACAGAATAAAAAAGTTAAGGCAATCATAAAATATGATGACAAGATTCTACTAAGAAAATCAAAGTTAGAATTTAGAGATGCTACAAAGCTTTCAAAAGCAGAAGAATCTTATCAGAAAATGAATGTTTATAGGAAATTTCAAAAAAGAAAGCGGATGAAGGCAAGCATCTACAAGCAGAACGATGTCGGAATCAAAGATAGAATAAAGAAGGCTTTTATAGGTGCAATCAAAGGTACAAAAGAGCTGATTAAAAAGAAGGCGACAAAAATCGGAGTGATTCTTGTTAGCCTTTTTCTTTTCCTATCGGTTATTTTGAACGCTGTCTCGCTACTGGGAGGATTAGGCGGAATTTCTGGCATGATTCTTTCCAGTTCCTATTTGACAAGTGATAAGGAGATTACAGTATCGGATGAACTTCTACAAGAACTGGAAGCTGATTTAATCATCAAAATACAAAATATCCCAACAAATTATCCAGGCTATGATCGTTATCAGTATCAAGTGGGTTCGATTGGGCATGATCCTCAAGTCTTAGTCGCTTATTTGACTGCCAAGTATGGAGAGTATCGCTTTTCAGAGGTTGAGGATGAGATTAATGAACTTTTTAAGAGTATGTATCAGCTGAAACTAGAAGAAAGAGTTGAAACTTATACGGTGACTGAAACCAGAACGAGCACAGACCCTGAAACTGGCGAAACAACAACAGAGGAAGTTGAGGTGGAAAAGACTAGAAGAATTTTAATCACAACATTAACTTCAAAAAGATTAGAGGATGTACTTGATGGCAAATTAAATGAAGAACAACAAGAACATTATGAAGTTCTTAATGAGACCAAGGGAAACTTTATGAATCTTCATTCCCCGATTCAAGGAGAATGGAAAAATAAGATTACCAGTATGTATGGATACCGAGCAGATCCATTTACAGGAGAAAAGAAGTTCCATACTGCCATCGATATTGCGGATAGCGAAGGAACGCCTCTTTTAGCTGTATTTGATGGGGTTATCACCTATACAGAGCATTCTGATACAGGCTATGGAAATTATGTTGAGCTGACAGATAAAGAAGGCAACATGGCAAGGTATGCTCATGCAAGTTCTATTAGCTCAAGGGTTGGTCAAGAGGTTAAAAAAGGAGATGAGATTGCAAAGATGGGAACGACTGGTAGCAGTACTGGCTCACATTTGCATTTTGAACTTTACCTAGCCGATGGAACAAGGGTGAACCCATACTTTTATCTTTATTCAGAAGAAGCCTTTAACAGTTACACTAGACCGAGTGTCTCTAGCTTTAATTCCTTTAACTGGCAAGGTGGAGATGTTCAAGAAACGGTTTGGGGATATCTGGTTACACATGGTTATACGCCAGAAGCGGCAGCTGGAATTATGGGCAACATTGAAGCTGAATCTGGTTTCAATACCTCAGCAGTTGAAAGCTCTGTTACAAACCCTGGAGAAGGGATTGGCTTAATCCAGTGGAGCTTTGGCAGAAAGGCACAACTTATTTCATTTGCCCAGTCACAAGGCAAACCTTGGTCAGATATCGGTGTTCAGATTGCTTTCTTAGATTATGAAATGAATGGAGCAGAAGGAACAGTATTTCCAGGTGGTGTAAATGGATTTAAGCGCCTTACAAGCGTTGAAGAAGCAACAAGTCAATTCTGTTGGCTCTTTGAAAGACCAAATGTGAACTATGCTCATTATGAAAGAAGAATCAGTGCAGCCCATGCTTACTATGAGATGTACAAAGACTTTGATGCATCGGTGGTGACACCATAAGGAAGGAGAATTATGCGAAAAGAACTAGTACAAGTTAGACAAAAGAAAAAGAAATTACTAGAAAAGAAAGCTCTGATTGATGAACAATTGGAGCTTTTATCTTTGAGAGAAGAAGAACTTGAAAACGAAGAGGTCATTATCGTTTTCCGTGAAGCTAATATCACTTTAGAAGAAGTGATGGAACAGTTTAAGCAATTAAAGCAGGAAAAGAAGGAGAAAAGAACTTATGAAAAAAACATGGAAGTCTAAGACTACAGCACTAATGAGCACAGTACTCATTTTGGCAGGGCTTGTAGGAGGTATCGTTGGTTATCCAATTATGGTTGCGGCAGCCGATGAAGTCACATCTGAAGAAACGCAAACTGATTTAAAAGTGGATGATATCCAGGTCCTGGAAGATGAGTCTGCTGAACTTGATGAGCGTCTGAAGAAGATTGAAGAAGCTCTTGTTTCAGAACAGGAAGTAAACAAAGAACAGGATCAGCAAATTGAAGAGCTGAAAAAGCAAACTGAATTACTAACTGAAGAGAATAAAAAGGTTCAAGAAGAACTTAAACTAGCAGAAGAAGCAACTACCAAACTTCAAGAACAATTAAAAGACCTTGAAAAACGTGTTGAAGCTCTGGAGAAAGAAGCTGAAAAGTGCTGCAAGATTGAAATCAAAATCAATGGTAAAAATGAGAGCTTGAAAAAAATCGAGGAGTTAACAAAGCAGCTGGATGAGATATCAAAGAAAATAGCTGAAAGCAATAAGGCGGCTGAGTCTCAAGATTCTGTCAATGAGGAACAAAAGAAAGAGATTGAGAAATTACAGTCTGAGAAGGCGGATCTTCAAAAGCAGATAGATGAACTAAAGAAAACAGCTGAAAATAAAGAAACTTCTAAGGAGCTTGAATCCATTCAGAAGAAATATGATGAAATGAGCAAGCAGCTGGAGGAACTTAAAAAACTTATTGAAGCAAAGGATAGTCAAAAAAATACGACTACTTCAGATACTACTGTAAAGAATGAGGAAACAAAGTCTGTTACGACCTCTCCAGTTAAAGATTCGACTAGTACAACCAGTACAACGAGTTCAACCTCGGGGACTATCACTGCTACTAGCACGCCAATCAAAGAGTCATCAAGCTCAACATCAAGCGATAGTGCAGCTGAAACAGAAGTTCAAATCAGGTATCCAAACAAGCTAACACCAAAAGAAACAGGACAAACTTCAACTACAGGAGACGCAACATCACAAACAGCAGATAGTTATTACGGTGCTTCAAATCAAAATAGCCAAGTGGCAGTGAAGACCGAAAAGTCTGGTACAGGTGGTGCAAATGCCAGTGTGACTGAGAATGTCGATAATGCGAATGGCGAATATCCAGTTCATCACGGAGATGAATCTAGTGAGCTTTATAGTGCGGATGCAAGACAATTTGTAACCTTCCAAACCAAATCGGGAAAGAATTTTTATCTCATCATCAACCATGATGAGGAATCGGAGAATGTCTTACTTCTTACCGAGGTTTCTGAAGCCGATTTAATGCACATGGTGGAAGAAGAAGAGGTTCAAGAACCTTTAAAAGAAGTTGTTAAAGAAGAACCAGAGCAAGTTGAGATCGAAGAAGAGCCAGTTCAAGAAGTGGAAGAAAAGAGCAACTTTGGAACTTACTTAATTTTGATTTTGGTTATCGGTGGTGTCATAGCAGGTGGATACTACCTGAAAGTTGTAAAAGGCAAAGAAAAGGAGGAACTGAAAAAACTTGAAGAACCTGATGATTATGTATCTGAAGCAAACGATGATGACACAGATGAAGAATATGAGTCAGAGGAAGTAGAAGAAACAAATGACGAAGATGATGAGAACATCATTCTTTAATCGCTAAAAATTAAAGAGGAACAAGGGGCAGTCGGAAATGGCTGCTCTTTGTATTTTACAAGGAGGAACAATGAAATTAATAATTGCAGAAAAACCAAGCGTAGCTTTATCTATTGCAAAAGTTGTTGGAGCGAGTAGTAGAAAAGATGGATATGCCCAAGGAAATGGCTACATGGTGAGTTGGTGTGTCGGTCATCTGATTCAAATGGCAAGTCCAGATAAATATGATGAGAAGTATGCTAAATGGAATTTAAATGATCTGCCAATCTTACCGAAAGAGTTTAAATACGAGGTTTCTAAGAATACGAAAAAGCAATATGGAGTGCTTAAGAAACTACTTCACCTAAAAGAGGTCGATACAGTTATCAATGCCTGCGATGCTGGGCGTGAAGGTGAGCTTATCTTCCGTTTAGTCTATGAAGAAGCCAAATGTAAGAAACCTATCAAAAGGCTTTGGATTTCGTCTATGGAAGATGAATCAATCAGAAAAGGGATTGAGAGTCTTGCTAGTGGCAAAGATTTTGAGAATTTATTTGAAAGTGCGAAGTCTAGAGCCATCGCTGATTGGTTGGTTGGAATGAACCTTAGTAGGCTTTACTCCTGCCTTTATAATCAAAACTACTCGGTTGGTCGGGTGCAGACACCAACGCTTTCAATGATTGCTGAAAGAGATAGTGAGATTTCAAGATTTGCCAAAGAACCCTACTATGTAGTTGAGATTGTGACAGATGAGTTTACGCTATCTACAGAGCGTATTGATTCAAAAGAAATTGCTGAACAACTCTCAAATCTAGTTCCAGAAGATCTTATCGTTACCGAAGTCATCAATAAAGAGAAGATAACAAAACCTGAACCGTTATTTGATTTAACTGCTTTACAAAGAGCGGCGAATAGATATTTTGGATTTAGTGCAAAACAAACTCTTGATTACCTTCAAAGTCTTTATGAAAAGAAGCTTGTGACTTATCCAAGAACAGATAGTCGCTATTTAACTGATGATATGAAAGATACAGTCTCTGAAATGTTAAACACAATGGGGGGAGGCTTTGAAAGGGATGCTAAAAATCTAGATTCTATCTTCAAAAATGAAAAAGTAAGTGACCATCACGCTATTTTGCCGACACTTGCAGCAATGAAGAACGGTCCTGGTACCCTTCCCTCTTCGGAGCAGAAAATCTATGACCTGATACAAGCCAAACTCTTGATGTGTGCGAGTTCAAATCTGATTGAAAGCACAACAAAAGTGATAGTGGAGTTTGATGGAGTTACATTCTCAGCAAGCGGAAAAACTGTTCTTGAAGAAGGCTTTTTTGGGTTCGTGAAACCTTTTTTGAATAACAAAAAGAATGAAACAATTTTGCCTAAACTAAGTGAAGGAGATGTTCTTTCCATCAAAGGAAGCATTGTTAGGCAAAAATTCACGCAACCACCAAAGCATTTCACAGAAGAAACACTTCTAAAGGCAATGGAGCTTGCAGGGGCAGAGGATATCGAAAAAGGAATTGAAGTTGAACGTAAAGGTCTTGGCACACCGGCAACAAGAGCAGGTGTTATTGAGAATTTAATTTATAAAGGCTTCATCGAAAGGGATAAGAAAAATCTTCTTGCAACACATAAGGGAATGAGCTTAATTACGATTGTATCTGAAGAGTTTCGTTCTCCTAAAACGACAGCGGAATGGGAGATGAAACTTTCGAGGATTGCAGATGGTAAAGAGAGTTCAAAGGATTTTCTAAAGGATATTGAAAGAGATATTTCAAACCTGGTAAATCAGTACCATAAATAATTGAATACAGCAGATTTTGAGGGATGAGTGATGAAAGCTTGTCCCTCTTTTTTTTATTCCAGGGAGGTGAAAGCAATCGAACAAATATTAGTGTTAGAACTATTTGGAGGGATTGGAGCAATTAGAAAAGCACTCATCAATCAGAAAATACCATATAAGGTCATTGACTATATCGAGAACGATAAAAATTGTGTGAAAAGCTATAACCAGCTCTATGGAGAAGATTATAAACCCCAGTCAGTAACGGATTATCATCCGCCAGATGAGAAGATAGATATTCTTATGCACGGCAGTCCTTGTCAAGATTTTAGTCGAATAGGCATGAAGCAAGGTGGTGAGGTTGGCAGTGGTACTCGAAGCAGTCTTCTGTTTGAAACAATACGAATCCTCAAAGAGATGAAAGAAAAACCCAAATGGGTCATATGGGAAAATGTAAAGGGAGTCCTTGATCGGAATATGCGGGAATCCTTTTTTTATTATCTGAAAGAGCTTGAGGAACTCGGTTATCAAAATAAATTTGAGATTTTAAATGCTATAGACTTTGGTATAGCTCAAAAACGAGAACGAATCTTTGTCGTGAGTGGTTTAAAAGACAATATGTTTCAATTTGAGAATCTTGAAAAATGGCAAGCTCCCAGTATCAAGGAAATCCTAGAAACGGATGTTTCAGAGAAGTACCTCGTGCATCAGCCTTCCATGCTAAAGCTCATGGATACCAATAATGACTACCGAAGAGACTTCAAGGCACGAGTTCAAATTATTGGAGACTTTGCTTATACGATTAGTACCAAGCAAATGAGAATTCCAAATGCTGGGCTAGTCGATTTAGAAAATGGTAAGTATCGCTATTTGACCGAGAAAGAGTGTTTTTTGCTTATGGGGTTTAACGATGAGGATTTCAAGAGATTAAGAAAAATCTATCCAGAAAAAGAAAAAACAACATCAAGCATTTTATACAAGCAAGCAGGTAACAGCATCGTTGTGCCTGTTCTTGAAAGCATTTTAAAAGAAATTATAAAAGGAGAAGAAAATGAAGGCACTAAACAAGATTAGCATTTTAGATTGTGATGAAGCACAACACGAAAAACATATGAAGGAAATAGAAAACATCTTTGAAAAAATCTATTCCATCAAGAACTATGACTGTCTGTATACCGTTGAATATGTAGATGAGTATCACAGGGATCATCGAGAGAAATATATTACGAATGATGATTTGCAGAGCTTAAACGATATCCTTGAAGGCACAGACTTCAAAAATGGTATGGATGTATATGTTAATGAAAAAAGTTTAGTATTTCTAATTCATGGTCAAGGCTACACAAGACTTGGAGAATATCATTTAGTTGAGACGAAAGTAACAGTACAAGCTTTTGACAACTATGGTTATGAAGTTGACTTGGGAAGGTTCTTTCAAGACAAGAAAAAGGATAGAAATGAACCAAATCTATAAAACAACAGAAGGAGGAAAACATGAGAATTAATGATTTTCAGCATCAGATAGAACTCATCAAGCAAGAGGTATTGAACGATGATAAGAATTATGTTCAGCTTTTGCAAACGATGGGCAATAACTGGCGATATGACTTTATCAACCAGTTAAGCATATACGACAAAAATCCAGGAGCAACAGCTTGTGCCAAGTTTGACTTCTGGAGACAGAATTTGAACCGAACGGTAATGATGGGGCAAAAAGGGATTCCAATCATTGAAGATTATGGGTACTACCAGAAGGTAGACCATATTTTTGATGTAGAACAAACCATATCGAAGAATAAAGAGGTCAACGAAGTCCGTATATGGAAATTTAAAGAAGAGGATCAAGAGATCATTTCTAATATGATTTTAATGGAAGGTCAAGAGGTGACGGGAGATTTACGAGGAGACTTCAATACGCTCATCAGGTTAAAAAGTGAAAATATATTTAGCTCTTTGATGAATGACCTTAGAATTCAGGAAGAAGACCAAGGTGCATTTAGAGCGTTTCTAGAACAATCAGCACTTGTAAGTTTTTCGACAAGGTTAGGTATATCAGTTGAGGTTGATTCTATAGCCTTTCAAAAGGGATTAGAAAGACTAGATGGAATCTCGCTTATGCAAGTGGGTGACGAACTTACAAGACTTAATAAAGAAATTTTGGAAGAACTCATTACAAAAAGTAATGAGAAAATGAAAAATAGGCTGCTGACAAATGTAAGGGCTGACGAATATAATAAAAGTAACGATAAAGAAGGAGGATTAGATAATGTATTTCGAAGAGATACCAATGATAGACTTAACGAGGACGGACGAGTTCTCAGATCTGGCAACAACGCAAGAGATAGCCGAGAGAATCAAGGAGAAAACACTGAATCAGCTAGAAGAGAGCAAGGATTTCATAGAGAGATATCCCAATCCGATATACGCAGCGATGAGGCTAGAGTTTCTAGCAGAGAGCGAGAATCAGGAACAGTGGGAACTTCTGACAGACCTATATTACGAGAAGAAATTAGTGCCACATCTCATGGAAACACAGGAAAGAGCCATTCAAATGATGAGGGTCGAGAAACCGAGAATGATGGAAGCTTGGGACTTGACGGAGGAGATGAAGACAGAAAAGCCACAGGAATACGAGGAGCAAATGAACAATCTGATTTCGAGCTTGAAGGAGATCATCATCAAGGAAGTAGTCGAAGCTTAGAAAATCAAGAAGGAAACGAAGGTGAGGAAGTCGAACAATCGGCTTCTTTTTCTTTTTATTCAAAAGATAATCCCGATGAACTGATGCCAAATGAGATTCTAGATAATATTCCAAAACTTTACGGACAAGAAGATACACCACTTTTAGATCAAGTAGTTCATGTAGCCTATGTTATTCCACTAAGAAGCAATTGGACATGGTATTTGACTGAATATGACGAAGCGTCTGGTGATGCCTTTGGCTTGGTTGCTGGTATTGAACCAGAGCTTGGATATTTCAATTTGAATGAATTAAAGAGCCTTGGAGCTCAAAGGCTTATCCTAGAAGACTTTCCCAAAACTTATCGTGAGCTTTTAGATACAGAGCTTTCTAAACAACTAACGAGCGATGAGCTGATAAGCGTATTTGGCTCAGAAGTATTTTCAAACAATTTAGAAGCAGAAAGTATTGAAGAAAAAGTTGCTGTAAAAGTTGGGAATGAGTTTGTTCTAGTTTCTTCTTATGATATTTCACATATCAAAATTGAAAAAACAAATAGTGAAATTCAAATGGACGAAACAACCTATCCCCTTTATAGAGGAGTGACCTTTGAAGAAAGTCAAAAAGTAGATGAACTTATAGATAGCGGACTCTTTACCTCATATACCATTAATGATTTTATGGTGAAAGATACCCAGTTACCAAAGTTGTCATATGAAGAAACAGATGAGGGTTTAGATGTCTTTTACTCAAATAGGAATGCAGAAGATGGAAAGCTCATTGCTCAAATCGATGGAGAAAGCAGCTCATATAACTGGATAGAAGAGTCCTTTGCTAGAAAAGACATTTATCAAGAGGTTTCAAAAGAGTGGTGGAATAATTTTCGGCCGAAATTCTGGCAAAAACAGGATGAGAAACTTGCTGAGTATGACCTGGGATTTTACTCGATGGGCAATGGCTATGTGGTAGGCAATAAACTTGAAGAAGATCGAGGAACTGGAGACTATAAAAAACTTGCCCTAATTGAAGCGAACAGAAACATCATCTTCTATGAAGAAAATCTGCCTGATGAAATTGTTGGTGAGATTAAATTTGTAGCTTATACAGACAATGAAAGAAGATCTGAGACACAGAGTGATTCCAATGTTTTTATAACTCAGGCTCCGATTGATATTAGCAATTTAAATGATGAGCAAAAAGAACAAATCAAAAAGGGACTAGAAACTTTATCCTTAGACCAAGTTTTAAGCTATAGGAAAAGTGGGATTTCTTCCTGGCAGATGGAGCAGACTCGTTGGTCGCTTGAAAAAAGAATATCTATTGAGCAATCAAATGCTTTAGCGGGTTCAAAGCTAGATGTTGGTGACTTTAATATCCTTCGCTCTTATGTAGAAGCGGGCATTTCCATTGAACAAATTAATGAGTTAAACCAAGGCTTTCTGACTACGCTTGAACTCATAGCCAAAGGCAATGAAATGCTTGAGCTTAATAAAACAAATAAAGGAGTTATTGTTGAGCCAGATAAAACGAATGATAAAAGTGCACTTGATTTAGAAAACGAAGATTATTTACCAAGTTTAAAGGTTGGGCAACTTGTTTATTATGACCATGGAGCGTATACAGTAAGGCGAGAAGCTGCTCTTAACACAATTACAAAGAAGTATGATTTATGGCTTTTACCAGTAGATGAGAAGAACCTAACAACCCCCATCGTAAGCTTTGAAAATGAAACAGAACTTTTCGAGAAGATTCAACTCGAAAGGCCAACTTTCTTGATTGGAGATGAAGTTCTCTATAGAGAAAAAGCTTGGACAATCACTGGCTTTGATGGGGTGGGTGATATTAAAACGGTGACAGTAAAAGATCATGAAGGATTTCTAGGCGGATTTATTACTGGTTCAGAAGTTGTTATTTATCGTAAAGAATCAGACCTTGATTCAATTCTAAAACCAATTCATGAAGATGAACTTGTAGCTGATGTTGAAGCAGATATCATTACTCCAAAACTAGTTGCAAGCAACTATCACATGTCTACTGATGTTTTCCAAGAAAATCTGACACCATCCGAAAGGCTTGAGAACAATAAAAAAGCCCTAGAGACCTTGTTCGCACTTGAAAAAGAAAATCGTAATGCGACACTTAAAGAGCAAGAGGTTCTAAGTCGCTATGTTGGCTGGGGTGGACTGGCAGATACCTTTGATGAAAACAAAACTGGTCAATGGCAAGCCGTGCGAGAGTTCTTAAAAGAAAACCTGACTTCCAAAGAATACGATAGTGCCAAAGAAAGTACTCTTACAAGCTTCTACACTCCCCCACAAGTAATTGAAGGGGTTTATTCAGCTCTATCACAAATGGGATTTAAAACAGGGAATATATTAGAGCCTAGTATGGGTGTTGGTGCTTTTGTAGGCTGTATTCCTGATTCGATGAAGGATTCAAAAGTTTATGGTGTTGAGTTAGATAGTATTAGTGGCCGCATTGCAAGAAAACTCTATCCCAAGAGTGATATACAGATTAAAGGTTTTGAAGAGACAAATTTCTCAAACAATTTCTTTGATATTGCCATCGGTAATGTTCCCTTTGGAGACTTCAAAGTAAATGACAGAGAGTACGACAAAAATAATTTTCTAATTCATGACTACTTCTTTGCTAAGACCTTAGACAAGGTTCGAAATGGTGGTGTGATTGCCTTCATTACTTCTAGTGGAACACTTGATAAAAAAGATGAGAGTGTTCGAAGGTATCTTGCTGCACGTGCGGAGTTCCTTGGAGCGATAAGACTACCAAATACTACCTTTAAAGGGCAAGCAGGCACAGAAGTAACGAGCGATATCATCTTTCTAAAGAAAAGAGATAGCATTCGGGATCGGGATGAGCCTTGGATTCACCTAGGAAGCGATGATAAAGGACTAAACTACAATCAGTATTTTGTGGAAAATCCGGAGATGATTCTAGGTAAAATGACCGAGGAAAGCGGGCCCTTTGGTAACAGGGTTGTTTGTATCCCAAATGAAGTAGATTTCAAAGTTCAACTACAGAACGCTGTAGAGAAAATTGCAAGTGAAAACCACTATGAAGAAATTGAACTTGATGTTGATGAAGAAGTAACGCTTCCAGCAACGGATGATATCAAAAACTTCTCCTATACCATCATTGATAACCAGGTCTATTTTAGAGAAAACTCTATTCTCATTCAAAAAGAAACGACAGATAAGAATAAAGAAAAAATTGGAGACTATTTGAAAGTCACAGAGGCTCTAAAATATGTCATTGAAGCACAGATGCAAGGGACTAGTGATGAGGTCATTGAAAACAAGCAAGTTGTTCTAAATGAAATCTATGATGCCTTTTCTAAAAAACATGGTTATCTGAATTCCTTATCTAATACTAGAGCCTTAAAAGAAGATAGTAATTTCCCATTAGTATCCTCAATCGAGGTGCTTGATGATGAGGAAAATTTTAAAGCGAAAGGCGATATATTTAGCAAGAGAACGATTATCAAAGCACAAAGTATTGACCATGTTGATACATCACTAGAAGCCTTAGTTTTGTCTATATCCCAAAGAGGACGAGTTGACTTCGACTATATGTCTGAATTGACTGGTAAGGACAAAGAAACACTTATTCAAGAACTACATGGCGAAATCTATCTAGATATTCAAGAGTTCGATCAGTTTGGCAATAATAAACCTTTCCAGAATGTGCTGGATGATGCGGAGTATCGTTTTAACTATGTGACAGCAGATGAGTACTTGAGCGGAAATATTCGTGAAAAGCTCGGTGTCATCAAAGAGTACGAATCCCATGTTTCTAAGCTTTTATCGAAGCGTTCTTACTACCAAGGGGGAGAACGATTTGAGATTGATGAAAAAGAAGCACAAGTACTGGAAAAAGAATATATGGCACTTCAACATCAACATCAAAAACTTGAAGCAGTGATGCCTGAGAGGCTCACTGCTTCAGATATCAATGTGCGTTTAGGAGCAACATGGATTCCAAGCAAAGATGTAGAGCATTTCATGTTCGAGATATTAAAAACACCTGGATATAATCGCTGGGATATTAAGGCGAAGTTTTCGCCAATGACCAGTGAGTGGAATGTTGAAGGTAAAAGCGTTGATCGAGGCAATGACCTTGCCGAATTAACCTTTGGTACAAGCCGAGTGAATGCTTACAAGCTCATAGAAGATGCACTAAACCTAAAAGAAACAAAAGTCTTTGATCAAGTTATCAATCCTGATGGTTCAAAAAGTTCCGTACTCAATAAAAAAGAAACATTACTGGCAGGACAGAAGCAGGAACTTCTAAAAGAGGAATTTAAGAACTGGATCTTTCAAGAACCAGATAGGCGTAATCGCTTAGAGAATATGTATAACGAGCGGTTCAACTCCGTTCGCAATCGTGAGTATGACGGAAGTAATTTATCCTTTGAAGGGATGAACTTAAAAATCGATTTAAGAGAACATCAGCGTAATGCGATAGCTAGAAGCCTTTATGGTGGTAATACCTTGCTTGCCCATGTTGTTGGAGCTGGTAAGACCTATGAGATGGTGGCAAGTGCAATGGAAAGCAAACGTCTTGGTATGTGCAGCAAATCCTTGTTTGTCGTGCCAAATCACTTAACTTCACAGATTGGTCGTGAATTCATGCAGTTATACCCTGGTGCAAACATCATGGTGGCTGATAAGAAAGATTTTGAACCAAAGAAAAGAAAAAGACTGATCGGCCGCATTGCAACTGGTGAGTATGATGCAGTTATTATCGGTCATTCTCAATTTGAAAAGATTCCCATGAGTAAGGAATACCAAGAGAATCATATTAACGATCAGATTGATGAAATCATCAATTATATCAACGATTACAAGTATGATAGAAATCAGAACTTTACCGTTAAGCAATTAGAAAAGACCAAGAAAAAACTTCAAACAAGGCTTGAGAAACTGACTGATGATTTTAAGAAAGACGATGTCATTACTTTTGAGGAACTTGGGGTCGATAAGTTATTCATTGATGAGGCTCATAACTACAAGAATCTCTTTCTTCATACCAAGATGAGAAACGTTGCTGGCATTGGTCAATCGGAAGCTTTTAAGTCTTCGGACATGTATATGAAATGCCGCTACATGGATGAAATGACAGGTGGAAAAGGGATTGTATTTGCTACAGGGACGCCAGTATCAAATTCTATGACAGAGCTTTATACCATGCAAAGATATCTTCAGTTCAATGAATTAAAAAAGAATGGATTGGAACACTTTGATTCATGGGCAGCCAATTTTGGTGAAACAGTTTCTGCTTTTGAGCTTTCACCTGAAGGAACAGGATACAGAGTAAAGACGAGATTTTCTAAGTTTTTCAATCTTCCAGAACTCATGAGCATGTTCAAAGAAGTAGCGGATATTAAAACAGCAGATATGCTGAATTTGCCAATACCAGAAGCACGATTCGAAGTAATTAAGACTATGCCATCAGAAGAACAAAAAGAAATCCTCGCAAGTCTATCTGAACGTGCAGATAAGGTGAGAAATCGAAGTGTTGAACCTGAAGAGGACAATATGCTTAAAATCACCAATGATGGAAAGAAACTTGCTCTAGACCAAAGGCTCATCAATCCTCTATTACCAGATCACCCGGATAGCAAGGTCAATGTCTGTGTAAAGAATGTCTTTGCCATTTGGGATAAAACATCTAACGAGCGTTCAGCTCAGCTTTTATTCTCGGATATGTCTACTCCCAAAGGTGATGGAGAATTTAATATTTATGATGATATTCGAGAGAAGTTGGTTGCATTAGGAATCCCTAAAGGAGAAATAGCCTTTATCCATGAAGCCAATAGTGACAAGCAAAAGGATGAACTCTTTTCCAAAGTTAGAAGTGGTGAAGTTCGTATCCTGATGGGCTCTACGCAAAAGATGGGAGCTGGCACAAATGTTCAAAATAAGCTGATTGCACTCCATGATTTGGATGTTCCTTGGAGACCGTCAGATTTAGAGCAAAGGGCAGGAAGAATCGTGCGTCAAGGGAATGAAAACAAGGAAGTTAATATCTTTAGGTACGTTACTGAAAATACCTTCGATAGCTATTTATGGCAGACAATCGAGAACAAGCAAAAGTTTATTTCACAGATTATGACGTCTAAGACTCCAGTTCGTGTGGCTGAAGATGTTGATGAATCAAGCCTAAGCTATGCAGAAATTAAAGCTTTAGCAACAGGGAATCCCATGATTAAAGAAAAGATGGACCTGGACAATGAAGTGACGAAGTTAAAAATGCTTGAAGCCAACTACAAGTCTAATCAATATCGACTGGATGATAAAATTCTAAAGTCCTATCCAAATGAGATAGCAAGGTTAGAGAATTTGATTGATAACATTAAGCAAGACTTAGTGGTAGTAGAACCAAAGGCGTTGGGTGAGGATAAGTTCACGTCTTTAACACTTGATAACCATCGATACACGGATAAAGAAGACGCTGGAGAAGCCTTGTTGGAGTCTGTTAAGTCTGTTGGCATCCGAGACAGTAAAGTTATCGGAAAGTACCGTAATTTTGATTTAGAAGCGTCCTATGATAGCTTTCATAACCTATATAAGTTCACCTTGCAAGGTAAAGCCAAACATCAGGGTGAATTTGGTGTAAGTGCTGATGGTAATATCCAAAGGCTTGATAATGTTCTCGATAAGATGGATGAAAGGCTTCAAATTTTTCAAGAAAAGCTAGAAGCAACGAAAGATCAGTTAATCACTGCCAAGGTGGAAGTAGAGAAACCTTTTGAGAAAGCAGGAGAACTAAAAGAAAAAGTCCTACGTCTTGCAGAACTAAATCGGATCTTGGATATGGGAGAAGTGGAGGAAAAAGTAAATGAATCTCCACTGTTAGAAGATGTAAAGCGTGTCATCATTGACTTCTGTAATGAAGAATATGATGAAGAAAATAAGTACGAAGAATTCGATGCTTTGTATCCTGATTTAAGACATGTGGGTATTGCCTACACAGAATCAGAAGATGGAAGGCATGAAATCCAGTATGAACTCGATTTGGAAAGTTATTCCTGGTCTCAGTTAGTAGATGGAGAAGTTATAAGTTCAGGTAGATTTATGGAACAAGAAGGCGAAGAGCTTGCCTTACTAGCCCTAAAACGCCATGTCGAGAGCGTGACTTTCTCTGATATGGTATTTGTCGATGAAGATGACTTAGAGGCTAAAACAGGGCTTAGAATTGATGAGGATGGGACTTGGTATGATCCGCTTGATAAAGATATGGATAATGATGGAGTTAAAGACCGTTATGATGCAAATTTCAGAGATAGCACGGTTGATGATATAGGAGACCTTGAAAATAACGAAGAAAAAACATCAATCTTAAGTCAAATTAGAAGCTATCAATCTAGCAAGAAAAACGAAGAACAATCAGAAAAGAAGAATCAAGAAAAAGAGAGGTAGCCACTGTGCTGCCTCTTAATCATTTAACACATAGGAGGAATAGAAAATGAATTTTGACGAAGCAAAACAAACAATTAACCAGATGATTGATGAGAACTACAAGGACTTTATAAAAGCTTTGGTGAGTGTTGAAAAAGGAATTGATGATAACGAAGCCTTGGATGTTGTGTTTGAGGACTTCATGGCAAGTGATAATGGTAGCTTACTTCACGAGGACTTTGATTATTCGATTGAAAATCTAAGAGAACAAGGACAATTAAAAGAGTCTGATGCTATTGAAGTGGATCAAGATGATTTAGTAAATATTGTTGGCAATGTCGTTGGCGAAGTTGAAGTTGTAGATCGAGAAAATAAGGATGGAACAGCCTTCAAGGTTGTCAATTTCTCTGTTGCTTTAAAAGATGATGATGGTAATAAAACCTATACAAACTGCTCTGCTTATGGAGAAAAAGGCGAAATTCCTAAAGACTTTAAACGCGGGGACTTTGTAAAACTGTTTGGTCAACTGAGAACTTCTATTGATGAAAACGGGAAGGAGCATTCCAATGTTCGTATCTTGTCATCTAAGTTGCTAAAGAGCCGTGAACAGATGAATGAGAAGGTTGAAAAGCAAGAAAAGAAAACTTCGATTCTAGGAGCAATCAAAGATTATCAGAAGAATGATAAGAGTGACGACTTAGCAAAGAAAGAAAATAAAGGACAAGAAAGATAAGGAATTTGTCGGTGTGGTCTTCGGGCTGCACCGGCTTTTTTTGTTTTGTTGATAACTTTATATTTAATATTACGTACTTATATGATATAATCTAATAGAATAACTTCACAAAAGCGAAAGTCTGAGGTGTATATATGAAAGTGAATTATAACGGATTATGGAAACTGTTAATAGATAAAGGTATGAATAAAAAAGATCTGCATGAATCCATTGGAATAGCACCAGCTACTATTGCAAAAATGGGGCGTGGTGAATTTGTAAGCATGGAAGTTCTATACAGAATTGCAACGAGCTTAAATGTTGATTTTGGAGACTTGGTAGCTGTAAATAGAAGAGATGAGGAGAATAAATAATGAGTCTAAATAATGGATTAAGTGCTATAGAACACAATAGATTGGTGAGTTTCATTTGGTCAGTTGCCGATGATTGTTTACGTGATGTATATGTGAGAGGAAAGTACAGGGACGTTATTCTCCCAATGACAGTAATAAGAAGATTGGATTCGGTTTTAGAACCAACAAAAAAACAAGTTTTAGAAACAAAACAAATGCTAGATGAAAATGGCGTCTTAAATCAAGGTGTAGCATTATCGGGTGTTGCAGGTCAGTCTTTTTATAATACTTCTGAATTCACCTTGAAAGAACTTCTAAATTCAACTAGTAATCAGAATATGAGAAAGAATTTTGAAAGTTATTTGGATGGATTTTCTGACAATGTAAAAGAAATCCTTCAAAAGTTCAAGTTTCATACTCAGATTACAACAATGTCTGAAGCTGGAATTCTTGGTTCAGTCATCGAAAAATTTACTTCTAATAACATTAATCTAAGCCCTTATGAAGTGGTAGATGATAATGGAAAAGTATTGCACAAAGGTTTAGATAACCATGCAATGGGAACTCTTTTTGAAGAACTCATTAGGAAATTTAATGAAGAAAATAATGAAGAGGCAGGGGAACACTTTACACCTAGAGACGTAGTTGAATTGATGGCAGATTTAGCAATTCTTCCAGTTATGGATAAAATAAAGGATTCAACCTATACAATCTATGATGGTGCAGCTGGAACTTTAGGTATGGGAACAGTCGCAGCAGAAAAACTGGAAAGCATTGCATCACAAAAAGGAAAAACTGTATCAACCCATATATTTGGTCAAGAAGTGAACCCCGAGACATATGCTATTGCCAAAGCAGATATTTTAATTAAAGGTGAAGGAACAGAAAGCGACCATGTTTATTATGGTTCAACTTTATCGGATGATCAAGCTTACGACAAGAGCTTTGATTTTATGCTTTCAAATCCTCCATATGGTAAATCATGGAAGGTAGATAAAGAAAAAATGGGGGGAGATAATATTTCAGACCCTAGATTCATCATTAACTATGGAGATAATCCGGAGTATGCCATGTTACCAAGAGTGAGTGATGGACAGCTGCTTTTCCTTCTAAATAATATTTCTAAAATGAAGAATACTGATATGGGAAGCAGAATCTTAGAAGTTCATAATGGCTCTGCACTTTTCACTGGTGACGCTGAAGGTGGAGAAAGTAATGCTAGACGCTATATGCTTGAATCAGACTTGATAGAAGCAATTATTCAGTTACCAGAGAACCTTTTTTATAACACTGGAATAACTACTTATATCTGGATTCTAAGCAATCGCAAAGAAGAAAAAAGAAAAGGTAAGATTCAACTCATTGATGCCTCATCAATGAAGAAACCTCTTAGAAAAAATATGGGAAAGAAAAATTGCGAATTATCCATGGAGGATAAGGAAACAATTATTTCATTGTATTCTAATTTTGAGGAAAATGAGTACAGTAAGATTTTTAGTAATGAGGATTTTGGATACTATAAAATTACTGTTGAAAGGCCGTTAAGAATTAAAGTTAGTGTTGCTGAAGAAAAACTTGAGAAATTAAAGCTTCTAATGGAAACTTTAGGAGTTTTTGATGAAGAGGTTACTGATTCAAAGATAAAAAAAGCTGAACAAAATGGATTAAAGCAAACGAAAGCTTCGAAGGCGGAAGTAAAGAACACGGAGAAGATGATTGCTTATTATGAAGTGTTAAAAAGTCTGGAAAACTCTGATGACTATTTAGACTATGTATCCTTTGAAAAAGAATTCAACAAAAGAGCCAAGGACAAAGGATTAAAACAATTAACCTTATCTAAATTTTCGGCTACTGGATTGCTCGATATGTTTTCGGAAAAAGATGAGAAAGCTGAACCTATAAAGAAGTCAAATGGTGAATTAGAGCCTGATACGGATTTAAGAGATACTGAAATTGTGCCATTATTATTTGAAGGTGGTATCGAAGAGTTCTTTAATCAAGAAGTTTTACCTTATCACAATGATGCGTGGATTGATAATAAGACCACAAAAGTTGGTTATGAAATTAACTTTACAAAACATTTTTATAAGCCAAAAGAACTGGATAGTATAGAGACTATTATTGAAAGAATTTTGGAACTAGAAAAAAAATCGGAGGGGATGATGGCTGGAATCTTGGAGGGGCTGCAATGAGATATGAAAAATATTACGACGTAGACCTTCCTTGGATTAAAGAAGTTCCTGAACATTGGAGAATATCGAAAATTAATGCTAATTTTGAGGAGAGAAGAGAAAAAGTATCGGACAAAGATTATGAGCCACTTTCTGTTACAAAAAACGGTGTTTTTAAGCAATTGGATAATGTTGCTAAAACAGATGATGGTGATAACAGAAAAAAAGTGGTAATCAATGATTTTGTCATTAATGGTAGATCGGATAGAAAAGGGTCATCAGGATTAAGTGAGTTTGAAGGTTCAGTTTCTCTGATTAACATTGTTCTTAAAATAAATAAGAATCATCCTAAATATATGCATTATCTATTGAAGTCTGTCCCGTTTCAAGAAGAGTTTTATAGAAATGGCAAGGGAATTGTTGCTGATTTATGGAGTACAAATTTTCAATCTATGAAGAGTATTACTTTGCCAATACCTTCATTCAAAGAGCAAGTGCAAATTGCTAATTTTCTGGAATGGAAAATCAATGAGATAGATAGGTTAATTCTTATTGAAAAAGAAAAAATAAAGCAATTAAATCAAACAATGCAGATGTATATTGATTCAAGGTACAAAATTTTAAATCTAGACGATAAATCTTGTGATGGTACTAAAATTAAGTATTTGGCGAATCAAATCACTAGACGGGACAATGAATGCAGAAGATATATAGCACTAGAAAATGTCATATCCCAAAAAGGAGTAATGAATATTTCCTTTGATGAATTAGAATTTAATAATGACGGAATATCAGCAGAAAAAAATATGGTTATATTTGGGAAACTAAGACCATATTTAGCAAAAAGTATAATTGTTGAAGATAAAGCTATTTGTTCTTCGGAATTTCTAGTTTTAGATCCGATTAAGGTGACACCTGAATACCTGAAATATTTAATGCTGTCATCAAAATTTATTGATCTCGTGAATAGTTCAACTTATGGTACTAAAATGCCGAGAGCTAATTCGGAATTTATCTTGAACTTAAAAGTTATTGTTCCAGATTTGGCTGAACAGAGAAACGTAGTGGAAATAATATTGGAAAGTGAAGATAGAATTAATAAAGCTATAGAAACCATTTTAAGTAAAATAAAATCTATGGAGGATTTAAAACAAACCTTAATCTCTGAGGTAGTGACAGGGAGAATAGATATAAGAAATATTGATATTCCAGAGTATGAAAAGGTCGAAAGTGTTTTTGAAGAAGACGAAGATCAAGTAGAAGGAGGAGAAGACGAATGGGATTAAAACGCAATATGGATGAAAATGGATTAGAACAAAGCATAATTTCATATTTGAGAGATAAAGCGGGATATGAATACGTAACACCAGAAGAGATAAAACTGAGCTACAATCCTAAGTTTGCATTTGATGAAGAACGCTTACTGCGTTTTATTCGTACTTCACAACCAACGACTTATGAAGAACTACGATTGGTTGATAATCTGAGTAGAGAACAGTTCTTTAATCGACTTTCTACTGAAATAACTAGAAATGGCATTATTCATGTCTTGAAGAATGGAATCAAAGACTATCGAGCTTCAAATTCAGTTGTGATGTTCTTTCTAAATCCAACATCTAAAAGACCAGAGTCCTATACTGAATTTGATTATAATATCTTTTCTGTAAGCAATCAGTTGACTTTTTCTGAGGTTGATAAAGGGTTAGAACTTGATTTATGTATCTTTATTAATGGTTTACCTGTAATTACGATGGAATTAAAGAACCGTACATCATCTTCAGGCTGGACATATAAAAATGCTGAAGAGCAATATAAAAATGATCGTAGCCCAAAGGAGATTCTTTTCTCATTCAAGCGTTGTTTGGTTCATTTTGCTGTAGACGAAAATGCAGTTTCTTTTACAACACGATTAGATGGCGTTAATACGAGATTTATGCCATTTAATAAAGGCACCGATGATGATGGAGCTGGCAATCCACCTTCTGATGGAACGATGACAGATTATCTTTGGAAGGTCTTTTTGGACAAGAAGGAACTTACAAACATTATAGAAAACTTTGCTCAAGTAATTGAAGAAAAAGAAGATGGTGAAAAGAAAAAAGAAGTTCAAATCTTTCCAAGATATCATCAATGGCGAGTAGTTAAACGATTATTGGCCGATGTTCAAGAGCATGGTGTTGGCAAAAAATATTTAATACAGCATAGTGCAGGTAGTGGAAAATCAAATTCGATTACCTGGCTTGCATATCAATTAGTTGGCGTTGAACGTGAAGGGAAGCCACTCTTTGATTCTATTATTGTTGTTACTGATAGAAGAAATTTAGATGATCAGATTACAAAGAATGTAAAAAGATTCCTTGAGGTATCCAGCAATATTGGTCATGCTGAATCTGCTAAAAATCTTGAAGAGCTATTAAAAGATGGCAAAAAAATTATTATAAGTACTGTTCAGAAATTCCCATATCTTTTAGATACAATCGGGAAATCAATGAAAAACAAACACTTTGCTATTATTATTGATGAAGCTCACTCTTCTCAAAGTGGTAAAGCTGCTGGCAGTATGAACATGTCCTTGTCTGGAGAATTAAGTGCTAGCGATGACGATTTAGATATAGAAGATAAAATTGCAGAATTAATTGAAGCAAGCCGTATGATAACTAATGCGAGTTATTTTGCTTTTACAGCTACCCCAAAGCCTAGAACAATTGAAATGTTTGGGATGCGTAAAGAAGATGGAAGTATGGGTGAGTTTGACCTTTATTCAATGAAACAAGCGATTGAAGAAGGTTTTATTCTTGATGTTTTAAAGAACTATACGACTTATGAGAGCTACTATAAAATTTTCAAAACAATCGAAGAAAATCCAGAGTTTGATTCTAGAAAAGCGAAAAAGAAATTAAGGAAGTTTGTTGAAGGACAGGAGTTTCCACTTAGAGAAAAAGCAAATGAGATGGTACGCCATTTCGTAGAAACAAGTTCAAAGAAGATTGGTGGAAAAGCGAAAGCTATGGTTGTAACGGATAGTATTGTACGTGCAATCGACTACTACTATGCCATATCAGATATTCTAAGAGACTTAGGGGGTAACTTCGAAGCGATTGTCGCATTTTCTGGCACAAAAGAATATAAAGGCAAAGAGCTTACTGAAAGTTTAATCAATGGATTTTCTGACAAAGATACTCCTAAAGAATTCAAGAAAGATAAATATCGATTCTTGATTGTGGCTGATAAGTACCAGACTGGATATGACGAACCTTTATTGCATACTATGTATGTGGACAAGGTTTTGAATGACATTAAGGCTGTACAGACGCTATCAAGATTAAATCGTAGTGCGAAGAATAAGATTGATACTTGTGTATTAGATTTTGCGAATGACCCAAAACAAATTGAGGAATCTTTCCAAAAATACTATAAGCAAACGAAGCTAGTTAAGGAAACAGATCCGAATAAACTTTATGATTTGCTTTCACTTCTTGAAAGTATGGATGTGTTTGATGACGAACAAGTCATTAATGTAGTTGAGAACTTCTTGAACAATGAACCAAGAGAATATAACGACTCGATACTGGATTCATGTGTAGCAAGGTATATAAAACTTGAAGAAGAGGAGCAGGTCGAGTTCAAGAGCGGCGTTAAGTCATTTATTAGAACATATAATTTTCTTGCTTCAATCTTGCCATTTGGACAAAAAGAATGGGCAATCAAGAATATCTTCTTTGAATTGCTTGTGCATAGACTTCCTACACCAAGAGAAGATGACCTTTCAAAAGGTGTTCTGGATACCATAGATTTAGAGAGTTATCGTTTAGAAAAACAAAATGAAATCAACATTGTTATGGATGATACGGATGGCGAAGTTGCCACTCCGACAGCTGGCATTGCAACAATTATAGATCCAGAAATTGATACACTAGATAATATCATCAATAGCTTCAATGATATTTTTGGGAACATAGATTGGGAAGATAAGGATAATGTGGCAAAACAAATCAAGGCAATTCCTGAGATGGTTGTTAAGGATGAGAAATTGAGAAATGCCTTGAAAAATGCAGATCCACAAAATATCAAAATAGAGTTCTCTAGAGCCTTAGTAAGCGTTATGGTAAGTATCATGAAAGACAACATGGAGCTTTTCAAACAATTTAATGACAATGATCTGTTTAAGAAGTGGTTATCTGATTCCGTATTTAAGGCGATTATGGAAGATTACAATAGTGATGATGAAGATAAATAAATGGAGGCAAAAAATGAGCGTACAAACACAATTTGAGAAATTCAACGATAACATTAAGGCGGGCTATAAGTCAAAAAAAGAATTAGCAGAAAAAAGAGATATTTTGATAGGGATTTTGAAAGATGATGCTGATATCCCTTCGTTCGATGTGTATAACCAAGGTAGTTACATAATGCGTACAGGAATAAAACCCGAAGAAGGGAAAGAGTACGATATAGATGTTGCGTTATTGTTTAACGTTAATAAGGCTGACTTTATACCGATGGAACTGAAGAATAAAATTCACAATTTGCTAGTTAACCACACTGACTATGGAGCTGAAATTAAGAAACCATGCGTGACAGTCACTTATAAAAAAGGTGGAGAAATAGCATATCATGTTGATTTGGTTGTATATGCTTATGAAAACTCTTACGATAAAAGCAGTCAATTATACATCGCTAAGGGAATCTCCACTAATACTGATTCGATAAAATGGGAAAAGGCAGATCCTAAAGGGTTAGTCAATTATATCAATACTGAAATTTTAAACGAAGCAGAACGAGATCAATTCAGGAGAGTCGTGCGTTATCTAAAAAAATGGAAGAATAGAAGATTTTCTGACTTAGGTCATATTTCACCAGCTAGTATTGGTTTGACACTACTTGCTGTTGATAATTTTATTTATAAAAATGAGGATTTAGATGAATTAATAAATGTGGTGAGTGCGATTGAACGTGCCTTTGTTTTTGTAGGTACAAATGATGATTACAGATCACTATACAGAATTGAATTATCTTTACCTTGGACTTTAAATTTTGAGACGCCAAATGATGTTTTTGAAAAAATGACAGATGGTCAGATGACAGATTTTAAAGATAAAATTAGCAAATTTAAATCAGACCTGGAAGCGGTAAACAATGAAATTGATGAATATGAAAAATGTAAAAAACTGAATAAAATATTCGGTGATGATTTTGAAGTTCCAGATGAAACGGAAGTAGCTAAGCATCAGTTGAATTATATTCCATCTTCCAGCTCATCTGGTATGTAGCATGATATTGAATAGAGAAGCCTTGTATAATCACTTATTGGACAATAGCAATCTGTCGGAGTGCCAAATTAGAAATGAGACGACTTTCGAAGGAATATCTTATGAATACGTGGTGAACGGAAAGCTATCTACATCTAACGGTATATTTTCCATAGTAATAGGAATCCCTTGGCAATGGAGAATCAGACTGGTAGATATATATATTGTTGAGCCTGAATTACCGTTCATCCCACATTTGGAAAGTAATGGAAAAATATGTCTTTTTGATTTAGAAGCCTCAGTAATCGATTGGGTTTTATTTGGTATATTAGATCAATGTATTGAACGTGCAAAAGATATAATAGAGTTAGGACTTCAAAATGCAAATTCTAACGATTTTATTGATGAATTTGATTCGTATATTGGTAATATAAAAAACAAAAAAATGTTGAAAGTTGTATTACCAAATGAAAAGAAAACGCAGAAAATTAAGTTTTGCCCAACAAGTAATCCAAGTAAAGTTCAACGTAAAAACGAAAAACATGCTGACTATAAAAAGAGAACTGAAGTATTAACTTTTTTTGCTTCAACTAGAGCAAGTGATTTTGATAAATGGGGATATGGGAGTGTAACGCAAAAAAATGCATTGTACTTTTATTCAAGTCCTGATGAAGCAATATTGCCACCAAATTATTCTTTGCCGATAACTAAAGAGTATCTAAATCGGATTTTCAAGAGTGGTTCAATCAGAGACTGCAAATATAATCCCAATATGAATTCATCCTTGATCGTATTTGGAATTAACCAACCCAATGGAATTATAAATGTGTTTGCAGTAATCTTGGAAAACTGTGAGTTTAATATTGTTAATGATGAGATTGAACTAAAGAGTGTCAAGCAAATTATTCCTCTCATCTGCGAAAGACTAGATACCGAATATCTACTTGGAAGAACATCAGAAAGTAAAAACGTCCTTTCGAATAAAAATTTCTTGTTAGTGGGGTGTGGTTCTATTGGAAGCTATGTATTCCAAAACCTTATCAAGTCTGGTGTAAATAAAATTACTCTCGTTGACCATGATAAGCTGAAGGCGGAGAATATTTATAGGCATTTACTGGGGATTGAATCAATTAAACATGGATATAAAGCAGAAGCACTTAGGATATATGGGAAGAATATGCTTCCAGATTTGAACATTAATACATTAGATGATCGGATTGAAGAGCTTGTTGAAGATGGTTCAATTGAACTAAGTGAGTATGATTATATAATCGCTGCAACGGGCGATGCGATATTGAATCGGTGGATAAATTACTATATACATGAAAATAATATTAAGACACCAGTTTTTTATTTATGGAATGAACCATTAGATATTGGATCTCATGTCGGATTTTTTGATTTAAACTTGGAATCTTGTTATGGCTGCCTGTTTGCTAGAGATGAAAATGGAGAACTATTTGATAAAAGTGCATATACTGAGAAAGGTCAAAAAATAGTAAAATCTAATCTAGGCTGCCAAGGCTCATATATTCCATATGGCTCATTAATTTCGGTACAAACAAGCTTACTATTCATAAATGTGTTAAAGGAAGTTGCTACGGGAAGATTGATGGACAATGCTCTATATTCTCAGAAGGGTGATAAGTATTATTTTGAGCAAGCGGGTTTGAAGGTATCAGATGTATATCAAAGCCAGAATGAAATAATAAAAATCACTTATGGAAGAGACTTGGTCAATAAATGCTGTGATATATGTGGAGGTAAATGATATAAAAGAGCCAGAAATAAAAATTAAGATTTCCCCACTTGTTATTTCTATTTTTGAAAAGTATATTCAAAAAGGTTGTGGCTCATTGGAAGCTGGTGGAATAATAATAGGTAAGGAGAATCTGTCAAATAATGATTTAGTATTTATAAGTGCAACAGAGCCACTTAAAAGAGATATCAGGAGAAAATATAGATTTCATAGAAAAGATAAAGGTCATGTAACTCTGTTTAACAGGATATACGATGAATCTCGTCAAATTCATCGTTATATCGGAGAATGGCATACTCATCCAGAAAAAATTCCAAACTATTCTGGAATAGACTTAAAAAATTGGGAACGGATTGCTAAAGACTCAAAAAATGTTGAATACTTCTACCATGTGATAATAGGTATAGATGCTTATCGAATTTGGCAATATGACAAGGATGGAAAGATTACTCTAATCAACACGTTTTACTGGAAGGAGCATAAACTAGATGAAAAAAATAACTGATTCAAGAAGAGAAATACTACAAATTATACTTCTAATTTTATGCTTTCCAGCTGTTTATATTTTGGATGTTTCTAATGTTATTTCCTTAATTTTTAGAAATCAAGAAATTGATTTTAACAATATTAAATACTACTATTTGGGAAAAGCTGGTAATTTTGTAATAGCAGCATTACTATTCCTTTTGATATTATTTAAATTTGTTAGAGCTAAAAACAAAGAAAAAACTTTTAATAAAGGATCCCAATATCATAATCATAGTTATTCATGGTATTGGTTTTGTTCTAAGATCCTAGGATACTCAAAATGCAGCTTAATTAGTGTGCCAATTTATATGCAGTTTAAACTAGCTATAAATGATGTGTTTGATGACTATGTTGTTGAAGAATTAAATCTAGATTGCGAAGATACAGATGCTATAGTTGAATATAGCGAGTTCGGGATTGATGTGGAGACAAGAGAGTACAATATCATTTTAGAGGATACCTATAGTATTAATTTGGGGCAATTACCAGATGAAAAAATGGATCTACCTTGTATAAAAATATCCAGATATAAAAAGGAATTTGAAGGTGTTAGAAAATTTAATTCAAAGTTTGTTGATGCCTTAGCAATAGAGATTAATAAGCTTCCGGCGAATTCAGTTTTAAATATTTTTTCAACAATCAATCCCAAACATTGCTTAGCAATATCTAAACAAGTATTTTCTATTGGACATAGAGGAAATGTTGAAACAATTAACGTGTTTCAACAAGAATCTCAAAACGATAGGAAGTTTAATAAGGCTTATAAAGTTTTGTGAGAAAGTTGTTTTATTGCCTAAGAACTAGGTGAAGTTCTAATATTATTGAATTTTCATCAGAGCATGATTCTCTTACAATAACATGCTCACCAACCTCAAAACCAAGATCTTTCAACCATTTCCCTTGCAGAACAATGCGAGGGATTTGTTCTTTATATTTTGCACCAGGTGCATAGGTGACTTTAAGTTTTCGTTCTTTCATTTTGAAAAACCTCCTGCTCGGTGTTTATGCTCAGGAATAGTATACTTGAAAGGTAAAGTTAAAAGAATATAATAGCCAGCTTATGCCAATAAGGTGCTTAAATAAATCAAGTGGCTCATTTTTGAAAATAAAATTTACGAATGAGAAAAAGGGAGACAGTAGAACTATCTCTCCATCTCTTTCCCCATGTATTGCTCAAAGTTTTTACGGATGGTGAACAGGTCATCCATATTGGTTTTTGAATCAGAATACTCTTTCATCAGGGTATTCTTTTTTTCTTGAAGTACATCTAATTCAGTTAGTATCTCTTTTGTATCTGGTAGTTTTTTATAAGTTTCCAGTAGTTCAGTTGCAGCCACTTTGTACAAAGCAATTTCTCTTGAATACTCGTTTTCAAATTGCGTATCATTTGGGTTTTCTTTGTGATATTTGTATATTTCCTTGAACTGCTTAATGGTGTGAGCATGCTCCATGACCGCTGATAGCTGGGTAGATTTATCATCAATCGATTTAATCTTTTCTTGTAATTCTTGTCGGTTATCGGCTTGTTCTTGGATGAGTACATCTAGTTGAGCAACGGACTTAATGCCTTGCTCTCGGAGAAAAAGAACCGAGTCTGCCATTACCTTTAAGTTGTGTTTCTTAGCCCAGAATTCATATCCTTTTGACTCTTTAACCTTTATGTTAGACTCAACATCAATTATATTTTTAACTCTTGATTTCGGCTTTTCTGAGCGTGTGTTGACAGCTTCTTGAATCCTTTCTTTAATTTTTTCTTCGGTATAATCTTCGCCGATTGTCTTAGCTCTGGTGAATCTTTCTTTGTCCTTATGTTTAAAAGCAATGTGTTTTCCTTGCTTGATTTCATAACCTTGCGAACTCATTTTTGATAGGAATTCGTTCCAGTCTTTCGATTGTTTGATGAACCTATCGATGTCAAATTGTAGTTTGCTTTTCCAAGAAGTTCTTTTTTTATGTTGTTCATTCTCATACCAGCTTTTGCCGTTGGTCTTATATTTTCTTTTATAGGCTTCATAGTATTCGTCAATCACACTGAGGTTATTTTCTTTACATAAAGTATCGCTTTGGAATCTGATTTGGTGATAGCTTCGCTTATTCGATTGATAGCATTTGCCAGTCCTGCTATTCACATTATTGAAGATGATATGGTTGTGAATGTGTCCCTTATCTACATGGGTTGAAAGCACATATTGGTATTCGTCTTTCAGTATTTTTTTACAAAGCTCCAGACCGATCTCATGAGCTTTATCTGGTGTTGTTTCCCCTGGATAAAATGATTGTATCAGGTGTCTGGCAATGACTGATCCACTTGTGTTTGCATCTTCCCTAGTTTTAATAAATGCAGTATGGGCAGAAATAGGGTGGCAAAGATAGGAAGAAACCAGTAACTTCTCATCTGTTTTATCTGCGTTTGTGATGTAGTCAATGGCAAAATTCAAAGTTGATTTTATGGGATGGATTTTTGTGATAGCCATCTTAGTCGTCCTTGTTTCTTTGTGTTCTATTGAGTAGTAGCGAATGAATCTGCCACAGTTCTTTTGAGAACTGCTCTATCTCTCTCCTCATATCATTGATGTCATCTTTATAAATAACTCCCGTAGAATTAACACGTTTAGCAATTTGATTAATGTTACTTGTAGCATTAGCAAGAAGTCCTTGTAGTTCATTAAAAGGCTTTAAATCAACGGTATAAATTTCTTTTTCTAATACGCATTTTCTTAAAAAATGGTTCATGCTTTTACATTTTGCTTGTCTCATCTTTGCTTGAAACAACTCTTTTTCTTCCTTGGTCAGCTTTATTTCTAGTCTTTCTGTTCGTACTCTATTCGCCATAATATTTCCCTCCTTATGATGTTTTTCGGGGTCTTAGGGTTCTCCCTAACAAGTTAAAATTGATATAAAAAAGGAGCAGGGGGTTGGGTTCCTGCTCCATCAATTTTTCGTAAGTGTCCGTACACTTACTGTGCTTGCTACAAAAGAATGATTTGTAGATCAGCGTTAAGCTGTTATTCGGTTGTTGATACCAAGATTGTACCGCTTAGGACAAGAAATGTCAGCTGGTAGATTTAATAATATTTCTAAAAATTATTTGTTCTCACCATTCAGATACTTCATTCGTCCCCTATAAACAGGGATAGCCAAAACCAAAATGATTCCATAGTTGAGGATTGTATTTCCTGTTTGATTTTCAAATAGAGTAATTTGCGTGAATGATTCTTTTACTACTCCAAAGACTTTAAGAACAGAAGAAATTAAATCAAGTGCCAGAGGAAATGCGATTGACATTCCTATGATTGAAATAACTAAATTTAACACCGAACTAATCTTTGGAAGCTTATTGTGAATGACAACAATTAGAATTCCATAGGCTAAGGTTGCAAGAATTCCAACACCAATATCTAGCACATAAACCATCCAGCCAGTCACCATTTTACTAATCACTAATTGATGGATATAGTATGCCGATAGACCAAAAACTAGTGTGAAGTCTATAGCATAGGCGGAAATTTTTACTGAGTGTTCAGCAATTAATTTGAATAATGTAATCGCAGCTACAACTGAGAATGCGATTACCATAAAAAGTATTGCGTACATATTGCCTCCTAGCATTCAGACCAATCATCTTTATCTGGTCGGTAGTTTTTTAAGAAGTCCCCACGAGGTCTTTCAACACAACATTCATTTAAATTAAGTAACCCAAGTTTTACCATTTCAGATATCTTTAAATTTACCAGATTGATGTCTACTCCCAGTTCATAAGAGAGGTCTACATCATCTATTTGTCCACGAAGAAGTGGGATGATATCTTCATCAGCAATGAGCAAATGAGCTGCGAAAATATTTGCTTCAAGTTCATTCTTTGAGTTATCAACAAAGAGACCATTTTCATGGAATGCTACTCCGCTAATGACTTGGTCACGATGTAACTGATCATGTCCTAATTCATGTGCAAGTATTAAATCTTTCTGTCTTCCAACCTCAGTAGAAATGAAAATAAATCTATTGCGTTGTATGACATGGTACATTCCAAGAAGGTGCTTTGTGTCTTCAAGAGGGCAGACCTTGATGTTCAAAAACCAAATAAGTTCATTGGGGTCCCTCGTCTTGTATTTTTTAATCAAAGATTGAACCTTTTCATAGATCCAACGATTTGACAAGATACACACCTACCTTACTTTTTGTTCTTACGACCATACTTTTTATTCTCTTCTTTTGCTTTCCAATAAGCTTCGGTTAGTGCTTGAATAGCAGCATCTTTATCATTATCTGAGAGTTCACCGCCAGCAAAGAGGGCAACGAGACCTTCAGTTAAAGCTTGGGCCTTTCTAGCTTCACCTTGACCGTATTTATTCGCAACTTCAGAAACGAAAATATCATCATTTTCTAAGAGGTAGTTGTAATCGCACTGCATTACTTTCGCAATTTTTTCGTAGGTTTCCATACTCTTAGGGAAGCGTTGACCAGTTTCATAAAAGTACAAAGTCTTTGGACTTATTTCTATTTGCTTTGCGAAATTCTCCCTTGTAATCTTGTTCTCTGAGCGATATTTTTTTAGTTTTTCTCCAAAATTCATATTTTTGTTCCTCCTAGTTAGTTTCAAAGTACTTATTATTTAATATTTCGGAACTTAAGTACTTGTTTTTAATCGTGAAATAGTTTATTATATTCATTAATAAGAACTTAAGTACCTATATTATATCCTTTCATGTACAATAATACAAGTTTAAAATTAAGAGGTGAGAAAATTGAGAAAAACTAAAACACTAAAGCAAATTGAGCGGCTATACCAGGAACAGAGCTTAGATGTACTTACTATTTACGAGCGATCAAAAGCTCTATTAGAGATATATCGTAATGTCGTTTGGTCACTTAAGAATACTGCTGATTCCATGATTTATGAGACTCAAGAGACCTATGGGAAAGACTTAGATGAAGCACTCATTTATCTTTCGACTTTTGCTCCTGAGTTTAAAAGACAAGACTTTGAGAGCGGTGTCAGTCACCTGTTTGAATCAAAGTGGCTAATTGAAATTATAGATAAGTCTCTGGTCAAAATTAAGGATTATCCAGAATTTGGAGAAATATATTCAGCTATTTTAATGCAGTGCTATCTTGGAAAAATGAAAACAAAAGATGCTGCTTGTATGCAGATGTTGAACCTAGAAAGAAGCTGCTACTACCAGCGAAAAAGAGAAGCCATTACTCTTTTAGGCGTTTCCCTATGGGGATTTGAATTGCCTAGAATAATTCAGGAATTGCATGAAGAGAATCTTAAGGCGATTTATTATGAGGAGATAAAATCAACGATTCCAATTTATACAACCGAGGACCTGGCTCGAATGGTGGAAAAGAAAATAAAGCCAAAGTAGTTGCAGATTGAATGCCGACTGATATTGGACCAGCTGCCGAGTACGTTCGAATTGAATGTGTACTGAAGTACCTATAGACTGATAACATGGGGCAACCCGAAAACTAAATAAGAAAGGCAAGAGACCGAGGAGAAATATCCTGGGTCTTTTTTTATGCCGTTTTTCAGGAGGGACTATGTATCAGTGCAGAGCTCCTCCTTTTTGATTTCAAGAACAAAGCAGAAACAAAACTTGAAATTAATTAGGAGGATACCATGAGTAAAGAATATTTTATTTTCGTTGAAGGAAAACGAATTGTAGTAAGCAAAGAGGTGTACCAAGCATACTGGCATGAAACAAATAAAGAGAATTATCAAAGGCGGCTGGATAGAGAAAACCAGCTGCTTTTGTTTTGTGACTTAGATCATGACGGAAACTTTGAGGGAAATCTTATTGACCAAAATGTCGATGTAGAAAAACTCGTTGAAACCCGACAAAGAATTGAAGAACTGAATAGAGCATTAGCTTCTCTAACAAATGAAGAAAGGGAAATCATTGATGCCCTTTATTTCCGTGATGAAACAACAAGGAATGTTGCCAGTAGCTTTGGACTTCATCAAACCAGCCTAATCAGAAAAAGGAATCAGATTCTAAAGAAACTAAAAATAATTTTAGAAAATTTCTAAGTTAGGTGTGTTCAAGAGGGTCGAATTTTCACTCTAAAGGTGAGGGGGAATTTGATCCTTTTTGCTTTTTTACCAAACGACAAGTCGGTAAGTGCAAACAAAAAAAGGACTCCTCTCCCATTAGGGACTGATCCTTGAAAACTGAATAGACCATAACGAGACGTTAATCAAAGTGTAGCGTGTATGCATCTTCGCCGAAACCTTCCTACCACGAGTTGGTAAAAATGAATACCTGTTTGTCCAGACAGAGGAAACAAGGAAGCGAGCGATAAAAGATGACTGAAAAATGGAAGTCGGGAACTTTCATTCGCAGTGACCACTTTGAGGACAATGATACTTCTACAGTTGAAGCCGGCTCATCTGAACAGGGGCGGAGGTGAGATTCCTATGTAGCTAACCCATAGCACTCGTTAATGTCAAAAAACTTATTTTAAAAACCAAAACTAATAGAAACGAGGAAAAAGCTATGAGTTGCAAAGTAATGATCCTTGAAAACAACGAGACACTAGAACAAGTCATATTAGTTGATTATATAAATGGATTTGAAGTGACATGTGAGATGAATCAAGAAGATTTTCTCAACATTTTACTATCAGAGTGTACCAAACATTGCATGCTGAGTGAGTACGCACAAATCTAATATTAGCCGCTGACATTTTAGGTAAAGGGCGGTAAGATTTAGATGTGGAAGCTTTGAATCCTTAAATAACCATTTGCAGTGAGTAACGATTTAAGGAGGAAAAGTAATGAAAAAAATAGCAGTAATGTATCTACGGCTATCACGAGATGATGGCGAAGAAATCGAAAGTAATTCCATTTCCAGTCAAAGAGAACTCATAAAAGCCTATGGCAAACAGCATGGGCTAAATATTTCATGTGAGTATGTAGATGATGGTGTAAGTGGAGCAACCTTCAACAGACCATCATTTAAAAGAATGATGGAAGAGCTTGAAAAAGGAAAGATTGAAACGATTGTCGTAAAAGACCTATCTCGATTTGGTCGTGACTATATCGAAACTGGAAAGTATCTCCAAAAGATTTTTCCAGAGAAAAAGGTTCGTTTTATTTCAATCAATGATAATTATGATTCAATGAATGCAGATGCAAATGATACCCACCTTGTTTTACCAATAAAGAACTTTATCAATGACAGCTATTGTCGTGATATTTCCATGAAGGTGAAAAGTTCTCAACGGATGAAGCGAGAAAAGGGTGAGTTTATAGGTGCGTTTGCCCCTTTTGGTTACAAGAAAAATCCTAATGATAAATATCAACTTATCATTGACCAAGAAGTAAAGGGAATCATTGAAACCATTTTTAATAAGAAGGTAGATGGCTATTCATCAAGTTCCATTGCGAAGTACCTAAATGAGCTTGGAATAGTAACGCCTGCTCGTCACAGGGAAAAGAAACTTGGTGACAGCGTAGGTTTTGTTGGTAAAGACAAAAAATGGGATGCGAAGATGATTAACAGAATCATCAGCAACCCTGTTTATATAGGAACGCTAGAGCAAGGAAAACAAATGAAGCTCAACTACAAAAGTGATAAGCGAATCGATATAAAAAAGGAAGACTGGGTAGTCATTGAAAATGCTCACAAGGGTATCATATCTCAAAGCATATTTGCCATCGCAAATGAAATGCTACTTCGAGATGTGAATAGTCGAGGCATACCAGGTCTTTTTAGTGGAATGCTCTTTTGTAAAGATTGTGGCTCGCAAATGATTAGACGGGTTGTGAAGTATAAAGACAAGACCAATGTTTTTTATATCTGCGGTAGCCACAATGATAGTGGTGAGTGTTCTAGGCATAGTGTAAAGGAAGATGAGCTTAAGGATGTTGTTGAACATCTCCTAAATGATTTCTTACACTACAATGAACGAATTTATCACCATGCTTTAAGGCAAGATTTTAATTCGATTGAATTTAAAGCTGAGGTAGAAGATCTGCTTCAAGAGAAAAAGAAATACGAAACACTTCGTCAATCCTTATTTATGGACTTGGAAGATGATCTCATTACGGAGGAAGAATTCAATCGATTTAGAGCAAGCTATGCTTTGAAGATTAAAGAAATTTCTGTGCAAATAGAAAACAAGAATAAAATAATGAACGAGGTTCAAGAGAAAATTCGCAATCGCCAGTGGCTTATTGATTTAGATGAACTAAAGGAAGATGGCAAGCTTGATCGCAAGCGATTAGTCTATCTGGTCAATCGTATCAAGATAGGTGAAGAGAAGAAAATCTCTGTGGTGTTCAACCATATGGATGAACTGAATGCACTGGAAACACTAATCAAGCAAGCACAAATAAAGGAAAAATCAAAGGAAGGAAAACTGATTGCCTTCCCTTTAAATCGTGTCAGTGGTGATGAGGTGGTATGTCATGGCTAGAACATCAAGACGATACGAAATACAAAAAGAAGAAATATCAAAATCGGTTTATCGTGCTGGCGTTTATGTTAGGCTTTCAAGTGAGAGACACGAAGAATGGAGAGAAAAATCTTCTTCTCCCAAAGCACAAGCTTATATATGTGAGGAACACGCAAAAAGCAAAGGTATACAGGTGATTCAAGTCTATGAAGATTATGAGTACTCTGGTACAAACTTTGAAAGACCTGCCTATATTCAGATGATGTCAGATGTTCGAAATGGAAAGATTAACTGCATTATTGTGCGTGATTTGTCCAGGCTTGGTCGAGAGCATATTGAGATGGGACAACTGATAGACAAAGTATTTCCATTTCTGGGCGTGCGATTTATTTCTGTTACCGATAATCTAGATACCATAGATGGACTGGATAATAACAAGTCCTTTGAGGTCATGCTTAAAAATATCATCAATGATATGTATGCAAAGGACATTTCATCAAAAATTATTTCAGCCAAACATACAAGAGCAAAAGAAGGCTATTTCATTGGCTCGGTTCCGCCCTATGGATATAAAATTGAAAAGACACCAAAGGGCCAGAAACTGGTCATCAATGAAGATACAGCTCCAATCGTTCGTCAGATATTTGATTGGACATTTGAAGGAAAAAGCCAATATGAAGTTACACTTGAGCTTAATCGATTAAGAATTGCTACAGCCACTCATTACCATAAAACTGGTGAAATTTACCGACCAGAAGATGGTCAAGAATGGAGTAAAGGCACGGTAGCAAAGATGCTAATCAATGAGACCTATACAGGCACACTCAAGCAAGGAAAAAGAAAGCAGAGTCTCGTCAAAGGAGAAACACAGCATTCTACAGATCCAGAGGATTGGATTGTAGCTAAAAACGCTCATGAAGCGATTATATTGGATGAAGAGTTTCAGCAAATTCAAAAGATTAGACGTGAACGTAAAGACAATCACTATTTTGCTTCTGAAAGGAATGACTTAGTGAGAGACCCTGAAAATCGCTATCTAGGACTTGTATTTCTAAAGGATACTGAAAGAGCCTTGTACCGAAGAACAAGAATTTATGGGAAGAATGAAAAGAGATTACTCTATTGTTTCCAACCGGATAATTTCACAGGGAAAAGCTTAGAGAAAGTGAATATCTTTATTACCGAAGAAAACTTAGATGCGATGGTACTTCAAACGATTCAAGGAATCGCTTCTCAATTGATTTCAGAGAAGAGCTTCTTGGAGAAAATTAAAAATGAATTTTTGAGAAGGAAAGAAGTTGCAGAGACTGGACTTAAAGAGCTTTCAATGAAAAAAGATTTATCGGAAGCTGCTATTGCTCGCTTATATGAACGCTATGCCATAGGAAGCCTTGATAAAGCGAAATACATCATGCTTAAGGAGGATGAATCAAGGAAACATGCAAGTTATTGTTCGGAGATTTCTAGGCTAGAGATGATGATTTCAAACCTTAAAAAAGATGAAAGAAAAAGCAGAAAAATTGCAAGAACGATTTTTCAGGCAAGGAAAGAGACAAAACTTTCTGCTGAAGTCATCAAGGAGTTAATCGAAAGAATTGATGTTATTTCAAAAACTGAGATAGAGATTCATTTCTTATATGATTTTAGTGAGAACGGAGGTATCTAATGAATAAAGTAGCACTGTACTTCCGTTTATCGGTAGAAGAACAATCTGGTAGAGAAGAAAGTGAAAGTATCATTTCTCAAAGGAATTATGTTACTTCATTTTTCAAAGCACAAAGTGATTTGAAGGACTTTCCTTATGAAGAATACATTGATGATGGCTTTAGTGGTTCAAATACCAAGAGACCTGGATTTGAACGGATGATGAATGATGTGAAAGCTAATTTAGTGAAAACTATCATTGTAAAAGATTTATCTCGTTTTATGCGTGATTACATTGCGATGGGTGATTATCTTGAGAATATCTTCCCTTTCATGGGGGTTCGATTTATTGCCATCAATGACAATTATGATAGTAGTAAAGAAAAAGGGAATGGAACAGAACTGGATATCCAGTTCAAAAACTTACTCTATGATTTCTATGCAAAAGATGCCAGTCAAAAAGTGAGGTCAGTTCAGAACGCTTTGAAGGCTAAAGGTAAATTTATGGCATGGCAACCACCATTTGGGTATATCAAAGATCCAAATGATAAACATAAAATAATCGTAGATGATGAAGTAGCTCATATAGTAAGGGAAGCCTTTGAATTATCATTAAAAGGAATGCCAACTAGAAAAATCGCTCAGTTGTTTAATGAGAAGAATTACATCACGCCTTACAGACGAAAGAAACAAACCTCGAGGATGGATTACTCTTATAAGACAACAACGACTGAGAACCATAAAGAGCCAATCTGGATGCATGGAACAGTCATTAAAATCCTGGGTAATGAAAATTACACTGGAACATACTGTTATAACATGGTTCAGAAATCATTTGCTAGTGGTGGAAAGTCAATACCAGTTCCAAGAAAAGATTGGGGACGAGTATTTAATAATCATGAAGCAATTATCTCAAGAAAAATGTTCGATAAGGTTCGAGAACAGAATAAATCCAAAGCGTTTAAAAATATGGACTATTCTAAGCTAAAAGAAATCAGATATCCACTAGAAGGATTTATTGTCTGTGAAGAATGTGGTCATATTCTTGCAAGAGAGAGTACTACGAGACATCAAAAGAACGGCATAAAAAAGTTTAACTATATGTCTTGTAGAACTTGCAAGGCTAAAAAATTAGAAATAAAACGGATGAAGTTGGAACTGATAGAAGAAACGGTTTGGAACTTACTGAAAGATAAAGTTCAATCTGAAGGAAGTATTGAGGAAGAACCACAGTGGAAATCAACGAAGTTAGATCGGATTGCTTTATTAGAATCTGAAAAAGAAGAAGCCTTCCATCAGTACAAGACTGGTAAATTATCTAGAGAAGATTTCATTGCAAAGAAATGCTCGATTGATGTGGATATTGAGATGATAGAAAACGAAGTAGAAGAACAAGAATACAAAAAGCTAGAGGTGACCGACACACTCACGAGGGAGATTGTAGAGCGATATATTGATAAGGTTATCGTCTCTCGTGGTGGTGAAATAGAAGTGGTTTTGAAAGCTTAAATATTGAGAAGGGCATTGAATAAATCAGTGCTCTTTTTTATAACATTACCTTGACATCAGAGGGCACAGGAGGGTTCTTAATTGCAGCTATGCATGATATGCTTTCAAAAACTGATGATGAAGAAGAGAAAAGAAGAATCAGGCAAGACCAATTATTTGGGATTGAAGAACAACCTTATATGTTTACTATTGCTACAACAAATATGATTTTAAGAGGAGATGGCAAGAGTAATTTAGAGAATCAGGATTTCTTTGCACAAAATCCAAGCCAGTTACAATTAAAAGGCTGTACGGTTGGAATGATGAATCCACCTTATTCACAAGGTTCAAAGCAAAATCCAAAACTGTATGAAATCAACTTTACTGAAACCTTGTTGAAATCAGTTATTGAAGGTGCAAGAGTAGCTGTAATTGTTCCTCAATCAACCTTTACAGGAAAAACAAAAGAGGAACAGGCTCTTAAGAAAAATATTTTAAAACACCATACTTTAGAGGGTGTTATCACTTTGAATAAGAACACTTTTTATGGTGTGGGTACAAATCCTTGTATTGGAATTTTTATCGCTGGAAGACCTCATCCTAAGAGCAAGCTATGTAAGTTTATAAACTTTGAGAATGATGGTTATGTAGTGAGCAAGCATATAGGATTAATTGATGATGGTAGTGCAAAAGATAAAAAGCAAAAACTACTTGATGTCTGGAAAGGTCATATAGAAGCACCTACAAAATTCTGTGTTGAAACAACCGTTGAAGACACGGACGAGTGGTTGCATTCTTTCTATTACTTCAATGATGAAATACCTTCAGAAGAAGATTTTAGAAATACAATAGCCGATTATCTTACTTTTGAAGTGAATATGATTACCCATGGCAGAGGATATTTGTTTGGCATTGAAGATGAAGTAGAGATAAAGAAAGAGGAAAAAAATATTATCTCTTATCAAACATCTCAAGATACTTGGCAACCATTATATGTAGCAGAAGATGGTGAAGAAGATGAGTAGATTGCGATTAAGTGATTATGAATGGGAAAGCTTTTTTATTGGTGGCAAAGAAGGACTCTTTGATATTCAATCTACAAAAAGTGGCATAGATAAGAACAAGCTTAATGCAAGCGAGGGATCAATTCCATATATCACCAGGAGTGATGCTTCTAATGGCATAAACTTATTCGTAACTGACATACAAAACCCGAAATTTAAGAAGGATCAAGGGAATGTAATTACAATTGGGTTAGATACTCAGACTGTTTTCTATCAGCCTAATTCATTTTACACAGGACAAAACATTCAGGTTCTAAAGAATGAGTTTTTAAATAAAGAGGTAGCACAGTTTATCATTCCCCTTCTAAAAATTCAGATGGAGAAATTTAACTGGGGTGGAAATGGAGCTACCTTAGGAAGATTGAACAGAACTCGTATTATGTTGCCTATTGATGAATTTAATAAACCCAACTGGCAGTTCATGGAAGACTACATCAAGCAAGAACAAAGAATTCAAGCTCAGAAGATCATAGACTACTATGAAGAAAAAATGATGAAAACTGCGTTTGATTTAGTAGGATTAGAAGACGTGGAGTGGAAGACATTTTCGTTTACAGAAATTTTTAGAGAAATAAAAAGAGGAAAAAGACTTAAGAAAGCAGATCACATTGATGGTGATATTCCGTATGTTTCTTCTACTGCTTTAAATAATGGAGTGGATTCATTTATTGGGAATATTAAAAATGTAAGGAGCTATAATAATAATCTATCATTGGCAAATAGTGGTAGTGTTGGTTCTTGTTTCTATCATGCTTATGAATATGTTGCTAGTGATCATGTTACTGGATTATCTTTGAAGAACCCTGATAAAAATATCTATTTATTTATGTCAACAGTGATTAATCGAATCAGTGAAAAATATTCTTTCAGCAGAGAGATAAATGACCAAAGAATTACTAGAGAAAAAATAATGCTTCCAGCAGATTCTAATGGCAATCCACACTGGGATTATATGAGTAAATTCATGCAGAAAATTGAGTTAGAAAAGCTTGAAAAGGCACTGCCATATATATATATATATATATACCCTTAGTGCTAGTTAAAAAAGTTAAATCAAGCAAAAAAAGAAAGTTCTTGCTATACTAACCTCAAATCGACCAAGAAACGAGGTAAGAAGATATGCAAGAACTTCCTAACACCCAT
>NZ_JANHNZ010000006.1 GCF_024543085.1 Granulicatella seriolae
TACAATTAACGGTGCTTCTTTATAATCTATTGTTGATTGAAGCTCATAAAAGAGAGTATGGGACATTAAAATTTTCCATTGGTCTTGAATGTTTGGGTGGTTAATCAACTAGCACTATGGGTATCTTATATATACGTTTCATCCCCGTCTCCTTTTCCCAAAACCGTTTTCATGACGCAACAACATTCCAGACATATTCCAAACACATTCTATCATATAATTATTATAATGAGAAGTTAATCGACTGCTGAATTACACAAATTTTGGACACATTTATTTTTACTATTAACCTCTAGAGAGATCATCACTATTTGCGATTATTAATAAAGTGAACTACCATACTTTTTATAGCAAACTCTTAGTAGTCCGAGAGTAAACAAAAAAACCCTAAGAACATAAGTCCCTAGGGTTCAATCATCATCATTAGAATTATTTAAGAGTTACTGAAGCTCCAACTTCTTCTAATTGAGCTTTCAATGCTTCTGCATCGTCTTTGTTTAAGCCAGCTTTAACGATTCCAGGTGCGCCATCAACTAAAGCTTTAGCTTCTTTCAAGCCAAGACCAGTTGCTTCACGAACAACTTTGATAACTTTAATTTTTGAGTCGCCAGCAGAAGTTAATTCTACGTCGAAATCAGTTTTTTCTTCAGCTGCTTCAGCTGCGCCACCTGCTACTACTGCTACAGGAGCTGCTGCTGTTACGCCAAATTCTTCTTCGATTGCTTTTACTAATTCGTTTAATTCTAATACAGTTGCTTCTTTGATATCAGCAATGATTTGTTCTACGTTTAATGCCATTTTGTTTTTCCTCCATTTAAGGTAATTTTTTTGTTAGCTAGCTAGTAAATAGGAAAACCTGTTTATGCTGCTGTTTCTTTTTGATCTGCAACAGCTTTGAAAGCCAATGCTGTATTGCGGACTGGTGCTTGTAGTACAGATAGTAACATAGATAGTAAGCCTTCGCGGTTTGGTAGTTTTGCAAGTTCTTCGATAGCTTCTTTTGAAGATACTTTGCCTTCAACCACACCTGCTTTAATTTCTAAAGCATCTGCTTTTTTGGCAAAATCTGCTAAGATTTTAGCTGGCGCTACTACATCTTCATTACTGAATGCAACTGCAGATGGTCCTTTAAAAATGTCATCCATTCCTTCTAGGCCTGCTGCTTGTGCTGCACGTGACAAAATGCTGTTTTTTACAACGGCAAATTGAACGCCTGCTTCACGCAATTGGTTACGTAAGTCAGTTACTTGTTCAACCGTTAATCCTAGATAATCCACAACTACAACAGATGCTGCATTTTTGAATTGTTCAGTCACTAGATTAACTTGTTCTTGTTTCTTTGCAATGATTACTTCGCTCATTCCTTGATTCACCTCCTGATTATTCGGTCATAGAGAATTTTTGTCTTAGCTTAGGCTAAAAAAGAAAATTCTCTATGTCGACACAGACATAGAGAATAAAAGTTAGACTTGTATCTCCCTCGGTAGGTTGATTAAGGCGCTAGCCCCCTACTGTCTTCGGTCGCATTTTCAACTAGGACTAATTGTACTGAATACTCTTAGTATAGTCAAGTATTATTTTATTATAGAGATGAAAGTTCTACTTTCACGCCAGGTCCAAATGTTGTTGTAACTGAAATGTTACGGATATATTGACCTTTAACTGTTGAAGGTTTTACACGTAATAGTGTTTCATGAATTGTTTTCATGTTTTCAACTAGTTTTTCATCTGAAAAAGATACTTTTCCGATTGGTACGTGGATGTTTCCAACACGGTCAACACGGTAAGTTACTTTACCAGCTTTGATTTCTTCGATAGCTTTGGTTACGTCCATAGTAACTGTACCTGTTTTAGGGTTTGGCATTAAGCCTTTAGGTCCTAAGACACGTCCTAGACGACCAACTTCACCCATCATGTCAGGTGTTGCTACGATAACGTCAAAGTCAAACCAGCCACCTTGGATTTTTTGAGCTAATTCTGAATCGCCAACATAGTCTGCTCCTGCAGCTTCTGCTTCTTTAGCTTTTTCACCTTTAGCAAATACCAATACACGTTGCGTTTTACCAGTACCATTTGGTAGGACTACTGCTCCACGTAATTGTTGGTCAGCTTTCTTAGGGTCTACTCCTAAACGGTATGCAACTTCTACAGATGCATCGAATTTTGCGAAGTCTGTTTCTTTTGCTAATGCAATTGCTTCAGCAACTGGATATGCTTTAGTTGAATCAACTTTTTTAGCGGCTTCTAAATATTGTTTACTTTTCTTTGCCATAATAATTTCCTCCTATTGTGTGGTTTTAGCGGTTCTACCTCCCACTGAAGTCCATAGAGCGGATACTCTTTTCTAGAACGGACTTCTCTGGAAGCTGCCTTGGTTTTTAGCCTTCGATAACAAATCCCATTGAACGGGCTGTACCTTCGACCATGCGCATAGCAGCTTCTACGTCTGCTGCATTCAAATCTGGTGCTTTTAATTCAGCGATTTCTTGTACTTGTTGACGAGTTACGGTTGCAACTTTTTTCTTGTTAGGTTCGCCTGAACCTTTTTCAACTTTAGCAGCTTTTTTCAACAATACTGCTGCTGGTGGTGTTTTTGTGATGAAATCGAATGAACGATCTTCATAAACAGAGATTACTACTGGGATGATTAATCCAGCTTGGTCTGCTGTACGAGCGTTAAACTCTTTCGTAAAACCCATGATGTTGATTTGAGCTTGACCTAATGCAGGTCCAACTGGTGGTGCAGGAGTTGCTTTACCTGCTGGGATTTGTAACTTTACAATTTTTACAACTTTTTTAGCCACGAGACATACCTCCTTGATTGTTCCGCGCGTGGTTTAATGGAGATGAAGATTTCTCCTCCCACTTTGTTACTGTGCCTATTAAGCACCATGACAGTTTACCAGAATTCTATCTGGACTGCAAGTGATTTTTATTAATAAGTATCGTCTTCTTTAACTTGGATGAAATCTAGCTCAGCAATAGTTTCACGACCAAACATTTCAATGATAACTTTTAGTTTTTGTTTCTCTTGGTCCACTTCGCTGACCTTACCAGACATGCCATCAAAGGCACCTTCTGTGATAATAACGTAGTCGCCAACTTCTACATGAATGTCAGAAACCACTTTTTCTTGAACGCCCATGCGTTTTAAAATGACTTCAATTTCTTCTGGTAATAATGGCGATGGTTTTGAACCAGCTCCATGAGATCCAATAAAACCTGTTACACCAGGTGTGTTACGAACAATGTACCATGCTTGGTCTGACATAATCATCTCAATCAAGACATATCCTGGGAATGTTTTATGCACGGCTGTTTTTGACTTGCCGTCCTTTACTTCGACTTCCTCTTCTTCTGGCACGATGACACGAAAAATATTATCTTCCATCCCCATGCTGACTACCCGTGATTCAATATTGGTCTTAACTTTGTTCTCATAACCTGAATAGGTGTGTAAAACATACCATTGTTTGCCATAATCTGCTGAATCCATTTGCTTCCTCCTTCAATATATTTTGACTTACTCCTCTGTACATTACGCCATAATAAAAAACCTTCCAATGAGAAAGGTTTTCTTTTATTGATTTCAGTATACCACCATAGTCTTTAAATGACTATCTATTTTAATAAGGTATTTACCAAAGCGCCAATTCCATAGTCAACAGCTGCAAAGAAAATCACGGATACAATCACCGTAGCAACTACAGTTGTTGTATAGCGGTTTACTTCTTTACCAGTTGGCCAAGTGACAAGTTTCATTTCTTCTACTACACTAGCTAAAAATTTCATTCTATAAATCTCCTTGCTTTTTCTTTATTTGGTTTCACGATGTAGGGTCATTTTCCCGCAATATTTACAAAACTTTTTTAATTCTAAGCGTTCAACGCGTTGGTGTTGTCCTAAGGTGATAGTGTAGTTCCGTGAACCACAAGTTGAACAGGCTAACGCTGCTTTTTTTTGAGCCATTTTTCCACTACTTTCTATTTACTGACGATTTTCATTCTATACATATTTCATCATAGAGATTTAAGCGTCTCTTGTCAACAGTTTCTAGTAAATCAATTTATTTACGAGCTAAATAGAGGCTAGGTAAAAAGACCGGTATATTATGCTAACTTAACAAAAGAGACTCCCGATGGGGTTGTCAGAAATCACGGTGCAAAGCATAGCTGACGCACAGTAGCTGTTTCGGCTTCAGCCGATTACAGATACGTAGGCAGCTAAGCCGTGAGACCAAGGCTCACGGCGGTGCCACCGTTTTGATTTCTGACAACCCCATCGGGAGTCTCTTTTGTGATTTAGAAATAGATTTTATTGATACGCCTTTTTACCCAGTCCCTATTAGCCTTTGCCTATCACAGTCGCTACTAGTAATAAAATAATCTGCAAACTATGAAGTAAGACAAGGTTTTTAATGGCTAAAACGAAGGTGGTCGACTTTTCTTGTTTGGCTTGGAAGGTTTTGATGTTTTTTTGTATCATTGGGAAAAGTAACCATGTTGCTAACATGAGCCATGGACTAATTCTTAACAAGACTGCCAAGGTAATGGCTAGAAAGGCCGTATAATAAAGCCATTGATAGAGTAACAAAGCTCTTTCTTTAGTAATGTAGTAAACCAAAGTATAGCGATGATTACTAATATCTGTTTCTAAATCGCAAATATTGTTGCTGAGCATAATATTGGCAATGGTGCAGACCAAAGGCAGAGCCTGTAGAAATACCTTAGCCAGAAAAACAAGGTCAACCGCACCTGTCAGAATGCCGTTATGGTAAAAAATAGCGGCCGTTGTTTCAATTGGAACATTAATATAGACCATAATCCCAAAGATACCCAATCCCATAGTAAAGCCAGATAAAATCTCTCCTAAAGGCATTCTTGAAATTGGAATAGGTCCGAATGTATAAAAGAGACCGATAAAAAAGCAAGCAAGTCCTACTAGTAAGAGCAAGAGATTAGTACGATAAACTAAAACTAGCCCAATCAAAGCAGATAAAGTTACCATTCCAATTAAAATAGAGAAAGCTAATCTAACAGAAATTCCATCTCGCCCTAAAACGTTCTCTTCCTTTTTGTAGGTAAGGTTTTTAGCCTTGATATAATCCATGGTGTTGTTCATAACTGTTGTTGCCATATCAAAACTCAGCATAGCAACAAAAAATAAGCCAGTATTAATCCAATTGAAGGATTGATAATAGTAAGCACAGTAAGCTAGAGCCACTAAAAAAGGAAACAGACTAGCGATCTTGGTTTTGATTTCTACTAATTCTAAAAATGATGATAAAGTCATAAGATAAAACTCCTGATTTTTAATTTTTTAAGGTGAAAGCATCATTCGTTAAGGTAAAGGTATCCTTGATGTCATCAGTCAAATAAACACCATTTTCTTTGGTAACGATAATACCAGATACATTGCTTTCTTTATTGAGATAGGCTAAGCCAGCTTCTAATCCTAGAGAAAAAACTGTTGTTGATAGAGCATCCCCTCTGGTTGAATTATTGACAATAATGGAAACTCCTGCAATATCGTTATCATAAGGGTACCCCGTTTTGGGATTCAGTATGTGATGGTAGGTTTTGCCATCCACTTCTAGATAGCGCTCATAGATACCTGAAGTAACTAAGCTCATATCTTTTTCAAGGATAGCTCCTATAGTTGTCCCTCTCACTTGGAAAGGGTCTTGAATACCAACGTTCCAAGCAACACCATCCCTAGCAGGCGAACCGCCCATAACCACAATATTTCCACCTAAGTCAATCACTGCGGTTGAGATATTGTTTTCCTTAAACAAGGCCCAAATCTTATCAGCAATATAACCTTTAGCAATCCCACCAAGGTCAAGCTTCATCCCTTTTACTGGTAGATAAACCGTAGAGTCTACCTCATTGACTTCTACCTTAGAGTAGTCTACCAAAGGCAAGGTTTGGTCAATCTCTTCTTGAGATGGCTTTCTTGCATCATCGAATCCTATTCGCCATAAATTCACCAAAGGTCCTACTGTAATATCAAAACTCCCTTGAGACTCTTTGCTATAGAGCAGACCATCTTGGATTAATTGGAAAATCTCTGGACTAACCTTAACTGGCGCTATGCCTGAAGAATCATTGACCTGATCAACTTCAGAGCCAGCTTGATTAACAGTAATTCTCGCTTCTAAGTCCTTAACCATCTGAAAGGCTTGATCAATAATTTCTTCTGTATCTTCATGATATACCTGTAAAGAAATAACCGTTCCTAAAAGAAATTCTGTCTTTTTAACTGGGCTTAAGATGACCTTTCTTTCCGAACTGGCACGATTGCCACACGCTGTCAAAAGGAAGCCTAGTAGTACTGTTACTACCAACATACTGATGAGCTTTGTTTTTTTCATAGTCTAACTCCTTAAACGTTTTGTCGTCTACCAGTATAATCAATTTCCATAAAAAAGAACAGACTAAGTTCAACACTCAGTCTGTTCGCTATAAAATATTTAAATCAAAGATTATTCAGCTGGTACTTCAACTTTGATAGTTGTTGTATCGCCTTTTTTAGCTGCTTCAATTAATTTTTCAGCGTATTCAACAAATGATTCGTGAGAATGAGTTGCTCCAGTTACTACTTCTACTTTAGCTGGGTCTTGTGAAGTTACAAGGCCTTCGTTGTAAGCTTTGAAGTATTGTTCTGGTCCAACGCCGTTTGTTTTAGCTGCCATGCTTTCTTGGTAAGCTTTGTCAGCTGATTTGCGTTCACCTTTATCGTTGAAGTTATCGTAGTCAGATTCAGTAATCTTACCATCTTTAACGGTGATAACAAATTTAGTTGCCCAACCACGTTTGTCAGCGTTTGTTTCTAATGTGTATGTTCCGTCTACTAATTTGTCAGTTGTTGCTTCTGTGCTTGTTGAAGTTGCTTCTGATGATGAAGATGCTACTTCTGAAGTTGACGCTGCTTCTGATGAAGATGAAGCTTTGTCAGCACCGTTTCCACACGCTACTAAAACAAATGTTGAAGCTAAAAGAACTGTTGCTACAGATAATTTTTTCTTTAATTCCATTATTATACCCATCCTTCTATTTTTTTTGAGACAAGTCTCATATAATTTTTTCACATACATATCATACCTATTTCTAGCTCATTTGTCTAGCCTTTTTGTGAAATAAAACAAAAGTTTTTGAGAGATGAATACTTCTTTAAAAAGTCTATTTATCCCTTTTTGTTCTATAATAAGTTCTAGTCTCTATGAATCTTTGTGAAAAATCCTTAAAATTTCCGTTCTAACAATTGCTTGGTTAGTTGTGCCAATTGGTCACGACTTGTACATGGTGGCAGCTCTTCTATTTGGTTGAGTGCTTTTTTGGTATACAACTCAGCTAGAGATTTAGCTTTTTCAACGCCACCGTGTTTTATGACTAATTTTTGTACTTTTAACAAGTCTTTGTCGCTAAGACTAGCTTTCTTTTCTAACAATTTGATAAGCGGGCCAGGCTGACTTTGTAAAGCGTATATCAGAGGCGCCGAATAGACCCCTTGTCGCACATCTTCTAGAACTGGTTTACCTAGATTTTGGCTAGATTCAGTGTAGTCCAAGATATCGTCTAATAATTGAAAGGCCATACCAATATTGTAACCAATCCGCTTAGAACGAATAGCAATACCCTTTGTTTCTTTGGGGTCTGCGTAGTAAGCTCCAGAATAACAACTTAGAGAAAACAACTCGGCCGTCTTCCCCTCAATCTGGTTAAGGTAATCTTGGATAGATATATCTATCCCATACCGGCGTTTCATCTGCATTAGTTCACCATCAACAACCTTTTCCATGCCATTGACCGGACGTTTAATCCCCGTCAAATCATCGACATAGTCTGCCAAGAGGTTATAGCAAACTGTCAAAAGATAATCCCCAGCATAGATAGCTACCCGATTGCCAAATTGTGCATTCAAAGTCGCATGTCCTCGCCTTGAATCTGAGTCATCAATGACATCATCATGCATTAAAGTTGCCAGATGAAGAAACTCTAGCGATGCCGTAATAGCATAAACTTTTTTTAAGTCTCTTTCTTCTTGAAAACCAGAAAAGAGCAAGGAAAAGGCTGGTCGCAACATTTTTCCTCCGTCTTCTATCATGGTTATGATGGCTTGTTTCACATCACTATTGGACAATTGGATAGCATCAAGCATAATCTGCTTGACCGCTTCTAATTCACTTTTTAATTGAGGGTAATCATCCCACATTACATGAACAGACACTAGATTTACTCCTTTATATTTCTTGAATGGGAAACTCTTTGAATTGTTGCCTAAACATAATTTGTTGAAAAAAAGGTGACAACGAGTGCCACCTTCATCATAATTGTTTATTTATTGGACCTAGAGTCGAATCCGTATATGTTCTTAGACTCTCCGTACCACCATTTTCCTGCAACTTTTTGGAACCATGGAATAATGTAGTAGTCTAATCCGAAAGCACGTCCTGAACCGTTCATTAAGGCGATGGCAACTGGTACAAACCACATATTCACCCAGTAGAACATACCGGACAATACGAAAGTTCCTACTAAACCAATCGTAACTGCATTAACAATCCATGTTAGGAAACCAGCCATAATGGCTAAACCAATAGCTAATTCAACTAGGGTCATCACTTTTTGCATTAGATAAGCTACTTCAACGTTTGGCACCATGATTTTCATGATAGCTTCAAACCAACCTGGCATTTTTGATAGAACCATCATCGGCTCTTCACCATAGGTATAGTTAAAGGCAAAGGCTGGTGCTTTAGCAACTTCTTCAACAACAGCAGATGCACCTGTCGTTGGGTCTTGTAGCCATTCAAATGGGAAGGCTAAGTGCTCCCCAAAGAACCAACTTTCTGCTCCCCAAATACCAAAGAGTTTCTTAATTCCTTCGATAGTCCACATTCCACCATAGAAAAGACGAAGTGGCAATGACCATAAAACATTTCCATAACGAGACAGGTGTCCACGGAAGATATTACGGCGGTTTTTAATATGGAAAAACTCATGCATGACATATTGAATTGCATAATACATAGAGAAAATCTCTAAGAAATATTTGATGTTGACGATATGTTTCATCAGCATAGCAAAGAATCCACTTAGGTGGTATTTATTCATTAGGAAAGCTACGCCATAATGAGAGCCGATTGAAACCATGAAACCATCATATTTCCCTTTATAAGGAACAGCTTGTGTGTTTTCGATTTTAGCCGTAATATTCTTAGCAGCTGTTGCTCCAGTTTGTTCTGCCGCTTGTACAATTTGTGGGTTTGGGTTATTTTCTTTGTCTGGTTCTTCGTAGTAAGCTAAGTCACCGATAACGAAGATGTCTTCTTGGCCATCAACTTGCATAAATTCATTAACGGCAATACGTCCAGCACGAGCTGTTTTAAAGCCGAAAACTTCTGATTCAGTGTTGGCTTTGACACCAGCTGTCCAGAACAAGGAGTAGGTTGGAATCACAGTACCGTCAGCCAAGGTAATTGAGCTTGCTTTAACTTCTTTAATTCCGTTACCCTTGATTAGGTTGATGCCACGTTTTTCCATGAACTTCACTGCTTTAAGGGCATCTTTTTGTTCAAGCATATTCAAAATGGTGCTGACTGCCTCGATAATGTAAAGAGAGAATTCATCTTTGTTTAAGTTGTATTGTTTAGCTAGAACTGGAATCCAATCCATAATCTCTCCAACCAACTCAACCCCTGTAAATCCTGCACCACAAACTGTGAAGGTTAATAGGGCTTTACGTTTGACAACATCATGTTCTTTGGCAGCACGTTCCACACAAGAAATAATGTGGTCACGCATGATGACAGCATCCTCCATTGACCATAAGGTGAACCCATGTTGCTTCACACCCGGAACCCCGAAGTCATTAGCTTCTCCCCCCATACCGATGACTAAATAATCATATGGGAAACTTGCGTGAGCTGTTGTAACAACTTTTTTATCTTTGTCTAGTCCAACAACAGAATCGGTTACTAGGTTGACATTTTTTGAATGTGCAAACAATTTTTGTAAGTCATATTGGATGGCTTCTGGTTCAACTCGTCCTCCAGCAACTTCCTGCAATTCTGTCATATATGTTAAGTATGGATTGCGGTCAATAAGCGTGATGACTATATCTTTGTTCTTCTTAAAATGACGTGACAAGTGTTTGGCAGCAGATACCCCTGCAAAGCCAGCGCCAACAATAACAATATTTTTTTCTATCATTCTCCTACTCCTTTTTAATTTCTATGTGAAATAAGTGCATAAAATAATACGATTTTGCTTGTTAATTATAGTACACATATTGTGATTTGTCTATGTGAAAAGCCTTTTTTGAGCAAATGCTTTTTAAAAATATTTCTGATGCTTGCTAATGTGTTTTGTTCATGCCTCTAAAAAATAGCTCTTTGCTGAATTAAAAACTTAGCTTGTATCACTAGTGTTCCATAAAAAATTTAAGAATTTTGCTAGATTCTTCTAAAAACATTTATGTGATATTAGTGTCAAAAATCCTCTTTCAAATTTAACTAGCTAGTTAAAAAAGGGGGTCTGGGCGAAAAGTCTGTAATAAAATAATAGTCATTCTAAATCATAAAAGAGTTCCCCAGACATCTATCAGAAATGAGAACGGTGGCACCGCCGTGAGCCTTGGTCTCACTGGCTTAGCTGTCTACGTGGCTGTAATCGGCTGAAGCCGAAACACCCACTGTGCGTCAGCTATGCTTTACACCGCTATTTCGGATAGATGTCTGGGGAACTCTTTTATTTGGTTACCTTTTGGACTTTTTGCCCAGCTCCTTTTGTGACTTGAGCTAGACCAGTAGAGATTTACAGGAATAAACTCTGTGATCCTCGATGTATCATAACTGGGTATAAGCTAAGTTATGTCAACCCCTATGCTAAATAACAAAACAGATCTACGTAATAGTAAACTATTTATTTTTTGTTTCTTCTATACTTAAAATATCCTCCTATAGAAAATCCTATAAATAAAATTATCAGAACTATTTTATTTCGCTCGTTAACAATCATATCACCCTTTCCAATAAAAAACGATAACATGATATAAAACATAGTCATGCCACCAATAATTGAAAAAGAATCTGTTAAAGCTTGTCCCAAAGAACTTGAACTTTTTTTCATTGTATTCGACTCCCTTACACTGGTTATTATTTTTATATTTTGTTTTTTAAAAACTGTAATATAAATAAACGCTGCTGCAGCAAATATAATTAACGCAGGCATGGTTATTGCCAATAAAATTCCCACTACAATTAAAGTTGTTTTAGAAAAAAATCTTAAAAATTTTAATTCCACAGTATCCTCTTTCAGTTTATCAGTCACTTGTTTATCCCCCTTTAACATATAGTCTAAGGAAATATCATACAGCTCGCTTAGATCAATTAAACTAGAAATATCTGGAATACTTTTTCCAACTTCCCAACTAGAAACTGTTTGTCTAGTTACGTTTAATCTATCCGCTATTTCTTGTTGGGTCAGCCCTAATTCATTCCTTTTTTCTCTTAAAATTTCGTTAAGCATAGCTACGACATCTTCCTTTACTATAAAATAAAATATATTAATGACTATTACTAGCAACTCTTAAATGCATTATAAAAATGTACAAAGTCACATTAAAATTGCTTTACTATGTTTAACTATATCACGTAGCATTCAATTTTCATCACTTTAGTCCTATGTAATGTAATAAAAAAGCAGGTGTCTTTGATTGCCAAAACTAATAACGATAAAAAATTTTTTTCTATTTTTAAGATAGCTTATATTTATTAAAATACCTAGCAATTATCAATTGCAGTTATAAAAATACATAGGCAATTTCAATTTGCTCTTGCTTTTATAACATTTACTCATCAGTGTTGTATTAAACTATCCACCTATTCCATGACAAAAAATCTTTATATTAGTACTCGGATGATTTATCCAAGGCCAATATAAAGGTACAATGTAAGAAGTCAACCCTTGTTAGAAACCCGAGAAATATGTCCAAATAACGGTGCAAAGCATAGCTGTCTACGTGGCTGTAATCGGCTAAAGCCGATTACAGCCACGTAGACAGCTATGCCAGTGAGACCTAGGCTCACGGCGGTGCCACCGTTCTCATTTCTGAACACTTTTTCCGCAAAACTCTTTTGTGGTTTAGAATTTCAGAACGGAAAGTTAACTTGACATACAGGGGTTGGTAGTCTTATAATGAAGCAAATAAGGAAAGTTGACTTTCCATTAAAAAGGGGGAATATTGTGAGAAACCGTTTAGAAGAGTTGCGTAAGCGAAAAGGAATTAAACAAGAAGAGTTGGCTGTCGTACTTGAGGTATCTCGTCAGACAATTGGTTCCCTAGAAAACGGACGGTATAACCCCTCTATTCTACTTGCCTTTAAGATTGCCCGATATTTTGATTTGACCATTGAGGATATTTTCTTATATGAGGAGGAGACAACATGAAAGAGAAAGTACAAGTGATTGAGTTGAGTAGCGGATTGGTTATCCTAATAGGAGGACTAGTCACTTACTGGTTTGGATGGCATGAAAATTTACCCATACCACGTCCTGATTTGCTAGTCTATGGAACAACATTAATTGGCACCTTACTGATTATTCTAAGCTTTCAATTTTTCAAACCTTCAAAAGAACAAACTATCTTAGAAAATGACGAACGAAATATTGCTATTACTAATGCGTCATTGGCGACTGGTTTTGCGGTCATGACCACTCTATTAGTCTTAGTTTTGTTTGCCTTAATCTTTATGGGCTATATGAATAAAGTTGTGTTCTTTTCAATTGTAGTCGTTATTTTTATTGGGCAAGCTACCTGGATGTTAACTGCTCGTTATTTGGAAAGACGTATGTAAACCAGGCATTTATTAAACAAAGAGCCTCTAGGGCAGAAGCTAAAATCACGGTATCTAACACAAGTAGTTGCACCATTTTGATTTTAGTCGCTGCCTTAGAGGCTCGATTTTTGTTTATGAACACAATTTATTTACTCATCCATTGGTTTATTTTGCTGCGAAAAATAGAAGCCTAATGTTTTAACATGGCTAATCAAGTAGTTGGCCGTTATCCCAATAGCCACCCCAGAAAAAATCCCTACGATAGACATAGCAGGTAAATAGAGGAAGACCGTCCATGACTGCGCAATTTGACTTGCTACAAAGAGTTGTCCTAGATTATGCAAAATTCCACCTGTTGCGCTGACACCAATCATCGATACCCGTTTAGGACCCAGTTGTTTGACCAAATACATACCCACAAAACTAAAAAGCGCCCCCATGCCACTATATAAAATGGTCGAAAAGGTGCCACCTAACAATGTAGTCAGTAAGGTACGCATAACAATAACCGCCAAAACCTCTTTGACAGACAAGGTATAAAGGGCAATAACAGTGATAATATTGGCTAAACCGAGCTTTGCCCCAGGTGCAAAAGCAAATGGGACAGGAATCGCCTGCTCTAACAACCCAAGAATAATTCCCTGCGCTGCTAGTAAAGCAATAAATAAAAGTCGTTGTGTAGAAGTTTGTTTCTTCATTAGATAAGCTCCAATTTTCTATGTCAAAATTTTATCAGTAAACACTTCAGTCAAAATATCATACCATAATTTCCATCCAAAATCTGGAAAATCTTATATAAAAAGGAATTGAGCAAAAAAGTCAGAAAGAATAAAATAACGTTCTAAATCACAAAAGAGTTTGCGGAAAAGATTCAGAAACGAAAACGGTGGCACCGCCGTGAGCCTTGGTCTCACGACTTAGCTGTCTACGTATCTGTAAGAGGCTGGGCAAAAAGTCCAGGCGCTATACAAACAAAAGAGTTTGGCGAAAATCTTATTAGAAATAACGGTGTAAAGCATAGCTGGCGCACAGTGGATGTTTCGGCTTTAGCCGATTACAGCCACGTAGGCAGCTAAGCCAGTGAGACCTAGGATCACGGCGGTGCCACCGTTCTCATTTCTGATAAGATTTTCGCAAAACTCTTTTGTGATTTAAAAATAAATATTAGTCATTATGGACTTTTTACCCAGCCCCAACAACTACTGAGCATCAGCTATGGCTATACACCGTCACTTCTGAATCTTTTTCCGCAAACTCTTTTGCTTTATTAATTAGAGAGATTTTTACCCATACCTTTTGTCATAATTGAATAGGATTACCCTTTATGAGCCGCTTTGACAAATCCGTCAAAGATACTTTGTGGACGATTTGGACGGGAGACAAATTCTGGGTGGAATTGACAAGCCACGAAGAAAGGATGCTCTGGTATTTCGATGATTTCCATCAAACGATTGTCTGGGGAAGTTCCTGAGAAGACAAAACCTTTTTCTTCCAAGGCTTGGCGGTATTCCGTGTTGAATTCATAGCGGTGGCGGTGTCTTTCGTGAACAAGGTCTTGACCGTACAAGGCCTGTGCCACGCTACCTGGTTTCAATTGACAAGGATAGAGACCCAAACGAAGTGTGCCACCGAGTTTGTCAACATTTTGCTGGTCTGCCATCAAATCGATAATATTGTGCTTAGCTTCTGGATTTTCCTCCGTTGAATCTGCACCTTCTAAGCCCACAACATTACGAGCGTACTCGATACATGCTAGCTGCATACCTAAACAAATTCCAAAGAAAGGTACATTGTTTTCACGAGCATATTTGATGGCTGCAATCTTACCTTCAATCCCACGGTTACCAAATCCACCTGGCACTAGGATACCATCGGCTTGCCCTAAACGTTCAGCTACATTTTCATCCGAAATATCTTCTGCTTGAACCCAATCAATGTCAATATCGGTATTGTGTTTAAACCCAGCATGTTTCAAGGATTCCACTACAGATAGATAAGCATCTGGTAAAGCGACATACTTCCCAACAATAGCAATCTTTGTTTTTTCTTTCAGGTTCAAGACGGTTGTTTCTAGTTCTTTCCAAGCCGTCATATCTGCGGCAGGAAGATCAGTATAGCCAAAATGTTTGCAGACGATATCATCCATACCTTGAGCTTGTAGGTTCAAAGGAATTGAGTAGAGTGTTTCCACGTCACGTGATTCAATAACCGCATCTGCATCCACATCACAGAAGCTTGCTAGCTTTTGGCGAATGCCTTCTGGTAATTCTTGTTCCGTACGAACCACCAAAATATTTGGTTGAATCCCTAAACTACGTAACTCTTTCACACTGTGTTGAGTTGGTTTGGTTTTCATTTCACCAGCTGCTTTTAAATAAGGCAGTAAAGTTGTGTGAATATATAAAACATTTTCAGCACCAACATCTGATTTCATCTGTCTCAAAGCTTCTAGGAATGGTAAAGATTCAATATCCCCAACAGTTCCCCCAACTTCAGTAATCACGATGTCAGAATCGGTTGTTTCCCCTGCACGCATAATCTTCTCTTTAATTTCATTAGTAATATGAGGAATAACTTGAACGGTCGCCCCAAGGTAGTCCCCTTTTCTTTCCTTACGAATAACTTCAGAGTAGACTTTACCAGTAGTGACGTTAGAATATTGATTTAGATTAATATCAATAAAACGCTCGTAGTGCCCTAGGTCTAGGTCAGTTTCTGTACCATCATCCGTTACAAAAACTTCTCCATGTTGGTAAGGACTCATAGTTCCTGGGTCAACGTTAATATATGGGTCGAATTTTTGAATGGTAATTTTTAACCCTCTATTTTTTAATAGTCGCCCTAGTGATGCTGCCACAATTCCTTTACCGATCGATGACACAACGCCACCTGTTACAAAAATATACTTTGTCATTTATCTGCTCCTTTTCCATATTAGGTAATAAAAATATAAAACCCCCATTCCGAATAACTCGAAAAGGGGGAGCTAGTTATAGGTTCCTTATGCATCCTGTCCGTCATTTGATAGTAAATGACTTAGGGAGCCCAATTAAGATAATACTAGGCTGAGGGAGTTTCGTCAAGGATGTTTGCTTGAAAAGTGTCATTATGCTTCTCCAAATGGTTAGCTGTGTTATACTAGACACTGATTGTTACATAGTTACTTGTCAAATATTTCTAGAGAAATGAGGCGTTTATTTGGGAACTCTTGTTAATACGGCTAGCATTATTGTTGGCTCACTCTTGGGCTTAGTCATCCACAAAGGCTTGGCACCACGGTTCAACGATATGATTATGAAAGGAATCGCTCTTTGCATTCTAGTCATTGGAATTGAAGGTAGCCTTAATAGTCAGAACATGATTATTGTCATTATTTCCATCGTCATCGGTGGTATTATCGGCGAAGCATTGCAATTGGATAAACTCTTAATCCAGTTAGCCAATCATCTTCAAGGTATTGTGGCTAAAAATAATCCCGAATCAACCTTTGCTCAAGGGTTTATGTCAGCTACCATGCTATTTTGTATTGGCGCTATGGCAATTGTAGGATCACTACAAAGTGGCCTAGCAAACGACAATCAGATGCTTTATACAAAGTCTATCTTAGATGGGATTACTGCTCTTATATTGGCCAGCAGCCATGGCATCGGGGTTGCTTTTTCTGCCCTGGCCGTTTTAGTTTACCAAGGCACCTTAACCCTGTCAGCTTCTTTTTTGGCCCCCTTCTTAAGCCAAGTAACCATTACTGAAATGTCCACAGTCGGTTCTGTCCTACTAATCGGCCTAGGCTTCAATCTGTTAGAAATGACCCAATTAAAGGTCACAAACTATATCCCTGCTATCTTCCTACCAATCATATTGATTCCACTGGGGCAATTTTTGGGATTACTATGATTAGTTTGCGGTAGAGAAATATAACCTGATAGTCCTAAACTTACAAGGGGCTGGGCTAAAAGTCCAAATGGTAACCAAATAAAAGTGTTCCCCAGAAATTTATCCTTATAGGACGGTGTTAAGCATAGCTGACGCACAGTGGATGTTTCGGCTTTAGCCGATTTACAGCCACGTAGACAGCTAAGCCGGTGAGACCAAGGCTTTCGGCGGTGCCACCGTTCTCATTTCGGATAAATTTCTGGGGAACTCTTTTATGATTTAGAATTTTTTTATTTTATCACAGACTTTTTGCCCAGCCCCTTCATACAGAGAATCGAAAACAAAGTTACCCCAAGCTATTTTCGGCACATAAAAATCCCCTTAGACTAAGTATCTAAGGGGATTTAGTTTTAAATTTTCAAGAAACGTCTGACGGAGAACATAGAACCGAATGAGCCAATCACGATTCCGATAGCTGCCAATATCAAGGACAGTTGGATTAGGAAAGGATTAGGGTTCAATAGGGTCAAACTAGATGTTGCTAGGAAGTTTGATGCGTTTCCGTATACAGAAAGATAGACAAGCCACAAGAGAATAATCGGCACAATCGAACCTAACAATCCGATAATACCGCCCTCTAAGAAGAAAGGCCAACGAATATAAGAATCTTTGGCACCAACCAGTTTCATAATCTCAATTTCAGTACGACGAGCATAAATGGTTGAGCGGATGGTATTGGAAATTAAGAATACAGCAATTAAAAGCAAACCAGCAATAATAACAATCCCAATATTTCTAATTGTTCCGATAGTTGCAAACAGTTTGTCAGCTTGAGCACCACCATAGTTTACCTTAGCCACATAGGTTATTTTTTCAATAGCTTCTGCAACGGGTTTTGTGGTATCTGGGCTAGTTGTGCTCACTTCAAAGGTATCATAAAGAGGGTTTCCATCATCTTTAAAGAGTTCGAATTCTTGAGCAAAACTCTTAGTGATATCATCTAATTCTTGATCTCTACTACGGAAAGTCACGCTTGCGACATTATCCAATCCCTCAATCGTTGTTTTTAGCTCATCCTGTTTAGCTTGGTCAGCTGCCAAATCGATATAAACACGCACATTGACATCATTTTCAATCTCGGTCGCTATTTGGTTGACGTTGAATAGAATTGCAATAAAAAATCCAACTAAGACTAGCGTCATGGATACGGCACTAATCGCACCGAAACTCATTAACCCATTACGAAATAGGCTTTTGAAGGCGTCACGTATATGACGAGAAAAGGTTCTAATCTTCATATCCGTACTCTCCTTCCTGTTGGTCACGGACGATACGGCCGTTTTCGATAGCAATAACACGGTGCTTCATCTCATTAACGATGTGGCTGTTGTGTGTTGCCATTAAAACAGTTGTTCCTTGAGCATTAATTTGTTGGAGAATTTCCATAATTTCCATGGAAGTGTCTGGATCCAGGTTACCAGTCGGTTCATCGGCGATAAGGACTCCGGGTGTGTTAACAATTGCTCGTGCAATAGCTACCCGTTGTTGTTCCCCACCAGATAACTCATTGGGAAACATACGAACTTTGTGTTTTAAGCCTACCAATTCAAGCACTTCATTGACACGACGTTCGATTTCTTTTGGTCCTTTTTCAATAACTTCCATTGCATAGGCAATATTTTCAAATACCGTCAACCGTGGTAGAAGTTTAAAGTCTTGGAAGACCACCCCTACATAACGGCGTAAAAATGGAATATCTCGATGTTTAATTTTCATCAAATCATATTTTCCAACCTTAATTCGTCCTGAGCTAGCTTGTTCTTCACGATACATCATCTTGATAAAGGTTGATTTCCCAGCACCAGATGGGCCTACGATATAGACAAATTCCCCGCTATCGATTTGAACAGACAGGTTATTGATCGCCGTAATGCCATTAGGATACTTTTTGGATACGTTCATCATTTCAATCATTATTTCACCTTACTTTGCTTTTAAATTTTCTTACTTAAGAATGGTTACATCTATGGACTATATGCCCATAATACTCTGACAATTATAGCATGACTTTGAGGAATTACCATTGAAATCATATTACAATGCTATGTCATTCCTTAAGCAAGGCCTTATTCCATCTCTTGATTACTTGAATCTTGTAAGGTCCATTTGAGATAGGCATCCATGAACGGGTCCAAATCACCATCCATAACAGCAGAGATATTTCCTGTTTCATAGTCTGACCTTAAGTCTTTCACCAAGGAATATGGGTGGAAAACATAGTTACGGATTTGTGAACCCCAAGCAATCTCTTTTTGTTCGCCACGGATTTCAGCTAGCTCTTGAGCTTTTTTCTCTTCTTCTAGTTGATAAAGCTTGGATTTCAACATACTCATAGCTTGATCTTTGTTCTTAAATTGAGACCGTTGCGCCTGACTTTGGGTTACGATGCCAGTTGGGATATGGGTAATCCGCACCGCTGAAGAAGTTTTATTGATGTGCTGCCCACCCGCTCCACTGGCACGGTAAACGTCAATCTTTAGGTCGTCTGGATTAATCTCTATATCAACATCCCCTTGAATTTCAGGCATGACATCCGCCGAACAAAAAGACGTATGACGTTTCCCAGCAGCATCAAATGGTGAAATTCTTACCAGACGGTGCACCCCTTTTTCCGCCTTCAAATAGCCGTAAGCATTGAGCCCTTCAATTAATAAGGTAACTGATTTGATACCTGCTTCTTCCCCATCTTGATAATCAAGGATCTGAACTTTGTAGTTGTGCTTTTCTGCCCATCTGGTATACATTCTCATCAGCATAGAGCCCCAGTCCTGTGACTCTGTACCGCCAGCTCCGGGGTGGAGTTCTAAAATAGCGTTCTCCTTGTCGTGAGGGCCGCTAAGTAGCATGCTTAATTCATACTGGTTCAGGTCTTTTTCTAAACTCTGTAACTGCTCCACTAAATCCTGATGAATCTCTTCATCCGGTTCTTCTTTAAGCATATCAAATAGGAGTTCCAATTCTTCATAAGCTACTTCAAGCTGATGAAAGGTATCGTAGACTGCTTTTAATTCATTGCTCTTTTGGATGACCACTTGTGCTGATTCATTATTGTCCCAAAAACCCGGTTCAGCCATTTCTTGATCTAGACTAGCGATGTCTTGTTCTAGCTTATCTAGGTCAAAGAGACCCCCTATAAGAGTTTATTTGTTGCTGCATTTTTTCTAGTGTGTTTCTAATTTCACTGATTTCCATGACTTACCTCCATAGTTTTTACTGATTGTCTAGATGAAGAATGAGGCTGTCTCTTCTAGCCACACGGGGTGATTAGAAGAGTGCCTCATCTCTACAGTTTGGTTTTATTTTTTACGAGAGCTACGGCCTTTTTCAAAGCGTGCTTTGGTTTTATGGCCTTTTTTTAGTTCTTTTCTTGGAGCAACTGTAGCTTCTTCAAGAACCTCTTCTTGTTCTAAAGCTTGCCCAGGAACTTCTTGTGGTTGAACACGAGGACGGTCTGTTCCGCTAGCAATCACGCTGCGAGCCCCCTGAACTTGTTCTCTTTGCAAGTTTTGACGAATTTGAGATTTCATCAGAATACGAGTCACATCGTAATCGATTGCTGCAACCATAGCTTGGAAACGGTCAAACCCTTCTGTTTGATATTCGGTTAATGGGTTCATTTGAGCGTAACCACGCAAGCCAACACCTTGTCTCAATTGGTCCATATCATCGATGTGGTCAGTCCATTTACGGTCGACCACTCGTAGAATAACAACCTTTTCAAACTCTAGCATTTGTTCGCTACCGTTTAACTGTTCTTGTTTTTCACGGTAAATGGCTAGGGCTTTCTCGTTTAGCCACGCTTCTATCTCAAGCGGCGTTTTGCCTTCAAAGTCTTCAATGGACACTTCGTCTGGATGAAGGATGGCGCTAGCTGCAAAGTCCTTAATCGCTTCTAGATTCCAGTCCTTCTTGTCCCCTAGTGTATGATTTTCAACCATACGATGAATGGTACGACGAATCATACCTTGAGTAACTTTTTCTAGGGAGTTTTCTTCGTTAATAATTTGTAGACGTTGAGAGTAGATGATCTCACGTTGTTCACGCATCACTTCATCGTACTCTAAGACGCTCTTACGAGTATCGTAGTTGTTTCCTTCCACACGTTTTTGTGAGGATTCAACTTGTCTGGATAGCATTTTGCTTTGAATGTAGTCTTCGTCTTCGCCATCTAGGTTCAAACGGGACCAGATTTGTTGCATTCTTTCGCCACCGAAACGTAGCATTAAATCATCTTCCAAAGATAGATAGAATTGGGTGGCACCTGGGTCACCTTGTCGACCAGAACGTCCACGCAACTGATTATCAATACGGCGAGACTCATGTCTTTCTGTACCAATAACGCATAAACCACCAAGTTCCTTTACGTCTTTACCAAGCTTGATATCGGTACCACGTCCAGCCATGTTGGTCGCGATGGTTACCGCACCTTTTTGACCAGCAGACATGATGATTTCTGCTTCTTTAAAGTGGTTTTTGGCATTTAGAACTTCGTGAGGGATGCCTTCTTGCTTCAACATGTTGGACAGCAATTCAGAAGTCTCTACAGCAACGGTTCCGACTAGAATTGGTTGACCTAGTTCGTGTCTTGCTTTGATATCTCTAGCAACGGCACGGAATTTGCTCTTTAGAGTTGGGTAGATAACGTCATGCTCATCGATACGAATAACAGGGCGGTTGGTTGGAATTGAAATAACGTTCATGTTGTAAATTTCACGAAATTCCTCTTCTTCCGTTTTAGCTGTACCTGTCATCCCTGATAACTTGCGATACATACGGAAGTAGTTTTGGAAGGTGATGGTCGCCATTGTTTTTGATTCGTTTTCCACTTCAACTTCTTCTTTAGCTTCAATGGCTTGGTGGAGCCCGTCAGAATAACGACGGCCTTCCATGATACGTCCAGTAAAGCCATCAACAATCTTCACCTTTCCTTCATCAACCACATAGTCAATGTCGCGCAACATAATGTAATTAGCTCGTAACGCTTGGTCTAAATGGTGGATTAACGCTGCGTTGTCAATATCATACAAATTCGGCAAACGGAAAGTTTTTTCTGCCTTAGTTATTCCTTCATCTGTTAATGAAATGGTTTTAGATGTTACATCAATGGTATAATCTTCTTCATTTTTTAAGCCTTTAACAAAAAAGTCGGCACGGTTATATAGCACGGTTGATTTTTCAGCTTGCCCGGAAATAATCAAAGGTGTTCTAGCTTCATCGACTAGAATAGAATCGACTTCATCGACTACAGCGAAATTCAGTGGTCGTTGAACCATTTGGCTCTTATAAACGACCATGTTATCACGTAGGTAATCAAAGCCTAATTCGTTGTTAGTGCTGTAGGTAATATCTGAAGCATAAGCCGCACGTTTTTCTTCTGGTGTTTTACCGGTTAAGTTCAACCCTACTGTTAGGCCTAGGAAACGATAAAGTTCACCCATTTCTTTTTCATCACGAGTAGCTAGGTACTCATTGACAGTTACCACGTGAACCCCATCGCCAGACAAGGCATTTAGGTATACAGGCATGGTTGCCGTCAAGGTTTTTCCTTCCCCAGTTTTCATCTCAGCGATATTCCCGTCATGAAGAGTTATTCCACCCATGACTTGGACTTTATAGGGAAAGAGCCCCAATACACGTTTTGCCCCTTCACGAACTAAGGCAAAGGCTTCAGGGAGTAAAGCATCTAAATCCTCACCTTGTTGGTAACGCACTTTATATTCCTCTGTTTTAAGCGGGAAATCTTCATCCGTTAAAGCTGCCATACGGTCTTCGTAAGCCAAAACTTTATCGGCAATTTTTTCTAATTTACGTAACTCTCTGTTATCGTTCTCAATTAGCTGTTTTAAAAAATTAGCCATTCTATTCGCTCCTTGGTTAGATTCTTCCCTGAATACGTCAGGTATAGTCTTGCACCATGTCATCTATTGACACTACATGCATCTTAATCATTCTACCATTCTTATCTAAAGATTTAAACACAAATAAACCACTTTCTAAGAAAATACTTCAGAAAGTGGCTTGTTTTTATCTAATTAAACTTAATTTGTTTCAATCAATCCATATTTCCCATCTTTACGACGGTAAACAATGTTTGTTTCTTCTGTTTCAGCATCCTCAAACACGAAGAAGCTATGGCCTAACATATTCATTTGAAGAACAGCTTCTTCACTATCCATTGGTTTTAATTCAAATTGTTTGGTACGTACAATTTCGATGCCCTCTTCTTCCTCAACCACTTGTTCTGGCACAAGAAGATCGAAGCCTTTTTCGCGAGATTTACGATTAATCTTAGTTTTATATTTACGAACTTGTCTTTCTAGTTTATCAACTACTAAATCGATACTTCCATATAAATCGATTGAAGTTTCTTCAGCACGTAAAACGAGATAAGGAAGTGGGATGGTTACCTCTACTTTAGCAGTTTTTTCTGTATAAACTTTTAGATTAACATGAGCAATTGCTGTTGGTACATCTGCGAAATACTTTTCAAGCTTGCTAATCTTTTTCTCTGCGTAAGCTCGGATGGCATCAGTGACCTCAATATTTTCTCCACGGATATTGTATTTGAACATAACTGTCTCCCCTTTCATCTGGTTACCCAGATTGAAGAAATCGCCTAAGGACCACTCTTAGGTATTGCTTCAGTATGATATTATCTACTTTCATTATAAGTGATTAACTTAAATAATTCAATCGTTTACAACTTTCTTAACGAAAAAGTGTAAGGGATTTCACTTCGCTAAATCCGCTATCTTTTAGAAGATCGTAAGCACAATGCAAGGTGGCCCCTGTAGTATAAACATCATCTATTAGAAGTACCTTTTTATCTATCATATGAGCTTCCTCTTCTTTTAAGGCAAACGCCCCTTGCAACAACATTCGCTCCTGACGACTTTTGTCTGATTGCTTCTTGCCATTGGACAAGGACACTAGCAATTCAGTATAGCGACAGTTTATTTGCTTGAGCGGGTGGGCTACGGCATCAAACCCTCGTTTATAGAGACTTTTCTTAGATGGCGGAATGGGACAAATAATGTAAGTCTTGTCTTTGACATAAGGTTTCAGACTTCGCTTCAGCGCCGCTTGGACTAGAAAACTTAAACGACAGTCTCCTTCAAACTTATACCGATTGATCCACTCTCTAGCAGCTTGGTCATAGACAAATATAGCTTGATTAGCTAGGCACTCCTTTTCGTTTCTACGCCAACGCACGCAATCATAACAATAGTCTTGCCCTTCTTGACTTCGGCCGCAGCCCCTACAGGCTTTGTCTGGCTCAATAGGCTGAAAGATGTTTTGACAAGATTGGCAAACATAGGACGGATGGGGATGAGGTTTAAAGAGTAGCTGAAAGACACTGTCAGTGGGCTCATTTTTCTGGCACCAAATACAGCTCTTCTCTCTCATTCAATCAGTCCTTTCCAATCTTATTAATTTGTTTGTTTTTGTAAATTCTCAACCAATAATTTTCCTACAGCCGCTCCTGACATAGGGTTTTGTCCGGTAATCAAGCGTCCATCTTGAGTGGCAAAAGCTGTAAAAGGCAATTTTTGGACAAAGTTAGCCCCACGCTTTTTAGCTTCCTTTTCAGTACCAAATGGGACTAGTTTATTTTTCCCACTCAGTATTTCCTCCATTTGCGTAAAGCCGGTGATGGTCTTGCCTTTAATCAAGTATTGCCCAGATTCATCTTTGAGATTGAGCAAGCCTGCTACACCATGGCAAACAGAGGTAATGTAGCCGCCTTCTTGGTAGATGGTCTGGCTAATCGTTTGTAATGTTGGATTATCTGGAAAATCCCAGACCACTCCATGTCCACCAGCATAGTAGATGGCTATGTAGTCTTCTGGATGAATCTGGTCTGCCGCAAACGACTCTGACAAAGCTCTTTTTTGAAAGTCTTCTGAGCGATAAAATGCCATATCTTCCTCTTTGGCGTATCTTGGCTTTAAACTACGTGGGTCAATTGGGACATAACCACCTTTTGGACTCACATAGTCAACTTCATAGCCTGTTTTAGTAACTTCTCTAACAAATTCGGTTGCCTCTGATAGCCAAAGACCTGTTGCTTCAGGATTATCCCCATACTGACTTTGATTGGTCAAAACCACTAATATCTTTTTCATAAGTATGCCTCTTTCTCTCATTCATTTTCTTATTATTTAAGCAAATAGAGAATTTTTTGTAAAGCATTTTACTCAGTCAGTATATGGTTAAATAAGAGGGATGACGACTTATTTTATGAGGTTTTTCTGTCTTGCTAAGCGATTCATCTGCCTAATCTCTTTTTTAGCTTCGACCATAGCACGGCTCTTGCCAAAATGGCCAAATATGACCTGTCCACGACTGCAGTCAAGTGTTCGGCCTACTCTGCCAGCAATTTGCACCAAAACTTGCCGGCTAAAAATTTCTTGTTCTGCGCCCAATACAAAAACATCCACACCGGGAAAAGTTACTCCTCTCTCTAAAATGGTTGTCGTCACGAGAAAGTCATATTCTTGCTTTCTCATATTGGCAATCTTCTCCACCCTTTGTGGGTCAACCGAGGAAACTGTAGTGAATCGGGCTAAAGGAAAACTTGATTTTAAAGCTAGTTCTAACGGTTCTAGACTGGTAATGGAAGGTACAAAGAGTAAAAACATTTTCTTTTGATGCAACTTTCCCTTTATCCAAGCCTTCATAGTTGGAGGTAATTGACCCTGTTTTAGATACAATTGCCAATCCCCTATCCAGCGATAGCTAGGTTGTGGTAAAGGTTTTTGGTGATAGCGAGCAGGCAAGATGGATAGGCTTAATTGATTCTTAGCAATCTGTTTATGAATTTCCTTTGTTGGTGTTGCAGTTAATTGAATCATTTGTCCGTTGGGGCTAAGGGCTCGTGACACCGCATAGGGCAGCATTTCTTGATTGGTGTAAGGAAAAGCATCTACCTCGTCTACAATGATGAGCTGAAAAGCCTTATTGAAGCGCAACATCTGATGGGTGGTCGCCACAGTAATCTCAGCGCCACTATACTTGCTTGGGCTCTCTCCATAAAGCAAGTCATGAGTTTGGTTGGGAAAGGCTTCGCATAACCGAGGTGCAAGCTCTAAGCAGACATCAATCCGTGGCGATACGATAGCCACACGTCCATTTTCTTCTAGGCAGGTTTTTATAACCGCAAAGACCATCTCCGTCTTGCCCGCCCCCGTTACCGCCCATACCAAATGGTTTTTATTCTCAGTTCGGTGATAAATATCGACTAATTCTTGTGAAATGGCCGCCTGCTCTTTAGATAGTTGCCCTTTGTAGTAGACCTCAACACTCCTAGTAGGGCTTGAGCCTACTGATTCTTCTTGGATTGAATGGGTATAAAGCCAAGAACACCGTTTGATTTTGCCCATTTGCAGACACGCCAAACAGTAAAAACATTCTTTATGGCAACAAGTACAAGGTCCAATCGCTCTAAGTTCAGCATCCTTGGTACCACAACGAGAACAAACCCATCCTGATTTATCTTTTACAAAGCCTTGAACCCGATCAATCTGGGGTGTGTTTTGTAATAGTTCGTCCAAAAGAAAGGGATCGTCAATCCCCAAAAACTCTCCCCTTCTAAGAAGCCGCCCCTTAGCTTGTTCTAAAAGAGAGTCTACCAGACTCGAAACATCCCCCGACAAGACCATCACCCTTTCTGTTAATTTACGAGCCTTCATACTATAGATACGCAAATTAGTTAGAAAAAGTTAATGAGATGACTGAAAAATATAAATGTTACAAACAAAAGTCTGCTTGTACGTTGAAAGTAACGGCGTAACAACTATAACTGATGCACAGTAGTCGTTAGCACTGAGTAAAAAGTCCAAATGGTAACCAAATAAAATAGTTCCCCAGAAAACTATCCGTACAGAACGGTGTAAAGCATAGCTGACACACAGTGGATGTTTCGGCTTTAGCCGATTACAGCCACGTAGACAGCTAAGCCAGTGAGACCTTGGCTCACGGTACCACCGCTTGATTCCATGCAAGTGAGTTGCAGACTCACTCTCTGCACAAAAAAACACCACAAAATCAAAGCTGACTTTGTGGTGTTTCCTATAAAACAATCATTTAATAATGGTCTAAAGTTTTAGCCCAAGTAAAGCCAAGAGAACCCTCACCTAAGTGCGTTCCAATAACAGGCCCAAAATATTCAGCGTGAACAGTCGCCTTAGGAAATTTCTTTTTAACCTCTTTTATCCACTTGTCACCCTTGTCTGGACAATTCCCGTTAATAATGGCAATATCATAACCAGATCCATCTTTAGAACCAGTGATTTCTTCAAAAACCGCTTCGATTCGCTTCATAGCCTTTTGTTGCGTCCGAATTTTTTCAAACACTACAATAGATTTGTCCTCGAAAGTTAGAATCGGCTTAATTTTCAACAGAGAACCTACAGCAGCCGCGCCTGCTGATAACCGGCCACCACGTTTTAAATGGCTCAAATCATCTACAATAAAATACTCATAAGACTCGTCCAATAGGTGCTGAATACGCTCAACAATCTCCTCAGGCGGGCGATTTTCCTTAGCTAATTTGACAGCCAGCTGAACTGCACGGGCTTCAACCGCACAAGATACTCCAGAATCAACCGGATAGATAGCAATCTCATCTTTTAAATCTTCAGAAAGCGCCACAACAGATTGATGGGTACCACTAATCTTGCTGGAGAGATGAATAGAAATAATAGCATCGTAGCCTTCTTTAGCTAGCTTTTTAAATAAATCATAGACCATCCCAATTGGCGGTTGCGAAGTCGTAGGTAACTCGTTTGCCCCACGAACCTTGTCATAAAACGTTGCTGAATCAATCTCAATATCTTCCAAGTAGGTTTCCTGTCCAAAAATAACCGATAATGGCAAGATATAAATGCCTGACGTTTCTATTTCTTCTTTTGAAATGTAGGCTGTACTATCAGCTACTATAGCAATCTTCATTCATCATAACCCCAATCTATTAAAAAATTCTTTTCCTTAGTATCAATAAATATTACAATTCCACAACAGTATACCACAGACGGAATTTATTTGGTAATGGAAACGATGATTTGGCAAGCTCCTGCCTTATGATAACCGTTTCATCCGTAGCATCTCATTCTGACACAAGACTAGCTCTGTGATAAACTATAGAGGAAAGAGGTGAGTCACTTGCTAGAAAGTTACAAAACACTACTAAATCCCGGAAATCATGAGATCGACATTAAAGGCTCTCGTTTTATCTGCCACCTACAACGGGTGACAACTGAAGAAGAAGCTCTAGGTATTATTCAAGCCGTCAAAAAAGAGCATTGGAAAGCTAATCATAATTGCTACGCTTATGTGATAGGAGAACAGGACCAAGTTCAACGTGCCTCCGATGATGGAGAACCTAGCGGAACGGCAGGTGTCCCTATCCTTGAAGTCTTGAAGAAGAATCAAGTACACAATGTTTTGGCCATTGTGACACGCTACTTTGGTGGCACTAAACTAGGTGCTGGTGGACTAATACGTGCTTATACACAAGCTACAGCTACCGCTCTTAGTCATTTGGGCATTGCTGAATGCTCCTTAGAGCAGATAGTGGAACTAACTATTCAATATACAGATATGGGTAAGTTGGACAACTACCTAGCCCAAGAAGCCATCACCGTTTTAGACCGAGTCTTTAGTGACCAAGTTGTTTTCCTGTGTTCTATACCTATTAGCCAAGTGGATACGTTTCAAGAAAACGTCATTGATTTGCTCAATAACCGGCTTAGCATCCGTCTAACAGACACGCATATTGTTGAACGACCTTGGCAGGGTGACTAGCTAAAGAGATTATAAAGTAGGGATTTCTATGTTAGCCAGCACTTGATTAGCGTCAAGAACCAGCTCTTCAATAATGTCTTTGGCAGGTTTGATTTCAGTAACCAAGCCACTAATTTGCCCTGCCATAAAGGTTCCGGTGTTCAAATCGCCTTCTTTAACAGCTTTTTGCAGAGAACCCTTAGTCAAGGCTTCTAATTCTTGAGGGCTGGCACCATTCTGTTCTGCTTCCAAATATTTTTCGATAATAGGGGTTCTTAAACTTCTAACCGCCATGCCAATCGAACGACCAGTGACCGCTGTGGCTCTGTCATCAGCAGCCAGAATGGCTTCTTTGTATGAGAGCGGCACAGGGCATTCTTCAGCCACTAAAAAGGCAGTTCCTAGTTGGACACCACTAGCCCCTAAGGCAAAAGCAGCTACTAAACCTGCTCCATTGGCAATACCACCAGCTGCAATTACTGGGATGGATACTGCTTGAGCAACTTGAGGAACCAAAGACATAGTTGTTGTTTCGCCAATATGTCCACCTGCTTCCATGCCTTCCGCTACCACAGCAGCAACGCCAAGCTCCTCCATCTTTTGAGCCAGTTTAACGGATGGAACTACTGAAATAACAAGAATTCCATGTTCTTTAAACAATGGCATAAGCAGCTTAGGCGTCCCAGCACCAGTCGTCACAATCTTTACCCCTTCCTCAATAATCACATCTACTAATTCAGGGATATTCTTCACTTTTAACAGTAAATTCACAGCAAATGGTTTATCGGTCAGGTATTTACAATCTCTAATTTCTTGACGTAATTCCTCAGCAGTCATCCCACCTGATGAAATGATACCGAGTCCGCCAGCATTGGAAACAGCAGCCGCTAATTCGTGACGGCCGATTTGTGCCATGGCTCCTTGGATGATTGGGTACTTAATTCCTAATAGTTCCGTAATCTTATTTGGCATGATGTTCTTCCTCCTAGATGTTTTTTGGGATTTGGTTATATATTTCTAGATTTTATCGAGTGTATATTGGGTTGTTCTTTCTCATTTAGCTTATTATGTAAAATCTCTCCCACTTGATTCTTTTTTTCGATATTCTACTAATGACAGCACTTATTAATGCCTTAATTATACCATGAAAGTGAATTGTCCTTGTAGGAATTGCCTGTTCGAGATAAGAGAAAAAGCGTCCACCATTTATCGAATAAATGATGGACGCTTTTTATTTTTTTATGAATTATGCTTTGTTCGTTGAACCAAAGATATCCATAGTTGCTTTTGTTGTTGCAACGATTGCTGCTTTACCAGGTGCAATCACTTTACGTGGGTCGTAAACTTTAGGATCTGTAGCTAATTTTTCACGAACTGCTGCAGTCCAAACTTGTTGTAACTCAGTGTTTACGTTAATTTTAGCATGTCCACGTTCGATAGCTTTTTTGATTTGGAATTCTGGGATTCCTGATCCGCCGTGTAATACTAATGGAGCGTTAGTTGCTTCAGAGATAGCTAACATTTCGTCGAAACCTAAAACAGGTTCACCTTCGTAAGTTCCGTGAACAGAACCTAATGCAGCTGCTAGAGCATCGATACCAGCTTCTTCAACCATACGTTTACATTCGTTTAGGTCAGCGTAGTTGATTCCTCCCGTAACGCCATCTTCAGTACCACCAACAGTACCAACTTCTGCTTCAACAGAAGCGCCTTTACCATGTGCGTATTCCACAACTTTTTTAGTTTCTTCAATGTTTTCGTCAATTGGGAAATGAGAATGGTCATACATAACTGATGAAAAACCTGCATCGATATACTCTTTACATACTTCAACAGATGAACCATGGTCTAAGTGTAATGCAACTGGAACTGTGATATCCATTGAGTCCAACAATCCATTAACCATAGCAGCCACAACAACAGGACCACCCATGTATTTACCAGCACCTTCAGAAACGCCTAAAATAACTGGTGAGTTATTTGATTGTGCAGCTTCTAGAACAGCTTGTGTCCACTCAAGGTTGTTGATGTTGAATTGACCAACAGCATATTTTCCTTCTTTTGCTTTGTTTAACATGTCCGTCATACTTACTAAACGACTCATTATTTTTTCCTCCTTGGAAATACATTATTTTTACTTGTTAAGTATACCGCAAACTCCGATTCTTTTCTAGTGCTTGAAACCTTTTACATTCTATTTTAGACATAAAATCAGCAGATTTTTTGTTCTCCGTATCTATTTAAACAGAATAAAAATATCAAATCATATTTTTGGTAAATGCTAATTCCTTTTAAAAAAACGAGTCCCTAGCTCTGGGATCTAAAATCACGGTGTCGAGCACGACTAGTACACAGTAGCTGTCGGGGCTGGGTAAAAAGTCTGTAATAAAATAAAAAAGTTTCTAAATCATAAAATAGTTCCCCAGAAATCTATCCGAAATGGGAACGGTGGCACCGCCGTGAGCCAAAGTCTCACTGGCTTAGCTGTCTACGTGGCTGTAATCGGCTGAAGCCGAAACATCCACTGTGCGTCAGCTATGCTGAAACACCGTTCTGTACGGATAGATTTCTGGGGAACTATTTTATTTGCTTACCATTTGGACTTTTTACCCAGCCCCGCCGCCTCATTGATTTCAGCCCCCGTTATAGAGGATCACTCTCCATACAAAAAACCAGCCCCCACAAAAGGCGCTGGTTTCATCAAATCTATTTCAAATTCACTTGGCGCAGGTTAATAGAACGTCCAAATGGTAATACTTCTAATCCGGTCACATTATCAGCCAGCAGATAACTTTGAGCTCCTTGGTAAATAGGTGCCACAATCGCATCATCCATAACAATTTTTTCAGCTTCTAACATCTTGTTCCAACGAGCGCTTGGGTCATTAGCAAGATTGTTTTGAACTTGACTAACTGCTTCATCATAAGCTGGGTTAGAGTAGTTAGCAAAGTTGATCCCACCATTTGTCGTGTATTGTTGCAAGAAATTGACTGGATCTTGGTAGTCAGGTGTCCAAGTACCGTAGAAGATGTCAAAGTCATCAGCCCGTTGCAATTCCAAACGGTTTTTTAAAGGTACTGGTTGCAAGTTGAAGGTCACACCTGGTAAATTCGTTTGAATTTGTGCCTGTAGATATTCCCCAACTAACTTAGAAGTTCCTGTATCAGAAGTGATTAAGGTCACCGTAACTTCAGAAACGCCTAAATCAGCCTTAGCCAATTCCCACTCTTTTTGAGCTTCAGCAACATTAAAGGCTAAATAGTTGCCACTATCCGCACGAAAATCTGCACCAGTAGTTGGATTGGTGCCAAAATCAGTTGGCACGATACCATTCAAGGCAATAGAACCATCTTTTAGAACGTTCTTAACAAGGGCTTCTTTATCAAATGCCATAGCTAAGGCACGACGGAAGTGCACATTACCAGTAGTTGGACGGTCAACGTTGTAACTCATATAACCCGTCAAAGCTTTTGGTTGCGTATGGAAGGTTGGTTGAGATTGGTATTGTTCAACAAATTGGTCACTAATAGCAGTATATTGAACCTCTCCAGCGTCAAATAGTGTCACAGAAGTAGATACTTCTTTTGACACGTTCACCTTCACAGAATCGAGCGCCACATTAGCCGCATCCCAATATTTGTCATTTTTTACCAATTGCCATTCTACTTCTGAGCCAGTCCATCCTTGAACGGTAAATGGTCCGTTGCTGACAACTGTGTCAGAGCTTGTTCCATATTTGTCGCCTTGTTCTTTTTCAACTTTTTCAGATTGTGGTAAGAAACGAGTTCCTGTCAACAGTTTTGGTAGGTATGGTGCTGGGTATTCTAAGGTGATTTCTAAGGTTTTGTCATCAATCGCTTTTACACCTAACTCTTCAACTGGCAATTCACCATTTCTAACTTTCTCTCCATTTTTAAAGACATCAACAGATTGTGCACCAGTCGCTTCTTTTGGATCCACTAACTTGCGGTAAGTAAAGACAAAGTCGTTAGCTGTAACGGGGTTTCCATCAGACCAAACAGCATCAGGTCTGATGTTAAATGTATAGACTAAACCATCCGCACTAATGGTCGGATCTTTTTCAGCCATTCCTAGTTCAATGTCATTGTCGCCTGTTACACGGTATAGACCTTCAAAAGCTTGTCCAATCATATCAGAGGTTGGAACGTCATCATAAACGGCGCTATCCAAAGTCGTCAGTTCTCCGAAAGTGGTAATGGTAATGCTCTTAGTATCTGTTGAGTTGCCTGTAGTATCAGTCGAACCATTTCCACATGCTGCTAATCCCAGGGTGGTTAATAGTAATGCTGACAGGGTAACTTTAGTAGACTTCTTCATTTTCTTCCTCCTTTTTATTCTTGGCCAACTATTTTTTTGCAAATGGATTCTTCTTTCTGAAAATCTCCTTTGCAAGCTTTCAAGGCCTGAATTATTTTATATCATATCAGATAAATAATAAAGTGACAAAATATCTGCTTACAAATGTCTTAAAATTCTTTGCCGCCACTTATCTGCAAATCTTCCTTATCATAATAGTCCACTAAAGCATGTAGGGCGGCCTCCAGCCCCTTTGTCATATGTGCCAAATCCATAGCTGGCTGACCCGGTTTGTCTACCACTTGCTCTGTCATAAATGGAATATGCATGAATCCAGCCTTGAGATGTGGAAACTCATGCGCCGCCATGTAAAGCGTTTGGTACATGATATGGTTGCAGACAAAAGTCCCAGCCGTATTAGAAATAGATGCTGGAATGCCCACTTCTTGAATCGCTTGAACCATGGCTTTAATCGGTAAGGTTGAAAAGTAGGCTGCTGGTCCATCAGCTTGGATAATAGAATCAAGAGGTTGCTGTCCCATATTGTCTGGAATCCGTGCATCGTCTAAGTTAATCGCCACTCTTTCAAGCGTGATACCATCTCTACCACCTGCTTGGCCTACACATAATACAGCATCAACTTGACGGTCTAAGATTGCATCTCGACACTGTTTGGCGGCTACTTGAAAAACTGTGGGCAGTTCAAGAGTCTCAACCTTGGCCCCATTAATAATTTTGGGCAATCGTTTAACAGCCTCCATAGAAGGGTTCATCATCTCCCCATCAAATGGGTCAAAACCTGTTACTAGTATCTTCATAACTCGCTCCTTTCCTGTAACTTATCTTATATTATACAAAAAAATGGGCTTGTAGACGTAATAAGTGCTTGGTTGGATAAATGCAAAAAGCTACTATATGACTTCTACTATAGAGCCTCTATTTTAACTAACTATGTTTCACTAAAAATTTAATCATATGTTTCTCTTGTAAAATTTTAGAAATAGCAGTACAATATGAATGAATTAAAAATATTATTCATTCATATTGTAGAAAGGGGATTTCTATGCGTATTGAAAAAGAGACCATCTTAGATACAGCACGCGATGTATTCTTGAAAAAGGGATATAAAAAAACAAATATTTCAGAAATAGCAAAGTCATCCGGTATAGCTGCTGGTACATTTTATAATTATTTCGACTCCAAAGAAGCCTTATTTTTAGAAGTTTATATACAAGAAAATGAGACTGTACGAAATGATTTAATCCGTCGCCTTAATTTGAATCATACAACAGTGGAAGAGCTACTTGAAACAATATTTGACTACACATTCAATCAAGTCACAAACAACAAAATTTTAGCAGAATGGAACAATCCACCCATTTCTAATATCCTCCACCAATATTATGCTTCTGATGAAGGAAAACAAAGAAACACATTCCATATTTTCCTAACCACGACACTAAGAAATATGCTTAAAGAGAAACATTTCGATGACCGAAGTATTGATGAATTAATGAGAGTATATGACTTAATTTATTATTTAGATGTAAATATCACTTCAAGCGAATTCAAAGACTATGAACAAACGCTAAAACTATTAGTTAAGTACTTTTGTAAAGGGCTATTATCAACGTAAAGAAAACATTTGGTTTTCTTTTTAACAAAAATGAATGAATGCATAAAATAGTTCATTCATTTTTATTAGAAAATAAATTATAACTAGGAGGAATCGAAATGACATCAAAGGAGGATTTTAAAATGAGTGGCTTGTCAATCTTTGGAATTTGTTTAGCTTTAATAGGTATTTGCACAGTTATTTACGGTGGGTTTTTATTTCCATTAAATTTTTTGAACAGTGACTTTATGAGTATGGTCATTGGAGGACTGGTGTTACTAACAATAGGTGTTTGCTTAGTTTCTGAACTATCACCTATCTTTAAAGTAACGTCTATATGGTTAACAGCTCTACTATCCTTAGTTTATATTTATGGCTTCGAGATGGACTTTATTGTCAAAGTCATTAGTTTCATCCCTATAATTGGATTAGCCTTATGGTTAACAATAAAATTTTGGAAATAGTTCAAGAGAAAGGCGTGTCAATGATGATTATTGTATACGATAGCTTAACAGGACTGGGAGAAAAATTTGCACAATCATTGGGGTATCAAAGCCAACCTGTCACTAAACACTTATCCGAAGAATGCATTCTTGTCACCAGAAATGTTGGTTCTGGAAAAATTCCAAGAACTACAAAAAAGTTCATCAAAAAATATAGAGAATTAATAGCTGGCTTTGTTAATAATGGGGATCGGGAAAAACATGGAAAATCATTTTGTGGGTCCAGTGAAAAAATTGTGAGAGAATATGGGCTAAAATTAATAAAAAATATCGAAGGCTCTGGAACTGTTGATGACATCAGAGACGTGCAACTTTTTATTACCAGTATTGAGAAATAAATAGTTGTAATCTTGCAGTATTTATTACGAAAAATACTATCCCATTGCGTATTTGCAGAAAGCTCCCCTAGTTAACAAAAAAGGTAATTCCACAATTTCTGTGAGAATTACCTTTTTTCAACTTTACGACTCTTTTCTACGTTCATTACTTTCTAAACACAAACAAATATTCATGTGCAAGCAACAAAAAATTATACTTTACACTATTAGTTTTCCAGTACCCCGTTGCTTTACAGTTGTGTTGTTCTTTTATTATTATTTCTTTCAGCTTAAATCCTTGTGCTTCAAAGATTTTCATAACTTCAAAACTCATAGGTTGAACATGCCCTTTAATTCTTGTATCACCCATCAAAATAGTGCAGAACTTGTCCTTTTTAAGGACTCGGTAACTCTCAGCAGCTACCTTTTTCATTTCCTCTAAAAACTGTGGAATCTTACAGTGGGACAAATCCTCATTAATACCTTCACTGTATTGAATAATATTTGCATAGGGTGGGTGGGTACAGATAAAATCTATGCTTTCATTTTGGATAAAGTGCAAATCTCGTGCATCACCCTTACGTATATAAACTTTACCGCTAGCTCCCTCATGCTCAAAATCTACCTTGTCACGGCACCTATCAAGTGCCACCTCATTTACATCAATACCGATTATATTGCGATTTAAAAGCTTTGCTTCAACAAGGGTAGTTCCACCGCCTGCAAATTGATCAAGTACAAAATCTCCTTCATTGGAGTACCTGAGCAATAAATTACGAGGAATATAAGGTGACCAATTACCTCGCCATTTTGCATCATGTGTAGCCCAGTTTCCACGCTCTGGAAAAGACCAATGAGTAGTCATTTCAAGTTCAAAGTTTTCCGGCTCCCATTTTATTACCTTACTTTTTGCCACAATCACAGCCCCTTTGTAACAATTTCCTCAAGCAATCCTTGCTCAATCATATTAATATTCATTACGTAATCTGTAATATCAAAAGTTTCTCTTAATGGTCTTTTAGCTGTCAACCAACCTTTACCATCTGTAACCCATATAAATCCTGTATTTTCATTTTTAACAAGTGAAAACAAACTGCTAAACTCTCCTGCTACAGATTTTAGTTTAGAACCACCACCACCGTAATAGTTTACCTCCATCAAATACAGCATATCTCCTGCGTCGATAGCAAAATCAAAATGTCTATCTGCTTTGTCAGTATTGACCTCTTTACCAAATTCAGATTTTATTTTAGCTGCTGTCGCTTGAGCAAGGTATTTATAACCATGTTCATCACAAATTGCTTTAACATAGACCTCTATAAGAGCTTCCATAGCACCACCACTGCGATTTTTACGAGCATTAGTATCAAGTCCAACTTCTACACCAATTACATAATCTACTAGATTTTTAATACTTTTATCTGATAGAATTTTTAATAATCCACATTTATCGGAGAATAAAATAATTTTCTCGATTTCTTCATCAGTATAGCTCTTCCTTTTAGTAAATGAGTATGTTATATCACCGCCTATATCAGCAATATTAATGTTTTGGTTACGCACTGCGATCAATACAGGTATAACGGGTACGATTTCCGGATAATTCTTTATTAATTCTCTGAGTTCAGTTGCAATATCTGATTTCCCTATAAGGCTATTCAAAATATTAAGTGGGATTTCAATTTTGGAAACATTGCCTAAAACCTTTCCCCACGCTACAAAGAAATCATATGTGCGAATAGTATCCTTTAGAGTTGAAAGAAGATATTCAAATGCTGCATTTTCAGAAAGGATACCTATAGATTGATATTTTTTAATTTGGTTCATTCATTGTCATCTCCTGTGAAATTTGTTATTAATAATTCACTTATATTGCCTCTGCTACCACCGTTTCGGTTAATCATACGTTTTGCCGATACTCTGTTGATACTGTACTTCTTGTAAAGTTCATCAAAAAAGTTATCTTGCTGGTTACTGTTCTTTGGGTCTGAATTGCTTAAAACAATCTTTGCACCTAAAGAATGTATATTGTCTATAAATTTACCTAACGCTAGTTGCTCATTATCATCAAAAGGAGTTTCAGCGTAGGAAGTAAAGCTTGCTGTTTCAGTTAAGGGGCGATATGGTGGATCGATATACACAAATGTATTTTCGTCTATGAATTTTTCACATTTCTTATAATCACCACAAGTTATTGTAACATTATACAACAGCTTGCTAATTGCAGTTAGATTTTCCTTATCGCAAATAATAGGTTTTTTGTATGCCCCCATGGGTACGTTGAAAAAGCCTTTTTTGTTCACTCGAAATAATCCGTTAAAGCAAGTTTTGTTTAGGAAAATAAATAATGCTGCTTTCTCTATATTTATACTATCCTCATCTTGAATTTTTAAAAAATTAAATCGTTCTCGCTTCTCATAATAAAATTGTTTTCGACATTCTGTATCCATTGGCCAAAAAATATCTTGTATTGATTGTAATTCTGGTATCAGTTCGTTAACATGATTTTTAATTTGCTTGTATGTATTTACAAGTTCTTGGTTTATATCATTTACTAAGATTTCCTCAAAGGAGTAGTTCGAAAGTAAATCAAATAAAACTGCACCACCACCAATGAAAGGTTCACAGTATTTATTCATTTTCGCTCCTAACTCTTTAGGATATTTCTTTCGTATATCAGGGAGTAATTGACTTTTACCACCTGCCCATTTAATAAAAGGTTTCACTGTCATATATTTTCTCCTATTTCATTCAAGGAAAAAGAAATGTCAATCTTACAGCTAAGAGCAGTAGAAATTGCACACGTTTCTTTTTCGGTAAAGTTGTCCCTCGTTAACCCATTGCTATGATTTTGAGGGGTAGTTTCTTTTTTCTGCAAGCTCTGGCATTGTCATTCTACGCTTAAAAAGGAAAAATACTTATCTTTTCATTAACCATATTAAGACACCCTGCCAGACTATATTTCCACATTATCCATTATATAATATATGATAAGATAAAACTTATATCAAGGCATTACTTAAATTTTAAAATCACAAAAAGGGTGAATAAGAAGTCCACCTAGACTAACTAATACAACAAAAGAGTTTCTGTGAAATAGACCAGAAATGACGGTGTTTCAGCATAGCTGACGCACAGTAGCTGTTTCGGCTTTAGCCGATTACAGATACGTAGACAGCTAAGTCGTGAGACCTTGGCTCACGGCGGTGCCACCGTTTTGATTTCTGGTCTATTTCACAGAAACTCTTTTGTGCTTGAAGAGCAGATTTATTGATACGGACTTTTTGCCCAAGCTCAAATAACTTAAGAAAAATATTTAAACCTCTTTACTCAACTGTGAAGCAGCCGCTTGGTCAACAATAACCGTCACATTTGGGTGTTTTTGCAAGATACTTGCTGGCACATCCTCTGTGATTGGCCCGTTAATCATATCTTCAACCGCTTGAGCTTTATTTTCACCAAAAGCAACCAAAACAATCTCTTTAGCATCCATAATAGATTTCAGCCCCATAGAATAAGCATACTTTGGTACATCTTCTTCACGTTCAAAGAATCGTTTGTTAGCTTCGATGGTTTCATCGGTCAATTTGACTTTGTGCGTCTGGATATCAAATGGTGTTCCCGGCTCATTAAAGCCAATATGAGCATTACTCCCAATCCCCAACAATTGTAAATCTACAGGATTCGCTGCTAGAATTTTATTGTAACGAGCTTCTTCAGCACTAGCATCTTCGGCTAAGCCATTTGGCAGATAACTTTCTTTAAATGGTTTCATATGGAATAAATGCTCCTCCATAAAATACTTGTAGCTCTGAGGATCACTACCTGCTAACTCTACATATTCATCCAAGTTAACAGATACTCGGTCAGAAAAATCTAGATCACTTTTAACCAATAGTTCGTACAATCCAATTGGGCTTGACCCTGTAGCTAGACCAAATACTTGAGCGCCATTCTTATGGGCATTTTCAAAAACTTTGAAAGCTTCTTCTGCTCCTTTTTCCGGAGTCGACACGACAATAATTTTCACTGTTATCCCCCTTATACTTTTTTAAAATAAGTTTGTTTCTACTACCATTCTATCATATGTTTTTGTGAAATAACACACGCTTTCAATAAATTAGGTACAGGCAAACTATTTTTTGCATATTCTACTCAAAAAACAAAAAGAGTTTCTGGCAAATACATCAGAAATGCATTCTATTCTGTGTAAATTTTTATCCTGTCACTAATAGAAAAATTATTTCCACCAAGTATCGTATAAGGTAATTGGCAGGTGACGTTTATGCTGAGTTCTTATATACCAAGATTCAATCGTTTGAGCGGATGCTTCTGTAATTTCTTTCCCTTCAAGGTAGGCATCAATATCTTGATAAGTCACCCCAAGTGCCACTTCATCAGGCAGACTAGGACGGTCGTCTTCCAAATCAGCTGTTGGAATTTTTTCGTATAAGCTAGTAGGTGCACCTAAAACTTGCAGCATTTCTCTTCCTTGGGCTTTGTTCAACCGCCAAATCGGTAAAATATCCGCACCACCATCACCAAACTTAGTATAGAATCCAGTGACTGACTCAGCTGCGTGGTCTGTTCCGATAACCGCACAATTGGTTTGGCCAGCAATAGCATACTGAACAATCATCCGTTGCCGAGCCTTGATATTCCCCTTATTAAAGTCACTAATAGTCATGCCACTTGCCACAAGACTGTCCCAAGTCGCATCCACGGCCGGTTTGATGTCTACTCGTAACACTTGCTCAGCCTTCATAAAGGCAATAGCGTCCATAGCGTCTTGCTCATCTGCCTGTACCCCATAAGGCAAACGGATAGCATAAAAAGAGTAGGTCTTCTCGCTTTGTTCTTGGTTGAGCTCGTCTACCGCCATCTGTGCTAGGATACCAGAAAGGGTAGAATCTTGCCCACCACTAATCCCCAAGACGTAGCCATTTAAAAATGGATATCTGATAAGGTAATCCTTAAGGAAGTTAACGCTATTTCGAATCTCTCCTTGTGGATCAATGCTAGATTTTACTTTCAACGTTTCAATAATTTCTTTTTGCAATGGTCTCATCCTACAAACTCCTTCCTTGAGTCTAGATACGAATTTGTTCAGCCTTTTCTTTTACCTCTTGGCGAATAGCCTCAATACTACTAATTTTTTGGTCATAGGTTTCTTGAGATAGGTCAACTGGGTATGGTTCCGGGTTTAGGATACGTTTGTATTCATCCCACAACTCATCTAGTTGTCGGTCACAGTAGGTTTTTATTTCTTTCAATTCAGGCATTTGATAGACCAACTTGCCATCTAGGAAAATATCTTGCAAGACAGGACGCGCTGTAAAATCCGTTACCGTTTTATTGATGTAGGTATAAACGGGATGGAACATGAAGAGTTCATCCACTTGGTCTGGTCGTTCGTGCCACAAAGCAACGTAATCCCCTTCAGACTTGCCATTGCTGTTACGCGTAATACGCCAAACTTGTTTTTTACCCGGCGTGGAAACTTTTTCGGCATTGCTGGAGATTTTCATGGTGTCCACCATATTTCCCTCTTGGTCTTCAATACTAACCAACTTGTACACACACCCTAGCGCTGGTTGATCGTAAGCCGTAATGAGCTTAGTGCCAACTCCCCACACATCAATCTTTGCTCCTTGCATCTTCAAGTTTAAAATGGTTTTTTCATCTAAATCGCTGGACGCATAAATTTTTGCATCATGGAAGCCAGCTTCGTCTAGTTGTTGGCGAACTTTTTTAGAAGTATAAGCCATATCGCCAGAGTCAATCCTAACCCCTTTAAAGTTAATCTTATCACCCATTTCCTTGGCAACCCGAATGGCGTTAGGCACCCCTGATTTCAATGTATCATAGGTGTCTACTAAGAAAACACAGTCCTTGTGGGATTGCGCATAGGCTTTGAAGGCCAGATAATCGTCCCTAAAGGCTTGGACTAGGGAATGTGCATGCGTTCCAGAAACTGGGATACCGAAAATTTTACCCGCTCGCACATTACTAGTGCCATCGCAACCACCAATATAAGCCGCACGCGTCCCCCAAAAAGCCGCATCTAGCTCTTGAGCCCGTCTCGTTCCAAACTCTAAGATTGGGTCTCCCTCAGCCACGATTCTAACACGAGAAGCCTTGGTCGCAATCAAGGTCTGAAAATTGATAATATTTAACAAGGCCGTTTCAATCAACTGACATTCTGCCAGGCTACCTTCTACTTGCACAATAGGCTCATTGGCAAAAACAAGTTCTCCCTCACGAGCAGAACGGATATTTCCATGAAATGAAAAATCCGCCAAATAGGCCAAGAAATCTTCTGGGTAATAACCCAAGTCTCTCAAGTAATCAATATCTGCTGGTGAAAAGTGTAAGTCTTTGATATAGGAAACCAAACGTTCAAGTCCCGCAAAAACTGCATAACCATTTTCAAAAGGCATTTTACGAAAATAAGCTTCGAAAATAGCATGTTTATTATGGAAATTTTGGTCCCAATAGGTTTTTATCATATTTATTTGATACAAATCAGTGTGTAGCGTTAAACTGTCATCTGGATAGCTTGTGATTGTCATAATGTAGGGGCGTCATTTCCCATGGGAGATTGGAAAAATTACCCATTCACTTCCTTTCGCTGTCTGTTTTTAGGAATGATTAGTTACTTAATACTGAGTCAAGTGTACCACTTTTTAGAAGATATTTCGAAAAATTTATTTTTTTATTAGAGAATGACTCTTTGAAAAGAAACACCCCTCAGAAACTCTGGCGGAAGCTTCTAAGGGGGGGAGAAAATAAGGTGATCTTTAGCTAGATGTCACTACGCTTTGAAAAATAACCAAATATTTATTGCTGCTTGATACACTAATGCAATGACCATGACAGTCGTAATAATTGTTCCAGACAATACTGGATGGTAAAGCAAGACAAGACCAATAAGGACTCCAATAATACCAGAAATCACTAAGAAATTGCCGCCTTCTTTAAGACCAATTCTTTTGACTTCAAATCCAGAAATCAATCGTGTAACAGAAATCATTAGGACTAGGAAAGCAAAAATCATCGGAATAGATAGGGCCAATTCTAAGAATGTGCCGCTCAACATCCATACACCGACAATAACAGAGAAAATACCGTTAGCTAAGTTCCAACCACTTTTTTCTTCCGCACTGAAATAAGCTATGATTTGAGAAATCCCATCAAATAAAATAGAAACAGATAAAATAATGCCTAAAGACGCTAAGTTCAAGACAGGATTAGTCAATACAAAATATGCCGCCACAAGATACAAAATCCCAACAAGTAAGAAAAGCCACTTATTTGACTTCTTCATGATTACACTCCTTCTTTCTATCTTTTTTATAAACATATGATATTTATGTCATAATTATATCATAATTTTGACATTTCTCAATTATTTCACTTGCTAATGAAGTTTGAAATAGGTATTATTCACTTAACTTCACTATAGAAAGCAGGAAAAACTATGTTCAATCATTCAAGAAAACCAGCACATCTAAAGCCGTCAAGAGTCTTATGGAGAATTCTACAAGTAACTGGCTTTACAAAGTTTATTGCTTCATTTGTCGTTTATCTGTTGATAGCTGCTGTAGGTTTATACATTTTCGAGCCTAGCATCACCAACATTGGCGACAGCATCTGGTACTGTTTTGTGACCTCAACCACATTAGGTTACGGCGATATCGTTGTGACAACCATCATCGGTCGAGTGATCAGTGTCTTCTTGGCACTATATGGGCTCCTCTTTTTCGGCTGCCTTTCCGGTATTGTGGTTAGTTACTATCTGGAAATGAACAAACGGCTGTCTCAGTATGAGGAGCATGAAAAAGCTGAGAAATCAGATAGCTAAAACATTTATTTTATGTACGCATTTGAGTTCTCAGATACATCTGTTGGAATAGAAGTTGGGTGAATAACCCGTAATAAATTCTACTTTTAAACCACAAAAGACTTTCCGGAAAATATATCAGGAATCGAAACGGTGGCACCGCCGTGAGCCTTGGTCTCACGGTCTTAGCTGTCTACGTGACTGTAAATCGGCTAAAGCCGAAACAGTCACTGTGCGTCAGCTATGCTTTACACCGTTATTCCTGATATATTTTCCGGAAAGTCTTTTGTTTTATAGGAATATGGACTTTTTGCCCATCACCTATAGCGCCAGTTCGATTTCTGAGCCATTACTCGGGAACTCTTTTGCGACTAGAAAATCCATTTTATAAATTAAATTCCTTTTATACAATCTAAAAAAAGTGTTGACCTTTACCTTACGGAATGGTTTATAGTTAACTTATGCTTAAATGGGTAGAGCATAACACTAGTGTGAATGATAGAATATTTTCTATTAAAATATCGGCCTATACGTATCAAGGAGGTGCAAACATGGAGTACACCATTAATAAACTCGCAAATCTTGCTGGACTGACCAATAGAACCTTGCGCTATTACGATGAAATTGGATTGCTATCCCCACAGCGAATTAGCAGTAACGGCTACAGAATCTATGGCCAAAAAGAAGTCGACCTCTTGCAACAAATCTTATTTTACCGAGAACTTGGACTTCAACTTGACGACATTAAACAAATAGTGCACTCAAAAGATTATGATAGTATGTCGGCACTTCAAGACCATTTGCTGGCATTAAAAGCGAAAAAAACACAGCTTGACTTGTTAATTACAACTGTCGAAAAGACATTGGCTCAAAAGAAAGGAGAAATAAAAATGACAGACAAAGAAAAATTTGAAGGTTTTAAGAAACAAATGATTCAAGAGAATGAAAAAGAATATGGTGCAGAGATTCGAGAGAAATACGGTGACAAGACCATAGATGAGAGTAATGCAAAAATGCTGGAACTAAGCCCACAAGAATTTACAGAAATGGAAAATCTATCCTTACAGATAAATGAAACCTTAAAATTAGCTTTGGAACAAGGCGACCCTAGCAGCCAACTAGCCCAAGAAGTTTGCGAACTACACAGAAAATGGTTGGGTTACTCATGGCCTAGTTACTCAAAAGAAGCCCATCTTGGACTAGGTCAACTTTATGTAGAAGACCCTCGTTTTAAAGCATATTATGATGCTATCAAAGAAGGTAGTGCAGAATTTCTGTATGAAGCGTTGAAGATATACTGTGAGTCTGATGAGGTTAGTGGCTAGAAAAAGATAAGATAGCAGAACGGACTGAATGAAAAATTTCTGATTAGTATAATATGAGTTAATATAAGCGCAAATTAGCTTTTTATCAAAAAATTAATTACTTTAGTGGGGACATTAATTGTTAAATAATAATGTTTTAAACTCGAATTCTTCAGGAATATGACGTGCAATAGAGTACTCAAATATACGACCATCATCTAAATTTGCAATTTGCTCAACTTGCATTAAAAAATCAGTATCCGAAAGTTGAAGATGCTTTTTCTCTAACTCTGTTGGGCGACAACCAATAATGTTTAGAAATGAACTTTGTACGTTTAACTGTAAGACTTCTTTTATATATCGATATATTGATGATTCAACATCCTGTATTCTCAAATTACTTATAACTGTAATAGGCATATATGTGTATTCTATTATTGAGGGAATATCATTAATTAACCTAAGTCTATTGATAACATAAATGAAGTCAGATTCTTGGATCGATAATTTCTCTGCAACTTCTTTTGTAGGATACTCTATATCAAATTTTAGAACCTTAGAGGTAACTTGATTTGGAAAACGAATATAAGTACCGTTTATGGAATAAAAATTAGAGCTCTGTCCTTTGTTCCAATTTTTAACGTAGCTACCATCACCCTGTCTTCGGACAATAAAACCTTCAGAAACCAACTCATCTAGTGCTCGTTTCACTGTCATAGCACTAACTTGAAATTGTTTTGCTAGAGTATTGCCATCGGCCAGTTTTTGATTTATTTTATATTCACCAGACATAATTTTATCTCTAATATCTTCATAAATTTTTATATACTTTGGTTTTGAATTCATCAAAAATTCAAATCCTTTCACTGTTCTTTTGCATAATTATATATATATAATTTAGTTACTAGTCATATATTTTTTTTGCATGGTTTTAATGTATCACACAATCTAGTATATTGTCTATAAATGAAGTGTTTTGTAAGCAGTTTAGTAGTAATAAACATTTTGAGTTACAAAAAAACAGAAAACAAGCCATCTCAGGTCTAAGAATAGGCATAGAAATGGCTTGTTTTATCTATATCTTACGCAATATTTATTTTCAAAATTAGTTTCTAAATCTCAAGATTATCTATTTTCTGATCCTTTTTGATTTGATATGCTAACTTACTAGGTAAAATATAAAAATTTGAAAATTAGTAAATCGATAGGGTGTAAGTGTTTGGAAAAAAAGCCGTTATTTTTTTAACTAACGTTTAGCAGAACGCGCCATACGAGTATATGTATGGCGTTTACCTCTAACTGCAATTGAAGCAGAAAAAATATTTTCTAATGAAGCAATACCAGAAGCACCTGCATCACCAAGTTCAAACACATCTACACCTGAACGTTTGGCGGACAAAGCTATTTTTTTTATTGTTGATTCATCTGTACTTTCTTGGGAAGTTCCAACAGTAGCAGAGACTAGTGCCCCTTTTTTTCTTATTTCTGTTGTTAAATTAAACAATAGATCTTCAGTAACACCGGGAACAGAACCTGGTGCAGGAAGGACAATTAGATCAGTACCAGCATCAATATAGCTAATAAGATTTGTGATATCCAGCTCCATTCCGTGTGACACGACAGGGTTAAGCATAAGAAATCCATCATATCTTGTGCGAATCATCTTCAAGTCTTCTCTGATTCGTTCAGGTGTGACTTCTGGTTTATTATAGCCAGTTAGAGATATAAAATCAGGATTTAAATTTATTGCAGCGACCAGGCTTTCTGAGTTAAAACTTTTGAATTTTGGGCCATAATCAGTAATTTCAAGATTTATACCTACTCCTAATCCGGTTAAATCCCTTAGCTTTTCGAGTGGTTGAGCTTCATTTTCTAAACCACTAATAATAGGATTTTTTACATCAATGTCTTTTAATAATAATAAGTCAGATCCAAAGGCTGCTAATAATTCACCATTGGTAACTTCTTTATAAAGAGGTGACGTTTCAGCTGAGATATCACAAATGATTGTTCTTCCTTCAGACTTTAAAATAGCATCTTTTATTGTAAGAGAGCTCTCCAATCCTTTAAAATCAGAAGATACCCACATAAGTAATCGTTTCATTTGCCACTCTCCAATTTGAAAACACTAGGATTTTCTTGAATAAATCCAGATTCTAGAATTTCTATATTGGTGATTGTTTCTTCGTCACTAACTAGTTTTGGTGCTCCATTAATAATTGTATCGTAAGCAAAGTCATAAACACGACCATAGTCTCCGACGGGGGTTGGAATTTGTTTTTCAATCCAATCCCCATTTGTATTTAAATATCTCAAACTACCATATTGATTGGGGGAATCGTGTCCAAATCCAGGGGCATCAGGAGAAATGCCAGCTTTCAGATCATTTTCCTGTTGATCAATACCATATTTAATAAAGCTTCCTTTAGTTCCATGTAAAATTATTTGAGGATAACTTTTGGCTACAAGATGAGAGGTTTTTACTTTGGCTTTGAATTGATTACTGTAGTGCAAATCAACATCAAAATAGTCATCAAGACTACCTTTATTTTGCACAGAACGAATGTCATAAGCTACTTTTTGTGGGCGACCAAATAAGGAAATTATTCGATCAATTGTATGAATTCCCAATCCAAAGAATGTACCCTCAACAATTGGTCCTGGATTTGGAGTATTTGTTGGACGATAATAATCAAAATGTGTTTCTAATTCCAATGGTTCGCCAACATAGCCTTGCTCTAAAACTTGTTTGAGAGCTAAGAAGTCACCATCAAATCTACGATTTTGAAAAGGCATTACCATAACATTGTATTCTTTTCCTAAATTTAATAATTCCTTTGTTTCAGAAAGCGTTGAACAAAATGGTTTTTCAACAATCACATTCTTTCCTGCAAGGATTGCTCTTTTAGCTAATTCATAATGAGTGTGTGCTGGGGTACAAATAGAAATAAGTTGGATTTCGTTATCATTAAGTAGAAATTCTAAATCAGTAGTAAAATCCACCCCTTTTTCAGCATATTCCTGTTCAAGTTCTGGATTTCTTGATAAATTGTAAATCGTTTTAACTTGAATGTTTTTTCTTAGATTTATATAGGGCAAATGATAACGATTTGCGCTCTTTCCAAAGCCAATAAGACCCATTTTCAGCATAAAACTAACCTACTTTCAGTTTTTTTTGTTTTCTCTGACCAATGTTAGTGCTCTCTTTAAAATAGTTGATGCATTGATGCGACCAAAATCTTCTGCACTTATCGTCTCGACGGGGATACGACCACCTAGACGTTTGGTGATAGCTTCCTCCAAAAATGCAATTTGTGGACCTAAAAGAACAACATCTGCTTCTAAGCTCTCCGTATCAACTTTGGGTTCTGAAACAGCCCAGATTCTTACTTTTAATTGATTTTTTGTTGCAATATCTTGCATCTTCTTTACTAAAAAACTTGTTGACATACCTTCATTACAACACAATAAAATGTTCACCATCACTCACACTTCACCTTTCTATTAGTTAATTCGCTATGTTTTTCTATTAAATTTTTATACCAGTAATAACTATCTTTTTTGTATCGTACTTGACTTCCGTTTTGTGTTTCATCTTGATCAACGTATATAAAACCATATCTTTTTTGATAACCATTTAACCAACTTAGTAGATCTGTATAACTCCATGTACAGTAACCTAACACGTTTGCGCCATCAGATATTGCTTCTTGAATTGCAGTTACGTGTGCAGAAAGATAATTAATACGGTAATAATCATGTACTTTGCCATTTTCTATTTTATCATATTCACCTAAACCATTTTCTGTGATTAATATTGGCATACGATATCGACTAGTAAGTCTTCTTATTGCAATTCTAAGTCCTATAGGATCAATTTCCCAATCCCAATTAGTTCGATTGGTATATGGATTGACTACTTTTTTATAGACTCCAGGGACTCCAGATTCTTTAACACTTCCTTTTTTTCCTGTGGTATTTAAATTACCTCTGCCAACTCCTCCCAATGGATTATAACTATTAGTAGAACTTTGGTAATAATTGATTCCAATAAAGTCAGGTTTAGCACTTTTTAAAAGTATCTCGTCTTCTTTAGTTATTTTTGGCATTACTCCTTGTTTCCTTAAATATGATACAGCTGCATGAGGATATGAACCATATAAATAAACATCTAACCAAAAATTTGCAGTTAATTCTTCAGCGTTTTCTGCTGCTAGAACATTTATTGGATCACTATTATAAGAGTATTGTGGTGTATAGGCAAAACTGGGACCAATTTGACCTGAAATATTTAATTCATGAAAAATATTTATTGTTGCTGCATTAACTAGGTTTGCAATATGATTTACCTGATAAAATAATTTGTCATTAGTTTTTCCTGGTGGATGCAAAGCTTGTTGCCAACCAAAAGAAGTGAAAATATTTTGTTCATTTAAACTTATCCAATATTTAACTTTTCCATTAAAAGCTTCAAATAAAGTTTTAGCATAATTGACAAAATCAGGTATAATTTTTCTACTTTCCCAACCACCATACTCATCTTGCAATATTTGTGGGAGATCCCAATGATACAGTGTAACAATGGGCTCAATTTTATTTTTTCGTAACTCATCAATTAAATTCATGTAAAAATCTATTCCGGATTGATTAACATCTCCACGACCATTTGGGAAAATACGAGTCCAAGCAATAGAAAATCTATAGGCTTTCAAACCTTGCTCTGCCATAAGTTTTATATCTTCTTTGAAACGATGATAGTGATCCACAGCAATTTCACCATTTGTGTTTTTAAATGTTTTACCTTCTATTCGAACAAAGCAATCCCAAACAGACTCACTTTTCCCATCTATATTCCAAGCGCCTTCGACTTGATAGGCTGCTGAAGCAGATCCCCATAAAAAATTTGGTGGAAATCCGCTTAAGATTTCATCTTGCATATTGTTTTTCCCCTTTCAAGTCTACACAAATTTCCTACATAAAATCTTTAAACTCATCGAAATTGTCTGAATCTTGATCTGATAAGTTTTGGATTGATATATTTTCAGGACCAGAATTATTATTACTTTCCACTCCCATACTAAACTCATATGCTTTTAAGAATGGGAAATAGACAACTACCATCAATGCAATTAGAACAATTTGTAAAATCACATTTCTGATATCGCCCCCACTAGCCATATATGCATTAATCAGTGGTGGTGTTGACCATGGAACAAAAACTACAATTTTAGATACTAAACCAGCCCATGTTGCAAAATATGCAACTGAAAATGAAATTAAAGGTCCAATCACAAAAGGAATCATAATTAATGGATTAAAGACAACAGGAAATCCATAAATTACTGGTTCGTTAATATTAAACACACCTAAAGGTCCAGCCATTTTTGCAAAATCACGATTGGCTTTTTTTCTACTAAATAAGATAATCGCAATTATCAATGCAATAGTGGATCCTGTTCCTCCTATATGCCCGTATAAGTCTCTAAATGGAAGAACAATAATATTCGGAATATCCAAATTATTGGCAAAAGCTTCAGTATTTTGTTGCATAGCAACTAACAAAGGTGGCTCTAATATTGGATTAACAATACCGCTAGGATGAATTCCTAAGGCGAACAGCAAGTTTGTGACTCCGCATAAAATAATAAATCCAGGTAAACTAGTAGTAAGATTGACTAAAGGGGCTTGTATCATTTTATTGATTAAATCATGAATTTCAAAACTAGTTGTCAAATGAATTAAAAAGGAAGCAAAGCTAAATATTAATAAGGTTAAGATGATTGAAATTAGCGCTTCGAAACTTTGAGCAACAGCAGGAGGTATTCCACCTGTTAATCTAATTTTTAATTTATCTGTACTAGATAATTTGACAAATATTTCTGTTGAAAGAATGGAACAAAGAATAGAAACGAAAATCCCTCCTGTTCCCAAATATGAATATGGAACAAATCCAGAAATTTCTATGATCTGTTCGCTGCCAATTGGAGTGGCGAAACTTGTTAGTGGCAAAACGATGAATAATACAGCAACTGTAACGATAGATGAAAAGATTGGATTACTTGCCTTCCGACTAGTTGCTAAGCTGTATGAAATTAAGATTCCGATAAATAGTGAATAGCTATTCATAGTCCCGTTGATTATCTTATTACCAATTTCTTGCCAAGTTGCTAAGGTAGTATTGGAAATTAAATTGTTTAACCACCCAGTTTCAGGATTGATAATAACATTGTTAATTAATATCATAAGACCAGCTAAAACTAAAAAAGGAACAGTTGTAACAAAAGCATCTCTGAGTGCACGAAAATAAATTTGTGAAGCCATTTTTTGTGCAAAATTATTAATGCTTTTTAAAATCTTATTTTCCTTATTCATACAAAACCCTCCTTATTTGTTTTTTAAGTCATACATTTTTTCATACATTATAATTAATTTTTCTGCCAAATCTTTTAAAAGTGATGTGCTCATCAATTGATCCTCTGCGTGGATAAACAATAAATCCAATGCGATTTTTTCGCCCTGTGCTTCATTTTGAATTAATCCAAAATGCCTCTCATGTGCTTGTCCCATTTTTTTATTGGAGGCATTGATTAAATCTTTAGCCGTATCAAAGTTCCCTTCTGATGCTTTATCAATACTACTCATGATTAATGATTTTGCTTCTCCAATATCTGCAATCATTAAAAACGAAATTTCTTCCATTCCATCCATTTAAATCCTCCTCATGATAATTTTAAGTAAACGTTTCCTTAAGTAATATTATATATAAATAAAATTAAACATCTATATTATTTTATGATATGTAATGATATATTAATTATTTTGTAATTTTTTAGAAACATTAGCGTGGTTGTTTAAATTTTTCATGCTATCAGTTTTAAAAAGTTTAAAAATAAAAAGATTTTTAATTATACTTAAAATAGTTCCAAATACAGTCTGGTAATAATCCCCTAAAATGCCAATTTGTATTAAATTTTTTTGATATAGATTAATCATTTTCTACTATCAGCAACTTCAAAAATAAAAAAATAATTCTCATAAAAATAATCTACCTCCTTTAACTCAACATTTATAATTTGGGAATTTCTATTTGCAAAACAAAAAACATAAAAAACTTTAGATAATTTAAGTAAAATCAAGGTGTACAGCATAGCAACCTTAGCGTGTATGTATCCTATTGATTTTTGACTAATCATCTAAAGTTTTTTATAGATTAAAGAAAAAGCTCTTGATTTAGCGATGCTCATCTAATAAGAATAGCTTTAAATATATTTTTTACCTAAACCTTATATTTATATTATTGAAAGGTTAAAACTAATCCAACTAGCTAAGTTGAAATGATATACCCTATACACTAAAGCAAAACAACCTAAATAAAATATATCTGATTCCTCTTCCTAACAAGCGCCAACACTCCCGTTATCACCAGAGCATCAACACCCAACAAGATAACCCCCTCCTGAAGTGAAAAGCGCAGATGACTACTTTTCTCTGCAAACACATAAAGAGATTGTGCATGCACCATAGGCAGATAAGTTCACAAACTGGATGACACCATCACAGGCAACCAACCCAGGACAAGGGCAATCAAAATCAAAGGTAAATCAGCTCCCAAACAAATGAAAAGGCGGACCAATTGGTAGATAACCAAGAGACCAAGAACCTGATACAATATACTTTGGACAAGAAATGCCCCAATCGAAGTCACCATTAACCCTGTTTGACTGTAGTAGGAAATTGGCAAAATAAATGGATTAACGCCATTCATCAGACCAATGACTAAAAATCCAACCATAAATAACAAGAGTGGCACACAATAACCTACTAGAAAAAGAAAGGCAAAACGACCTAGCTGTAACTTTCTTTGTGAATAGACTTTTTCGACAATAGACAGTCACGTAGACAGCTAAGCCGAGAGACCAAGGCTTTCGGCGGTGCCACCGTTCTCATTCCCGACAGATGCTCTGGATGCTCGACTACCATAATCCAAAACAAAAAACCTAAAAGCACCACGGCTTCTAGGTTTCCATAAACTCATTATTAAATTTTCTTCAACTCATCCTGCAACAATTGGTTAACCACTCCTGGGTTGGCCTTACCTTTTGTTTGCTTCATGATTTGTCCAACTAGGAATCCTACCGCACGATCTTTTCCGTTCTTGTAGTCTTCAATAGATTGTTGGTTATTGGCTAAAACGTCTTGGATAATTGGCAACAATTGGCTTGGGTCGCTTAACTGCACCATGCCATGTTTCTCAACAACACCCTTAGCAGTACCACCTTCATTGGCCAAAAGCAAGAAAACTTTCTTAGCAAGCTTAGAACTGATAGTCCCATCTTCAATCAAGCGAATCATTTCCGCCAAGCTTTCTGGACTCAATTTCAAGTCATGTAGTTCTAATTTTTGACTATTTAAATGAGCTGAAATATCACCCATTAACCAGTTGGAGGCTAGTTTCGGATCAGCTCCAGCTGCCACTGTCTGATCGAAGAAGTCTGACATTTCTTTTGAAAGCGTCAAGACCATAGCATCATAATCTGGCAAACCAAATTCTTTGGTGTAGCGTTCACGGCGTTTGGCTGGCATTTCAGGAATGCGTTGGCGCACTTCTTCTACCCATTCATCCGAAATCTGCAAGTTTGGTAGGTCAGGCTCAGGGAAGTAACGGTAGTCACTCGATCCCTCTTTAACCCGCATCAGGATAGTTTGACCAGTCGTTTCATCATATCGTCTGGTTTCTTGTTGGATGATTCCACCGACACGCAAGACATTGGCCTGTCTAGTTTCTTCATGAGCCAAGCCTTTACGCACAAAGTTAAAGGAGTTCAAGTTCTTCAACTCAGTCTTAGTCCCAAACTCTTCTTGCCCATAAGGACGAATAGAGATGTTGGCATCACAACGCATAGACCCCTCTTCCATCTTGACATCGGAAACGCCAGTAAACATAATCATCTGTTTCAAGGCTTCCAAGTAAGCATAAGCTTCTTCAGGAGAACGCATATCCGCTTCTGACACAATCTCAATCAAAGGCGTTCCTTGACGGTTCAAGTCAACATAAGAAAAGCCATCTGTTCCATGCGTATTTTTCCCAGCATCCTCTTCCAAATGAACCCGTTCAATGCGAATACGTTTGGTCATGCCATCAACTTCAATATCAATCCACCCATCATGCCCAATCGGATAATCAAATTGCGAAATTTGATAGGCCTTTGGGTTGTCAGGATAGAAATAGTTCTTACGATCAAATTTTGTTTCTTGAGAAATTTGGCAGTTCAAGGCAAGTGCTGCTCGCATACCAAATTCAATCGCTCGCTTATTCATAACAGGTAGAACCCCTGGATAACCCCAGTCGATAACATTGGTATTGGTGTTAGGTTCCGCACCAAAATGAGCCGGCGAAGGAGAAAAAATCTTGGATTCTGTTTTTAATTCAACATGGACTTCAAGCCCAATTACGGTTTCAAAATTCATTTATAGTCCTCCTTATAAACTTGGGCGTTGCAAATAATAGTCATTTGCTTGCTCAAAGGCGTAGGCCGCTTGGTAGATAGTTTGTTCTTGGAAATAGTTACCAATCAATTGGATACCAATTGGCAATCCCTCTTTGGAAAAACCAGCTGGAACTGAAATCCCTGGTAGCCCCGCTAGGTTAACAGGAACAGTTAGTAAGTCAGACATATACATACTGATTGGGTCATCATTGTGCTCCCCTAACCCAAACGCGGTTGACGTAGAAACTGGTCCCAGAATCAAATCATATTGGCTTAGAACTTGTTCAAAGTCACGTTTGATTAAGGTTCTTACTTGTCCAGCCTTTTTAAAGTAAGCATCGTAATAGCCTGAACTTAAAGAGAAGGTTCCCAACATAATACGGCGCTTGACTTCCATCCCAAAGCCTTCTGAACGGCTCTTAACATATAACTCGTCCAAGGTTTCCGCCTTATTTGAACGATGGCCATAACGAATGCCATCAAATCGTTGTAAGTTAGATGACGCTTCTGATGATGCGATAATATAGTAGGCAGGAATTCCGTATCTTGAGTAAGGCAAGGACACTTCTTCAACCGTTGCGCCCAAAGCTTTGAATTGTTCTGCTGCTTTAAGGACAGCTTCTTGAACCTCTTTATCGACACCTTCTGCAAAATATTCCTTAGGCAAAGCAATTTTCATACCTTTAATATCCCCTGTCAAGCCTTTATGATAGGCAGGCACAGCTTGCTTAACACTTGTTGAATCACGTTTGTCATAACCGGAAATAGCTTCTAATACCAAAGCATTATCCGTTACTGTACGGGTAAATGGTCCGATTTGGTCTAAACTTGAGGCAAAAGCAATCAATCCAAAACGAGACACACGTCCGTATGTTGGTTTCATCCCTACAACACCAGTAAAGCTAGCTGGTTGACGAATGGAACCACCTGTATCTGAACCAAGAGAGGCTAAGACTTGTCCTGAAGCAACAGCAGCAGCAGAACCACCACTTGAACCACCGGGAACTTTGCTTAAATCCCAAGGGTTTTTGGTTTGCTTAAAGTAAGATGTTTCAGTAGACCCACCCATAGCAAACTCATCCATATTTAGTTTTCCAACAGTAACCGCACCAATCTCATTCAACTTGTCCATCACAGTCGCATCATAAATTGGGTTAAAGTCCTCTAACATACGGCTAGCAGCAGTAGTGATTAGATCTTTTGTAACAATATTATCCTTGATACCGATTGGTAATCCTTGTAAAGACACTTCTTCACTGTAGCCTTTTTGGTCAGCAGCTTGTGCTTGAAGGAGTGCAGCTTCTTCGTTTAAAGTCAGGAAGGCCTCAACTTTAGGATCGATGTCTCGAATGGCTTTAAAGGTTTCTTTGGTCAAGTCAAGAGACGTAAACTCTTTCTTGCGCAAGCCTTCATGCAAGTCCACTAAGGTTTTATCTTGAAAAAAACTCATGCTTCACCCTCCTCATCTGCGCCCATAATGGCGGGCACTTGTATGTATCCATTTTCTGACGTTTTTACATTTCTCATTAGTAACTCACGTGGTGTTCCTGCATCTGCCACATCTTCACGCATAACATTGACTAAGGCATAGCCGTGTGTCGTAATTGGTACTCCACTTGTATCTACGGATTCTAGTTCTTCAACCATATCGATAATATCACTCATTTGTTCTGTAAAATGAATGATTTGGTCGTCTGCAAATGCTAGTTTAGCTAGCCGAGCCACATGGTGAACTTCTTTTTCTTCAATTGCCATCTCGTTTGCCTCACTTTTATTCTTATTTTTACTTGATTAAGGTAACCTAGCTGCTATCAGTTTTGGCTAAGTCTGAAACGACTTAGTCAAAAACATGATAGGTAAAGACACCTTTTTCCATATCCTGCATGAGGAATGCTTCCATACCGTTAATGGAAGATATTCTAACTTCAACCGGTACAGCTTTCGGTAGGTACTTATTGGCTACATCGGTCACGTGTTGGGTTAAAGCAATAATCTCTGATTCGCCATAAAATTGAGTCATGACAGAAACGACCATTTTCTTAGCGACATTGTCGGAATAATTCACTCGAGCCGTCACTCCGGAAAGATTAGGGAAGAAGTTTTGCACTTCACTTCTAAAGTTTTCAAAAGCAATGGACTCTTCTGTTGGGTCGCCTTCTAATAAAGGCAGAACCACAATCTTATTATTCCGCGGTATCCATTCACTGACCTGAGTTCCTTCGATAGAGGTAGCTTCCAAAACATAGGTACCACCACCAATATCATCTTCACTGGTTTGTTTAAAGATACCAAAAACAATAGGTACACTCTTTAACGCATCATTTTGGCGCAAGCGCGTTAGAATGGTGTTTGCCATGGCCTTGCCCTGTTCTTGCAAGGTTTCATCAGATATTTCTTGATGGAGGTTGACATCATTAGCCGTATAGTAATCAACAGAATTCATAGCCAATCCGATACTGATACCACCCAATTCAAAGTTATTTTCTGTTTGAATCATGTAGTCTTGCTCTAGAATTTGAGCTAGGTAATAAGGAGTTCTGCCAGCCCCCGCTGCGTCTCCCGTAGCTGCTGGGTTTAAGCCTTCTGGATTGGTATCACTGGTACGATTAATCCAACTATTGATGGTTGCCGTATTTAAAATTTGTCCCTCTTGGAAAAAATATTGGCTAGTCGGGAAAATATTGCGTGACAAACCGATTAAACCTGTCTCAAAATTCCGCATGTTAAAGCCAGAATTTAAACTCAAGCTAACCCCTCTTGACTGGCTAGGTTGGTATTTTCCATCAATAATAAGAGCGCGGTAATAATCATTGGATAGCTGATTGGTTGTCGATTGTACCGTCACTGTGTTTTCACTAGTTTTTTGATCGCCACTGGATTGTGATGATAGGTTATCCAAACCAACACAACCCGTTAGAAAGAGGCTGGTTGCCATCAATCCTAGCACTTGTTTTTTATTCATCATTCATTTTCCTTTCCTTCCATGGCCTGGTCCAAGTCATCTTGGTACCAGACTGGAATTCCTAGTTCCAAGGCCTTGTCTAGTTTGCTTCCTGCCGCTTCTCCGGCAACAACAAGATCTGTTTTTTTAGAAACTGATCCCGTTACTTTACCGCCCTGCGACTCAATCATCTTCTTCAAATCTGACCTAGAATAGTTGTCCAAGGTCCCTGTTAAGACCACCGTTTTATCTTGCCAAATGGAGTCTACTGACTCAATCTCGTCCAAACTTAGACCTAGATAGATAGTATTGACTCCAGCATCTTGCAGTTCCTGCATCATCTCTTGGACTGGTTCTAGGCTAAAATAGGTTTGTACACTATCAGCAATCACTGTACCTAGACCATCAATTTGTAAGAGATCTTCTAGGCTAGCTTGCATCAAATTGGCAAGGGTTTTAAAATTCTGAGCCAATTGTAGGGCTGCCTTGGTACCTACATGACGAATTCCGAGACCTGTTAAGAGGCGTTCCAAAGAATTTTCTTTGCTTTTTTCAATTGCTTGTAGCATCTTGCTGGCTGATTTTTCTTTGACCTTGTCCATGGTTAGTAATTGGTCTAGGGTCAAACGATAGAGGTCAGCTACATCCTCTATTAAGTGTTTTTCAAATAGCTGGTCAATAATTCGCACACCAATGCCCGTCATATTCATGGCATCTCTGGAGACAAAATGGGTCAAACCTTCCTTAAGAAGGGCTGGACATTTTGGGTTGATACAACGCAGTGCCACTTCCTCTTCTAGATGAACTAGGTTGCTGTGACAGGTTGGGCAGGTTTGTGGGATAGGATAGGGTTGTGAATCAAGTGGTCGCTCTTCTAAAATAACCCGAGTGACTTCAGGAATAATGTCTCCCGCCTTATGCACGACAACTGTATCCAATAAGCGAATATCACGCTGGCGAATCAAGTCAACATTATGCAAACTTGCTCTACGAACAATAGTACCAGCAAGTTGCACTGGGTCCATGATAGCAGTCGGTGTCACAACACCGGTCCTGCCCACAGTCCATTCTATATCACGAATAATCGTTTGGGCTTCCTCTGCTGGGAATTTATAGGCTATAGCCCATTTAGGTGCTTTAACGGTAAAACCAATCTCCTCTTGAGCAGAAAACTGGTTTACCTTGACCACAATCCCATCGATTTCATATGGCAGTTGGTTGCGTTCTAGCGTCATCTCTTCGATAAAGCTCCAAACTTCATCTATTGTACCACAAATTCGTCTCAAATTATTAGTTCGAAAGCCAAGTTGAGTCATTCTTTCTAAGAGTTCTTCCTGGCTGTTTGCTGCAAATGATTTGGCATCTGCCGTGCTATATAAATAGGCATCAAGATTCCGACTTGCTGTGATAGCTGAATTGAGTTGCCTCAAACTACCTGCTGCAGCATTGCGTGGATTGGCAAAGACTTCTTGCCCTTCCTGTTCACGACTCATATTGAGGGCTATAAACGATTGTTTGGGCATAAAGCATTCGCCCCTAACCTCAAGGCTGATAGGTTCTTGCAGTTTTAAAGGGATGGATTTAACCGTTTTAATATTCTGGGTGATGTCCTCGCCAATTGTTCCATCTCCACGAGTTGCTCCTCTAACCAAGATACCATCTTCATATTGGAGAGAAATGGATAGACCATCAATTTTAAGTTCGCAAACATAATTCAAGTCTTGTTCTGTCAGTTTTCGCAAACGTTGGTCAAAACTCAGTAAGTCATTTTTGTTAAAAGCATTAGACAAACTGAGCATGGGTACTTGATGAACAACTTTTTCAAAGCCTGATAGGATCATTCCACCTACACGTTGACTGGGTGAGTCTGCTGTAACTAGAGACGGAAAGTCCGCCTCTAATTGCAGTAACTCTTGATAAAGCTTGTCATAGTCACTATCGGAAATCAAAGGACTATCTTTTACATAGTAGGCATAGCTATTGGCATCAAGCTCTTGTCGTAATTTGTCTATGGCAAGTTTTGCTTCGTGTTCTGTCATAGTCATAACATTTCTCCCTTACTGAATGGTTATTGGTTAGCATCTTTTACTTTGGTAATAGGGGCAAAGCTAGCCAAGAGACGCTTAATCCCCTCTGAAGGAAAGGCAATATCTAATTCTAGGCTGGTATCTTTTCCACTAGTTTTAACAACTGTTCCAATGCCCCATTTCTTATGTTCTGCTTTATCACCAACTTGCCACGTTTCCGTCTCTGCTGAGCTGGCACTAGCCTTGTGTGGTGTTGACATAGCCTTGTTGGCAACCATCCTAGAACGGTCGCTAGATGCATTCTTTTGAAATGACGATTGGGAACTTCTTGAAGAAGTGAATGAGCTACCTGTATACGTACTTTCTTTATAAGAGGAGCCGCCGTATGAAGAGGTCTTACCATAAGAAGATCCATACCCTCCGCTATAGCCATTTGACAGGCTTCCACGGCTTTCGTCTAAAAGTTTAGGATCAATCTCATCGATAAAACGAGAGGCTCTATTGGATTGGGTTCTGCCGTAAAGTAGGCGGGAATAGGCATTGGTTAGATATAGTTTTTCCTCTGCACGAGTAATGCCTACATAGGCCAAACGACGCTCTTCTTCCACATCATCGTTTTCCATAATAGAGCGACTTGATGGGAAAATACCGTCTTCCATACCGACCAAGAAAACGACTGGAAACTCTAGCCCCTTAGCAGCATGCAGGGTCATCATGGTGACAGACCTGCCCTCTTGGTCTTGCGTATCAGAATCACTAACCAAGGCTAGGTCAGTTAAAAACTGAATGAGTGCCGGCTCTTCACTTTCCAAGTCCAAGCGGTCCTTTTCAAATTGTTTAGCCACAGAAATGAACTCTTGAATATTTTCAATTCGAGCATCGGACTCTAAGTTGTTGGCTAACTGTAGTTGTTGAATATAGCCCGTATGTTTGATAAATTCTTCAATCAATTCACTGAACGGTAAAAATTCTTGCATTTTGGCTATATCTTCATAGATTTTAGCAAAGTCGCTAATCCCTTTACCAGCCTTGCCTTTGATATTGGCTAAGACGCTATTTCGGCTAGCTTCTAGTAAGGACATATCGTGCATGCTAGCAAAATCAGCTAATTTCTCTAGACTGGCTGGGCCTACCCCTCTTTTTGGGGAGTTGATAACCCGTCTAAAACTCATGTCGTCATAGGGATTAATCAAAAGCCGTAGATAAGCTAGAATATCCTTGATTTCTAAGCGGTCGTAGAATCGTTGTCCACCGACCATACGGTAAGGCATATTGGCTTTTAAAAGGCGTTCTTCCAAAATACGTGATTGGGCATTGGTTCTGTATAGTATGGCAAAATCATCATAGTTCATTCGCTGATTGGCTATGTGCTCTTGGATTTGACTGACAACAAAGAGAGCCTCATCTTGTTCGGACTGTGCTCGGTAATAGCTAATCTTTTGCCCTTGGTCATTCTCTGTCCAAAGATTCTTTTCTTTTCGTTGTTGATTATTTTGAATGACTTGATTAGCCGCTTCTAATATGACTTTGGTTGAGCGGTAATTTTGTTCTAAGAGCACGACTTTTGCGTTGGGGTAATCTTTTTCAAAGTCTAAGATATTCTCCATATTAGCTCCACGCCAGCCATAAATACTTTGGTCAGCATCTCCTACAACGCAGATATTTTTTAGTTTTTCAGCTAGGAGTTTGACGAGTTTGTATTGGGCATGATTGGTATCTTGGTACTCATCCACATGAATATACTGGAACTTGTTTTGGTAGAAGCTTAAGGTTTCAGGGAATTGTTGGAAGAGTTGAACCGTTAGCATGATGAGGTCATCAAAGTCCATGCTCATACTTTGTTTGAGTTCTTTTTGGTAGTCTTTATAGATTTTTGCCACTATTGAGTCGATATAGCCCTTGTTGTAGCTTTCAAATTCATTTGGGCCTAAGAGGTCATTTTTGGCTTGGCTAATCTTGCCTAAAACCATCTGATGGCTAAATTTATCGGAATCGATATTTTGTTTTTTCATGATACGTTTAACAAGGGTTTGTTGTTCGCTAGGATCGCTGATAGTGAACGTTCTAGCATAGCCTAGTTTTTCGCATTCCCGTCTGAGGATGCGAACACACATGGAGTGAAAGGTTGACACCCACATATCTTGTGCTTGGCTACCTACTAATTTTTCCACCCGTTCTTTCATCTCTCTAGCAGCCTTATTGGTGAAGGTGATAGCTAGAATATTCCACGGATTCACGTCATATTCTTGTAAGAGATAGGCCATTCTATGAGTTAGAACTCGTGTTTTACCACTTCCAGCACCTGCCATAATCAGCAAGGGGCCTTCCACATGTAAAACAGCTTCTTTTTGTCTGGGGTTCATACCTTGAACAAGTTTTAGATTTGTCACAGGAGACTTCCTTTCATCTTGGGTTTTTGAGACTTGGTTCGTTAGGTTTAGTTGAAGAGCGACATCTCAGACAGTCGATGTGGTGATTCTTTTGGAATAGCTTCCCCAAAAAAAATCACCACACCCACCGATAACTGATATTTATGGCTAGAAGATGCCTATCAACCAAGTTACTTGGTCTGGAAAATGTCACAGGTGTCGATTTCATTTAACAAATCCACACTGGAATCGCCACTTAAACGTAAAACTCCCACAATGTCATCTGCTTGGCTAGCTTGTCGGTTAAAATACTCCACTTCCCAAGACGGTTTGATTAAGCTTAACAAGTCAATTTTTTGCATCATATGTTGATAGATAGGGATAAGGATGGTCTCTTTTTTTAACTCTACTGAATTGATGGGAAGACTGACCGCCAAACGCACCATCAGCTGCGCCGTTGAATAGTCAATCTGTTTTTGGCTGAACCATTGATTGGGCAGAGGCAAACGGTCCACCTTGTCAACATAAAAAATACCATTGGTCGCCATAAAGATGTTTAAACTAACCAGACCAGTACCATTTACCCCTTCCAGTACCTTATAAGCAATCCGTTTTAGTTCAATTACCCATTCAGGATTCATCCGTTTTGAGGCAATAGAAAATTTCAATCGTCCGTTTACATAAGTGTTTTCAGTAATTGGTAAAATAGTCTGATGATTGTCAAAATCTTTGATAACAGACACGGTAAATGAGCGCTTAGTAGGTAACCAAGCCGTTAGCATGCAAGGTTGAGTCGTAACCATTTCTAAGACATGATCGTCCATATCATGGTCGTAAATCATATACGTCTCCTCTTTTCCTTGCGGGCGATTAGCCGTTAAGGTTGCTGGAAAGCCGATACTGGTTAGGGCGCTTGGTAGTTCTCCAACAGTCGTAATCAAACTGTAGGGTGCTAGATTGATAGCTCGCTCTTCTAAAAAAAGCTTTTCGACTAATCGGTTTTGTGCCACTTCTGCCAACTCAAAGGATTGATAGATACGAGTTTTACTGCTGAGTGCAAACTGAATATCGATATCCACAGCATTGCTTAATATCAAGAGCGCGTCAACCGTTTGGGCAAAGTCCATCAAGGCTTGTTTGTCCTCGTAGCTCCCAACTGTTTGTGAATCTGCTGCCGGAAAATCCATTTCAGCCTCTGTCCGATAGATAAAAGCTTCATATCCAGCTAGCTGTACGGCTTGTATAATTGACAGGTTCTGTGAGCTCCCCCCTATGATTCCAACTCTGTGACCTGGTAGTAACTGACTCATTTCTAACACCCCTCATCCCCATTTGTTAACTTCTATGTCCTCTAACTTTTTTCCTGTAAGTGTTGGTTCTCTTCTTTAGTTCTGTACTTAATCATTTTTTCTTTGAATAGTTCACCATTGGAAGGCGGTGTGTAGGTAACGGCATTAGCCCCCGCTTCGATGACTTGACGAATGGTCTCCTCTGTTGGGCCACCTGTAGCCATAATTGGTACATCTGGAAAGTCTTGGCGCAGCTTGCGAACGATTTCTGCCGTATTAGGGCCACCGGAAACATTAAGGATATCCACTCCGGCATCCAAGCGTGGTTGAATGGCTGATTGACTAGAAACTACCGTGTAGATAATTGGAATATCCACCATTTGATCAATTTTTTCGATGGTTTCTGCTGGAGTTGGTCCATTAACAACCACAGCCATAGCCCCTTCAGACTCGGAAAATAGGCTCATATTTGCTGAACGAAATCCAGTTGTTAGACCGCCTCCCACACCAGCGAAAACCGGAATAGAAGACACCACCATAATACTCTTGATGATGGTTGGACTAGGTGTAAAGGGATAGACAGCCAAAACAGCATCGGCATCTGTGTTGCTGATAATGGAAACGTCGGTTGAGAATAAGACCGAACGAATGCGACGACCATAAATTCTTATACCGGAACAAGAGCGAATAATATCTGGAACATGAACAATCTCTCTACGTAGATCAGACATGACAGATGGGATGTTTACTTTATCTTTGGTCATTACATTTCTCCTTTATCAAAAAGCAACCTAGGATTTAGGTTACGAATTATTTCTTTTATCATATAGCTAGCAATGGTGTCCACCCCCACTAGTTCTTGCTCGACTCCACTGGTGTCGGTGGCAATGTATCGTACTCTTGTAGGTTATATTCCTCAATCATTTGAATCAATTTTTCTGCATAAGTTGGGTCCGTTGCATATCCCGCTGTTACTAAGGCATGAGCCGCTTCTTTGTAGTTGCTAGCTTGTAAAACTGGCTGGTAGAGATTGGGATTCCAGTCTACACCCTCCACCATCAGCATGGCATAATCCACAATCGACTCCTTCCATGAAGAAAAGACACGAAAACGACCAGTAATCTGCACCCATTGCCCATCGTGAAATTCCGAAGTTTCCAAATCAACACTAGGACTTGCACCACTACCTTTCATTCCATACAGATTATAATATTGTGCTGCCAAAGAACTAGTTCCCCAGTCACTCTCTAAAATGGCTTGGGATAGACTAATACTGGGCAAGACACCATACTCTTTGTAGACTTCTTGGGTAATTGGAGCTAAGGTTTCAATAAATTGTCGTTTCTCTGCCGCTACATCTGGTTGAGGCGGTTGGCTATTAACGGCTGACAGAACACCTACAATAATCACACTGACCAAAGAAAGCAAGCCTAAAACAATTACTTGCGCTGATAGTCGGAAGCCTCTTTTAGCGTGGTAGATCATCTTTTTTTTCTTATATTTTTTCGCCACATTGTCTCCTTAAACGTCATTTAAAAGTACACATGAAAAATCCTATTCATTGAACAATTTTACCATAAACTCACCCAGATAGCCGTCAATTTTATTCGATTTTAATGTTTACTATTCTGTTACAGCCTTAATTTCTTGTAAAGTATCTTTAGAATAGTCGTCAAACCATTCTAATAAGGTCACTTTTTCTGATTCAATTTGTTGGCGTACTAGGCTTGGTAGGTGTAACTCGATAATGTCTTGGTAGCTCCAAAAACCATAATTGACGGAAATTCTTAGGGTAGTGAGGTGCTGTTTCTTAATGCCTTGAACCTTATCAGCATTACGCCACTCGACAGTTGCCACTCCTCGTTGAATCCATTTTGTAGCGGTGTGGAACTTCAGCTGCTTGTACTCTGCGACAGGATCTGCGGCTACTTCAGGGAATATTTCCGCATTGCGACAAACCTTGCGTACCAACATCCATTCATAATCAGTAAAAAGAACAGATAGAATCTGCATGTTATCGTACTTGAGACCTTGTTGACCTTTTTTCCAGCGGTCCCAACTTTGAGGGCTGATGCCTAATTCGTTGCTATAAAAAGCTTTCTCGTTAACGTATTGCTCCTTAACGGCTTCTAAGACTAATTGTACTAACGCTTCATTCATGATATTTCCTCCTTGCACTTATCTTTTTATTGTTTACCTATGCCTATTATACACTTAATACGTGTATAATTGAAAGTAATTTCCTTGTTTTTACACTTAAAATGTGGTATTTTTTTCTTAAAGATGGTTTTATCACATTGGAAAGGATGAATTTTATGCCAAGCAAACCTCAAAGTCCATTTCATATCGGCTTGCGAACCACCAAAACAGCTATTTCTGTAGGGCTTTGTGTTCTCTTGTTCAAATTGATCAATCGTGGTTCCCCCATGTTGGCGGCAATTTCCTCGATATTTACCTTACGAACGGACCATAATGAGACAGTTACCTTTGGAAAGGTCCGTGTTTTTGGGAATATTTTGGGTGGTGTCTTAGCAGCTATTTTTATTTACATAAAAGTTTCTTTGAGTCTAGGAGGATATGCCGATATTATTTTTGCGCCACTAGCGGTCATTATCATCATCCTCTTTAGCAACCAGTTCAACCCTTCTGGTATTATCAGCACCTGCGCCACCTTTTGCGTCATCTACTTTAATGTGGAAAATGATGAAAATATTTCATTTGCCATCCAACGTGTTTTAGATACGGTGATTGGCGCCATCATTGCGATTGTGGTGAATATCGTGCTACCAAATCATTATGCAGATAAGAAGGCTAGCTAAATGGTCTGCATTATCACTAAACAAAAGAGTTTCTGAAAAATATATCCGAAATCGAAAAGACGGTGCTGTCTTACACCATTATTTCGGATAAATTTTTCAGAAACTCTTTTGTATTATGATAGGACTATCTACCTAGCTATCTCATTTTTGATTGCTTATCTAGGGGCTCCTTTTTCGTTTGAATTATGAGAAAACTTATCTATTTTAGCTCATTTACTGGGAGTAGGAGTACTCTATTCCCAGTAAACCACCTGTTTTGAGCCTGTTTTCTCATAATTCGTCATTATTTGAGCCTTTTTGTTCTTTTAGGGCTATAATTAGAAGGATTTATGAGAAAACTTATCTATTTTGGCTGATTTACTGGGAGTAGGAGTACTCTATTCCCAGTAAATCATCAGTTTTGGGCCTGTTTTCTCATAATTCATCATTATTTGAGCCTTTTTGTTCTTTTAGGACTTAAATTAGAGGGATTTATGAGAAAACTTATCTATTTTAGCTCATTTACTGGGAGTAGAACACTTCTATTCCCAGTAAATCATCAGTTTTGAGCCTATTTTCTCATAATTCGTCAATACTCATCTTTTCAATGTCTAAATGAAAGCTCATAAATACAAGGGGAAAGCTCAGCCACACACCATAATACCTTGCCCCCCTTTTTAACAGAGAAATGAAACGGGATTGGGCAAAAATTCCAGACTGCGATTCAAGAAAAGAGTTTTGCGCAACTATCTCATTTGTGAGGAGAAATAAGCTCCAGAAATCAACCATCTGATTTCTGGAGCTTATTTCATTATCTTTTATTCTTCTGCTTTCAAAGCTTCTACCATGTTAACTTTTAGTAATTTCCTATGCATTGCTAGCATAACTACGCTAGAGAAGACTAAGGTCAGAACTGCCGAATAGAGGTAGCTAAGCCATGAAACTTGAGCTGGGAATAGCATGAGGTCGATCTCAGCCGTTTTCAATACGAAGATATTCAGGACAGCACCTAAAGCAGACCCAAATGCAATCCCTAAAATAGTTAGAATGAACAGCTCATGGAAGATATACATGGACACTTCTTTTGGGTAAAAACCTAGAACTTTAATGGTCGATAACTCTCTTAACCGCTCAGAAATGTTGATGTTACTCAAGTTATAGAGAACGATAAAGGCTAGAGTAGCCGCTGAAACAATTAAGACGATAGTAATAATGTCCAAGCTGGCTATCGTATCTTTAAAGGACGTCACGATGGAGCCCATTTGCATGACGGATAGAACGCCTTTTTCTTCGTTTAGCTTCCTTGAAAATGTAGCTTGTTCACTTTCATTGCCTTTTAGTTTAAGGAAGACTGTGTTTTCGATAATCGGTTTCTTCAAAGCTTCACTATAAGTGGTTGGTGACACATAGAGTCGGTGCTCTAAGTAATTCTCCGTAATGCCAGCTACAGTGAAGGTATAGGTTTTGTCGGTTGTATCCTTCACAGTTGCCGTATCTCCTACTGATAGCCCTAACAATTTGGCTAGTTTCTCTGTGATGATGGCACCTGATTCTGGCAAGGTGAGCGACTGCCCGTCCCTACGCTGTCTGAGGTGGACTAGAGCAGAAAAATCTCCCTCCAACGGTGCAAGGACCGTCACCTGCTGGTTGTTTTCCCCATCGATTACCAAATCAATTTGGCTAGTGCTAGCAGTAAAGAGACTTTCTACTTCTGAATTGGCTAACAAAGAGGACTCTAGCTGATCCTTTTGTTCTTGGCTAGCATCATCGGCATAGGATACGATGGTTGTATAGGTGGTCAATTCCTCGAACTGCTTGCTAGCAAGTCCGGAAATAGAATCTGAAATCCCAAATCCTGTTACAATCAAGGCGGTACATCCGGCTATTCCGATAACCGTCATAGAGTTTCTGCCTTTGTAACGGAAGAGGTTCCTCATGGTAATCTTTCTACTGAAACTCAATCGATTCCAAATAAAGCCGATTCGTTCTAATAAAATTCGGTGCCCCTGTTTTGGTGGTCGTGGTCGCATCAGACTAGCGCCACTTTCTCTAAAGGTTCTTACTCCTGCAAGAGCAACGGCACCCAAAGTACAAGAGAAGGCCATCAGTAAAGACAGTATAGTGTAGGACCAATAACTACTAATCGTGAAGTCGGCAAAATTATAGAGACTGGAATAAGCATTGAAAATAACTCTCGGAAAAAGCTGGTAACCAATCGCTAAGCCCAAAACCGAACCAATTAGTGCCGCTAAACCAGCATAAACCAAATATTTTTTAGCAATGTCAAAGTTGCCATAGCCCAAACCCTTCATGGTTCCAATTTGGGATCGGTGTTCATCTACCATCCGTTTCATGGTGGTGAAGCTGACTAAGGCAGCTACCAAGAAAAAGAAGAGAGGTACGATACGAGCGATAGCCGACATACGGTCAGCGTTGGCTGCATACTCTTGATAGCCGGGGTTGATGGTGCGGTCAAAGAAATAATATTCTGGTTCTGCCAGATCTTCCAAGTCCGCATTGGCTTTAGCAATGTCTACCTCTCCCTTATCAATATCTGGCTGATGTTCCGCTTTGGTTTTAGTAAAGGTTTCTAAACCTTCTTGGTATTCTTTCTCCGAAGCGTCTAGCTTTTCTTTGGCTTGGTCCAATTGTTCCTGACCGCTGATACGTTGGCTAGACAAGGTTTCTTGCCCATTTGCCCACTGCTCATAACCAGCTTCCCATTGTGCTTGGGAGTTTTCCAACTGCGCTTTACCAGCCACTAGTTGCGTTTCTTGAGCTTGTAAATCAGCTTTGGCCTGCTCGAACTGAGTCATAGCTCCTTCTAATTTACTTTTCGTTTGGTCGATTAATCCTTGAATTTCTTCTTTGGGAATAAAAGCAGTCGCATAAGCTTGTAAGAGAATTTGCCATGCTTCGGGGTCACCGTTAGCTGCACGAACCATCATGGCTTGCTTTTCTTCCGGTGTAAATGGTGGTGGTGCTGGAACATAGATAATAATGGTATCTGGTATACTCTCCTGACTGGAAGAGTCTGAAGAGCTAGATGAGTCCGATGAACTTGATTCCGTTGGTGGTTTTGGCTTATCTGGGTTAGGAATTTCCATAGGTCGGTCAGGGATTGGTACCACCTTAATGGCATTGAATTGTGCCTGAATCTGGTTGATCTGTTCCAGTCCTGCTCGTACCTGTTGCTCAACAACAGCTTCTTGACTAGCTAGTTGCGCCTTCCCTTGATCCAAGAGCGCCTTGTTTTGATAATAGGTTTGCCAGCCACTATCAATCTCAGCTTTTGAACTGTCCAACTGGCTCTTAGACTCGTCTAATTTAGCCTGACCTTGGCTAATCTTGTTTTGGAAATCATTGAGATTGGTCTGATAGGTTTTCCAGCCTTCGTCCAACTCTTTGCGTCCATCAGCTAATTTCTTCTCAGCATCACTAATAGCTTTTTTGGCATCATCAATTTTCTTTTGCCCGTCTTGAATCTTCAAACGTGCCTCTTCCTTGATGGTATTGATACGAGCCAAGGGTTGTCCATTCATCAATATTTCAGCTAAGTCAATTAATTCCTTAACCTTATCTTTGTAGTCGTCTCCATTAAAATTCAGGCCAGCTAAAGCATTCTGACGCACAAAGACCTCAGTATAGACTTCTCCTTTGATATCGTCTGGTATAACATAGGCAAAGCCATCAATCAGGCTAGAACTTTGTGGCGAAGAACGGTTAAACTGTTGAATATACAAGGGCGAGTTGGCAAAGCCGACCACGGTATAGTCATTGGCTACCAAATGAGGCTGAGCATCCTTTTCTTCCTGACTTAAGTCGTCTTGGCTTTTAGTAGTTTTTAAGGTAATGGTCTGTCCTAATTGGTAATGATGACTTAGGGCAGCACTGGCATCAAGTAGGATTTCTTTTGTATTTTGGGGCAAGCGACCTTGTGTCAACACGAGCTGATTGGCATCCTGAGCAGTTGGCAATTGTCGAATATCTAGTACTTGCCCTCCACCATCGATAGACATCTCCACACTTTTAGAGGGGCTTAATTTGACATCCCCTAGCTCTTGCAACTTGGTTAGATCGTCTTCCGTGATCCCCATAGTAGACACCACACGCATATCGGCTAGTTGTTGGTTTTTATAGTAGGATTGCGCCGTTAAAATCATATCTGGCCCTGTAGCACTAATTCCGGCAAAAAAACCTACACCCAAAAGAATGATGGAAACAATCGATATAAACTTGGTGAAGGTTAGACGGATTTCTTGGAAGATATCACGCCTTAATGCTTTCTTTTTCATTAATTCTCACATCCTACCATTCGATTTGATCTACCATTAGCGGCGCTTCATTGACCGTAATCTTCTCCACTTGTCCACTATTAATCTTAATAACACGGTCTGCCATCTTGGAAATTTCTTGGTTATGGGTGATAACGATAACCGTTGTTCCTAGCTCCCAACAGGTTTCTTGCAAGAGATGTAGTACCTGTTTGCCGGTTTCAAAGTCCAGAGCTCCAGTTGGCTCATCGCAAAGTAAGAGTTTAGGCTGTTTAGCAACTGCTCTAGCGATAGACACCCGTTGTTGCTCCCCACCAGATAACTGAGCAGGAAAATGATCAAGTTTGTTGCCTAACCCCACATCTTGCAGAACTTGAATAGGGTCTTTGGCTTGAGGAGAGATTTGTACCGCCATTTCAACGTTTTCTTTGGCTGTCAGGTTAGGGATTAGATTGTAGTTTTGGAAGATAAATCCGACTGCTTCTCTTCTGTACTTGGTGAGTTCTTTGTCATTGAATTGAGCAATGTCTTCTCCGTCAACGATGACCTTTCCAGATGTTGGTGAATCCATGCCACCCAGTATATTGAGCACGGTTGATTTGCCTGCTCCGGATGGGCCTAAGATCACCACAAATTCGCCTTCGTTAATGTCGAAGGAGACGCGGTCATTGGCTAAGGTGCTGGTTTCACCGCTCTTATATTCTTTGGTTTCTTCTTGGATTGAGATATAGGACATGGGGATTCCTCCTTTTCTATTCGATACTAGTATACCATGATTGAGAGTGAATTCTAGCAAATGGTGCTGTGAAAAAGGTGGGGATTCGGCTGTTATAGGTGAAAAATAGAGCGCCAGAAAAACGGTCAGAAATGAGAATGGTGGCATAACAATACAGGCTTAAGAATAACCTCTATTTCTAAACCACAAAAGAGTTTTGCGAGAATCTTACCAGAAATGAGAACGGTGGCATCGCCGTGAGCCGAGGTCTCACTGGCTTAGCTGTCTACGTGGCTGTAATCGGCTAAAGCCGAAACATCCACTGTGCGCCAGCTATGCTTTACACCGTTATTTCTGGTAAGATTCTCGCAAAACTCTTTTGTTTAAATGGCAGCAAGGACTTTTTGACTGCTCCTTAGCTATGTAGGTAGTTGTCAATCGGCTAGGCCTATCTCTGCTTAAAAACTGAGGTTATTAGTGACAACTTATTAACCATCATGCTAGTTTTCAGCTTATTTTTTGTGTACAATGACAAAGACTTAAGATTCAAACGACAAGTTGAGATAAGAGAAAAGGATGGAAATTTATGACGGATTCGTATGATGTAATTGTTGTGGGTGGTGGGACTAGTGGGCTTATGGCGGCGGTCACCGCAGCGCAAAATGGTGCTAAGGTACTATTGTTAGAAAAAAATCCTAGCTTAGGTAAAAAAATGCTCCTAACTGGTGGCACTCGATGCAATGTAACGAACGCTAGACCAGCTGAAGAAATTATTGCCCACATCCCCGGAAATGGTCGCTTTTTATACAGTGCCTTTTCTCAGTACAACAATCATGATATTATTGATTTTTTCCAATCACGTGGTGTGGCGCTCAAAGAGGAAGACCATGGTAGGCTCTTTCCTACTACAGATTCCGCCAAGACTATCTTAGAAGCTTTCATTAAGGAGATTAAAAAACTAGGCGTTAGCGTTAGAACGAATGTCCAAGTCAAGAAACTTCTGGTGGCCAATCAACAAGTAACAGGTGTCCTTTTGGATAACGGTGAAGCCCTAACCGCAACATCTGTCATCTTAGCCATGGGTGGTAAGTCCTACCCCAAAACAGGCTCTACTGGTGATGGTTATGCTTTGGCTCGTTCTGCCGGTCACACCATTACCCCACTGTTTGCAACCGAAGTTCCCCTAACCAGTGACGAAGCCTTTATCGCTGACAAAAATCTACGAGCCCTCTCCCTACGAGACATCGCCCTAAGTGTCCTCAACAAAAAAGGAAAGGCAGTTGTCACCCATCAGATGGATATGATTTTCACTCATTTCGGCATATCGGGGCCAGCCGTCTTGCGCTGCTCCAGCTTTGTCTACCAAATCCAGCAAAGAGAAGTCACCAAAGAAGTTACCATGCACTTGGACTTGCTGCCAAACCGGTCACTAGGCTCTCTGGCTCAAGAATGGCAAGCTTGGCTAAAAGAATCTCCACAGCGAGCGGTCAAAACCTTCCTAAAAGAATGGATGCCCGAACGCTACGCAGAATTTCTACTAAACCGTTTAGACCTGCCCTTACAGCTCCCCATCAACCAAGTCACCAAACCACAAGAAGAAGCCCTACTTGGACTCATCAAAGGCTTCACCTTCACGGTAAATGGCTCCTTGCCCATCGAAAAAGGCTTTGTGACAGGTGGCGGTGTGAGCACTAAAGAAGTTGACCCTAAAACCATGGGGTCCAAAAAAGTTAGTGGCTTGTACTTTTGCGGTGAACTACTGGACATTCACGGTTACACAGGTGGTTACAATATTACGGCTGCTTTCGTAACGGGACACACAGCCGGACAACACGCTGCTTGGACTAGTTTAAAAATATAGTCTAACCTAATTGATAAACGATGATTTTCCCTATAAAATATAGTATGTATAAGGAGGATTGATGTAAAAATGAATAAAAATAGATTAGAAGCTTTTACAGATGCTATTATTGCCATCGCAGCTACCATCATGGTGTTAGAACTGCATATACCACAATACAATACCTTAGCCAGTCTTGTTGAAGAATGGCCCGTTTTCTTAGCTTACTTTATTAGCTTCACCCTGATTTATACGGTGTGGTACAATCACCACAATCTTTTCAAAAAAGCAAAAATTATTTCCAAACAAACCTATCTATTTAATGGCATCTGGGTCTTCTTACTGGCCTTAGTACCTTTTACATCAAACTGGGTAGGCCGTTCACCTAATGATACCTTGCCGGGAGTTCTGTTTATCGTGGTACTACTCTTGTGGAGTGTCATGTTCCAAGTCTTGGATTGGCAAGTGTTGAAAGATAACCCTGAAGCAAAAAGGGATGTTACTGTCAACTTTACTTACAGGTCAATATTATATGGTGGCTATGTCATTGCCTTAGTCCTGGCCTTTACTGCTCCAATTTACAGTTTAATTGTTATTGGCATTATATCTGTCGCTATGATGGTAGTTATGTTTTTTGACTAGAGATGCCTTGCATAATGTACTGAATACTGGGTAAATAGTCCATAAAAATAACATCTATTTCTAAAACACAAAAGCGTTTCCGACAAATCTATCAGAAATCGAAACGGTGGCACCGCCGTAAGCCTTGGTCTCACTGGCTTAGCTGTCTACGTGGCTGTAACGGCGAAAGCTCCAAACATCCACTGTGCGTACAGCTATGCTTTGCACCGTTATTTCTGATAGCTTTGTCGGAAACTCTTTTGTTATAGACCCAACTTTTTGCTTATACCTATGAAAAAGCTCTAAACCAATAAAAAAGCAATCCTTACATAGTTGTGAGGACTGCTTTTTTTATTGGTTTAGAAATTTTTTACTCAGTATGATGATTATACCCACTTATCAACTATCTCTATAAAATTTTCTTCTTTTCAAATAGTTCGTAGCCACTATAAGTAACTAAGACTACACCTAGCCAGAAATCAAAATCAAGGATGTCACTTCGGAAAAAGTAAAAGCTAGCAATTTTAAAGAGAACAATGTTAATGCCTAAAATCAAAGTAACAATCAGTAAAAATCTGCTTATGTTTTTATCTTTATCTCTTGTGTCCATCTTGTCTCCGCTCCTTATAAATGATGTTTCAAAAGTTTGGTGTCTACTGATAACTATTTTATAAACATAACTTAGCATAAAGTGAGGCAGTTTTGTTAAAAGTATCCTGAAACAAAGCATTTTATGTCTTGAACGTAGAACAGGAACATTTTTTAATTAGTTTTTTTCATTCTTAAAACAAATGCAAGAATATTAAGCACCATACCAGCAATCAAACTGTACCAAGCCCATTGCCATAAATAAAAGCCTACATCCAGCCATTTTGTGAGGTCAACAGTAACTGTAACAAGTTTTGATATGTCGGTATGAAGTAGGGAAAATAAAACAAGGGAAATGAGTAATAGTAGTATGGAAATTACACTAATAACCTTTTCTAAAGACAAAATACATACATGCCGCATAATAGAGTAAAACAATAAGTCCAATCGGTGCTTCATTAAACACTTGTCCAGTTTCTTGAGTACCCAAATAAACAAAATATGCCCCAGGGATTAATCCCAGTACCCCACCCCAAAATATGGTTTTGCTTAACAAGATACCTGCAATCCAAAACAAAATTAAGCAAGCAATAGCAATTGGGTTTATCGAACCCACGCCACCTAGTGCTAAACTGCCATATAATATTGTAAATAGTATTGCCGGTATGAAAAACACAACTTTTTTCATGTGTAGTCCCTCCTCAATCTCATAAAATATTTTGATATCCCTTATTTGACTAGTTTATTAGTTTATTGCTATTTATTTCATTTTACGGTTTCCATACACTACTGTCAAACTTAGGAATAGTAACCTTTTCAACTTGTAAAATCTATAGATCACTGCTGGCATAACTATTTGTTAGAATTCGAAACCTAAATCAAAACATATGTATTCTAACACTAAAGAGAGTTATGTTCAGTGTTAGAATAATTTTTCTATTTCACACAATAACCCATTAGGAAAATCTTCATTTTATGATATCGTCTTTTATTTTATCTAATTTTATTCTCTTACAATCAATGTAATATATGATGAAACGTTGATTCTTCTATGATATGAAAAAGACCCTATCCGTAACACGTCATTAAACCCAAAAAGTATGTATAAATTTATACATTTAACTACTCAATCTTCTGTTAATAGTGGTTAAAAAAATAAAAAATGTTCATTATTTTTTATTTTTTTGAACAAATAACTAATTACACTTTCAATTTTACTAGTTAAATGATAAAATATTAATAATAAAGGAGGGTAGGAAATGAATTATAACTTAGATGATTTTTTTATAAACGAACCTGATAAGAGTCCTGATAAAAGTATAGAAGAGAAAAAAAGTATAATTAACGATATGGTAAGTACCCTTAACTATGAACAACTGTCACAAGTTATTAATTTTTTAAAGGAACCTTTCTTTACACATAAATTAAAAGAGTATTTATTGGATTCCAAACTACCACCTGTAGAATCCAAAGAATTTTTATTTCTTGTTCAGTCCGAAAAATACAATGGAAATATAGTGAAAAAACTAATGAATAAAGCTGGTATTAGTGATTACTATTTAGATAAATTCATCCACAAATATAAACTACAAGAAATATCAAACAACACTTATATATTCCCTCATAAAAGCTTGGATGCACCATTTGTCTTTCAAGCTCAATATTCAAGAGCAGTTATTTCACATGAATCTGCTTTATATATGCTCAATTTAACTGATGTAATTTCTCGAAGAACTATTATGAGTATGCCAAAAAATTACAATTTTTCTCAATTAGAAAAAAAGGCAAACCATGCCATTAAAATTCATAGTGAAGTATACAATAATAATAAATCACTTGTCTTCACTTATTCCAAAAATGATCCTATCTTACTAACAAAAAATGACCCAATAGGTAATAGTCAGATTGTTATGAGAAGCACAAATAATAACAATCTTGTTCAGGTTACCTCTGCTGAAAGAACTATAGCAGATATATTAACTCCAAATTCTAAGACAGAAGAAGAAGTTAAATACGAAGCATTAAGACAATACTATGCTTTATACCCTAGGGACAGCAAGCGATTAAGAAGAATAGCCTACCAACAGGGTGTATTAGAAGAGTTAGATAAGTATATGTGGGAATTACAATTACATTAAGAAAGGTACAATGAATAATGAAGTCAAATAGGCTAAAAGATTTAATAAAAGCAGAAAACTCAAAAATTAGTTTTGAAGAGTATAGAATACGATACGCTGCTGAAAGATTCTTATTAAGGTTACAAGAAAGTGACTATAGAGATAACTTTATCATCAAGGGTGGTTTTTTACTTGGAACCATTTTCAACGTAAAGCAAAGAACTACAAAAGATTTAGATACCCTGTTAAAAGATATAGCAGCAGATAGAGATAATATCCTAAGAATGCTCAAAAGCATTATTGCTATTGACTTGAATGATGATCTACAATTTGAATTGCTTAACCTACTGGATACGCAAAAAGAAAGAACATATGATGGTTTCCGAGCAAAATTTAAAATGACTTTCTTAGAAGGCAACTCAAGTATTCATTTTGACTTAGATATAGGGATTGGTGACCCCATCATTCCTCAAGCAAAAATCATCCCCATCCCTTTACTTTTTAACGAAAAAAAAGATGAACAAAAAGCCATCACTTTATACGCCTATCCGATTGAGACGATTCTTGCTGAAAAGACAGAAATAATACTGAATCTAGGGATAAGGAATTCTAGAATGAAAGATTTTTATGATATACATTTGATTCTAAATTATCAACATAGGCCGAGTATCACAAGTTTCTATGATGCTTTTGAGAATACATGGACGTTTCGTCATAACGACCTATCTATTAACGAAGAATTATTTGAAGATTGGTTCTTTACAGTTGATGAAATAATTGCAAATAAAGACATGAATGAAATCTATTGGAAGAACTACATTAAAGACAGGGAGTATGCAAAGCATCTTGAACTAAAGAATATTGCCAGCCAATTTAAAGGATACTTAGAAACATTATTACTAGTATATAAAGCTAAGCAAGATATACGCAGTAAATAAAGTAACCCCTCAAATGTTAGACTTAAACATCCAACATTTGAGGGGTATTTTATTCCAGTCTATAGCAACAATAGTAGTGATAGCAATTAAACATCACTTCATTCCCACCCTAACCAAGCCAATAACCGAGCTAACTATTAGTACGATACTTGCAACTGTTTCAAACCTACTTTGTTCAAAGGGTATTTTCTTTTTAAGCCTATAGCCTTGTAAAAACAATTGGAGGGCAATCAGTAAACCATATTTAACAACCTCAAAGCCCTGTTCATTTAAAGGCGACAGCTGATCAAACACAATTAATAAAATGACAGAGGCTATCAGAATCAAATTAAATAATTTTTGAAATTCTTGATTTTTCATCTCGTTTACTCCTTTATGGGGTTTAGCAAAAAATCCATAATGACTAATATCTAGTTTTTTTAAACCCTGACCGACATATTTAAACACCTATTTTTATCTTACTCTCAGTATATCATGAACCCAGCTCCATCAAGACAAGTAATCGCCTGATTTTTTCATTCATACTTGCTATATCGAAGCAGCTTCTATAAACACAGGGCTAAAAGTGACATAATGATTAACGGGGCAATGTGTCCTGAACCACAGGAATTTATGACTTGAATATGAAAAAAGCTAATGAAATTCCTCGTTAAAGAGTTGGTTCATTAGCTAATGGCTATCTAAAATACAAAGCAAATTGCTCTAACGCAAGCTGACAAAACTTACTTCCGAAACACTTTATCAATCACAAGAACAAGAACAAGAATACAAGCAGTGAGTGAGACGCCAAGACTAAATAATATATTCCCGCTGACACTCCCTGTTTTTATCCAAAACCAAACTAGGTTGGAGACAAAAACTAGTACAAATGTTGCCAGAGTGATTACTAAGCTCCGCTTTAATGTATTGTTTTCCATATAAGACCACCTCCAGTACTTTAAAATGTATCGTTATTCTTGAGTTCCCTTTTAAGAGTCTACTTATCACTTAATCTTTCAGCTACCTTTGTCCAAAATACTTAAACTGTTTCTGTTTGTCTAATGATTCTTATATATTCTCTTTAGCGAAACTAGATTTTCAAAATCTAAAGCTAAATATCAAAACCAATAAGTAGCCAATAAAAATCACATAAAAGTATAAACTAGATTTCTTTTCCTTTCGTGTTCTAACAATCCCGTATCCAGCTAGTAACATTAAAATGATTGACAGCAGTCGAAATATTAATGTACTAGGTAAGAGGTTAAAAAACATCATTACAAGCATTATAATAACAATCAAATAATTTATTTGTTCAGTTTTCATGACTACAATCACTCCTCGTATCAAAATATGTTTTCAAAAGGTGATAGAGTACCTCATCCTATGTAGTTGTTATTTTATATTCTTAGAATACCACAAAATTCGCTTTTAACGTTCAAACTATCCTGAACCATACCTTTTTATATCTTGAACGTCATTCTCACCTAATTATACGTTCAGGATGAATTTTGATAGGGTTCAGGATAGTTTGAACTTTGTTATATACCGCCATGTTATAATGTGTTATAGGTGTACTGTTCAAATCTTACTTTTTTAAAATAAAAATTACCCTAAAGGAGGACATGCTTATATTTTAAACAGAGTAATCATTCATTAGACTATTCGTTAAGATACTCACTTAGAAATGGAGGTTGTGAGATGAAAATTATAAAAATCGCTTTTTTATCAGGGGTGTTTTTACTTATCTCTTGTGTATTAGGAGCTTGTCAAAACAATAATGCAAAGATTATCTCTTCAAATGAAGCTGATTACTTCACTGTTGTTGTTAAAAAAGATGAAGGCGCTGAAAACACAACATCTGGAAAAGACCCGACACAAATGAAGTACCTGTTAGGAAATATAGAAAGTCTATTTGGTAACTCAACTAATGGTTCTACGTTTAGTGGTACAGAAATAACAGACCAAGAGAGAGCTTATGGTTACCAAGTGGTATTTTATAAAGAAGATAAAGTTGTTCAGGAAATAACCATTTTTCAAAAAAATAAAGTCACTGTAAATAAGGAAAATTATACAATTGGTACAAATAGGGGGGAAAACTTAGATAATTTGAAAAAGCATTTATTAACTATCACTCAATAAAAATTATAACTGTCACAATTAAAAAGCAATAGCTAGTGTATAGACTAGCTATTGCTTTTTTCTCTATCTATTCAAGTTAAATAACATAACCCATACTTTATTGTTAATTGAAAGTCATAATAAAGAGTATGACATTAAAATTTCCATTGGTTTTGGATATTTGGGTAGGTGATCATCTATCAAAATGAGTAAAACTGAAGTAAAATGGGTATTAGAAAGTTCTTGCAAGTCTTCTCGCCTCGTTTCTTGATCGATTTGAGGTTAGTTTAGCAAGAACTTTCTTTTTTTGCTTTATTTAACTTTATTTAACTTTATTTAACTTTTTTAGCTACTTTGGATAAAGAATTATTTTATTCTTTTGCTTTTATCGATTTCAATATTTTTGTGGAATTAATTAAACCTACTTTATACTGTTTATTGATTGATTTTAACATCTCTTTTTCTGTCTTTGTGGAGATTTCTTTTTTGAGTTCCTTTTCAAGAATTTTATTATCAATCAATATTTTTGTGAAAACAGTCGCTGTTTTATTTTTTTCTGAGTAGAGCAAGATTACAAGTATCATTAATATAATGTTAGCAACTATTAATAAACTATCCAAAACAATAATCCTTGATGTCTGATATTCCAGTTAATGACATCAATATCCCAGCCAAAGCTGATAACGTTCCTTGTAGTTTTTCAGATACACTAGTTGCTCCTACTAGTAATTTAGCAGCATTCCACGCTCCACCAAGAGCAGCTATATATTTTTTAATTTTTGCTATTTGAGTAGCCGGTATTGCGACACTTAGCAATAACTGTCCAATGGCTAGTCCACATCTCCAATAGTTCGCTCTTGGTGTAATTATTGAAATATCAGATGATTCTTCACCTATATTATTGTTATATACATTTAATTCAACACCATAATTTTGAAAATATTTGTTTATTTCGGTACTATCTCCACTTTCTAATAAATTATCAGGAATACTTTCAATTGCTTCAAATACTGGTATCAATGAATCAGCATCTTTCTGAGTGAATGTTACCTGTGAGTTTTCGCTAGCATATACTGCTGATATGCTAGGTAGTATAGTGCTTAAGGTAATAATGCTTAAAAATAGTATTACAATATTTTTTATTTTCATAGTGCTTCCTTTCTTTTTCATCCTAACAAATAAAGTGACAGCCAACTAATTTTGTTCGTCAATAGGCAACACCACCATCCTCCATTCCTAGCTTCTGTCCCGACACATCTAATCAGCCTTTCTTAACTACATGCTTAGAATATCATGGATACCCTTCCAATTATAAAAAGTATCCTGAATCATATCATTTTATATCCTGAACGTCACTTTTGTTTAGTATTGCACGTTCAGGATAGATTTTGATATTGTTTAGGATAGTTTTAACATTATTATCGCTACCTATGACAAACTAATGATTAATCAAATCACTAATTTTGTTTAATTGAAAATAAGGAGGAATTGTAGTGTACGATTATAATGTCCCTGGGCTAGATTTGTTATACTGTTTCATATCATTTTTAAAACATTGTTAATCCTTCACCCCTTTGATATACTTAAATTATCAAAGGGGTGAACAGTTTTGATTAGCGTGGACTTAAAAGCTCAATTATTTTTACTAGTATGTAATCTATCTCTGTATTTAATAATCTTCTTTTTTCTCTCCAACACTTCAATGTTTTCTACTCTAAGCAAAAAAAAGAAGATTTTTTCAATTGTACTTCTTGCCTTTGTATACTTCGTTCAGTTATACACTAAATTTGGAGATGTCTTACTTGTTCTTTCAACATACCTCATATTCAAAAAAAAGAACGATATAGATTTCTATCTTCTAACCAAGGTACTAATCAGTATATTAGCCCTATATTGTATGCAACTCTTCAGTTCAGCACTTATGATTTTACTTTTTTCTAATTATTCTAGCCATGGATTTTTCTTTGTTTTTCTCATACTGACCATAAAAATCATTTTTTTATTGGTATTTATTTTTATATACCAACAATTCTCTATTTTTTCTCTTCTCGATAATTACTCGACAAAAAACACATCTTTCCTTCTCCTTTATATTTTTCTTGTAGCAACATTACTAGCCTACGCTGCTCATCATTACCAAGCGTTTCAAGCATTTATCATCGGAATAGCCATCTTCTTAATCATCCAAGGAATTTTTATAGTTTATCTTTTTATACAGACAACCGAAAGACAAAAGAAAAAGTACGAAACTCAATTGCTCGAGCAAGAGTTACATAGTTTAAAAAGCTATATGAATCAACTTGAAGAGCGACAAGACAAGCTCTCACGGTTTAAGCACGATTACAAAAATATACTCATCAGTTTAAAAGAATCTGTCTCTGCCAATCAGGAACAAAAATCCATTCAAAACATTCAAGAATTAGAAGAATATTCCGCTAACTATTTATCTAAGCCTAAATTTGATGCTATTCAATGCAAAAACATTCAAGAACCTCGCTTAAAAAGCTTAATTATGGCTAAGCTATTCGAGGCTAGCGAACTCAATATTAATTGTCATTTTGAGTGTCTCACCCCTTTTGACCATGTTCCTATTCCTATATTCGATTGTATTCGGGCATTGGGAATTTCTTTAGACAACGCTATTGAAGCAGCAAAAGAGTCTCTTGAACCAGAACTTACCATGATGATCTATCAAGATGCTCAACAATTAGAGTTTTTGATTCAAAACACTTATCTCCCAACAGATATGGACATTGAAGATATGCTGAAAAAAGGTGTCACTTCAAAAAAAGGGCACCAAGGTCTCGGACTAACCACTCTTCAAGTAATTAAGAACAGAAACCCTAATCTACTTATTCAATACCACAAAAATGCCAAAAACTTTTCCATTCAACTCATCATGCAATGGAAGTAAGGAGGAAACATGACCTATCCTATTATCATATGTGAAGATATGAAGGACCAACTAAACACTATTGTGACACTAATAAAATACTATATGATGGGGCATGATGAGCCTTTCAAACTAGCTTTAGCAACACAATCTCCTGAGGATGCCCAACGTTATCTTCAAGAATTTGAACCAAAACAAGGTATCTATTTTCTTGATATTGACCTAAACCACCAGATTGACGGCATTGCACTTGCTCAACAAATCCGAAAACAAGATGTTCAGGCTAAAATCATCTTTACTAGTAGTCATGAAGAGATGATTCCTTTAACCTTGAAAAGACGGTTAGAAGCGTTAGGTTTTGTCACAAAAACAACTGATCTAGATGCATTTAGAAGCGAGATTTTCGAACTCTTAAACCTTGCCCAAGAAAGAATTGACCATCTAACAACAGAACAAAAAAAAGCCTTTATCTTCTCGATAGGAACACAGGTGTTTACCATTAACATTGATGACATCCTTTTGTTGGAAACATCCGATACACCACATAAACTCGTCTTATATACAAGAGACGGACTTTATGAATTTTATGGAAATTTAAGGGATTATGTAAAAGCCTATCCTAACTTGTTTCTTCTTAATCGCTCTTGTTTGATCCAACCTAAAAACATTATTAAAGTCGACTTTAAAACTCGCGAAGTCCATCTGCGTCCAAAGCTATCTAGATACTTTCCATTTGGTAAAGGCTCTACTTTAAGGAAGGTTCAAGAAAATTTGAAACGAACTATTATTGGACAAGAGTCATAAAAATTACAAAAATACGCTATTTTCAACTACTAGCCTGATGTTCCTAGTTGAAAATAGCGTATTTACTTTATAAAAACACTGTAGTATACGATTATGACTCTAGTGTTCATACCAATCTCGCACCAATTAAGTACCTTATTCAGCAAATAAAGATACTATGTTTGATTCATTAAAATATTGCCTACTATGATTTTCAAAATACCTATTTAAAAATTCGGTCTCAAGACAAAAAAGTGATTCTAAAAATGAACGATCAATATAGTAATCATTTAAGATACCGGTTAAGGAAAAAATATGGTTTTTAAAAATAATATCTACTAATGAACGTACTTTCCCCGGTCTGATAGTAGCGATATCTGTATCTAGGGGTTCATTCGTTCGGTAACCTTTCTTATTCAAAGTAGCGTAAAAATAACGATTCTCTTCAAAGGTCAACAAGCCCAATTTATAAGCACGATACTCTAGCGCACCTATGGAAACCATGAATTTTATTTTCATATCCAAATATGAGTCAGGATTTGATCTCTTTGTAATGGTCGAAAATTCTTCTAAGAACTCTTTTTTGGGAAGCAAGAAAAATGAAGCAAAATCATTGGCTTCTTTCTCAATTTTTTTATGCTCATCTTTGGTTAAGCTATCCATATCGATAGTATAATGTAGCAATAAATGCCCTAGTTCATGTGCTAAATCAAAATTTCTTCGGACAGCAGATTTTTTCTTATTGCCAAGAATGATAAATGGTTTACCATAACTGGTCCATGTGCTATAAGCATCAATAGTAGATCCCATATTTTTCTCTAATATATAGATTCCAGCAATTTCAAGTTTGTAAAGAAGCTCAGCGTTGGATTGCACACCTAGAACTTGTCTAGCTTTGTTTGCAATCCTTTCAAGTTGTAGTAGCTCATCACTTCCTTCTTTCGACATATGATAGAGACGCATTGACTCATCTCTTAATCTAAGAAGCGGACTAGGTAATAAATTTAACTTACTTTCAAATTTATCTATAAAGTAGCTAGTAAAGTCTACAAAAGTCGTTTCCATCTTTGCTTTTTTTCGAGAATCTCTATCTTCAGCTCTATAGGCAATATTTTCAATTTTAGAAACATTCGTTACAAACGGTTTTGTATAAAAAAATTGACTTTTTACATGGAATATCATTTTTAATTCATTAACTACTTCAAATCTGGGTACGGTATATTGATTCTCGTACTGCCATATGGCTTGTTCACTTATGCTTAACTTGTCAGCAAGTTCCTTTCTGGAGAGCCCGTTTAGTTCTCTGACACTTTGTAATTTCTCTCCGAAAAACATTTATATCACTCCTTGCGTTATCAATACCAATTAGTTTCCAGTACCTGTTTCTTCTCCAGAATCTGCTTCAGGTACACTATACCCAAATGAGTTTGTATCTCCAGAAAAAACACTTGAATCGGAACCTTTTTCATTACGGATTGGTTCTACGTCATCAGCAGTAATTTGGTGAATACTTTTCTCAATTAAATGCGTTAAATCTTCAATTAGTTCCAAGTTCATCGTTTGACGATTAGGCATTGTTAGTTTGATTGATGTAATAAATTTAGTTGCATCATCAATTTCGTAGGTCACAATATAAAACCTTGCATATGGTTGATGTACTTGTAATTGTGTACCCTCCATTATAGCGTTCACTTCTTCTTGACTATCTAATTCAAGTTTAATTTGTACATTTTGTTGTACCCTTCTCTTTTCGGTATTTTTAAATATGTTTCTATTTATGTCAGCCAAACTTGTCAAATAATTATCAGTTTTGCCTCGTTGTTTTTGTTCATCGATGGATTTCTCAACCTGTTTAGAATTTTTTACAATAAACATATACTCTTCATCATTTTCACTAACGGTGAATTGTAGGTACTCCCAGCTGTAACCAGCTTTTTCAATCTTAAATTTTATTTTTTGCTGTTGACCAATTATGGATACTTGATTATCAATATGGTTTCCTTTTACCCAAGCATAGGCCCCACTAATATTCATTTCCCTTTGTTTTTCTTTCCGCTCATTTAAATAGTTTAAATAGCCAGATAAAGTACCATCAACAATTGCTTTATTGATCATTTCACCCAATTTCAACTCTTCCATTTACATACCTCCACTTTATTTATCTATGCTAGTATACATCATCTTTAAAGTAAAAGCATTATTTTTTTGTTTTTTTTAAAGCGTCCTTTCTTTAAATACTTGAACGCCCTATTACCAGTATAGGGACTGGGCAAAAAGTCCAAATGGTAACCAAATAAAAGAGTTCCCCAAAAATCTATCCGTACAGAACGGTGTAAAGCATAGCTGACGCACAGTGGATGTTTCGGCTTCAGCCGATTTACAAACCACGTAGACAGCTAAGCCGAAAGACCAAGGCTTGCGGCGGTGCCACCATTTTGTACGGATAGATTTTTGGGGAACTCTTTTATGATTTAGAATCTTTGTCATTTTATTACAGACTTTTTGCCCAGCCTCTCCCTGATAGCACGGTAGACTATCAGAGGATTTTTTGAAGTTCTTCTACTCCCGACTAAGCAACAACCGTAAGCTATTAGCAATAACTACCAGAGTACTCCCTTCATGGGCAATAACCCCAATAGCGATATCCATTTGCCCTAGGATGTTTAGGACTACTAGAAGTACAACCACTGCCATAGAGAAGATCATGTTTTGGTTGACGATATGGTTCATACGTTTGGAGACTTTGTGGGCGGCAACCAGTTTAGACAAGTCATCTTGCATCAAGACCACGTCTGCCACATTGATAGCCACGTCGGTTCCTTGTCCCATGGCAACTCCGATATCGGCAGTCACCAAAGCTGGCGCATCATTGACACCGTCACCGACCATGGCCACTTGACCATATTGTTCTTGCAAGTCTCGCACATGTTTTGCCTTATCTTCTGGCATCACGTTGGCCAAAACTTGGTCCATACCCAAGCTCTTGCCGATTGCTTGCCCCGTTGCCACTGCGTCACCTGTTATCATGACCGCATGCACGCCTTGTTCTTTGAAGTAGCCAACCGCATCAAGCGACTGAGGTTTTGGCAAGTCCATGAAGGCCATCAAGCCCCAAACGACACCGTCTCGCGCCAAGAGTACCACCGTCTTGCCTTGCGCCCCTAAGCGAGCAACTTCTTCAGAAAAGTCCACATCAACTTCTGGAAAATGACTAGGTTTGGCAACTTGATAAAGATGACCTTGATAGTCCGCAGACAAGCCTACACCAATGATGTTTTCGATGGACTCAACAGGTAGTTGAATGCCTTCTTCTTGAGCCAACTCTTGGTTCAAATGACTAGTAATGGCAGACGCTAATGGGTGACTAGATTGTGCTTCCATAGCCTGAATCACTTGAAGGTATTCCTTAATAGTTTCTGGAGCCAATTTGCCAGATGCTCCAAAATAGGAGTCGGTTAGACTTGGTTTACCTTGGGTTAGGGTGCCAGTTTTGTCCATGGCGATGGCTTTGATGTCTTGGAGATTGGCCAAGGTTGCGCTGCCTTTGAAGAGAACGCCCTTGCTAGCCAGGTTAGAAATAGCGGATAGACTGGCTGGAACGGCACTGGCTGCTAGAGCACAGGGTGAGGCAGCAATCAAGAAGACCATGCCCCGATAGAGGCTCTCAGACCAAGTCCATGAGAATAGTGCTGGTCCTAAAAGAATGTGAATTGGCAAGATAGCCAAGACTATCGTCACGTAAATCGGTTCAATCTTTTGAATGCGAGTCGCTGTTTTGGACAAGGAACTTTGAGATTCTTCAACTAATTGGAGAATTTTCGCAAAAACGGTGTCCTTGCTATCCTTGGTCACTTCCATGGTAAAACTACCCGCTTGGTTGATAGTACTTGCATACACTTGGTCGCCAACAACCTTTTCCTTAGGCATGCTTTCACCGTTAATAGTAGATTCATCAATCACTGTAACTCCGTCAGTGATTAAGCCATCAGTCGGAATTTGGTCACCGGTTAATACTTGAAGTCGGTCACCGATGTTCAATTCTTCTACCGCAACTGATTTGTAAGAACCATCAGCTTGGATTAGTCGTGCTTTTGATGGGTTTAATTTGAGCAATTGAGTAATCTCTTTTTTACTGCGGCCTTCTGCATATTCTTCAAGGAAATGAGCCCCAGCAAAGATGAGAATCAATAAAGCTGCCTCTTCACTGTTGCCAATAGCTACAGCACCAACTGCAGCCAGCATCATCAACAAGTGAATGTTGGGCACAAAGCGTTTCGCGGCTACACTATTACGAATGGTATCGCCGAATCCCTCGCCCATGACATGGTAACCAGCAGAAAATGTGGTGAAAATAAAGAGAATAGTGCTAAGTGTAGGTTGACTGCCATGGATAACTAGGCCAACAATAAAAGTAGCCAAGCCCACACCATATAAAATGACCGGTAATTTGCTTTCGTGATTGTGTTGGTGAGTATGATGATGTTCTTTTTCTTTTCTATGTTGATGTTTATGTTCTTGAGTAGCCATCTGAATCACTCCTTGAGGTTATATATGAATAACTATTCATATACTAAGTATACTATCTTTTTACGGGGTGTCAAGTGAGATGGGGGAAAATAGAAAATAAAAAAGTTTGGGCACAATCTCCCAAACCGGTACTAGTATTTTTCTATAAAAAGGCTCTAGCCCCTCAGTTGGAAATAACATTAATTGTACTGTAATTTCTAACTAAGGAGCTGGAGAATTTTTAATCCATTACTCTTATTATTAAATTACTCCCGAAGAATAAGATGAAAACTATAGTTTAATCTTACTTTTTTCGTATATTCTTCAAATACAAAAAGATAAAAATGAGATTTTCTATAAGAAAAAAGGCAAACACAAATTTTAGTATGGATGGAAACAATAAATATAAAATTGTGAATATGAAATAACTAATTAAAATAAAAATAGCAAATTTTTTCATAGGCTAATTAATTGCCACTCCAGCAAGTCCACAGGTAGTTGCGCCTGTAATTGCCCCTCCCCATGCTCCTGCTGCCGCTCCGCCGACAGTCCCAATTATAGGTAAAGTTACTGTACCTACCGCAGCACCAGCTACACCACCTGTTAAAAAACCACCTACTCCACAACCTACAGCACCTATTGCCGCTAGAACCTTTCCACCTCCATAAACTTCCTGCAATTCCATACCTTCTACCATTGTGAATTCTTCTAGTTTCATTACAATCACTTTTCTCTCATATATTTACTACTTATAGTTTATCATGTTCTACGAATTTTTTACTAACTGTGCCTATAATGATTTGGAGTGTCCCCCAAATGTTCCTAACAAGTAAAAAATAAGTAAAATAACTACTAAAACGTCTGGTCTGTACTTGTCCCTGATTCAGTATGCCTACTTTTCGAACCACAAAAACTAACCTCTAGCTTATCCAACTGATAAGCTAGAGGTTAGTTCCTCTGTTACACTTCCATACTCTTAGCCTGCATGCGATACATTTCGGCGTAAACGCCATCTAGATCCAGCAGACTTTGGTGATTTCCACGCTCGATAATCCGTCCCTTGTCGAGAACGATAATTTGGTCGGCATTGAGAATCGTTGACAGGCGGTGGGCGATTATAAAGGTCGTCCGCCCCTCTTCCAGAACACTCATAGCGTGCTGGATTGTTTCCTCTGTCTCAGTGTCCACGTGCGAAGTTGCCTCATCCAGAATCATAATCTTAGGATTGTAGACCAAAGCTCTGGCAAATGAAATCAGTTGGCGCTCCCCTGAAGAGAAGTCCGCCCCCTTTTCTCTAACCGCAAAATGGATGCCCTTATCGCTACGCTCAATCAAATGCTTGGCACCAACACGAATCAAGGCTTCTTCAATTTCTGCATCACTAATTGAAGGGTTATTCATACTGACGTTGCTGGCAATGGTTCCCTTAAAGAGGTAAGGATCCTGCAAAACAATAGCCATATCCTTGCGAACACTTTTGCGGGAATAGTCCTTAGTATTTTGTCCGTCAATAGAGATGGTTCCTTGATTAGGGTCATAAAATCGAAAGAGCAGATTCATAATGGAAGATTTTCCTGAACCTGTGTGCCCAACAAAGGCGACCGTTTGACCTGCTTGCGCGGTAAAATTAATGTCATTTAGGACGTAGTTATCATCCTTATAAGCAAATTTTACTTGATCAAATACCACTTCTCCTTGTGTCATAACCATTTCCTGATCTGGGGATTCTTCAATCGGTGTGTCTAATAGTTCAAACACACGTCCTCCAGCAGCAATGGCTTGTTGGAAGCTGGACATAACTTGGACGAAGGCATCAATCGGGTCGAAAAGACGGTTGATGTAATCGATAAAGGCATAAAGCACCCCAGCAGTTAGTCCAAAGGTTCCGCCTAAGAATTGCGTACCCACATAGACGACAACCGCTAGCATTGTAGCATTCCTGAAAAAGCCGCTCAAGCCCCATGACAGAGTTGCATCAAGCAAGAGGAATTTTGACCCTACCTTTTGCCAAGACTGTGAAGCTGCCTTGAACTCTTTGTAAATACGGCTTTCTTGTTGAAAAGCTTGCACGATAGACATGCCCTGAATGGTTTCATTGAGCTTTCCATTCAAATCACTCACCCATTCCCGCAAAGCCTTCGTATAACGGCTGGCATAACGTGAATAAAGAATTTGCCAAACCAGAACCACCGGAACAATGAGCAAGAGCCCTGTAGTCAGGGATGGGTTGAGCAGAAATAGAGCGGTATAGGTTCCAATAATCAAGATGATACTATTAAAGATAGTAGAAATAGTGCTCTCATAAAATTGCGAACGCAAGACTTCTGTATCATTAGTAATACGAGAAACAACTTTTCCAGCTGGCAAGGAGTCAAAATATTGAATTGGTAATTTTTGTACATGAGCAAAAACTTGGTCTCTCAAGTCTTTGACAATACGATTTGATACCTTTTTTAAGGTATATCTGCCATAGATACTGGTTAGTGACGAAGCCAGATTTAAGAAAAGATAAAAGGCTAGCAGTTGGAATAAGAGTCCTGCTTGTAGACCATCCCCTTGTCCAGCTGGGGTGATGACTTGGTCAATGATCGTTTTGATAACCATTGGCGAGTATAGTCCCATTAAGGTTGTCAACATAAGGAGGCCAATTCCCATGAAAAAACTTGCCTTATGGTATTTAAGATAAGAGAGGAGGCGTTTGACAGTTTTAAGCATCTTCTGTTCCCTCCATTTCTTGGCGTTTGTACTGTTGGTAATACCAACCTTGTTTAGCCAATAAGTCTTGGTGCGTCCCTTGGTCCAGAACTTGGCCTTGGTCCAAGACGAAAATCCAGTCAGCATTGCGAATAGCTGACAATCGGTGAGAAGTAATCAGGTTAGTGCGTCCCTTTCGTTCTTCTTGGATGTGGCTGATAATGGTTTGTTCTGTTTTGGCATCTACTGCCGACAGGGCATCATCTAATATCAATACTTCACTGTCACGAATAAAGGCTCTGGCAATGGACAGGCGTTGCTTTTGCCCACCACTCAAACTAATTCCCTTTTCCCCAACTAGGGTATCTAGCTGTTTGGGCATACTTTTCACATCCGCCTCAAACGACGCTAGATGCAGAGCACGGTAAATCTCCTCGTCACTAGCATCCTCCTTCCCGAAGAACATATTTTCACGGATAGACCTAGAAAATAAGATATGTTCTTGCGGCACATAGGCAATCTTGCTTTGAAGCTCTTGGGCATCAAAGTCTAAAATGGATTGGCCGTTGATAGTGATATCTTGCCCCTTATAAGGGTATTGGTGCAAGAGCTGTTGGACTAGGGTCGTTTTACCAGCACCAGTTTTCCCAACGATACCGATTGTTTCACCCTTTTTAATCTGCAAATCCAAGTCTTTAAGGATTGGAGTTTCTTCATTTGGGTACCAGAAGCTGAAATTTTTGAGGCGAATATTTTCGATTTCGTCCAGCTTAGTTTGTCCACCTTCTTCAATAGAATCACTGGCTGTGAAGACTTCGCGAAGTCTTTTTATAGAGGCATTTCCTTGTTGGGCAACGTTTACAACTTCCCCAATAGTCATGACCGGCCAAACAATTAGCCCGATATAAACTTGGAAGGAAACCACTCCCCCTACAGACACTTCACCACTTTGCACTAAATAACCACCTAGCATCAGACCCAAAGCCAAGCTAACTGCCATAAAGATACCGCCTAGTGGCCAGAAAATTGTATCGATTTTGGCAACCTCTAAATTCATTTCCAAAGCTTCTGACGTGCTTTTCTTGAAGTTGTTAATCATGGCTTCTTCTTGTCCAAACGCTCGAACCACGTAAGTACCATCAATAACTTCTAGCACATCATTGTTCATCTCAGAAACAGCTTCTTGGGATTTGTTGAATTTAGCGTCCACGGAAGTCCCTAATTTATACAAAAGATAGGCCAGAATTGGGGATGGAATCATAGCAACCAGCATGAGCTTCCACGAAACGAAGACACTCATCATGGTCAAGACCACAATCAGAATCAAGCTAGAATTCAAAAAGGCATACATACCAAAACCAGTCGTCATGCCCAGCACACGAATATCCTCACTCCCACGAGTCACTAAGTCCCCCGTGCGAAACCGACTATAAAATGGTGCTTTGCGACTGAGCAAGTGCTGCATCATCCGCTCCCTAAAGGTACTTTGGACTTGGTAGGAACCCACAAAAATAAAGTAGGTCCAGATAAATTCAAAAATATAGGCTGTAATAATAGCTAATAAAAAGTATACAATATACCGATATAACGTCTCCCAAGTCAAGGTCTGACGAACAATCTCGTCAATCACCTGCCCAACAAATCGTGCTGGTAAAACCAAGGCAATCGTGCTGATAATCATGGAGATGAAGGCTAAAACATATCGGAATTTGTGTTGTTTAAAGAAGAAGCCTAGCTCTTCTATAATAAGTTTCATAACTGTTCTCCTTTTCTTACATTGTTAATGATTCCCCTTATCAACACCTATGCTACCAACACATGAAAATGCGCAAAAAAAGGCTATTCACCTACACAAATGCAGATAAATAGCCATAAAAAGTCATTATACATGAAGTTCAAATGGTTACAAAGATGCTGTAAGGAGGATTTTGTTGCAATATTCAACTGTTTTATGAGTAGTTCTAGCAATGATACGCATAAGTGTTTCCTCCTTTTCCTAATTTTTCGATTTTACATCGATAAGGTCATTTTATTATAAGTTTTCTACAATAGCAAGCCTAAATCTAATAAATGTAGGTTTTTTTACTTAAGATAGTCGAATCACCAGATAATGAGCTTAGAAATGAAAACGGTAGTACTGCAGGGATAGAAAAAAGTCTGTATCAATAACTTCTATTTCTAAATCAGAAAAGCATTTCCGTAAACTGAATCGGAAATGGGAACGGTGGAACCGCCGTGAGCCTTGGTCTCACGGCTTAGCTGCCTACGTATCTGTCATCGACTAAAGTCGAAACAGCTACTATGCGTCAGCTATGCGTTACCCCCCGTCATTTTGGATTCAGCGTACGGAAATACTTTTGTTGAGCTAGTAAAGAAAGGTCATATAGTAATGAATTATGAGAAGATAGTGCTCCATACAGTGATTTACTGGGAGTAGAGTACTCTAGTCCCAGTAAATCACATAATATAGATAGTTTTTCTCATAATTCAACTGATAATCCTACAATATAAGTGATAAAAGCGAAATTTGTTATGAATTATTAGAAAAGGAGGCTAAAGTCGATGATTTACTGGGAGTAGAAGTGATCTACTCCCAGTAAATGACATAATATAGATAGTCTTTCTCATAATTTGTTCCCTTTTGACTGGTTTAGGTCTTTAAAAGGCTCAATAAGGGAAGATTATGAGAAAACCAATCAAAATTTGACCTCTAACGAGGAATAAACCACTTTTATTCCTCGTTAGCAAACTAAAAATAACTCTTTTTCTCATAATTACCTCAAAAACAGGGTCCATTCAAGCAATATACGCCCTGAAACTAATGAATTATGAGAAAATCAACCAAAAACGCTATTCTAACGAGGAATAAATAAGGTTTATTCCTCGTTAGGTAGTCATAATCAGTGGGTTTTCTAATAATTGACCTGCAAATAGGTCATATTTTGCCCAAAAGTACTCTGCTGCCCTTGGATTATGAGAAACCCACCTAAAAATAGAGCTCCAACGAGGAATAAAAGTGGTTTATTCCTCGTTGGAGCTCTTTAACGAATGATTTTTCTCATAATAGGCTTACCCTTAAGACAAAAAGCTTTATCTATAATAAGAGTTCGACTTATCAAAGAGCCTCTAGCTTATCGGTTGGAAATAACGGTGTATCAGCATAGCTGACGCACTGTAGCTGTTTCGGCGTCAGCCGAATTACAGATACGTAGGCAGCTAAGCCAGTGATACCAAGGCTTTCGGCGGTGCCACCGTTCTTATTTCCGACCGATAAGCTAGAGGCTCGCACTCGTAAGCAAGTTTAACCTTCTTGTCTAAGCTTGTTCACAAAGCGTTCTACTCGTTCGATGGCTTTTTTCAAGCTATCCAAAGAATAGGCATAAGAAATCCGTACAAAGCCTTCGCCGCTTTCTCCAAAAGCTGTGCCGGGTACAACAGCCACCCGCTCTTCTTGTATCAATTTGGTAGCAAAATCTTCTGAGGTCATACCAAACTCAGAAATATTAGGAAAGATATAAAAAGCGCCAAATGGTTCAAAGCATGGCAAGCCTAGATGTTCCATACGATTTAAAAGGTAGCGTCTGCGTTGGTTATAGCTCTCACGCATGATGGCAACATCTTCATCGCTGTTTCTCAAGGCATCAATACCGGCATACTGACTGGTAGTCGGTGCCGCCATGATGGTGAATTGGTGAATTTTAATCATTTGCTCCATAACGGCAGCAGGTGCTAGGGCATAGCCCATCCGCCAACCGGTCATGGCAAAGGCTTTTGAAAATCCGTTAATCAAAATGGTGCGTTCTCTCATGCCATCAATCTCAACGATAGACGTATGTGGTGTATCGGAGTAGGTTAACTCACTGTAAATTTCATCCGAAATCACAATGAGGTTGTGCTCTTTGATAACTTGAGCGATAGCTTCTAAATCTTGGCGAGTCATCACAGCACCAGTCGGGTTGTTAGGGAAGGACAAGACAACGATCTTGGTTTTAGGTGTAATGGCATCCTCCAACTCTTGAGCGGTTAAGCGGAATTGGTTTTCCTCTTTTAAAGAAATAGACACTGGAATACCGTCAGATAAGACTACACAAGGCAAATAGGACACATAACAAGGTTCCGTATAGATAACCTCGTCGCCCGGATTCAAAAGGGCACGCATGGCTAAGTCAATGGCTTCACTACCACCAACTGTTACTAAAGCTTCCGTTGTTGGGTCATAAAGAACCCCCTGCTTGCGGTAAATGTAGTTACAAATCTCTTGGCGCAGTTCTTTTAAACCTGCATTAGCCGTATAGAAGGTTTGTCCTTTTTGAAGCGAGTAAATCCCTTCGTCACGAACATGCCAAGGTGTATCAAAATCCGGCTCCCCCACCCCAAGTGAGATAACGTCTTCAATTTCGCTAGCGATTTCAAAAAAGCGGCGAATGCCAGATGGTTTGATGTCTTTGACTTTATTACTTAAAAAACCTTCCATCATGGAGTGATCACCATCCGTTGGTCACCGGATTTTTGGACAAATAGGGTCCCATGATCTTTGTATTGCTTCAAGACTACGTGGGTAGCGGTTGATTGAACTTCTTCAATAATGGATAAACGGTTGGAAACAAATGAAGCAATATCACGCATTGGCGCCTTTTTCAGTTGCACCATAAAATCATAACCACCTGACATCAAATAGAGGGCATCCACTTCAGGGAATTGGTAGATTTTTTCAGCAATCCGGTCAAATCCCATCCCACGTTGCGGATTAACCCGTAATTCAATAACGGCAGACACATTTATATCATCTGTTTTTTCCCAATTGATAAGGGTATGGTAACCACAAATAACATTTTCTTCTTCTAACTTTTCAATACGTTTTTTGGTTTCTTCTGCGTCTAAACCTAGTAATACAGCAATCTCTTCTGGGGTCAGACGGCTATCTGTTTCGAGTAATTTTAAAATTTGCTCACTAGTATCTGATTTCATCGGTTTCCCTCCATTTTTCTATTCACTAACTTCTATTATACTGACTTTGGGTTACTTTGTGCAATATTTATAGAAATTTAACACTTTTAGTCTTGGTCTAATAGTTTGGTTTGGTAAGCTCGAGACAGGTCAAATAAGTGGCTGTATAAGTCTTGTAGGCTTTCCTTGTAATCAGGATTGCTGACCTTTTCTGCCACTTTTTCTAAAATAGCCTGTTCACGCCTAGCATCGAATACGGGAATATTATGGGCTCGTTTTTGGTTAGCCACTTGGATAATCAAGTCCCATCGTTTTTCCAAAAGCGGAATCAGTTGGGCGTCGATGGCATCGATTTGCTTGCGTTCTTCTTCTAACATGTCATTTCACCTCGGTATGTTTTGTATTAAGAAAAGTATAGCACAGTTAGCAGGCTTTTCTCCATGATGGGCGGTTGGTTTTATTTCTTCTCAAAATGAATGATTTGTGCTATTCTATAGACTGTGTGATTACAATAAAGAAATGAGGATACCTTAATGGATGTATTTGATTATGAAGATATACAACTGGTACCAAATAAATGTATCGTGACCAGCCGAACTCAATGTGACACTCAAGTTACCTTTGGCCCACATACCTTTAACATCCCTGTCGTTCCAGCCAATATGCAAACCGTTATTAATGAAGAGCTTGCTGTGTGGTTGGCAGAAAACAACTATTTCTATATTATGCACCGCTTTGACGAAGCAAGCCGCATACCATTTATCGCTATGATGAAGGAAAAAGGCTTAATTTCTTCGATTAGTGTTGGCGTTAAGGAAAATGAATATGCTTTTGTTGAAGAATTAAAAGAAAAGAATCTTGTCCCTGATTATATTACGATCGACGTGGCTCATGGCCATTCAGATACGGTTATTTCTATGATTAAACATATTAAAGCTATTATTCCGCAAGTTTTCTTGATTGCTGGAAACGTGGGAACTCCTGAGGGCGTGCGTGAGCTGGAGTTGGCTGGCGCTGATGCGACTAAAGTTGGGATTGGACCAGGTCGTGTATGTATTACTAAGCTGAAAACGGGCTTCGGTACTGGTGGTTGGCAATTAGCAGCCGTTCGTCTGTGCTCAAAGGCTGCTCGCAAACCGATTATCGCTGATGGCGGAATCCGTAACCACGGCGATATTGCAAAATCCGTTCGCTTCGGTGCTTCCATGGTCATGGTTGGTTCTCTATTAGCCGGACACAAGCAATCTCCAGGCTCTGAAAAAGAAATCGATGGCAAGCTCTACAAAGAATACTTCGGTAGTGCCTCTGAATACCAAAAAGGCACTCGTACCAATGTTGAAGGAAAAATCGAGATGATTCCGCAACGTGGTGACCTTGGTGATACCTTGAAAGAAATTCAAGAAGACCTGCAGTCTGCTATTTCGTATGCAGGCGGTAAAGACCTTGAAGCCATTCGTAAGGTTGATTATGTGATTGTTAAGAATAGTATTTATAATGGTGATAGATAACTAGACTGATTGTTTCTGCTTAGAAATATAATCGCTCAGAAATGAGAAGGGGCTCTATCTCTAAAAAACAAAAGAGTTCTAAAAAAGTTTATCCGAAATGAGAACGGTGGCACCGCCATGAGCCTTGGTCTCACGGCTTAGCTGTCTACGTGGCTGTAATCGACTAAAGTCGAAACATCCACTGTGCGTCAGCTATGCTTTACACCGTTATTTCGGATAAACTTTTTTAGAACTCTTTTGTTTTCCTGTGATACTTATTTTCTCCCAGCCTTCTGTTATCTAAATTATTCCTTTAAAAAACTTCTTGTTACAATACTTGCTGTAACAAATAGAAACACAACAAACCCAATAGTATTTAACACCAAAAATAATGGACTTAAATTCCTAGTAAAATTATAGCCAGTTACTACAAGAAATACTAAGTTTAGTATAATTGAACCTATATCACTCTTTTGGATATGCAAGATACTCACCTCTTTCTTATATCATAAGTACTGCTATAGTATAAAATAATTCAACACCAGTCAATAAAAAACACCAAATATTCTTGAAATAGACCTTACTATTCGTGATAAAATTTTACCTTCTAAGAGCTTAGTTTCAGCAATTTATCAATATGAAAGGTGCAAGCGGTTGTTGTGACTAGTTAAACATCATCCTATTAACTATTTCCTTTCGTTAAGCATAGGAATCTCGCTTCTTGTGGAGCCGTTGGATAAGAGTTGGGAACTTATCGAAGCTCCAAACGACAGCGTAGCCTATCAAAACACCCAAGAATGCACCAACTAATATATCGGATGGGAAATGAACATATAGATACATCCTTGAAAAAGCAATCAATAGTGCAAGCGGGATGGCAATGAGACCAAACTTTCGGTTATTAAGGGTTAGAATCGTCGCTGCAATGACAGAGGAAAGCGTATGACCTGAAGGAAAAGAAAAATCTTTTGGATTAAATACCAACATCTGCACACTAGAGTCAATCCAAGAAGGTCGGTCACGAGCAATCATTGGTTTCAGCCACAAATTCCCTATATGAAAACCAATAGCAAGACCAACCAAAAGCATAATGCCGCATTTGCGGTATTTTTTTGTAAATAACATAACGACAGCTGACAAGAGCCAAATAGCCCCCACATCTCCAAGTTTGGTAATCAAGGGTATGACAACATCAAGAAATCCACTTTTCATGGTCTGCTGTATCCAGAATAAAATTGCCCAATCGGCACTTTGAATCCATTCGAACATGTTTAACCACCTTTCATAAATATAAAGAAGCTATACTCGAATTCAAGCTCCATTTCCTCTCTTTTGCAAATAAAAAGTCAGACTAAAATTCATCATGAACTATTTGTACCTGTGTTCCTGCAAGCATATCCCCTAAATGTCGTTTATCTTTTCGAAACACCCCCATCATTAGCAAGGTTATAAGCAATACATATGCAGTAGTTTGCATTACCAAACTGGTATTGTCGAACCCCATATATATCCCTCGTATCGTTCCTATATGACCTAATTGCCACGGTAGAAATTTTATGATATTTCTTATCAAGCTATATCTAAATTTCTTCTGTTTAAAATAAACAAATAGCTTTGATGTTCTCTTTCCTAAACTCCCACCCTTAAAGTCTAAATAAGAAAAAATCAGAACAACTGGAATAACAGACGTTACGGTTGCTATAAGTTGTGACTCAGCTTCCGAAAATGACGGAATGCCTTTATAAACCAAATAATAGAATATGGCGCTTAATAAAAACAAAACTCCTAAATAGCAACAAATGAAAAGCCAGTCAATAAATAACTCTTTCAGTCGTAAGGATAATTTTATTCTATTGTCTTCAATCAATCCTAGTCACCTCCGTAACTCAAACATGATGGTACCAAAGCGTTACAATACAAATACTATCTCGACTCTTGTGAAAGCTTCAAAACTCTCTTATTCCTGCTGTTTCATCTTGTGTCACTTATGACCTATTGAATCAACTATCAAAAGTATATACTTCTTTAGGATTCAAGACCCGTCTTGGCTTTTTTCTTACTTAGCCAATCTGATACATATTTCATTTTTCTACGAGAAACTAAGCAGCTTTCACCATTAAAAAAGTAGAGGACTAGGTTAGTTTTATCGACTTCAATAACGTTATCCAGATTGACGACAAAGGACTTGTGGCACTTGAACAAGCGATTATCTAGGCTTTCAATCTCGGAAAGTTTTGCGTAAAACTCGATTCTTCTCTTTTTTGAGATTAAAACAAGCTTGTGAGGCTGGTCAGATGTTTCAAAATACAAAAGGTCTGAAAATGGTAGCTTAAACTTTCGATACTTGTTCTCAAAAATAAAGGGATCCCCAAAATCTCGGTTGTCTTTTCTTGAATAGACATGCTTTATACACTCCTCAATCCGCTTCTCAAGGTCTGGCACCTCCTTGGAAATGAACTCTAAGGCACTCACTTTGTAAGCATAGGTTAAGGGAGCAAACTCCGAATGCGTCGTCACAAAAACAATCATGCCCAGTTCATCTTTTTCTCTGATTTCTTTGGCGACTTCTAGACCTTTTTTCTCTGCATTCTTAATATCGATATCAAGAAAATACAGCTGATTGCTACCTTGTCCATCAATACTATCTAATAGTTCAGTAGGTTTCCCTGTCGACACTAATTGTTGTATGGGTACTCCTAATCTCTTTGAGGAATCTGCTACAATAGTTTCCATCTTTTTGCGTTGAAGTACATCATCCTCTAAGATAAAAATATTCACTCATCATTACCCCTTATCCTTATCATTTGTGTAAAAGAATCATCCAAAATTTCGGTATCAATATCCACATAATTATAGGCCGACAAAATTTCCTTTACATTAAATAGCCCCATCCCTCGGTTGCTTCCCTTAGTAGAGAATCCAGCTTCAAACAGTCTTCCAATAGGGATGTCTTTACTTGTCTTGCTATTCCTTACCGTAACAATGATGCTATCAGCTTCTTTCACAAAAGCCAATTCTATAGTAGGTTTAGCTGTTTGTTTTGCTTCTTCAATGGCATTGTCAATCAGAATAGAAATCATACGAATAGCATCCAAGATATCCATCTTCAAATCAACTATTGGTTCTTTGATTTCAACATTAATAGCTACACCATGTTCTCTGGCTTCAGTTATTTTCCAGAAGAGGACACTTTTTAAGGCGGAGTTTTTAATGTTGGATAGTTCATTGATATTTGTATTTTCGGCTTGGTTAACCATTCTCAAGTTGGCAGAGACCAGAATCTCATCGTAAACGTCTTTTACCTGACTGATTTCGCCAGAGTCGATACTTTCTTTCAGACTAATTAACATATTGGTGTAATCGTGGCGAAAACCTCTCAAGGCTTGGTACATGGATTCAATTTCTCTGGTGTACAAATCTAGTTGTTGTAGCTGTTTTTCGTTGGATTTATATATCTGATGCTGTAAGTAAGCTCTGGTTTTGTTGCTGAGGAATCCGATAATGCTGAGGAACATGAACATTAGAATAAACATTATGTACTTACTGAATTCCGCCACTGGTGAGTTTTCAAAATAAACTTCAAAGCCGTATATGATAAGTAGTATAGTAAAACATGTCAAGAGCAGGAAATTTAGAGGACGAATAATATCCTTTTGAACAAACTCATCCTCTGCCTTTAAGATGGACGTATCTATTTTGAAAAAATATAAGGCAAAGTGATGAACAAGTATCGGTAGTATCATTGATGCAATCAGAAATATAAATTCATTTTTATCGGTTGTAGCCTTAGGTGTAAATTCATAGATAACTAAACTAAAACTTGAAACATAAAAAATGATTATAAACCGCATGATATCAAGCAAAGAAGCAATAAATTTAGTTTCAAGCAATCATTTTTAATTGGTTTTGTGTTGCCTTAGGCAATTTTTGGATAAA
>NZ_JANHNZ010000007.1 GCF_024543085.1 Granulicatella seriolae
CTACGAATCAAGCGGTTACAGGTTCGACTCCTGTTGGGTGCATTTTTTACGGGAATTAGCTCAGCTTGGTAGAGCACTTGGTTTGGGACCAAGGGGTCGTAGGTTCGAATCCTGTATTCCCGACTAAGAGTAAAGCTTATCGTTAGATAGGCTTTTTTTGTTTTTTCTAATTGAAGTGTATGGACCAGAACTAATTACTTTTCAAATCAGCAGATATCTTGTATAATAAAAGTCAAATATAGTCAAAGTAAAACGAAGGAGGTAAATGATGCAAACTCCCAACATGTCAGATTTAATTGAAAATTATTTGAAAAATGTGTTAACCAGTCAAGAAAAAGTTGAGATTAGAAGAAGCGAAATTGCCGACCGATTCAATTGTGTCCCTTCACAAATTAATTATGTTATCAATACTCGTTTTACTGTGCAGCAAGGCTATCTTGTGGAAAGTAAACGTGGAGGTGGGGGCTACATTCGAATCATGAAAGTTAACCTTGTCAGTGATATCGAAGTGATCCATTCTCTCTTGGCTATTTTACAAGAAAAGTTATCTGCTAAACAGGCACTTCATATGGTGCATAACTTATATGAGAATGATATTGTTTCAAAACGTGAAGCAGAATTGATGCTGGTAGCTATGGATCATGAGGTTTTGGTCCATGCTGAGGAAAAGGAAGATCTAATCCGTAGTCAAATGATGAAGGAATTTTTGAACAACTTAAAATATGAATAGTTGTATCGATAGAGTAGTGGTGGTTGTTTAAATAAATGCTCTTATGGCATGATTTTAAACGTTTAAAGGAGGAAAAAGAATGAGTGAATTATTTACTGAAAAAGCTAAAAGTGCGATGGTCTTATCTGCTCGTGAAGCTATTTTGTTTAAGCATCAATCGGTTGGAACGGAGCATATGTTATTAGGACTTACTATGGAACAAGAAGGCATTGCTGGAAAAACATTGAGAGCTTTTGGCATTACTCCAGAAGTTATTCGTCAAGAAATAGAAGCATTAACTGGTTATGGTTCTAATAGAAAACAAATGGATCCATATTTAATGCCTTACTCACCTAGAGCTAAAAAAGTTGTTGTTTTTGCTTCGTCAGAAGCTAGTCGCTTGGGTGCACCATTAATTGGAACGGAACATTTATTATTGGGTCTTTTAAAAGAAGAGGTTTTAGCTACCAAAATTTTACGTGATGCTGGTTTGGATCCAGTTGAAGTAGCCAAAGAAGTTTACAATAAAATTGGTATCCGTCAACCGAATCGTTCTGCTGGGCGAAATGGTAAACAACAAGCACAGGCTAAGGAAAGTGGTACACCTACATTAGACTCTCTAGCCCGTGATTTGACAGAATTAGCTCGTAGCGGAAAAATTGACCCGGTTGTTGGGCGTGATGATGAAGTGCGTCGTATTGTTCAAGTCATTAGTCGTCGTACTAAGAACAATCCTGTTTTAGTTGGGGAACCCGGTGTTGGGAAGACAGCTATTGTCGAAGGCTTGGCACAACGAATGGTTTCTGGACAAGTTCCCGAAGAAATAGCTAAGAAACGCTTGATGATGTTAGACATGGGTGCCTTGGTTGCTGGAACAAAATACCGTGGTGAATTTGAAGAACGTATGAAAAAAATCCTGGATGAAGTTTATCGTGAAAATGATGTAGTACTCTTTATTGATGAGTTGCATACCTTGATTGGTGCGGGTGGGGCTGAAGGGGCTATTGATGCTTCTAATATTTTAAAACCTGCTTTGGCACGTGGTGAGTTGCAAGTTATTGGGGCAACTACACTTGATGAATACCAAAAATATATTGAAAAGGATGCTGCCCTAGAACGACGCTTTGCATCCATTCATATTGACGAGCCTACACCAGAAGATTCTATTGAGATTCTGAAGGGATTACGCTCACGGTATGAAGAACACCATCATGTTGAAATCACTGATGATGCTATTGAAGCGGCAGTTCAGCTATCTGTTCGTTATATTACTTCTCGTAGATTGCCAGATAAAGCCATCGATTTGATGGACGAAGCTGCAGCTAAGGCACGCTTGGATATTACCCAAGCCAAGACACCACTTGCCAAATTAGAAGAAGAATTAGACTTGTTGGCCAATCAAAAAGAGACGGCTATACAAAATCAGAACTTTGAAGCTGCTGCTAAAATTCGTAAGAAAGAAAATACGAAGCGTGAACGTTATGAAAAATTACTCAAAGCTAGTCAAGAACAAGAAAAACCTAACTTTATCACGTCTATTGATGCCAATGATGTAGCCGAAGTAGTGGCACAATGGACAGGGATTCCATTGAAACAAATGGAGAAGAAAGAAAGTGAACGACTAGTTTACTTAGAAAAAGACTTGCATAAACGTGTCATTGGACAAGAAGAAGCAGTTTCTGCTGTGGCTCGCTCTATTCGCCGTGCTCGTTCTGGTTTGAAAGATCCAAATCGTCCAATTGGTTCTTTCCTCTTCCTTGGACCAACTGGTGTCGGAAAAACAGAACTGGCAAAAACGCTAGCTGAATCCATGTTTGGTGATAGTGATGCTTTAATTCGAATTGATATGTCAGAGTATATGGAAAAACATTCTGTATCTCGTTTGGTAGGTTCTCCTCCAGGCTATGTTGGTTTTGACGAAGGAGGTCAGCTAACCGAGAAAATTCGTCAAAGACCTTATGCGGTTATTCTGCTTGATGAGATTGAAAAAGCCCATCCGGATGTGTTTAACATTCTTTTACAAGTATTGGATGATGGTCATTTAACGGACTCCAAAGGACGAAAAGTTGATTTTAGAAATACCATTTTGATTATGACGTCAAATCTTGGGGCGACAGCTCTGAGAGATGAAAAATCAGTTGGTTTTGGTGCCAAAAGTGTTCAACACGACCATGTTGCCATGGATAAACGCATTCGTGAAGAATTAAAAAATACCTTCCGACCTGAGCTTCTCAACCGTATAGATGAAACGATTGTCTTCCATAAATTAACGAAGGATGAGCTGCATGAGATTGTTGGTTTGATGACCAAGGAAATTGTTAAACGTTTGGCAGATTTAACCATCCATTTGAAAATTACAGCTGGAGCTATCGATGTGGTTGCTAAGGAAGGGTTTGATCCAGAATATGGAGCTCGACCAATCCGTAGAGCTATCCAAAAACAAATTGAAGACCCATTGAGTGAAGCCATGCTTAGTGGCAATGTTAAATTCGGTGACCAAGTAACGATTGGCGCTAAAAAAGGAAAAATTTATATTTCATCTAAATCGCCTGAGGATAAAACGTTAACCACTAAGACGAAAACAGCAGATAGAGAAGTTGTAACTATCTAAAAAAACATGCTTTTGAAACGCTATCATTCGATAAAAATCATGAATTGTGGTAGGATGATAGTACAAAAGAAAAGGGGTTGATTTACATGGCAAAGTGCAATAAAAAAGTTGTATGGTTAGGAATTGGTATAGCAGTAGCGGCCGCTTCAGCTGCACTACTTTTAGCATCCAATGATGAAACACAAGAAAAAATCACTGCTTTTATCAACAAGCAGAAAGTTAAATCTTACGTTCGTGATAATCTGAATGGCAATGAAAAAGCTATGAAGATGATTGACAATATGAACGATGGGGATATCAATAAATTTATGTCTTTATTGGCGAAAACATCTGACTTGAAAGATAATTTTTTAGATAATGTTGAGTCTGCAAAAGATTTTCTGGTGGAAAAGAAGAAACATCTTTTCTAGATAAATCTCAATATGAACAGCGTGCAATGACGATAATCATTCGTTTATTGCACGCTGTTTTTGTATTAAGTGTGTTGAGGAAAAAAGGAGTAGTATGGACTCTATATAATTCCTATTAATCAAACTATCGAGTGTAGCATATAATGGATTCTCCTATTGTCTGTCTTGGCTAATTCAATCAAAGGAAACAGTAGATGCTTGATATCAAGTTATATCTGGACTAATGTGGTGTGGAAAATAATAAAAAGGATTGCTAAAATAAAGATAAAGATGGTCGGATACTAACAATTTTGCTTATTCACGGAAACGATGAAGCGTATGAAGTGACTGATCAGGAGGATGTCTTTTCAATTGAGAGAGATGAGATTGAAAAAGTAATATGGAAATCAAAAACAAAATCAAGAGTTGATGAATAGCCCATCCTAACATATTTTGTTAGAATGGGCTATTTTTGGCGGCGGATGTTGGCTTACCTACCGTTTTAATCTAGAAAAGAAGATTATATTTAACAGGTTGACTTTTGTAGAATGAAATAGCAAGCTGCTAGGTCATCGATTTGCTTTAAGGAAAATCCGCTTAAATCTTGGAATCGGTCAATTCGGTATTGTAGGGTGTTTCGGTGTAAGAATAATTGTTGAGCTGTTTTGCTTAGGTTTCCTTGTTGGTGCCACATGGTTTCAATTAATTCTTTGCTGGAGTCAATTTGGGTTAAGGAATGTTCTATGATGGTGACTAATTCATCTGTTGCTTCAATCGCATGTAATAGTGACCAAAGAAATAATGGAGAGAAATCAATCAATGATTGTCGGCCAGATTCTGCCAAATAACTATAGAAAATATCTCTTTCTGCCATAAAAACTTGAGACCAATTGTAAGAATTATGCCAACAGTGACCATGCATAATGTGCAACTGAACGCCAAAATCTTCCTCTAGTGCCGGTATTAATGCTTGTAAGTCATCTTTTAATGGCATGAGGGTACTTTGGTCAACAACTAAGACGAAGAGATTGTCTGAGAGTTGGAAGCTTGCTAGTCCGTTCGGGAAAAGTTCTTGAATCGTTTCTAGCCATTCCCATGATAAAAAGGATTCTTGCTCAGATTTTTGCAATTGGAAGTAGATAAACTGAACGACTGAAAAAGTTTTTGGTCTGTTCAAGTTTTTTCCTTGCAGGTATAAAGACCAATCAGTCTCTCTTGATACACCAAGAGTGGAGCTATTAGTGGGTAGAAGGCTGTTTAATAATAATCGTTCACGTTCAGTTAACTGATTGAGCGCAATATGGAGCCATTCGGAGTCCGAAATGGGGATGGCTATGTCTTGCGACTCTGTTTGGTTGTGGTGGAGTATTTTAGAGGTTGGGAATGCTTGTTGGATAGGGTGAGTCACTTTGGGCCTCCTTAATTGGTTGTTCTTTATGGTTTTATACTAAAGAAATGATTGGAGAATTTTATATTGTCGAGTTTTTGCACTCTCCATAATTTCCTATCACTAAAACAAATAAGTTGAGAAAGAGACACAAAAAATTTTTGTGCTTACTATAATCTCTTACTACTAGGAATATTTGGAATTAGACAAACATAAAAGGTAACGTTACTCCTGTCTTTCTATTTAGTATACTATTTTTCTATATTTTTTGGTATGATTTATTTGTTATGTATGTATTTGGAGGTGGAATTTTGCTGACTGAGGTTGAACGAGACGAGTTTTTTATGAGAGAAGCCTTATTAGAAGCCAGTAAAGCTTTTGATTTGGGTGAGGTGCCAATCGGGGCAGTGGTCGTTCTTGGAGACAGGATTATTGGTAGGGGACACAATTTGCGTGAACTTGAACAAGATGCGACCTTGCATGCGGAAATTAAAGCCATTCGACAGGCAAATCATAGTCTAAAAAATTGGCGTTTAGAAGAGTGTGAACTTTTTGTAACTCTGGAACCTTGTCCTATGTGCAGTGGTGCGGTTATTTTATCTCGACTGAAACGGGTTGTTTTTGGTGCTTTTGACCCTAAGGCAGGAACTGCTGGAACTTTTATGAATTTATTAGAAGATAAACGCTTCAATCATCAGGCCCAAGTAGTGTCGGGAGTTTTGGAAGAAGAGTGTAAGATCGTTTTACAGACCTTTTTTTCACAACTTCGTCATCGAAATAAACAGCGTAAACAGGAGAAACTAGGAGAAAAATGAAAAAATTGCAAAGGTAAACGGTTGCTTTCATTAAAGGGATACCTTATTGTGAATAAAAGTGATATACTCTAATCACTAATGAAAAAATAGGAGTGAAAAAATTGGAAGTACAACATCGTGGATTAATTTATAGTATTATTAACAGCATCCAAAAGAAATCCGAGTTATTTGAACATAGTTATGCTAGATATGCAGCTCGCTCAATGCTTGCTACGCTTTTCTTATCAATGGGAGTCGCTATCGCATCATATATCGCTAATCGTGCAGATGGTATTGTAATGGGATCAGGTAAGTTTTTTTATGCCTTTATGTTTAGTTGGTCTCTTGTAATGATTATTTATATGAATGCCGAATTGGGTACATCTAATATGATGTATATGACAGAAGCTATTCACCGAAAAATTTTAAAACCAGGTCTAGCTCTTAAAATTTTAGGAACCTGTATTTTGTTTAATTTCATTGGAGCTGTGGTATTTACTTTCTTACTATCTTTCACAGATGCCTATTCACATGTCACTCCTGACCATTACTTAATTCAAGCAGCGACTGCAAAATTGGCTAAACCACCAATGACCCAATTGATTGAAGGGATTTTCGCCAATGTCATTGTAAATACTGCTGTTTTCGTATCCATTCGAATGAAAGATGATGCCGGTAAAGTTATCTCCATGATTTTTATTATCTTTATCTTTGCATTTCTAGGTTTCGAACACGTTATCGCTAACTTTTCAACATTCTCATTAGCCTTTTTTGCAAATGGTGGTCCAATAGAAGGAATGACTGTAGGTAGCGTGCTATCTAACTTCTTTTTCTCAGGAATTGGCAATTATATTGGTGGTGGTCTATTAATCGGTTTGCTTTATAGCTGGTTAAACCAATCCACTGATTTGTATTTGGATTAATAATGAATTTAAGCACCGTCTATTCGTACTGGAATAGCGGTGCTTTTTGGTGTGTGGTATTTTAATGATTTGGAATTGTTGAGAGTGCAAAAACCAGCGCCCACGATTACAATAATTTTTTTAGGTTTTAGTGATAGGAAATTATGGAGAGTGCAAAAACAGTACAAGTCTTTAATAACATACCAATCAAGTTTTAGTGATAGGAAATTATGGAGAGTGCAAAAACAAAGATAAAAAGGGGTGATACAATGACTAGGTTTTAGTGATAGGAAATTATGGAGAGTGCAAAAACACTTATTCAAGCATAAATTTAAAACGCGCTGTTTTAGTGATAGGAAATTATGGAGAGTGCAAAAACACATATACTTTAAGGGTGTACCTTTCAACTGTTTTAGTGATAGGAAATTATGGAGAGTGCAAAAACCCGCGGCTGGAATATACACACAAGAATTGCGTTTTAGTGATAGGAAATTATGGAGAGTGCAAAAACATCGCCAATGTTAACCGTTTCTGGTAATAGGTTTTAGTGATAGGAAATTATGGAGAGTGCAAAAACAGGCAAGGTATTTCCTGTCAATGTGCCTAGGTTTTAGTGATAGGAAATTATGGAGAGTGCAAAAACACTCCTCTCCACCTAGCCACTTTGTTATGAGTTTTAGTGATAGGAAATTATGGAGAGTGCAAAAACGGGACAAAGTCTTTATAGTTCGCGTAATCAGTTTTAGTGATAGGAAATTATGGAGAGTGCAAAAACACTTGTCGCTGTAATGATTTCCCCCGATTCGTTTTAGTGATAGGAAATTATGGAGAGTGCAAAAACACAGTTCGACTCTTTGGAACTCACACTACGGTTTTAGTGATAGGAAATTATGGAGAGTGCAAAAACTAGCGAATCCTTGTACTAAATATGCACCTGGTTTTAGTGATAGGAAATTATGGAGAGTGCAAAAACTATCAACTACCTTCATCAATTCAGTTATGAGTTTTAGTGATAGGAAATTATGGAGAGTGCAAAAACTACCCCAGCCAGGATTGTGAACTCGGTGAGGTTTTAGTGATAGGAAATTATGGAGAGTGCAAAAACAGAGAGGTTAAAGGTTAGGTTCCCGCAAGCGTTTTAGTGATAGGAAATTATGGAGAGTGCAAAAACGTCAAGCAGCTAGAGAATCTGACGGCTTTGGTTTTAGTGATAGGAAATTATGGAGAGTGCAAAAACGGTGGTTATGTCAAGCTTATCTGTCCACATGTTTTAGTGATAGGAAATTATGGAGAGTGCAAAAACAACCACCGTTTCTAGTTCTGTGGCCGTATTGTTTTAGTGATAGGAAATTATGGAGAGTGCAAAAACAAAACGATATTTGAATCAGATCAGTTACATGTTTTAGTGATAGGAAATTATGGAGAGTGCAAAAACTACTTGAAGAAAAAAGAGGCAATCGAACACGTTTTAGTGATAGGAAATTATGGAGAGTGCAAAAACAGGAACGCGACTACATCAAGATGAAGGCGGTTTTAGTGATAGGAAATTATGGAGAGTGCAAAAACGAACAGAAAACATCTAAAGAGTTACTGAAAGTTTTAGTGATAGGAAATTATGGAGAGTGCAAAAACACAGCTTTTTATTTTCCATGTCTATTTTGAGTTTTAGTGATAGGAAATTATGGAGAGTGCAAAAACTGAAGTTTGAAGCTCATGCCAATGCCGCTGGTTTTAGTGATAGGAAATTATGGAGAGTGCAAAAACAAGCCACAAGAAACCTTTCTACCTGATAACGTTTTAGTGATAGGAAATTATGGAGAGTGCAAAAACCTAATTGATAACCGTCACCACCTTCACCACTGTTTTAGTGATAGGAAATTATGGAGAGTGCAAAAACTTGTCGTTGATGAAGTCGAACAGCGTGTTAGTTTTAGTGATAGGAAATTATGGAGAGTGCAAAAACAAATCAAGTAAATATTGATGCTTTGTTTCAGTTTTAGTGATAGGAAATTATGGAGAGTGCAAAAACCATAAGATGTGAGAGGCAAAAGTGCTTCACGTTTTAGTGATAGGAAATTATGGAGAGTGCAAAAACTGGAGCCAATTACAATCAGATGGTATGGCAGTTTTAGTGATAGGAAATTATGGAGAGTGCAAAAACCAAACGTCACCATAGAATTAAAGAATTTTGGTTTTAGTGATAGGAAATTATGGAGAGTGCAAAAACCTCAAATTGTTTTAAAATTATCGATTTTTGCTTTCCTGTCAAAATGATAAGCTTATGTTACTGAAGATAAGTCACTATTTGACGTCTCAAAATGGATATCTTCTTTGAACACTGTGCTTAACGCTTTTATAATAACATATCTTTGTTCATATTCAAACATTCGAAAAAAATATAGTGCTGATCAAAAGTTAGAGTTTCAAAGATATTATCTAAGAACTAGAAAGTAGAAAATAAGTTGGACGGTATATTTTACTATAAAACAGCGATAACTCTAGAAAAAAGCACATAATAATCTGAAAATTAAAAAATAATTATTGCACAAATGGTTAGAATAGTGTATTTTATAAATATATAGCGTTTACAAAGACAAAAACCTAAGAGAAGTTTATGGTGGAAAGTAAGGACGTTCACCTTTTTTTGTATTAGGGGCTTTATAGAAGCTTAATAAGAAAATTTTCAAGGTATAGGAATTTATAGAAGAATGAAAGCGAGGAATAATAATGAAACAGTATAGCATTGGTTTAGACATTGGCATAGCCTCTGTAGGATGGTCTGTCATCAATAGCGAAACGGGATATATTGAAGATTTAGGTGTTCGTTTATTTAGTTCGAGAAACAGCGATGCGAACAAAGAAAGAAGAAATGCTCGTGGAACTAGGCGCTTAAGTGGTCGTAGACGTACTCGACTTAATGATGCGAAATTTTATCTTCAGAAACATGGCTTTAAAAGAGATAGTAAGCATCAAGTTGAAAATCCATATGAATTGAGAGTCAAAGGGCTAACAGAGGAGCTTAATAAAGAACAGATCTATGCTGCTATTACACATATCTTAAAAAAACGAGGTATTAGCTATTTAAGCGATGAGGATGCAGAATCTAGTGGCACAGATGGGAAAACTTACACTGAAGAGGTCAACCGGAACCGACAGTTGTTAAAAGAGTTTACACCTGGACAAATTCAACTGCATCGTTTGAATGAAAATGCTAGAGTTCGAAGTGGTGTAAATCCTAAAGGAAATTATCAACTAAATATTTTTACGGTTTCCGCTTATGCTAAAGAGTTAGAAAGTATTTTAAAAACGCAAGCCAAATATCACCCTGAAATTACAGACGAGTTTATCAATTTTTTTGTTGGAAAAGATAATGCACAACACTTAGGTTTGGTCTATCGGAAACGACCTTATTATCATGGTCCAGGAAACGCTGAAAATCCAAGTAAATACGGACGTTGGGCAGATTATCCAACAACTGGAAAACCAGCTGATAACATTTTTGATAAGTTAATTGGAACGGATCTAAGAGGCCTTGTTCGTGCCAGTAGCAATAGCATATCTGCACAAAAATTCAATCTATTGAATGATTTGAACAATCTAACCTTACCTCGTGAAGACCACAAACTAACTACTGAGGAAAAACAAGATATCCTTGCTAAACTTCTACATGAGGATGTAAAGTCATACGGACCAAATGATTTGGCAAAATCATTGGGATTTACAGCTAAGGAGATTAATGGGTGGCGGAAAGATAAAAATGAAAAACCATTAATTCATAGCCTAAAGCGGTATAGAAATTGGCGAGGGATTTTTGCTGAGTATGGTATTAATATAGCGACTATTAATGATGCTACTCTAGATGAAATCGCCTTTATCACAACGTTGAATACAGACTTGGATGCTATAGTAGCAACAATTGAAAGTCGAATACCAGAATTAGACGAAAATGTTAGAAAAGTTGTTGAGGAAAGATTTAGTGACCTACGAAAAAAAGAATCAGAACAAACCTGGCATAGATTTTCTTCTAGTACACTTAATCTACTAATTCCAGAACTTCTTCATACATCAGATGAACAGAATACTATTTTAGAGCGCTTAGGTGTTAAACAAACGAATAGAAACCAATATGCAGCTTATCACAAGTTGCCTACAAAAGAGATTATTCAAGAAATTTTCAATCCGACAGTTTCCAAATCCATTAATCAAGCGCTCAAAGTTTTTAATCAGCTAATAAAAAAATATGGAAAAGAAAACATTGTTTCGGTAGTTGTAGAAATGCCACGTGACAAGAATGAAGATGATCAAAAGAAGATTATATCTACTATCCAAAAGAAAAATGAAGGAAGAAAACTAGATAGTAAGAAGTATTTTTTAGAGAAATCTGGATGGTCTGAAATAAAATTTGAGACAGAGTTTAGAAAAAGTCGTTTTGCTCAAAAGCTGTTTTATTATTTTGAACAGGATGGAAAATGTGCCTACACAGGAAAACCCATTCAACCTGAAGAGTTATTAAGTGGTGTTACGGAAGTTGATCATATTATCCCTCTATCAATTAGTTTTGATGATTCGTTGAACAATAAAGTCTTAGTTACCGCACATGCCAATCAAATAAAGGGCCAGCATTCACCGTATGAAGTGATCGGGGAGAATAAGTTGATTCAACGATCATGGTCTGATTTTGAAGAGTGGGTGAAAAAGAATAAGTCCTTCAACAAATATAAGAAGAGAAATCTGTTGGATACCAGATCCATGTTAGACCCAGCTGTCAGAGATGGATTTATTGCTAGAAATTTAAACGATACTAGATATGCCAGTCGAGTTGTTCTTAATACCATTCAAAGTTTCTTTAATCAACAGAATGCTACAAAGGTTTATGTAATCAATGGTTCATTTACACACACGTTGAGAAAAAAATGGGGTAAAGATTTAGACAAAACAAGAGAAACACACCACCATCATGCAGTTGATGCAACATTATGTGCTGTTAGACCATATGTTAACGTAACTCCGTTTGAATTTGAATATTCTGATGAAGGAAAATTATCCCGGGTTGTAGATTTAGACACTGGTGAGATATTGACACCTAGAGAATTTATGCAAAAAGATTTTTACGACAAGAAAAATTACGTACCACAATGGGACAACTTTATTGAACAGTTAGTACCATTGAAACTGCATAAGCGCATCAAATTTTCTCATCAAATTGATAAGAAATCTAACCGAAAAGTTGCTAACGCTACATTGTATTCAACGAGAGGTCGAATTGAACTAGCGAAATCAGCTAAGGATAAAGAAAAAATTGAAGATTATATAATTGGTACTATTAAAGATATATATACTGATGAAGGATATAAGGCTTTTATCAAACAAAAAGATAACCTTTTGATGAAAGATATTGATCCCAAAACCTATGAACATTTGATGAAAATTAGTGCAGAATATCCTGATACCATTGAGAAAGTAGAATCAAGTGGCAAAGTCACTAAAGTTGGTGTTTCACCATTCAAACTTTACTGTGAGGACAATGGAATCCCGGCTATTCAAAAATATTCACGAAAAGGAAATGGACCAATTATAAGAAAAGTGAAATATTATGATAAAAAATTAGGTTCACATATCAATATCACTAAGAATCAAGAGGGGTACTTGATAGATAAGACGGATAATGGTAGAAAAGTATGTCTCACAAGTCTAAAGCCATGGAGAGCGGATGTTTATTACAATCCAGAAACAGAAAACTTTGAATTAATGGGTATCAAGTATAATCACCTAAAATTCTATCGGGGTGCATACGGAATTCCTAGAAAAGATTATGAAAATTTAAAAATTGAGGAAGGTATTGGGGCTAAGAGCGAATTTAAATTTAGCTTGTATAAGAGGAACGTAATCCAAATTGAAACAGACAAAGAAATATTTGAAGGCTTATTTAGTTCAAAAATTTCTGGAAAAAATAAAATAGAAATAAAGCCAATTTGTAAATCTAAGTGGGAAAGCAATGAACTATTAAAAGTGATCGGTAAGTCCGATAGTTCGGGACGCGTTAAAATAGTGATTAAGAATAGGACATTAGCAAAAATAAATACCGACATATTAGGAAACCAACACAAGATAACATCCGAACAATTAACAGGGATTATTGAGGATTAATGGGTTAATATAGTAGAATGGGTGGTAAAAGTTGTAAATACGCTTGTATGTTGTAGATGCTATAGTATTATTTGAATGTAGCTAAGACTACCACATTCGACAGAATGTGCTCAAGTAATTTTTATGATTAGAAATTATTGGAGAATCTGCAAAGATAAGGCTTTATGCCGAATTTACCGCCCGTGTATTGGGCGGTTTTTTGTGCATAAGTAGGAGGGGTAATCGTGGGTTTTAGAACAGTATTTGTTAAAAATGGTGAACGCCTAAAGTTGAAGCTTGATAATTTAGAAGTAAGCAAGGAAGGGGAGTCATTTACAATTCCTTTAATGGATATTGACACCGTTATTCTAGAAGGAGATAAAACGACCATTACAACACGAATCATGTCAAAATTGGCTAAATACCATATTGATCTAGTCATATGTGATAATACTTACCTACCATGTGGCATATTTTTGGGAATGGGCCAATACCATAAAAGTGCCAAGCGAGCTATTTGGCAGGCAGATTGGGAAGAATTGTTAAAACAAAATGCCTGGACGAGTATTGTTTCTCAAAAAATAAAAAACCAAATTGATGTTGCAAGGCATCTGGATGTTGACGAAGAACGGCTGCAATTAATGCAAAATTTTTTAGAAAACATTTTTCTAGGGGACGAGACCAATCGGGAAGGACATGTCGCTAAAGTTTACTTTAATTCTTTATATGGGCAAGGATTCACTAGAGATGACAATACTTTACCGAATCATTGTATGGATTATGGCTACAGTATTGTGCGTGCCCAAGTAGCTCGGAGTGTCTCGGCACTTGGTTTATTGCCAATGCTAGGTATTTTTCATCGTAATGAATACAATAGCTTCAATCTCGTTGATGATTTGATGGAACCATTTAGACCAATTATGGATTATTATATTATCAGTCAGATATTACGGACAGAAGTAGAGTATCTAACCTATGAGACCAGGCTTAAATTAATTGATTTCCTGAATCAAAAAATTAAGATAAAAGGGAGAAAAGTATATATTAATCAAGCTATTGCAGATTATGTTAACTCTTTTATCCGTGCCATGGAACAAAACGATGTAAGGCAATTATTATCAATACAATTCACAGACTATCTGGAGTGTGAGGAAAGTGAGATTTGAGCAATTGAGACTATTATGCATGTTTGATCTTCCCATGGAAACACCGCGTGAACAAAAAGATTACCGTATTTTTAGAAAGTCGTTGCTAGAGAATGGATTTACTATGATGCAGTATTCCATATACTATCGTACCTTGCCAAATCGGAGTGCTTTGAAGAAGTTTGAAGATATTTTGAAGAAGAAAGTTCCTAAAAATGGAAATATTCGACTAATTTATGTAACTGAAAATCAGTTCCAAGAAATGCTTTTGTTATCAGGTAATCGAAGTCGTCAGGAAGCGGTCGTAGGTATAAATAGACTGGTGGTGATTTAATTGCAAATTGAAATTAGAAATATTCATGAAAGTTATGCATTTGATTTATTTGACTATCTAATATTTGTTGGTAGTAATCAAGTAGGCAAACAACGAATATTTAGTTTGATAGATCGGTACTTTGCTTCCGCAAGTTATAACGAAGTGGAAGAGGAATATTTTGGTGATAATGGGATAGAGATATGTATTGAAGGAAAGAAAATAAGAGTTAACTCCTGCTTATTTATGAGTTTATCCAATGTAGATGATCTATTACTACAGTTCAAACTTACCAAGAAAAGTCTTTTGTATTCTAGCTTGTGTGATTTGGGACAGGACATAGAGGTAAGCCAACAGATGATGCATGTTAATGACGAGTTGCTTAAACTTGAAGCGATGATTGGTCATAAACAATCATCTGTTTTGGGAAATATCGGCTACTTGATTTCTGATTTAACCTTTGAGGATATCATTGGAAAGTTAATGACGACTTCTTATAAAAAGAATAATCGAGAGATTCCAAGCTATTTATTGGATGGGGAGGATATGATTGATGGCTTTTTAAAGCTCGTTGAGCAGTATATGTCTATAACAGGAAAGCAAGTATGGATTTCAATTAATAATCCCGAAAATTTTCTATCCGTTGAGGGAACTCATAGATTGATTGAGGGGTTGAAGAATTTAGCTAGAATTAGCAAACAACTATATTTTTTTGTTTTCCATCAAAGAAATAATACGCTTTATGATGTGGAAGATATCCATCATACAGTTGTTTGTGCAAGTGATATTCAGCAGCTACCTGATTTTGAAACTTTTCTGCAGAGTGTTGAAAGGAACTATCCAGGGAATTATCAATTTGATTCTGAAGAGTTAGCGGAATCCTTTTATAGAATTTGTTCCGAAATTGGAGTTAATAAATCTCTGAAATATCCTAGCATGACTAGAGATGTAGTTTTATTGAAGGTGATATGCGAATTATTTGAGGAAGATATTCAATTTGAGACATCAAATAATGACATATCATTTCTTGAGCAGACGTATTTGTTAAGTTAACCATTTTGGGATTTAAAAAAAGTTTGAGGTTTTGCACTCTCCATAATTTCCTACTACGTAAAGCGATTTATATAAAAAATAGCAACCTTCCTAAAAAACTTGTTAGGAAGGTTGCTATTCGTCAACTCTTGATTGTGTCGACGATTTCCATACTACTTTTTCAATTTCATCTCTCCGAATTGAAAATACGTCTTCTTGATCGGTCACTTCATACGCTTCATCATTTCCATGAATAAGCAGAATCGTAAGTCGTCTACCTTCTTTTGTGAGAACAACATCATACAACTCTATTTCCATTTGTATCTTTTCTTCTCCTTTCTATGAGTCTGAAAATATTTATCAGCTTCACTTCGTTCTTATCTTCACCAATCCAAATTATTAACATTTTAGTGGGTTCTCCAGTTTTCAGTATCAAAACAACATAAGATTACCCTATTCATGATGCCACATATAATTAGTGAGACTAAGTTTACTGTTCTCTTTAACTCTATTTTAGCATTCCTATCTGAACCTTTCCACACTACTAAGTGCTTTTCGTCAAATTCATTATTAATAATACTTAAGTTTCTGGGACGAAATTTTAATTACTTAATTGTAAATCTCAACCAAGACGGTTAATTTCTTTGGGAGCGCAACCGATAAGCACTCTGGTAAGCTTGATTTATCGTATTTGTTTCATTGAGTAAACGTGATAATAAATAAGTTACATTCTACAGTTTTAGTGATGGGAAATTATGGAGAGTGCAAAAACGCGCCTGAACATCTTGACGACTACATCCACGTTTTAGTGATAGGAAATTATGGAGAGTGCAAAAACAAGTTCAACAGCTCAAGTTGGTGCTACATTGTTTTAGTGATAGGAAATTATGGAGAGTGCAAAAACCGTTGATATAATTAATACACAACTTCCATTGTTTTAGTGATAGGAAATTATGGAGAGTGCAAAAACTAGCACTCAGAACGGTATGTAACGCCTTTTGTTTTAGTGATAGGAAATTATGGAGAGTGCAAAAACATATTCAAGGCTTTACTTGCACCAGTGAAAGTTTTAGTGATAGGAAATTATGGAGAGTGCAAAAACCCAAGATATCAAATGGAGTGAGCTAGTAGAGTTTTAGTGATAGGAAATTATGGAGAGTGCAAAAACTAGAGAAGCAGCAAGGTCTACTGGTGTGGTGTTTTAGTGATAGGAAATTATGGAGAGTGCAAAAACCAGGGTAGTCAATCAATGTCAACCCGATTTGTTTTAGTGATAGGAAATTATGGAGAGTGCAAAAACCATCTCCCCATCTATCTCATAAACTTTCAAGTTTTAGTGATAGGAAATTATGGAGAGTGCAAAAACTAGTGGGTGGTCCCTCCACTGGGGTCCTTTGTTTTAGTGATAGGAAATTATGGAGAGTGCAAAAACAACCACCCATCAGGCTGTGCAAATCCTAGTGTTTTAGTGATAGGAAATTATGGAGAGTGCAAAAACCAGACAATTCTGGGAATTTCCGCTCTTGCGGTTTTAGTGATAGGAAATTATGGAGAGTGCAAAAACAGTGCAATCTAATGCACGAGCATAAGACAAGTTTTAGTGATAGGAAATTATGGAGAGTGCAAAAACGCAGTCCTAGCCTTGAATATTCAGGTTCATGTTTTAGTGATAGGAAATTATGGAGAGTGCAAAAACACTTAATTGTTTTTGAACTTTACACAAAAGTTTTAGTGATAGGAAATTATGGAGAGTGCAAAAACTCTTTGAAGTCGATGATGACTACTTGGAAGGTTTTAGTGATAGGAAATTATGGAGAGTGCAAAAACGAAAACAAATGATAATCTGGTACGTTTCTTGTTTTAGTGATAGGAAATTATGGAGAGTGCAAAAACCACCGCCCGAATTATTGACAAAGTTAGCGGGTTTTAGTGATAGGAAATTATGGAGAGTGCAAAAACTAGGACCACCTGCAACAACAAACAAACCAAGTTTTAGTGATAGGAAATTATGGAGAGTGCAAAAACTGTTCAAGCTATCTAGACAATCCTCTTTTTGTTTTAGTGATAGGAAATTATGGAGAGTGCAAAAACCCTTTTCCATGAACAAATAGCATTTTCTGGGTTTTAGTGATAGGAAATTATGGAGAGTGCAAAAACAGTGCTCTCATCCAAGAGAGGACCTCAGTGGTTTTAGTGATAGGAAATTATGGAGAGTGCAAAAACAAGGCTTGCTCTATATCAATCGAGGAGTATGTTTTAGTGATAGGAAATTATGGAGAGTGCAAAAACTCGCCGGTCTGTATGGTGTGTTTCACAATGTTTTAGTGATAGGAAATTATGGAGAGTGCAAAAACAATTGTCTGTTTTATCTGTTGTGGATAATGGTTTTAGTGATAGGAAATTATGGAGAGTGCAAAAACAGTTAACGTTACGGCTCAGAGAGCCAAAGCGTTTTAGTGATAGGAAATTATGGAGAGTGCAAAAACAGATGGGGCATACCGTGTAACCTTCATCCTGTTTTAGTGATAGGAAATTATGGAGAGTGCAAAAACTGGTAGGTGGCACGCTACCCGTGTACTGTCGTTTTAGTGATAGGAAATTATGGAGAGTGCAAAAACAAACTGGTTGCACCACGGATTGTATTTGAAGTTTTAGTGATAGGAAATTATGGAGAGTGCAAAAACTAAGGCAACCCCAGAAGCTTCACCAAAGTTGTTTTAGTGATAGGAAATTATGGAGAGTGCAAAAACTTGTTCTCAATCGAACTCAAACTGATTTTAGTTTTAGTGATAGGAAATTATGGAGAGTGCAAAAACCTCAAATTGTTTCAAAATTATCGATTTTTGCTTTCCTGTCAAAAAGATAAGCTCATATAATAGAGGATAAGTCACTATTTGACGTCTCAAAATGGATATCTTCTTTAAATACTTTGCTTAACGCTTTTATGATAACATATCTTTGTTAATATTCAAACATTTGCAGAGCTTAAAGTGCTATATAATCGTTATTATAATCAAGAAATTTAATAAAACATACGTCGAGCCAAAGTATTCACACTTTAAAATGCAGAACATTTATACAACTATAGTGATGATGCTAATAAAGTACATACTGACAATCTAAGAAACAAATACAAGATATCATCGGAACAATTAAAAGGAATTATTGAAGATTAATGGCATAATCAGTAGAAATAGTTGATAAAAATGAAAAAACGCTTGCATTTTTTTAGGATTATGGTATGATATAAATGTAGTTAAGACTACCACATTCGACGGAATGTGCTCAAATAATTTTTAGTGATAGGAAATTATCGGAGAATCTGCAAAAATAAGGCTTTATGCCGAATTTACCGCTCATTTATTGGGCGGTTTTTTTGTACTAAGGAGGAGATGCTAAATGAGTAATGAAGAGCGAATCTATTGTATGGAGGATGGGCGTATTGTCTCTTTAGTTGCTTCTTACAAAGACTATTTTTCAGATGAAATGTTTGTGGTATTAATTTGGCTACTGTGCAAGAGGGAGTATTGGTATTACCATATTTAAATAGAGTGATGTTCAATCAGCTAACCTCCATCACAAATGGTGAGAAAATTACCTTGATATTACCACACAGTTCCTTAGTTTCTGAGGAAAGTAAACAGATTTATCAGGAGCGGGTAGATAAGCTAGCCATGTTAGGCTATACTATCAAATTCAAAAAGCAATTATCGCAGTATTTTGCCATTTTGGATAATAATATTGTCTGGATGTTACCGAGTGGTTCAGAAAATACCGTTGCTTTAAGAATATTATCCAAAGAAATTGCCAAGCGCCTGCTTGATTACTTCGGGAAATAGACTTTATCTTAAAGTAATAATCTCTGTATCTTTTATTTGTTCAGCCATTAAATTAAAAAAAATATAACTTCCCACTAAGTAAGCAGGACAAATATCCTGATTGCTTAGTGGGAAGTTTTTTACATATTAATTCTTACTTTTTCTTACGAGCAAAGAATTCTGTTAGAGACTTAATGGCAACTGCTAGAATGACTAAGCCGCCACTGATAATGAAGAGCATTCCAATTGGAATTAAAAAGAAGTTTTCGTGTAAGAAACCTTCCGCATCAATATACTCTACTGAAATTGATTTTATAAAGAGTAGAGTTGCTCCAAAAAATAGGAGAAAGGCGCCAATAGAGCTTGTGATGAGGTTAAATTTAGCTCTTCTTGTTTCACTACCATCTTTAATTAGTTTTTCTGTCATCTTGTTCACTTCCGGACCCCCTAAAATTAATTCGTCAAGAGTGATATGGTAAATACTAGAAATAAGGATTAACATCTCCAAGTCTGGGAGGTTACGATTATTTTCCCAATTGGATACGGCTTGCCTTGTGACGTTTAAACTTACTGCAAATTTTTCCTGTGTTAGATTATTTTTTGTTCTGACCTCTTTGATTTTATCTCCAAATTCCAAAGTATTCTTCCTTTCCTTGACCTGTATTCATCATAGGCTGATGGGGCTCTATTAACAAGATAGGTGTGCTTGCAGTCCACGAAAAGTAAGGGGAAAGAGCTGCTTTACATCCTGTTTTGCTTATTATATCGGTGTTTGTAGGTAGGTGTATGAAAATAGAAATTTTAAAAAATAATGCACTTTTTTTGATTTATCTCAGAGTAGTATAGACAAATTCTTTTTCTTTAGCAAGTCAACCAGCTCTGAAACCTGTTCCACAAGATGAAATAGAATTCATTGTTACCGTTTTCTATTTCAAATAGTGGCATTCAGTTTTATACTAGCTTTATCAATTAAAAAAAGGAGTTACATGTATGAAAGCAAAATTAATGGATATGATGCAAAAGTTTTCTAAAGCAATGTTCGTTCCGGTTTTAATCTTACCAATTGCTGGGCTCTTAATTGCTATCGGAAATATTTTTACCAATCCAAGGCTGATTGCCCAATTTCCATTTTTAGATAATCCATTCACCATGGGGTTTGGGAGTATTTTATCAGCAGCATTATTACCGATACTTACTAACTTAGGGGTTATCTTCTGTGTGGGGATTGCTTTAGGTTTGGCGAGAAAAAAGAAGGCTGAAGCGGCTTTTACGGCATTATTAGGCTATTTGGTATTTTTATTTGCTATGAACAAGTTTTTGGATATTCAAGGGATGCTTGTGGCTAGTGATAGTTTAAGAGGCTCTGGACAAACCATGGTGATGGGGGTTCAGGTTCTGGATATGGGTGTCTTTCTTGGAATTATTCTTGGAGTCATTGTAGCTCTCGTGCATAATCGGTTTATTGACACCAATTTTAACAATGCTTTCCAAATTTATGGTGGAGCTCGTTTTGTTTTTATTGTCTTAATTCCAATCTTAGTCGCATCAGCTATTCTATCTTCCATGGTTTGGCCAATTGTGCAACATGGGATTGATGCTTTAGGCTTGGTAATTCAACAATCAGGAAACTTTGGGGTTTTCCTTTATGGGTTCTTAGAAAGACTATTGATTCCAACTGGGTTGCATCACTTAGTCTATACGCCTTTCCTATACACGTCTCTTGGCGGTGTAGCTGAAGTTGGTGGGCAAGTATTTGAAGGTGCGAGAAATATTTATTTTGCAGAAATTGCTGACCCTGCTGTAAACATTCTATCGAACAGCGTTATCTGGGATGCGCGTGGAATTTCTAAAATGTTTGGCTTAATCGGTGCTTGTTTGGCTATGTACCAAACGGCTAGACCAGAGAATAAGATGAAAGTTAAAGCTATTCTAATTCCAGCAGTTTTCACATCATTTATCGCTGGTGTAACGGAACCGATTGAGTTTTCGTTTATGTTTGTAGCGCCTTTGCTATTTTTACTTCATGCAACCTTGAGCGGATTAAGCATGGTGGCCTTGAATGTTTTAGGTTCTAGAGCAATAGGTCCAAATGGTTTTATCGACTTTCTATTGTACAATCTACCATTAGGAGTTGAAAAAACAAGATGGCCAGTCTATATTGGAGTAGGGATTGTCTTCTTCTTTATCTATTACTTCATCTTTAAGTTCATCATCACTCATTTCAACCTTCAAACTATCGGGCGAGAGGTAGATAGTGACAAAGAAACAAAACTCTATTCTAAAAAAGAATACGAACAGATGAAAGCCGCTGGATCCCCAGAACAAGGCAGTAAGGATACTAAGCTTGGGGAAACTATTGTCAAAGGCTTAGGTGGAGCGGATAATATTTTAACTATTGATAATTGTTATACACGGTTACGTCTGAAAATTAAACAACCGGATTTGATATTGGAAGACGTGCTTAAGAATGAAACAGGTGCAAAAGCTATTATTCAAAATGGTGAAAATGTACATGTCGTATACGGCTTAGAAGTCGGTCAAGTAAGAGAAAATCTTGAGAACTACTTAGGCCGAAATTCAGAAAGTGAGGAGTAATATGCAAACTTTTAATGTAGTCATTGCGGGAGGAGGTAGCACGTTTACACCTGGTATTGTGATGATGCTGCTAGACAACTTGGATCGTTTTCCAATAAAAAATTTGAAGCTATATGATAATGACCCTGAAAGACAAGGGGTTCTTGGACAAGCATTGGAAATTCTTTTAAAAGAACAAGCACCTCAAATAAACTTTTTGTATACTAGTGACCCAAAAGAAGCTTTTACGGATGTTGATTTTTGTATGGCTCATATTCGCCAAGGCAAATATGCTATGCGTGAGATGGACGAAAAAGTTCCACTTCGTCATGGAGTTTTTGGTCAAGAAACCTGTGGCCCTGGAGGTATGGCTTATGGCATGCGTAGTATTACTGGTATGTTGGAAATTATTGATTATATGGAGATGTACTCTCCAGAGTGTTGGATGCTTAACTACTCCAATCCAGCAGCCATTGTTGCGGAAGCTTGTCGTGTCTTACGACCTAAGTCACGTGTGTTAAATATCTGTGATATGCCAGTAGGAACTTTACGTAGAATGTCACAAATTATCGGCAAGTCACCTCAAGACTTGGAAGTTCGCTATTTTGGTCTAAACCATTTTGGTTGGTGGACTAGTGTCAAGGATAAGGAAGGGAACGAATACCTTGATACCATTCGTGATTATGTAGCAGAGAACGGTTATTTGACGCAGGTTGAAGTGGATACGCAGCACACTGATCCTTCATGGCAAGCGACACACCGTAAAGCTAAGGACTTGTTGGCAGTTGACCCACAATATTTGCCAAACACCTATTTAAAATACTATTTTTACCCGGATTATGTCTTCGACGAGATGAAAGATAGTCCAGACTACACTCGTGCTAATGAAGTCATGGATGGTAGAGAAAAGTATGTCTTTGATCAAGCAAGAAGTATTATTCAAGCAGGGTCTGCGAAGGAATCCGCCTTTGAAATCGATGCCCATGCTAGTTTTATTGTTGATTTGGCTAGAGCTATTGCCTTTAATACACATGAACGCATGGTGATGATTGTTGAAAATAATGGTGCAATTGCTAATTTCCCAGATGATGCTATGGTTGAAGTGCCCTGTATTGTAGGGACGGATGGACCAGAGCCTTTAACGCAAGGAAAAATCCCTGCCTTTCAACAAGCGTTGATGTTCCAACAAGTGACGGTTGAAAAATTAGTTGTCCAAGCTTATGTTGAAGGTAGCTACCAAAAAATGTGGCAAGCCTTAACCTTATCTAAAACAGTGCCTAGTGCACAAGTTGCCAAAGAATTATTGGATGACTTGATTGAAGTCAATGGCGATTTTTGGCCAGACCTAAGTTAAAGTAGGCTAAAAAGTCTGTAATAAAATTCATTCTAAAGCATAAAATAGTTCTGCAGAAATCTATAAAAAATGGGAACGGTGGCGGAGCTGGGCAAAAAGTCCATGCTATTATTTAAACAAAAGAGTTTTGCAAAAAAGGTTATCAGAAATAACGGTGTAAAGCATAGCTGGCGTACAGTGAATGTTTGGCGCTTTCGCCGATTATATCCACGTAGACAGCTAAGCCAGTGAGACCTTGGCTCACGGCGGTGCCACCGTTCTCATTTCTGATAACCTTTTTTGCAAAACTCTTTTGTTCTTTAAAAAATAGATATCAGTCATTATGGACTTTTTGTCCAGCCCCGCTACCATTTTGATTCCTGACAAACATTAGCAAGGAACTTTTTTGTTTAGATGATCAATTCAAATTATCCTAGCTCTTATAGGAGTGGAGATAGGTTTAGTTTTGTGGATAAGTCTTTTTAGTGAAAAACGATAAAAATATGTCTTAAAGGTCAAATATGGTTTTAATAATGATAGAATTAGATATACGATTTAATAAAATTCCATGACGTTGTCAGGTGGAGAGGTGCCGAATGAACCATTTATTTTTAGGAATTGATATAGGAACAACAGCCATAAAGTTGGGGGTTATTGCTGACAATCAAATCATTTACCAAAATCAGATACGTTTAACTACTTACCATGAAGAGAACCGTCACTACCAGCTACCACAAGAGATTTTGGATAAACTAACGGATTTATTACTGGATATTCCAAAAGAGATGAAGCCTCAGCTGAAGAAAATGGGGATTTCTTGTGCTATGCACAGTCTTATACTACGCCATGAGCAATTGGAGCCTTTAATTTATTTATGGTCAGACCAACAAGCTGCAAAGGTAATTCAAGAGTTTAAAACTAAGGAGTTGGCTGAAACATTTTATCTTGAGACAGGAACACCTATTCATAGCATGTCACCATTTGCAAAAATTGCTTATTTTAAAGAGAGTTTGAAGAAGGAGGTCTATCAAGGTGTTACTTGGTCTGGCATAAAAGAGCTGGTTATGGAATTTTTAACGGGTCAAGCGGTACTTGATTACGCAACAGCTTCGGCGACAGGTTTATTTTCTAGTGCAAGCTTAGACTGGTCTGCCCAAGTTTTAGAGTATCTGGAGCTTGATCCTAGTCATTTGTCAAAGTTGGTGGATTCTAAGCAAGGTTTTCTGATTAGTGAGGATCGAGCTAGAGACATAGGCTTGCCACTAGATTTATTGGTTTATGCAGGAGCTAGTGATGGCTGCTTGGCGGCATATGCTAGTTATTATCTTACCGGAAATGCTAGTAGTTTAACGATTGGCACCAGTGCTGCCGTTAGAAAAGTTGTGACAGAGCCTCGTTATGATTGGGGTGGACAAAATTTTTCTTACTATTTGACAGAAAACTGCTATGTGATTGGAGCGCCCTCCAATAATGGCGGCATTGCCTTGGATTGGTTAGCCGGAATCCTGTATGATAGCCGACAACAATTATATGACATTCTTCCTACTGTTTTAGCAGAAACGCCAATTGGCAGTCATGGACTTGTCTTTAAACCATTTTTAAATGGAGAAAGGGCACCTTATTGGCAACAGAATCTTAGTGCTAGTTTTCAACAGTTGACCATCAAGACGAGTAGACAGGATATCATTAAAAGTGTGGTTGAAGGGATGCTCTTAAATATTAAGCAGTTGGTTGACCTATTAGGTATTAAAGAGACAGTCTCGATGAGTGGAGGGTTCTTTCAAATTCCGGGAATGAGCCAACTTCTAGCCAATGTCATTGATTGTCCCTGTTATTTGTCTGAACAAAATGAGCCGATTTTTGGACTTTACTATTTACTAGAGGCACCAAATTTACAACAAATAACTCCTCATCAGGAAAAGATTGAGCCACAACCTAGGGAAGCTGAAGCTTATCAAGAGTTGTCGGAAAAATACTTTTCCTAACGGTTTGAGTCCCCAGAGTATCTATCGGAAATTCTTTTGTGATTTAGAAATAGAAGTTACACTTTACGGCATTTTTACCTATGCTCTGTTTCTGAACGATAAGTTTAACACTTACAAAACAATAAACACTGTGTAATCCCTTGATAATAGAGAGATGTCACAGTGTTCTTTTATTTTAGCGGAGTATAGATAATACCCTTAAGTTTTCGTCAGCTGATGAACCACCAGTTCTAGCAAAAGAATTAAGTTGGCGAAAAAGTGGTTTTGGTGACGATTTTGACTGTCAGTTGGAGAATCGTCTTGAAGTTGTAACGTAATGCTTGCTAATTTTGCGGCACTCGAATTGAGATTGCCAGTGAAGAGTACCGTTGGAATATTAAAAGTATTTACAAAACGCATTTTTTCGATAACTTTTTCAGTTTCCCCAGATTTGGAAATACAGATGAGCATGCTCATATTGTCGGTATTATTGGTGATGATGCCTGATGAGTCGGTCGCATTGACAAACAAAGACCTAACCCCGTTGACCAGTAATTTTTTATGCAGGTACTCTCCGATAATTCCAGAAAACCCATTGGCATAAATGGTGATGTATTGACGTGGGTCTTTGCTATATATTTGCTTTATTTGTTCAATGGCATCTTGATAAGCCCCTATATCAAGGTTGAAGGGTTTCTGATTAGTTAGGGCAAGTGTCCCGTGATGACTCTTTAAAAAGTAAAACAACTCTAAATAGCCTGAAAAATTTAATTTTTGCGCTAGTCGAACGAGGGTGGCGGGTGATGTATATTGAGATTGAGCGATTTGCCTTAGGGACATGCCTTCTAGTTGATCAACATGGCTTGCTAGGTAAAGTAGAAGGTCGCTTTCAGTAGTTGTTAAGGCTTTTCCTTTTGTTAAATATTCTAAATCCATCAAGAAGCTCCTTTATCATTAGCAGTACTTCTTTGATGTAAGGCCTTTGAAATGGCTGGTGCTATGTCTTTTGGCTCAACGGTCGGGCCAAAGCGTTCGATGACTTGGCCATTTCGACCTACTAAAAATTTAGTGAAATTCCATTTGATAGGACGTGCCAAAAAGTTGCCACTAGATTCTTTTAGAAACTGATAGAGGGGGTGGGTTTCAGAGCCATTAACTTTGATTTTCCCAAAAGTTGGGAAGGATACGCCATAAGTCAATTGACAAGATGTAGATGCTTCTTGGGCTGACAGAGGTTCTTGACCAGCAAATTGATTGCAAGGGAAACCTAAGACCACAAAACCTTCCTCCTTAAATGTTTGATAAAGCTCTTCTAATCCTTGGAATTGTGGCGCTAAACCACAGCCACTAGCTGTATTCACAATCAATAATACTTTATCCTTATAGGTAGATAAGGAGACTTCTTGGTTTGAAACATTTGGAACAGAATAGTTAAAGACATTCATGTGGGGTACCTCCTATTTAGTGTGTATGACTGATGTTTAAACATTCTTACTGGTGTATGTCACCCTTAGTATATCAAACTTTGGCAACAAACATGATATAATAAGTTTAATCAGTAGACAAAGACAAGGTGTGAGGAGAGAGCTTATGTCAAATACGATTCAGTATGTAAAGCAATATGCAAATGTGACATTTGACCAGATGCCACTAAACGCAATAGATATTTTAATTTTGACCGAGATTGGGTATCTAGAATTTGAAGATATCATATCTAACAGTTTGGACCAACGTCAGGGACGAACATTAAAAGAAGCGGCTGATCTGTATATGACCGTTAAGGATGAACGACTGAAAAATAACTGGGTATTAAATACCAAAAATAGAGTGACACTTCTCAGTGAAGCTGGTCAAGTTAAGCGGTATGAAAGTATTTATATGTATGGTTATGTTAATGAAATCGATTTAGAAATTCAAAAGCAATTTTCTGCCATAATGTATGGTGGACTTCCTGATGGGGTAATTCTGGCTTTTCGTGGCACGGATGATACGCTAATTGGTTGGAAGGAAGATTTTCAAATGACCTACCTGAAAAAGATTCCTTCACAAGAGTCAGCAAAAGAATACTTACAAAAGTTAGTTGATGTTGGTCAGGAACCATTTATTATTACTGGGCATTCCAAAGGTGGTAATTTGGCTGTCTATGCGGCTGCTACTGCCAAGCGACAAGTTCAAAAGCAACTTCAAGCTGTCTTTAGTTTTGATGGTCCAGGAACTAACAAAACTCTTGTTCAAAGCCGAGGCTATCAAGCAATCCGAGATAAAATCCATGCCTTCATTCCTCAAGACTCAGTTGTGGGAAAAATGTTAGAAAGCGATGTGGTTGCAACTGTCGTAAAAAGTAATGCTCTGGGCTTGATTCAACACAATAGTTTTACTTGGCAGATCAAGGATAATAAGTTTGTCGAATTGCCAGAGACGACTAAGAGTAGTGCAGAGATTGACAAGACCTTAACAACTTGGATGTATTCCTTAAGTGATGAAGAGTTAAAAGAATTTTTTGACATCTTCTTTGGATTATTGTTTCAAACTGGTGTTAAAACCTTAGGAGATGTATCTGCAGATATCTTTAAAACCCTCCAAGCCGTATTAAATGAAAGTCGCCAATTGGATGATAATAAACGTGAAATGATGATAAGAATTGCTCGATTATTATTTGATACTCGTTATGAAGTTTGGGCGGACAACTTTAAAAAGCAAGTAGAGAGCTTGGGGTTATCAAACTTTGAGTTACCTCAAGTTGATTTGGCAGCCATGAACCCTGTAGACAAACTATTGCCAAAGAAAACGGGAAATATCAAATTAAATCCAGAATTGTCCGAAGAAAGTGAACGATTGCGTTTAGAGTACCAAAAGAAAGGCAAAGAAATGAAAAATTAAGATTTAAGAAATAATGGAGGTGTACCCATGCAAGTGATTGGATTAAAGGCATTTAAGGATAATTATATTTGGGTGATACAAGAAGGAGAGCAACTTGCTATAGTTGACCCAGGGCAAGCAGAACCTGTTCTAGACTTTTTAAGGAATAATCAACTAAGCCCAAGCGTTATTTTGCTTACTCACGAGCATAATGACCATATTGGTGGTTTAGCACAAATGCTTGAGCATTACCCAAATTGTCAGGTGATTGGGCCTAGTGAAGTCAGCGGTTTGGTAGATAAGGTTGTGAAAGATGGCGATAGTTTTGACTTGTTTGGCTATCAAGTTGAGGTCTTCAAAACAGCAGGGCATACGAAAGAACATATCTCTTACTTGGTAGATGATAAACTATTTTGTGGAGACGCCTTATTTTCTGCTGGCTGTGGTCGTGTATTTACTGGAGATTTTCAAGCACAATTTGAGGCTTTGCAAGTCTTTAACAGCCTTGGTGATCAGATTTTGGTTTATGCAGGGCATGAATATACGTTAACCAACCTTGCGTTTGCTATGGAGATAGAGCCAGATAATCGGGAGATTGCTGACGTCTATAAAAGAGTGAACCAGCAAAGAGAAGATGGACTAGCTAGCTTACCATCAACAATTGGGCTAGAAAAAAAGATTAACCTTTTTATGAGGGCTAAGTCAGTTGAAGAGTTTACTAAATTGCGTAAGAAACGAGACCAATTTTAGGTAATTATACTGCTTCGTAAAGCTGTTGTGATATAATGAACGTAAACAAGATGGGAGTGGTGATGATGGAAACCAATGACATTTTACAAATATTAGAAGAGATGGGGGTTGCGGTCTTCGCAACGGTTGATGCTGAAGGAAAACCACATGCGAGACATGCACATGTAGGGGTTGCAAACGATAAGGGTATCTTTTTCATGACTAGCCCTAAAACAAAATTTTACGCACAGATGATGGGAAATCCAAATATTGCTATTACGATGATGACCCAAGAAGGCTATTTGATTCAAGTTATCCGTATTGAGGGCAAGGTACGTAAAATTGGACGTGAACGCTTGGAAGAAGTTTTGGTAGGTAACGAATACGTTCAACATGTCTACCCAAACGAAAGTGATATTCAAGAAGTACAAGTCTTCCAACTATATGAAGGAGATGGTTTCTACCACAGTATGACTCAAGGACACAAGTATACCTTTAAGATTCAAGCGGATGATTAAAGGTTGGGTAAAAACAATGAATCAGATATAAGGGTATAGTTTGCTGTTAAGATTATAGGCAAAAAGTTTGTAATAAACTAAAAGCATTCTAAATCATAAAATAGTTCCCCAGAAATCTCTCGAAAACTCTATTATTTTATTATTAGAAGAACTTTTAGTCTACTCATACTCTACAGATAAGGTATTAAAAAAGTCTAGCTACTTCGACGTTATGAAGTAGCTAGACTTTTTGTGATTAGGCTTCTAGTTGAAGGTAACAATTTTCTAATAGGATAAAGAATATTCCTAGCGACAGTAGGTCAGCTGCGCCTCCAGGGCTTAAATGCCGTTGGATTAATAGTTGGTCATAAGTAGTTAAATAATTCAGTAAATCTTGGTCTGATAGGAGCTGCTCATGAATTTCACCAGTCTCTTTTTTTATCGTTTGCCAAGCCTCAATACCACCTCGATGAATGATATTGCCATCTTCTACCTGACTCATTAACAACAAGAGAGCCCGCAATAGAACCAGTTGATTACGCTCATGGCCTAAAGGTAGGTCGCTCCATAAGTTTTCTCTTAGATAAGGAAGCAAAAGGTCAGTTAGATTAGGGTAGCCTTGACCGGCTTCACCACGGATACCAGTAATACCATGCGTCAGATAAAGTTTTTCACCATACGAGAGTTCCTTCTTATGGCTCAAACTAGCAAAATCCTGCTCTATCAAACTCACAGTCATTTCGCCAGCCAAAGCACAGATAGCGGCACTATCTACTTCAGAAAAGGCCAGTTTTTTCTTATCCTGCAAGTAGTAACCACAAGCCCCTAGTAAAACAGCAAATGAAAAATTAGCACCTTTATGGGTGTTGATACCATCCGTCGCCTCCAGCATGGCAATTTCTGCTTTCTTACCTTCTTGCCTTAGATGAGCAAACAATTCATCTAAACCTTCTTTTTCCTTATAGCCATAGGATAGATAGGCTTCAAAAAAAGGAGAAAGGGCCACAGCACTGTCAATAAAGGTAAAAAAAGTCATATCTTTATGGGCGCCATTTGTTAAGCGATCAACCAAGCCTGGTTTGGGGCTGAGGGCTGCTTCATAAAAAAGAGCACTAGTTGCTAAAGGGGCAATTTGCTTAAGTGAATGAATTTGTTTTCTCTTATTAGTCAATCTGACGACGCTCCATTTCAGAAAGGATAAAGATCAAGGAGCGATCCAAGTGCTCATGTGTGATAAGCGTAATCTGCTCAATATTTTTGTTTTTCATACCACGGTAAATGAGCCGGTGTTCATCTAGAGCAATCTGACGTCTTTTGGACGAACGAATAGAAATATCTCTAAAATAGAGTAAGTAAGCTTGGAGTTGGGTTACAATGGCAGCTAATCTGACCATTTGGCTTTTTTGATAGATAAAGGCATTAAAATCAGTAAAATTTTGTAATACTTCGTCTATTCGGTCATGTCTGCTGTCTTCTTCTCCTCGCTGTAACAGCAAATCCATTTCGTGGAAGTCCTCATCGGTCATTTTTTCCATAGCTTGTATAGTAGCTAGGGTATCTAGAGATTTCCTGATTTCAAAAATCTCAACAGCATCTTTTCGGCTGATGCCTTTGACAACGACACCAATTCTTGGCAGATGGTCAACTAATTTTTCTTTTTCTAATTCTTTTAAAGCGAAGCGAATAGGCGTACGGCTGATATTTAAAACATCAGAAAATTCCTTTTCATTGATACGTTGTCCGGCTGGTATATCGCCTAAGACAATTGTTTTTTTGAACGCTTCATAGACAGATATTTTTAAAGGGACATTTTGTGAAATATCAAGATTCTTTTTTACGGCCTCAATAATAAGTGAACTCATATTGCCTCCCATAAGTACAATCATTTTAAAGTATCATATAGCAAAAGCTAAGAAAAATCCAATATTTTGTGAAAAATGTATTATCATTCGATTATGCTATTTTTATTTTTTTGGATTAGGACAGAACTATCTTATTAGGAATAGATTTTTTCAAGGATAGAAGAAACTCCAGCCTATCTGTCAAAAATCACGGTGTAAGGCATAGCTAGCGTACAGCCGTTACACGGCGTTTTTACCGGATTACGGATGACTAGAAGTCTGAGACCTTAGCTCAGATCAATGCTACCATTTGATTTTTGACAGATAGGCTGGAGACACGGGTAGATACATTACCTAATTTCTGTCATAAATTGTGAGAACAACCATATCTAGAGATTACTTTTACAAACTTTTTATTAATTTAAATGACTGATAACAGTCTTCAAGTTGTCAATCGCTTCAGTAGGTAATGGATGGCTCTCATGGTCTTGGTTAAATTTGACCAAATAATCCAGACGGGCTTGTAGGCGGTCACGAATTAGTCCTACATATTTTGCATCAAATTCCGGTACGTCATATCCATCAACTTCAAGGTAGTCAAACCCCTTAACCGGGCCAAATGGTTTAAACTCAGCAGTGCGGTCAACGACAGCTTCAATGGAAGATAGAGAAGCTGCAGGGGTAACTTTCTTACCTAGGTAGAAACCAGTATTGATAATATAACAGTCAACCCCAGACTCAAATAAGGTTTCGAATTTTTTATAGTCATCTACCAGTGGGTAAACACGGAATGGGTTGGCATAAGGCTCGATAACTAGAATATCGACTGGTCCAGCAGCATTTTCAGCATTGGTCCGTTTGGTCATTAAGGTACAGCCCATGGTAGAAGCAAGGACTGGATCGGTTACTTTGACTAGTGGTGGTAAAGCATCATCTTTCATAATCCAAAAAATGGATTGGATTGGGTGAGAGATTTTGTCAACGCGATTTGGTGTGGAGTAACGAGATTTGACGGTGCGTCCATTTCCGTTACGGATATCTTCAGTTACCAAAGTTCGTTTGCCTTCTTGATTGAGGGTTAAGCCACAGTTTTGAACGGTGACAAAGTAATCTTGTTCAGGATGTCCTGCAGGGTAGTCATTGGTTTTATCAAAATATGCTGGTTCTAAGGCAACAGAGGAGCCGTCTTGTGTAGAAATAACGAAGGCATCATCGTGAAGCACTTGAATATCATATTTTTGATTATGTTTGGCATGGGTTAGGGTTGATTTACCAGATCCGGAAAGACCGAAGAAGGATGCTACATAATTGTCGTCGGCTGTTTTGAAGCTCTTTAGTCCACCGTGACATGAAACATAATGATTTCTAGCAGCAATTCCCCAAGCTAAGGTCAAGGTACCTTTTTTAATTTCACCAAAGTAGTTCATTCCTAAAACGCAAGCGACATTATGTTCTGTATCAAAATAAGCTAGCCCATGCGGGTAATCGGGGTGACTCCAAGTTGGGTCAAAGAAGAGATAGATATCATTTTCATCATATTCTTTGGAATTTTTTAGACGTTCTGCATACTCTTCATTTAACATTTGGAAGTTCAGTAGCCAAGAGTATAAGTTGTTGATTTCGTGCTCTGGCATGGTAATGTGGGCTCTGACCATAAAGTCTTCATCCAAACCAACAACTGCAGTAGCTTTATAAAATGGGAAGAAAGAAGCTTGATAGATAGCTTCACGAATAATCGGCAGCAATTTGTCGTCTTCTGCTGGGTTTTCACCATAGATTCGTCTTGCTTTTGCTGTTCGTCCAACGATGGCTCCGTCATTGGTTAGGAGAACTTTTGCATCGTCTGGAAGACCTAATTCGCTTGCGTGAGCAACTGGTAGGTCAAGTGGAATAGTGTTGGCAGCCACCAATGCTTTTTCATAGGCGTCACGTAGACTAGTGATCTCAGTGACATTGTTGGTGTAAAAGGCAGTTTCAATAGTTGTCTTTAGTGGTGACAACTTTGGGTTGCTTTTACGAATACTATCAGTAGAAAAACGTTCAATTGTAGCCATAATCATCAACCTTTCTTTACTTGTTAATTTTTTATATAAGCTAATTATACACTATTTTTCTTAAAATGTAAGTGTTTTCTTTTTTTGCTTTATGAGTCTGGTTTCGGCAGGCTCTGTGGTGCTTTACATATAAACCTTTATTCATAATGGACATTTATCTAACCTACACTTGAAAAATAGCAAAGAAAAACCACCAAACGATAAGGCTTAGAACTATACACGTTTGGTGGTAGATATATTTTAGATTATTGAGGTAGGTAGAATGGTAAATGACCGAATAGGACAATGGTTACAACGAAGATAACAAAGATTCCTAAGGCATATTTAGCAGATTCTTTTTGCCACTCACCCATATCTAAACCAGTTAGACGAAGCAATAGGTAGATGAAGGCAACTAATGGGCTTAGTAAGTGGAATGCTTGACCCATTAGGGAAGCTAGAGCCATTTGCATGTTAGTGAATCCATAAGCTGAACCAGCTTCTGCAAGGACTGGTAAAACACCGAAGTAGAAGCCATCGTTAGAGATGAAGAATGTACCAGGTGCAGAGATGAAGGCAATGATTAGTCCCCAGAATCCAGCTAATTGTTTAGGAATTAAATCAACAAAGCTGTTAGCTAAAGCGACTGCCATACCAGAGTCTTGGAATAATCCCATGAATACTCCAGCAGCAAATACTAAGATAACGACTTGAACTGCATCTCCAGCATTTGCAGCAATACGAGCTGATTGGTCTTTTAGTTTAGGGTAGTTAACCATTAAGGCAATACAGGTACCCACTAAGAACAATAGTAGTGGTGGAACTGAGATAGCTTTAATGAATGAACCAGAAACTAACCAAGCAATTAGACCAATTGTAAGAACAGCGTTGAAGATAAAGTTTTGAGGGCGACGGATTTCTAAAGTTTCAGGATCGTCAATTTTTGTTAATTCTTCTAATTCTTGATCAGACAATTCAATAACGCCTAAACGTTTGCGTTCTTGTTTACCCATACGAACGGCAACGTAGAAGATAACATATAGAACAGAAAGTACCATACCTGGCATCAAGTAAGATAAGATATCGGCTTCAACGTTTAGAACGGACATGGCACGAGCTGTAGGTCCGCCCCATGGTAGCAAGTTCATGATAGTGTTTTGTAGGATAATCAATACCCCAAGGTTCATCATCCGCATGTTTAGTTTTTTATAAATTGGAATAAATGCAGAACAGCAGATTAAAGTGGTTGTTGTTCCATCACCATTAAGTGAAACAGCAGCTGCTACAACAGCTGTAGCGATTAAAACTTTTAAAGGATCGCCTTTTGCAAAGTAGATCATTCTTTTGGTAACTGGATCGAATAATCCGGCATCAAGCATAATAGAGAAGTAAAGAATGGCGAATAAAAGCATGATTCCTGTTTTAGAGGTCGTGGCCACCCCATTTAATACGAAATCACCAATGGTCCCTTCGTTGGCTACGCCAGCGATGACCGCGATCATTGCGAAGATTAAAGGAATAATAACTAAGGCAGTAAATGGTGACATTTTCTTTTTCATGATGACATACATAAAGACGATAATCATCCCGTATGCTAATACAGTTAGTAACATTTGTTTTCCTCCTAAGATTTAAAATTGTAAAAAGTATGATGACAGAAACCGTTATCTGAAACCGTTGCCACTGTCTTGCAAAAAAATAAAACCGAAAGCATTTTTCAAACCTAAACATGTTTAACGTTATGTACATAGAATAATAAAAAAGTTGTCATAATGAAAGAGGCTTTTCTAAAAAGAACATAGAAAAAACACTTTTAAACCAAAAACGATAAGAACTTCTATAAAAAACGCAAAAAAATCAGATTATGAGCAAAAAACAATAGAGACATTAAAAGAACACTGGAAGTGCAATATATCTCTATACCTTTCCTACTAGTTTTCGCTAAAATAGGAGTATAGGAATCAGAGATTAGAGAAAGGAGATAGAAAATGAGTTTCTTCAAAAGATTGTTTGGGAACAAAGAAAAAGAAGATAGTCGTCAACAGATTCAAGAACAAGCATTAGTCACAAAAGAAATAGACGAAGAAAATCAATGGCGAGCGATTCCAGCATTTATTGAAGCCAATCCAGAAGACCATTTATTAGTCAGCCAGATTGCAACAGCCATAGCGTCAGGAGATAATCCAAAGTCGACCTTTGTCATCAAGAGTATTAAACAGAAAAATCCTGAAGCTACACTAGTTTCTATAGTAGCTGCAAGTCTGGCAGGAGAACTTGCAAGCGATAGCCATTTTAAGGTCAAAAAAATATCCATTAAAAAATAGGAGGAAAAGAGAATGTTACGTAAGTTCAATATTAAGATTGATGGGAAAGAATATTTAGTAGAAATGGAAGAAATCGGTGGTGTGCCACAAGCACCAGCTCCAGTAGCACCGGCTCCAGTAGCAGCGCCAGCACCAGTTCAAGAAGCACCAGCGGCTCCGGCAGCACCAGCACCGGCTCCAAATGTACCTGCAGGAGCGGATGCAATGAAATCACCAATGCCAGGAACAATCTTAAAAATCTTGGTTAACGTTGGTGATACAGTGAAAGAAAACCAACCATTAATGATCTTAGAAGCTATGAAGATGGAAAATGAAGTTGTTGCTGGTCACTCAGGAACTGTTCAGGCGATTCACGTAACCCCAGGTACTGTTGTAAATGCTGGTGACGCCTTAATTACATTAGGCTAAAAAAACTATTACTGTAGAAGGAAGTGAGTATATGGAGACTCTGATTCAAGGGATTGTGTCGATTACCCCAGGACAAATTATCATGATGGTAGTCGGTTTTATATTAATGTATTTAGGAATAAAGAAAGAGTATGAACCAACCTTATTAGTACCGATGGGTTTAGGAACATTATTAGTAAACTTTCCAGGTACTGGAGTGTTAACGCAAGTGGTTAACGGCGTGGAACAGGAAGGTGTTTTCGATGTCTTATTCAATTTCGGTATTGGAACTGAGTTATTCCCACTACTAATCTTTATTGGGATTGGAGCAATGATTGACTTTGGTCCGCTATTGCAAAATCCTTTCATGTTACTCTTTGGTGCAGCAGCACAATTTGGTATCTTCTTTACCATCGTAGTAGCGGTTATCTTTGGATTCGATATTAAAGAAGCGGCTTCTATTGGTATCATTGGTGCAGCTGATGGCCCTACTTCAATCTTTGTTTCAAATCAACTAGCACCAAACTTGCTTGGACCGATTACGGTTGCTGCTTATTCTTATATGGCACTTGTGCCGATTATTCAACCAATTGCTATCAAAGCGGTAACGACTAAAGCGGAACGTAGAATCCGTATGACTTACAAAGCTGAAGATGTTTCAAAGCTAACTAAGATCTTATTCCCAATTATTATTACTATTGTAGCTGGTTTTATCGCACCAATTTCCTTACCTTTGGTTGGCTTCCTAATGTTTGGTAACCTCCTAAGAGAGTGTGGCGTTTTAGACCGTTTATCAAATACGGCACAAAATGAATTGGTTAATATTGTAAGTATTCTATTAGGGTTAACCATTTCTGTTAAAATGCAGGCTAGTCTATTCTTAAATACACAAACTCTAATGATTATCTTGTTTGGTTTAGTAGCTTTTGTCATGGATTCGGTGGGTGGAGTATTGTTTGCCAAATTATTAAATCTCTTCCGTAAAGAAAAGATTAACCCAATGATTGGAGCAGCAGGTATCTCAGCATTTCCTATGTCAAGCCGTGTTATTCAAAAAATGGCGACAGAAGAAGACCCTCAAAACTTCGTATTAATGTATGCAGTTGGTGCCAACGTGTCAGGACAAATTGCATCTGTTATCGCAGGTGGTTTATTGCTAGCATTCTTTAGCTAATTCAACATAAATAACATCCAATAGAAATCAAAATGAGAGAAAAGAGGTGGACATATGTCGTTTAATGTAGAACATTTTTGGACAGCAATGTATTTGATGGGGTTTGGAATGGGCGGTATTTTCCTAGTGTTATTCATTCTCTATCTAGCATCACAGGCTTTATTAAAAATTTTTCCAGCCCATAAAGGTAAGTAAAGAAAAGGGGAGCGTCACAAAACGACTCCCCATTCATCGATTGGAAAATGATACCGTTTTACAAAACAAAAATTTAGTTATGAGGTGAAAGAAGTGGAAATTTTGACAACAGCTGTTGCCGGAACTGTCGAATCAAGTGATATTATGGTAACTATTGAACCAAATCCTAATCACAATCTCGATATCACTCTTGAAAGTAGTGTAGAAAAACAGTTCGGCAACCAAATTCGTAAGGTAATTAAAGAAACAGTAGAAGCTCTTAAAGTAGATCAAGCCATTATTACTGCAGTCGATAAGGGAGCTCTTGATTGTACAGTTCAAGCTCGTACCATCGCAGCCGTTTATCGTGCAGCTGGCAAGAGTGAATTTGATTGGAAGGAGATTGACACATGGAACGCTTAAGAAGAACAATGATGTTTGTCCCTGGTGCTAATGCAGCTATGTTAAGAGATGCGACCATTTATGGTGCTGATTCAGTCATGTTTGATTTGGAAGATTCCGTTTCATTAAAGGAAAAGGATACAGCACGCTTACTAGTTCATTTTGCTTTGAAAACGTTTGATTACTCTAATGTAGAAACAGTTGTGCGTATCAATGGTTTAGATACTGTTGGGGCGCAAGATGCTGAAGCCGTAGTGATTGCTGGGGCAAATGTGATTCGTTTGCCTAAGACAGAAACAGCACAAGATATTGTGGACGTTGAGGCTGTAATTGCAGCAGTAGAAGAAAAATACGGTATCCCTCTAGGAACAACTAAGATGATGGCTGCGATTGAATCGGCTGAGGGTGTCTTAAATGCTAGAGAAATCGCCAAAGCTTCTGATCGTTTGATTGGGATTGCGCTAGGTGCCGAAGACTATGTTACCAACATGAAAACTAAACGCTACCCTGATGGACAAGAGTTATTCTTTGCTAGAAGTATGATTCTACATGCCGCTAGAGCCGCAGGAATTGCAGCCATTGATACAGTTTATTCTGACGTGAATAATGAAGAAGGCTTTAAAGCTGAAGTAGAACGTATCAAACAACTAGGCTTTGATGGCAAATCAGTCATCAACCCACGCCAAATCCCAATTGTTAACAGCATTTATGCTCCGACAGAAAAAGAAATTGAAAATGCTAAGCAAGTTATCTGGGCTATTCAAGAAGCAGAGGCTAAAAAATCAGGTGTTATTGCTTTAAACGGTAAGATGATTGACAAACCAATTGTAGAACGTGCCCAACGTGTGATTGCCCTAGCAAAAGCTGCTGGATTAGTATCTGAGGAGGAATTATAATCATGGTCTTAAATAAAGAAATGCGAGATATTCCTCAAGAGTACGCTGATCAATTTGGCGTTTACCAAGGAGAACTCGCAAACATTAAAAGTTATCAAGAATCAAGTCGTAAGATTAACCCAGTAAAACCTGGCGACAAAAAACTCTTAGGTAGTATTAGAGAAGCTATTGAAAAAACTGGTCTTAAAGACGGCATGACCATCTCATTCCACCACCATTTCCGTGAAGGAGATTATGTGATGAATATGGTTATGGCAGAAATTGCCGCTATGGGGATTAAGAATTTAAGTATTGCACCTAGTTCTATTGCCAATGTACACGAACCATTGATTGACCATATCAAAAATGGTGTTGTCACTAATATTACTTCAAGTGGTTTACGTGATAAAGTTGGGGCAGCTATTTCTAAAGGTATTATGGAAAACCCAGTTGTTATTCGCTCACACGGAGGCCGTGCCAGAGCTATTGCTAGTGGGGATGTACATATCGATGTGGCTTTCCTAGGCGCACCTAGTTCCGATGAGTACGGTAACGCAAATGGTACAGTCGGAAAAGCAACTTGTGGCTCATTGGGATATGCTATGATTGATGCCAAATACGCTGACCAAGTGGTTATCATTACGGACACCTTAGTCGATTACCCAAATACACCTATCAGCATCCCTCAAACAGACGTAGATTATGTTGTTGTGGTAGATGAGATTGGTAACCCATCCGGAATCGCAAGCGGAGCGACTCGTTTTACTAAAAACCCTAAAGAATTATTGATTGCTAAATATGCAGCTGAAATCATTACCAAATCTCCTTACTTCAAAGAAGGATTTTCTTTCCAAACAGGTACTGGTGGAGCTTCTTTAGCCGTATCAAGATTTGTCCGTGAAGAAATGATTAAACAAAATATCAAGGCTCGCTTTGCTTTAGGTGGTATCACCAATGCCATGGTTGAGTTGCTAGAAGAAGGTTTGGTTGAAAAACTAATTGATGTGCAAGACTTTGACCATCCATCAGCAATTTCATTAGGGAAAAACGCTAACCATTATGAAATTGATGCCAATATGTATGCATCTCCATTGAGTAAGGGTTCCTTCATAAACCAATTGGATACTGCTATCCTATCTGCACTAGAAATCGATACGGATTTCAATGTTAACGTTATGACAGGTTCTGATGGGGTTATCCGTGGAGCATCAGGTGGGCACTCAGACACAAGTTTTGCTTGTAAGATGAGTTTAATCGTTTGCCCATTGGTACGTGGTAGAATACCGACAGTTGTTGATAAAGTGAATACCGTTATCACCCCAGGAACTAGTATTGACGTTTTGGTGACTGAGGTAGGGGTTGCTATTAACCCTAATAGACCAGACTTAGTCGAACACTTCAAAAACCTAGATGTACCACAGTTTACGATTGAAGAGCTCAAAGAAAAAGCTTATGCCATTGTAGGTGACCCTCAACCAATTCAATACGGTGATAAAGTTGTTGCCCTAATTGAATATCGTGACGGTAGCTTGATTGATGTCGTGAGAAATGTTGATTAATCTATTTGATGGACCACAGGTAAACTTGATGGATATGTTGGCAGCTCGGGAAAGAAGACAAGAGCGTCAGTTAGAGCTCTTGTCTAAAGCCCCCGATAAGTCTTTGATTTCCATAGGGTTAAACATCCCTGGTCCCGTTAAAACTTCTAAAGGCCTAGAAAAAATCTTTAAACAAGTCTTAGTGTTACTTTTACAAGAGTTGGAAAAATCTGGTATTGACGTAATAGAAAGCCATATTCTTGATGAAGATACGGGTAACCAAGCCTTTCTAGTGGTTGAGTCCCCAGCTTTAGACCTGAAAAAAATCACTGTAAAAGTGGAACAAGCCAATCCCCTAGGTAGATTGGTTGATATGGATGTTCTTTATTTAGAAAAAGGACAACTCGAGCTAGTCTCAAGAAGTGACCTAGGTATGGAGCCAAGACAGTGCTACATCTGCCAAGATAATGCTAAAAACTGTGCTAGATCAAGAAAACATTCTATAGAAGAGATTAGAAACCATATAGAAACAATAGCCGGGCAAGACCTGTTGCTATAAAGAAAGGAGTAGCTATATGACCAAGAAAATCCGTTTCACGGAAACGGTCTTAAGAGATGGCCAACAAAGCCAAATAGCAACACGAATGAAAACTGAGGATATGCTACCTATCATCCAAACCGTGGATGAAGCAGGATTTTATGCCTTGGAAATGTGGGGAGGAGCAACCTTCGATTCTTGCGTGCGTTACTTGAACGAAGACCCATGGGAAAGACTACGTCAAATCCGTGCCCTCACAAAAAATACCAAGCTTCAAATGTTATTACGTGGTCAAAACCTACTAGGCTACAAAAACTACGCTGATGATGTTGTTCGATTGTTTATTGAAAAATCCGTTCAAAATGGGATTGACATTGTACGTGTATTTGATGCCTTAAACGATACAAGAAATCTTGCAACTTCCATTACAGCTACTAAAGAAGCCGGCGGACATTGCCAAACGGCTATCTCCTATACCACTAGCCCAATCCATACGGTTGATTACTTTGTTAAGTTATCAAAAGAAATGGCAAACTTTGGAGCAGATTCTATTTGTATAAAGGATATGGCAGGCGTATTAACACCAGCGACTGGCTATGAATTAGTGTCTAAAATTAAAGATGCTATTGACTTGCCATTAGAAGTTCATACCCATGCAACAAGTGGTATTTCAGAGATGACTTACCTAAGAGTGGCTCAAGCTGGAGCTGATATTATTGATACTGCTATCTCATCATTTTCAGGTGGTACTAGCCAACCTGCAACTGAATCTATCGCTATTGCTTTAGAAGAAATGGGATTTGACACCAACCTTAAGATGGATAAATTGACTGAGATTGCTGAATACTTTAACCCTATTCGTGACCGTTTTCGTAGCGAGGGGATCTTGAATCCAAAAGTTAAAGATACAGAGCCAAAAACATTAATCTTCCAAGTACCGGGTGGCATGTTGTCTAACTTATTGAGCCAATTAACTGAACAAGGCTTAGCAGACAAGTATGACCAAGTTTTGGCAGAAGTACCTAAAGTACGTGCCGATTTAGGTTACCCACCACTAGTAACACCGCTATCACAAATGGTAGGTACACAATCCTTGATGAATGTTATTTCAGGTGAACGCTACAAGATTGTGCCAAATGAGATTAAGGACTATGTCAGAGGCTTATATGGACACCCACCTGTAGCTATCGATGATCAAATCAAAGAAAAAATTATCGGACAAGATGAAGTTGTAACCGTTAGACCAGCTGATCTTATCGCACCACAACTACCAGCCTTACGAGAAGAAATCAAAAACTATGCAAAATCTGACGAAGATGTCTTAATGTATGCTGTTTTCCCTAAACAAGCCCAAGACTTCCTTGGCAGAAGAGAAGACCCATTCTATGATGTGCCAGTTCAAGAGGTTACTGTAACGATGGATATGGCTTAAAGGTGTAGAAAATTTCTTCATTATCCTTAGTTTAAATGAACCAAACCAACCTACTTAGAAAAGAGTTAAAACTCCTTTCTAAGTAGGTTGGCTTTTTTGATTGGTATATATTTAGATGTTTTTGCTTTCTATAAATAATAAAGTGGAATTTCAATCACGATTTTCCAGGAGACAAAGGCAAGGCCTAGTGTCCAACTAAACGAGCTTGGCATTCTATGCTAGAATAATTTAACGTTGATGAAGACGCTTTTAGACTTCGGTCCAGTCAAATTCAAATTTCAAAATTAGATTGTGCCCAACTCTTGTGGGTTTATAGATAGACTTATTATATATTATAAGTGGGGAGAGAGAAAATGATAAATTACAAAATGAGTTGTTTGATGGATATACCTGCTGATGAAATATCTATGTTTGAAGCTATTAAAACAAGTGGTATGAACTATGAAAACCTACTAGCAGAAGTTGAAAAAATAAACCAAATTGCGAATACATTTGAACTCCCATCTATTCTTATAAGAGGAGATACCTTCAAGATTCCTAAAGAGATTGAAAGGAGATGGTTGGATCTTGTTTTTGAAAAAAGAGAAGTCGAGTGCATCTATTCAGAGCAAGAGAGACAATGGATGATTTATCTTTTGGTATTCATGGGAAATGAAGAGTATTCAGTATTTCATTTTCAAGAGTTTTTTATGGTAAGTAAGAATACTATTTTAAGTGATTTGCGAAAGTTAAGAGAACAATTAAGTCAATCGGAGCTATCTCTAGACTATTCGAGAAAAAAAGGCTTTGTCCTAAGCGGAGTAGAATTAGTTATACGGTCAGTAGCCTATCAAACAGTTAGTAATCTAATTGGCTGTGAGCATGGTGAACGTCTCTTAACAAAAGGATTGTTCACCAAAAATAAAAGTTTCTATGCAACGGTTCGAAAACATTTTTCAAAAACGATTAGAGAGTTTGATTTGGTATTTGTTCCCATTCGATTTGAAGAGATGGCTTACTTTAATGCCTATCTTCTTGGTCGAAGTGAAGTTCATGAGATCTGCATTGCTGATAAGGATAGAAAATTATTACAACAGTTACTAGTCTACAAAGCCAGCAGTTGCTTTCTATCAAACTTTTCAACTATTAAAAATGTTGATATGGAATGTGACTATTTTACGATTATTTTTATGACGGTAATACAAGGAGAAACTGAGGATAAGTCACTAGAATTTCTATTGGAATGTGCCAGCGACATTATTCATGAAGTGGAAAGACTAGCAGCTATTGAATTTAGAAATTATAGAAAATTATTACTAGCTTTATTTTATCATCTTGTTCCAGCATATTTTCGTATTCGATTCCAGCTTTCTTTTAGTAATGTTTTAATTGATGAGATAAAAATGCAATACAGTGAAATCTTTGAAATTACTAAGTTAGCACTACTTCCCTTAAAAAGGCTTGTTGAGGTTAGCATTCCTGATGATGAGATTGGCTACTTTTCGATTTTATTTGGAGGAGAAATAAGAAATCAAAAGGAGCGAAAGCAAGAGGCACAATTAAAGGCAGCTATCTTATGTCCAAGTGGTATCAGCTCTTCATTAATCATGAAATCTGAATTACAAGAGTTATTTCCACAAATTGATTTTCGTGAAGCACATTCAGTAGAGAGTTTTACCTCGCAAGAATGGGAAACAGAATTTGATATGATCTTTTCTAGTGTTCCTATTGATACAAAGAAAAAACTATATGTCATAAACCCAATAATGACACAACTTGAAAAAAATGGATTAATGGCAACTGTTCAAAATGATTTTCTTTTCCCACGAACAAAGATCCCTTCCGTTAAGGAGATTATTGATCTCATTCTACCTTATGTTGACTTAAAGAAAGGTAACTCGAAGGAAAAATTATATAACATTGTAAAAAGAAAAATAAATACAGAAATGAAAAGAAGGGAAGATAATCGACCGATGCTATCAGAATTATTAACGCTTGATATGATTCAATTATCCGATGCAACCATGAGTTGGGAGGAGGCAATCGAGCTTGCTGCAAAACCAATGAAAGATACAGGAAAGATTGAAGATAGCTATATTGTAGCAATGATAAACAAGGTAAAGGACTACGGCCCATTTATTCATATTGGCAAAGGCGTTGCCTTACCACACGCACGACCTGAGGATGGCGTGAACCAATTGGGTATGTCCTTATTGAAAGTGGAAAAACCAGTTTTGTTACTGGACGATGAAAAACATGCTATTCAAGTATTTATCTGTTTAGCTGCCATTGATAATGAGGTTCATCTAAAGGCTTTGGCAAGTTTAACCAGAATTTTGTCAAATAAAGAAAAACTTGATGCTTTATTATCGGCTAGTTCAAAAGAAGAAATCTATAACATTATAAGAGATGGAGGAGAAGAGGAATGAAGTTTGCAGCAGTTTGTGGATCAGGATTAGGATCAAGTTTTATGGTAGAAATGAATATCAACACTATATTGAAGGAGTTGGGCGTAAGTGATGTAGAGGTTGCCCATTATGATTTAGGAAGTACGACTCCAGAATTAGCAGATGTTTTCTTTGTTGGAAGTGACCTTGCTGATAGTGCACAACATTTGGGTGAGGTGGTTGTTTTAGACAGTATTATTGATATGGAGGAATTAAAAGAAAAGGTTCAGGCAGTATGTCAACAAAAAGGTTTGCTTTAAAAAGATAAGGAGGAAAAAGTAAATGGATAAAGTGTTAGATATTTTAATAGATATTGCAAGTACGCCTGCAATATTAGTTGCTCTTATTGCTATATTAGGAAACATTTTACAGAAAAAAGATATTGCTACGACTGTTAAAGGTGGTATCAAGACCTTTGTCGGTTTCTTAGTCGTTACGGCAGGGGCAGGTGTTATCGTTAGTTCCTTAGAACCATTCGGTGAAATGTTTAAAGTGGGCTTTAATATGCAGGGAGTTGTCCCTAACAATGAAGCTATCGTGGCAGTAGCTTTAACTAAGTATGGAACCTATACAGCACTGATTATGCTAGCTGGTATGGCCTTTAATATCTTGATTGCAAGAATTACAAAATACAAATATATCTATTTAACTGGTCATGCAACCTTGTACATGGCGTGTATGATTGCAGTGATTTTAAGTGTTACTGGTATGAATATGTTTAATATGGTGCTATTTGGTGGTCTTACTCTAGGGATTTGTAACACTATTTTCCCAGCTATCGCACAACCATTTACCCGTCAAATCACAAAAAATGATTCCGTAGCTATGGGGCATACAGGAAGTGTTGGATATGCTTTAAGTGGTTTTATCGGAAAGTATGTTGGTAATAAAGAAAAATCTACAGAAGATATCAAGTTTCCAAAAGGTTTGTCTTTCCTACGTGATTCAACTGTCAGCATCACTATTACTATGGCAATCGTGTATGTTATTGTAGCTATTTTTGCTGGAAGTGAATTTGTTACTACAAATTTAAGTAATGGCACCAACTACATTATCTATGCCATCCAACAAGCAGGGTCTTTTGCAGCAGGAGTATTTGTTATCTTAGCAGGGGTACGTCTAATTCTGGCAGAAATTGTTCCAGCATTTAAAGGAATTTCTGAAAAATTAGTACCAAACTCAATTCCAGCTTTGGATTGTCCAATTGTCTTTCCATATGCGCCAAATGCTGTTTTAATTGGATTTTTAACTAGTTTTGCTGGTGGGATTGTCAGCCTAATCATCATGGTAATGACTGGAACAACTGTTATTATTCCAGGAGTTGTTCCTCACTTCTTCTGTGGTGCAACAGCTGGTGTCTATGGAAATGCGACTGGTGGTGTTCGTGGAGCGGTTATAGGTTCATTTGTCCATGGAATTATTATCAGTTTTATGCCACTGTTGCTAATGCCAGTTATGGGGGATCTTGGCTTCCAAGGCTCAACCTTCTCAGATACTGACTACGGGGTAGCAGGTATCTTCCTAGGCAACCTAGCTAAATCTGGTGGACAGATTGTTGTTATTTCTGGAATTCTTGCTGTATTAGCAATACTAATTGGTTTAACGATGTTTAAGAAAAAGAACCAAACAACAAGCGTTTCTGAATAAAAGATTCTCTAGGAGGTATTTTTGTGACAATCAGTGATGACCAATTAAAGGAACTAGAATTGTTAGCGACAAAGATCCGTTTAGATACACTGAAAAGCATTCAACATATGGGGCAAGGACACTTAGGGGGATCTTTCTCAATAGTAGAATTATTAGCAGTACTGTATGGCAAGCAGATGAAAATAAATCCAAAGAACCCTAATTGGCCAGACCGTGATTGGTTGGTATTATCAAAAGGACATGCTGGAGCAGGTTTATATAGTGCTTTGGCAAATGTGGGGTATTTTGATAAAGACTGGCTCTTTACTATCAACGAAGGTGGAACCAGATTGCCATCACATCCAGACCGCTTGCAAACTCCAGGGGTTGATGTGACCACAGGCTCATTAGGGCAAGGAACCTCCATGGCAGCTGGAATTGCCACTGGACTGAAACTGGCAAATAAAACCAATGACGTGTATTTGATTGTAGGAGATGGAGAGTTGAACGAAGGACAATGTTGGGAGGCTTTCCAATATATTGCCCATGCCAAGTTACATCATTGTATTGTCATCATTGATGATAATAAAAAGCAATTGGATGGTCCAACTGCAGAAATTATGAACCCATTTGACCTACAAAAAAAGATGCAAGCTTTCGGTTTTCATACCTTGAAAGTCAAAGGAGCAGAGATTAAGGCCATTGATGCAGCAATTAATGACTGTAAAAGTATAGAAAATAAGGCTGTTTGTATCATTCTCGATAGTATTAAAGGGCAAGGTGTGCCATATTTTGAAACGCTTGAGGAAAATCATTCGGTTAAGTTTAACAATGACCGGGTTAATCAAGCTGCTGAACAAGCTGTTCAAGAGCTAGAAGCAAAAATTGTGCAAGGGGTGTAGGAGATGTTTACACTAGTTAAATCAAGAAAAAATGGTAAAGAACTTCGCACCTGTGTCGTCGATACGCTTAATGATTTGATGAAGGGTGATAAAAAAATTCTGGCTTTGGATGCAGATTTAGGTGCTGCTAGTGGCTGGACTAATCTAGCGAAAGAGAATCCACAACAATTTATTAATATGGGAATTTCTGAAGCCAATATGGTAGGCGTTGCTGCTGGCTTAAGCCTAACTGGCTATACACCATTTATTCATACCTTTGGCCCATTTGCCACAAGACGAGTATTTGATCAACTCTACATTTCTGGTGGTTATGGTGGGAATACTATCAATATTTATGGCTCTGATCCTGGATTTGCAGCTGCACAAAATGGTGGGACCCATACGACATGGGAAGACATGGCCTTGATGAAATCAATTCCTAATTCTGTTGTTTGTGATGCCGCAGATGAAGTACAAATGGAGTGGATTATTAAAGAATTTAGCCAAATAAGAGGAGTCCACTATGTTCGTGGGAATCGTAAGAGTGTTCCTGCTGTTTATGAAAAAGGTTCTACTTTCCAATTAGGAAAGGGAAATCTTCTGCAAACAGGGACAGATGTGCTTATGATTGTTGCTGGTCAATTAGTTTCTGAAGCTTTACAAGTTGCTGAACGACTAGCAGAAAAAGGAATCAGCTGTGAAGTGATAGATATGTTTACCATCAAGCCTCTTGATAAAGAATTGATTTTGAAAGAAGTGAAAGGCAAACAACAAGTGGTCACTATCGAGAACCATTCAATAACGGGAGGTTTGGGCAGTTCAGTAGCAGAAGTTTTGGCGGATAATGGCATAGCAATCCCACTTAAACGAATCGGGGTTGATGAACGCTTCGGTCAAGTAGGAACAGAACAGTTTTTACAAGAAGAATATGGATTGAGCGCAGATGCTATCTATGATGTGGTAGAAGGTTTATTCCAAAATAAAAAGTTCTAGATAATGTGAAAGGCTATACATCATCGTTAACGAAAATGATGATGTATAGCCTTTTTTGATAGGTAGTCATTTGAGTTTCTGATGAATATTCATGCAAAGAGATGGGGAGAAAATAATCATGTACAAAATAAATTTGTTTTTTAAGTTACGAAAGAGTCTCCAGATAAGCGTTAGAAATATCGGAGTAAAGCATAGCTGACGCTCGGTGTCTGTAATAACATCGATTTTGTCTAACCTCAATAGATTACATCTTATTATTTTGAAAACTTGTTTTAGCACCTCAGTTAGAAGTATAATTTAAAGGAAGTTAGATGGTTAAATAGTAAATTCTAAAAGAAAGCAGGTAAAAAGATGACTACATCAGAAAAGCTAGTGATTGGTTTTTATGGTAATGGAAAAAGCACCAATCGTTACCATATGCCATTTGTCGACAGTAGAAGTGAGAAAATTCGTGTAAAGACGATTTATGAAAGAAAGTTAGGCAGCTCTGGGTGGAGTAATATCCCGGGAGTATATTACACAGATAAAGTGGAAGAGTTGTTGGCTGACCCTGAAATTCAAGTGGTGGTGGCGCCCCTACCTCCCGAAGCTCATTATGAAGTTGCTAAGCAGATTATTGAGGCAGGCAAGCATTGTGTTATGGAGAAGCCATTCACCCAAACGCTGGCTCAAGCTCAGGAATTGTTTGATTTAGCAAAGGAAAAAGGTGTCATGATTCAATGCTATCAAAATCGTCGCTTTGATAGTGATTTTCTAACGGTACAGAAAGTGATTGAGTCTGGAAAGTTAGGAAAGATTCAAGAAGTTGAGATGCATTTTGATTATTTTCGTCCCGAAGTCCCTCTTAATACACATACATTTGAAAGAAGCCAGTCTTATTTATATAATCATGCCTGCCATACTTTGGATCAGGTAATTTCTTACTTTGGGGAGCCTGATAGAGTTCATTATGATGTTCGTCAATTATTGGGTAGTGACCGTATGAATGATTATTTTGATTTGGATTTATATTTTGGTCATGAGGCAGACACGCTTAAGGTTTCGGTCAAGTCTAGCTTCTTCCGTATAAAGGAAAGACCAAGTTTTGTAGTATATGGAACCAAAGGCATGTTTATTAAAGAATTTAAGGACCGCCAAGAAGCAGACTTAAAGAAATTTTACCTTCCAGATCATGAAGACTTCGGAGTGGACTTGCCAGAACATTATGGAACCCTGACTTATGTGGATGATGCAGGCAACTACCATGAAGAAAAAGTTGTCTCAGAACAAGGAGATTATGCTCGCTATTATGATGCCCTATACGAAACCATCATGCACGGTAAAGCCCCACTAGTCACCCCAGAACAAACCATCCTTCAAATGGCAATGCTAGAAGAAGGGATCAAGGGATTAAAATAACAACTATTTATTGAAGGATTTATTTGAGGATAGCTTTCTTAATCATAAAGTTCTGTAAAATTAATGCAAAAGAGTTCCCGAGAACTACATCAGAAATAATAGCTATGAAGTGAGACCTTGGTTCAGGGCGTTGCTGTCGTTTCGAGTTCTGATGTAGTCCTCGAGAACTCTTTTCTGATTTAGAAATAGATTTTATTCTTTACGGACTTTTTGAACAGTCTTCTCCTTGTATTTTAGTAGTAAGCCGAAACAAATTACCTTATAATAGAATAAGGTGATGAAATGAACAAAAAAGACGCAATAGATATGACAAAAGACCCGATTAATCAGGTCATCTTAACTATTGCAACTCCATTAATGATAAACAATTTGATACGTACACTATACAACTTAACGGATGGCTTATTCGTAGCACAGTTATCAGCAGAAGATTTTGCAGCTACCGCATTTATCTGGCCCTTGAACTTTCTATTTATTTCGTTAGGGTTAGGACTTAGCGTAGGCTCTACCTCTTTGATTGCTCGATTTTTAGGAGCCGAAAAGATTGAGAAAGCTCAAACCTACGCCAACCAAGCCATGCTGCTAACCTATAGCCTAGGGATCGTTTTGTCTCTTATTGGCTATATCTTTGCACCGAACTTTGTTCAATGGATGGGAGCGAGCGGTACTTTTGCTGATAAATCGACAGTATACTTAAAGATAAATTTCATAGGCTTATTTTTTGATTTCGCCTACTTTGGGTATCAGTCAATTTTAAACGCACAAGGAGAAACAAAAATTATCACAAAAATCAGTGCACTTTCCGCAATAGCCAATATCATCTTGGACCCAATCTTTATTTTTGCGCAAGTACCACTAATTGGTATTGCTGGTTTGGGTTGGGGAATTGAAGGCGCGGGTTGGGCAACGGTCATCTCTAAAGCTCTACTATTATTTTTTGCCATACTAGCAGTTAGGCGTCAATCTGTCTTACGTGCTCCATTCAAAAAACTTACGGTCCAAGTCAGAGTTATGAAAGATATCCTACGAATTGCCTTACCATCTGCAGTGGGGTATGGTGGCGCTGCGCTTGGTTTTACTGTTTTAAATGGTCTGATTCAATCATATGGTACCCAGACTTTAGCAGCATATTCCATGGTTAACCGCATATCAGACCTTTTGACCCAGCCACAGATGGGGATCGGTTCAGCCTTAACCGCTATTGTTGCCCAAAATATGGGAGCTAGACAGGTCGAACGCTCTAAACAAATTTTTCGTCAGGCGATGTTTTTGATTTTAGGGATTTCCTTACTAGGTTCAGTAACTATTTTTCTATTTAGACAACCAATTCTATCGCTTTTCATTACTGATATGTCTGACCAAGTTCTTTGGTCGGAAGCAGTCGAATACTTAAATTATACAGCATTTATTATTTTCTTTATGGGCATGTTCTCTGCCTTGACTGGGTTTTTCCAAGGCTGTGGTGAAACACGTTATTCCATGCTTATGTCTATTGGTAGATTGTGGCTTGTCCGCCTACCCATTATCTGGCTCTTAAGCCATTACACAGATTTAGGTTCTACTGGTATTTGGATTGCCATGCTCTTATCCAATGCGATTACTGTTATTCTTGGTTATGGCATTTATAAGTTGAAGGATTGGAAGCAACTACAAATACGCTAATGTTTAGTATTTAAAAAGGAGAGGGACTCATTATGAAGGTATCAACAAATCACTTGGAGAAGGCTAGGAGAAGAACACTCATTGTTATTGCCCTTATTTTAATAGGAGTTGGTTTAGCCTTATCCATATATAGAGAAGCCGTTGCTATGTCATTGTTTAGTTTATGGGGGATTGTTCTGGTAGCCTTATCCGTATTTGATTTGCTTAAGCTCCCTATATCTGCATTTCGACAAAAAGATCAGCGACTTATAGTCAGTGCATTCCGTTCACTAGTTCAACTGGCTGCAGGGATTTTCTTTTTTACCAATGCCTTTTTTCCAGTTGTGACGGTGGCATGGTTAACCTCTCTTTACTTATTTTTAATGGGGATTCTGTATTTGTTTAACTTTATCCTAATAAAAAATGATGGTGTGAATGGCTATTACCGTGTTCTAATCGATGCTATTATTCATTTATTATTTGGCTTTACTGCTGTTATGAACATTTCAAGCAGTGCAAATTTAGTTTATCTTATCTTAGGGATCTATTTAATTTTTCTTGGTCTTACCTACCTTAGAGATGGTTTAGAGGTTATGTCTACACCCAACCTTCAAAAAGCCAGACGTCGCATTCGAGTGAGTCTTCCAATCATTTTCACGGCTTTGATCCCTCGAAGGACTCTGGATAGTATTAATGAATTTCTGAGTCAAGGGCAAGAGGAAGAAGATAGAAAAATTCAATATTTTAAGGCGGAAGGATTAAATACCAAACCGGACTTAGAGGTTTGGATCCACACAGCACGCAGCGGTTTTGAGATGTTTGGACATGTTGATATTTCCTTTAAGGGGATGACCTACTCATATGGACATTACGATGTAGACTCGTCCAAACTCTTTGGAACTATAGGGGATGGTACCTTATGGGAAGTAGAAACTAGCAATTACGTCAAATGGATAGAAAGCCGAGAAACCCGTTCAGTTTTTCGCTACGGTTTAGTTCTAACTGACCAACAAAGCCTGGCCGTTGAAAAACAGATCAATCTCATTAAAGAAGATACCAAGCCATTCCAGTTAACCAGTCAAACACAAAAAGAAAGTTACCTAGGTCAAATGGCAGCTCTTTATCCCGTTAAGATTTACAAATTTACACGTTCTCGGTTTAAAACATATTTTGTCTTGACCACTAACTGTGTCCTGTTGGCAGATACCATTATTGGTAAGACAGGTATTGATATCGTGGACGCAGCGGGGATTATTACACCGGGAGCCTATCAATCCTATTTTGATAAGGAATTCCAACGACCTTATTCAAATGTTATTACACGTTCAGCTATCGTAGATGGGAAATTAGAGTTAGAAACCAGCGAAAATTAAGAAAAGACTCAGATAGGAGAAGGAAAGATTTTTTCTCTTATTTGAGTCTTTTCTATGATAAAAATCGAAAAATTGAGCAATAAAGCAAATAAGTAAGACAACATTGTTATTGTGAAAGCGGTTAATTTACGTTAGTATAAGAGTATCAAATGTATCAATAAAATTTAGGGGGAAGAGAAATGAAGAAGAAATTTTGGTTGTCCAGTGCAGCAATTCTTGCTTCACTAACATTAGTGGCATGTGGGGGAGGTAATACATCTGAAAGTAGCTCTACAAGTGAGGCTAGTTCAGCAACAGGTGATAAGGTAACATTGAAATTTGCGGCCTTAGAATCAGGGTATGGGGCAGAGATGTGGCCAGAAATTATTGAGGCCTATCAAAAAGCTAATCCAAATGTTACGGTTGAGTTGAATCAAAATAAAGAAATCGAAGACGTTCTTAGCCCACAAATGAAAGCGGGAGACTTTCCTGATGTGGTTATGGTTTCTGTAGGTCGTCAAAAAGCCTTACCTGAAACACTTTTAAAAGAAAAAGCAATTGCGGATATTTCAGACGTGTTCACTAAAAAAGTTTACGGTGAAGATGTAACAGTTAAAGATAAAATCTTGAATGGTGTTGTAGGCTCAACCATCACAGATCCATATGCAGATGGCAAACAATATATGGCTCCAATGTTCTACGCACCAACAGGAATGTTCTATAATAAAACCCTCCTTAAAGAAAAAGGTTGGGAAGTTCCAAAAAATATGGATGAAATGAAAGCCTTAGGAGAAAAAGCTAAAGCAGAAGGCATTGCTTTATTTACTTTCCCAGGAAGTGGTTACTTTGATAGCTTCTTACCAGTCTTATTAGCAAATTCAGGCGGACCTCAATTGTTTGCTGATGCAATGAGTTATAAAGAAGGGGTTTACGTTTCAGCAGATGCAACTAAAGCATTCACAGCTATGGGTGATATTTTAGCTTATGTTGAACCAACAACAGTTGCTAATGGCAATCCACAAAACTACATGAAGAATCAACAATTAGTTTTAGATAACAAAGCAATATTCATGCCAAACGGTACTTGGGTAGTTGGAGAGATGGCGGACGCTCCACGTGCAGAAGGTTTTGAATGGGGAGTTGCAGCTCCACCGGCAGTTACTACTGGTGGCGATCAATACGCATACTCATTCATTGAACAACTTTGGGTTCCAGAAGGCGCTGAAAACAAAGATGCGGCAAAAGAATTCATCACATATCTTTATTCTGATGAAGCAGCAAAACTTTTTGCTAAACACAGTGCAGCTCAACCAATCAAAGATGTTGTTAACATGCTTGATGCAGAACAAAAAGCTTTGTATGAGTTTACGAACACTGCAACTGGTATCATCAATGGTGGATTCAAAGCTACAAAACCTGTTGAAGGTGTAAGCATTAAAGAAGTTATGTACGATACAATCGATTCTGTTGCAACTGGTGAGAAAACAGTTGAAGAATGGCAAAAAGCTATTGAAGAAGTTAGCGCTAAATTTAGAGCGGCTTTAGAATAAAAGACCTAATAACTGAAATAAATAAACAGAAAAGGTGGGTCTCACAGTACCCACCTTTCTTTATTCCAAAAAGTAATTTTTTAGACTTTTACAAAAATGAAATAAGATAATATGTATATTACAGGGGGAAATGTTATGAAAAGACATCGCAAAAAAGAGCGGACTAGGTTTATTTTAATCTGTATCGCCCCCGCTCTTTTGCTATTTCTAACTTTTCTAATTTATCCAACCATAGAGGTTTTTCGCATGTCCCTCTATCGTTGGGGAGGTTATTCAAAAAATAAAGAGTTTGTTGGATTCGATAATTTTAAAATCATGTGGTCAGATGAAAACTTCATTCGTTCATTTCAAAATACCATTTTGTTAATCGTTGTGGTTACTATGTTTACAGTCATCATTGCAGTCTTGTTTGCGACTATATTATCGACAGAAAAAATTCGTGGAAACAACTTTTTCCGGATAGTCTTCTATATTCCTAATATCCTTTCTATTGTTGTTATCGCCGGTATATTTTCTGCTGTTTTTGATGCTAGCTCCGGATTGCTCAATGCTATTTTACCGCAAGCATTAGAAAGGCTTTGGCTGGGAGATCAAAAGATTGTTATTTATTCGCTAGGTTTTGCTCTAATTTGGCAAGCGATTGGATACTATATGGTAATGTATATGGCAAGTATGGCAAATATTCCAGACAGTTTGTATGAAGCTGCTGAATTAGATGGGGCTGGAAGATTGGCTAAATTCTTTAATGTGACCTTCCCTTTAATTTGGAACAACATTCGTACCACCTTAACTTTCTTCATTTTAAGTACCATCAATCTAAGCTTCTTGTTGGCACAAATTTTAACCAATGGTGGTCCAGATGGCGCTTCCGAAGTTTTCCTAAGTTATATGTTTAAACAAGCTTATACTAATTCAGTTTATGGATACGGTATGGCGATTGGTGTAGTAATCTTTATCTTCTCATTTGGTTTGTCAGGTATTATCAGTCGTATTACCAATCGAGAAATTCTAGAATATTAAGGAGGCTACTATGAAAAAGAAAAAATGGTCGACAGAAAAATTATATACCATCTTTATTTATGTAGCCTTAGCTACGCTAGCTATTTCTATTGTGGTGCCTGTAGGATGGGTCTTTATGGCATCCATCAAACAAAATTCTGAGTTTTATGGTTCACCTTGGACCTTACCACAAGGATTTCACTTTCAAAACTTTGTAGATGCGTGGAATTCCGCAAAAATGGGTAGCTATTTACTGAATTCTATCATTGTAACCGGAGTAGCCTTACTGATATTAGTGGTTGTAGCTATTCCAGCATCCTATGTGTTAGCGAGATTTGATTTCCGTGGCAGAAAAGTAATCAACACACTTTTAAAGGGCGGTTTATTTATCAATGTTAACTATATCGTAGTGCCAATCTTTTTAATGTTGTTAGATTGGGATAATGGATTGAAAGCTATTGGCTTTAAGAGTCTTTTCTTGAATAACATATTTGTTTTAGCGTTGGTATATGCATCTACTGCACTACCATTTACGATTTACTTATTATCCTCTTTCTTCAGAACACTACCTTCAACCTTTGAAGAGGCAGCTTCTATTGATGGGGCAGGATACTTTACCACTATGCTCAAAGTTATGACGCCAATGGCTAGACCAAGTATTATTACGGTCATCTTATTTAATTTCCTATCGTTTTGGAATGAATATATTATTTCACTAACCTTGATGCCTGGGGATAATAAGACACTGCCAGTAGGGTTAATGAATCTCATGCAAGCTCAAAGAGGAGCGGCTCGTTTTGGCCAAATGTATGCGGGTATGGTTATTGTTATGCTACCAACCTTAATCTTATACATTATGGTGCAAAGTAAGCTAACTCAAGGGATGACCTTAGGTGGCTCGAAAGAATAGGAATCCCAAAATAAAAACAAGAATCAAACCACAAGCAAGATTAGGAGGATTAGAATGGGCACCAGTAAAGGAAGATTAACATTACCTAGTGAATCTAACTTTTTACAAGAAACAAAAGAATTACTAGAACGATGGGGCGCCGATGCTATTCGAGATAGCGATGGTACAAAACTAGATGAAGATATAAAACAATTAGATGCAAAAATTTATACAACGTATTTTGTTGCTAGAGGTCACAATGATTTTGCGACCGAACATATGGAGGAGTGTCAACAACTCTACTTAATGTCAACCTTTAACCTAGCCAAAGATACCCAAGTCACTATCGATTTTATGGATGGCTATTTTAAGGAACAATTAAAACCGGATTATATACATGATGCTAAAAAATACTGGGAGGTTATTGACCGTACTAGTGGGAAAATCGTTCCGACTGATCAATGGTCACTAAATCAAGAAGAAAATACAGTTATCGTCAATCAAGCTATACCTTATCATGAGTATACTGTATCTTTTTTAGTGTACGCTATTTGGGATCCGACTCAGATGTATAACCATATCACCAATAATTGGGGTGACAAACCTCATGATATTCCTTTTGATCTTAGGCAGCCGGCCTCGCATAACTATGCTAAAAAATATTTGAAGCAGTGGCTCAAAGATAATCCGGATACAGATGTTATTCGTTTTACAACCTTTTTCTACCATTTCACACTAGTTTTCAACAATCTAGGCAAAGAAAAATTTGTTGATTGGTTTGGTTATGGGGCTAGTGTATCGGTTGCAGCCTTGGATGCCTTTCAAGCGGAATATGGTTATGCTTTACGACCAGAAGATATTGTGGATCAAGGTTACTACAACACAACCTTTAGAGTTCCAAGTAAGGCTTATCAGGATTATATGGACTTTGTGCAACGTTTTGTGGCTCAGGAAGCCAAAGAATTAGTCGATATCGTTCATGAAGCTGGACGTGAAGCGATGATGTTCTTAGGCGATAACTGGATTGGAACGGAACCTTATGGTAAGTATTTTGGGCAAATTGGTCTAGATGCAGTTGTCGGTTCTGTTGGTGGTGGAGCTACCCTACGCATGATTTCTGATATTCCACACGTTAAGTATACTGAAGGAAGATTCTTACCTTATTTCTTCCCAGACACTTTCTACGAAGGAAATGACCCAGTAATTGAAGCCAACACCAATTGGTTAACAGCTCGTCGTGCTATTATGAGAAACCCTGTTGATAGAATCGGTTATGGCGGCTATCTTAGTTTAGCCTATAAGTTCCCTGAATTTGTGAACTATATTGAGTTGGTAGCTGATGAGTATCGTGGTATTTACGATATTGTTAAAGGAACAAAACCATTTACTGCCTTGAAAGTAGCCATCTTGAATTCTTGGGGAGCCATTCGTACTTGGCAGACACACATGGTCGCTCATGCCTTGCCGTATAAGCAAATTTATTCTTATTTAGGTGTGTTAGAAACCTTAAGTGGTGCTGCAATGGATGTTAGATTCATTAGTTTTGAAGATATTTTGGCCAATGGAATTGCTGATGATATTGATGTGATTATTAATGCTGGTGATGCTGAGACAGCCTTTTCTGGGGGCGATATTTGGACCAATCCAAAACTTGTAACGACTATTAGAGAATGGGTTGACCATGGTGGTGGTTTTGTTGGTATAGGTGAGCCAACAGCTCATCAATTCCAAGGTCGCTATTTCCAATTGGCAGATATTCTTGGCGTTGAAAAGGAACGTGGCTTTAGTTTGTCAACGGATAAATACTTTACACAGCAGGTAGATAGTCATTTTATAACGGATGGACTTGATATAAGTGAATGTATTGATTTTGGCGAAAGTATGAAGAATGTCTATGCCTTAAGTGAAGCGACAGAGATAGTTGAATATTCTGATGGGGAAGTTCACTTGGCTGCCAACCAATATGGCAAGGGGCGGGGTGTTTACTTGGCAGGCCTACCTTATAGCGAAGTTAATGCTAGATTGTTCATTCGTGCTCTCTACTATGCAGCCGGTAAAGAGGAGTCTTACACTATTTGGAATTCTGATAATATTTTTGTAGAGGTCCATGCTTACCCTGAAAAAGGAAAGTTTGCTATCGTTAATAATAGCAATACAGAACAAACGGCAAAAATTTATGATGGACAAGGAGAAGGTCGAGACGTCACTCTGGCAGCAAGTGAAATTAGATGGGAGGAAATCATATGACAAGTAAAGTTCGAGCATGGATTAGGCTAGCTTTATTTTTTGTATGTTTATACTTAGTCATTATTGGACATTCTAATATTGGCAAACAAGGCTTAGCAATTGAATTAGCTGGTTTAGCAGGACTATTGCTTTTACTTTGGGACTATAACAGACCTTACCGCGTAAAATAAGAGGAAGGTGCAGACATGCAGAAAAATGTTGTCTTAATCGTTGTGGATCAAATGCGTTTTGATGCTTTGGGAATAAATGGCAATCCGATGATTGATACACCTAACTTAGATGACCTTGCTAGCAACGGCATTAATTTTACCAACATGTATTCAGCTACGCCGACTTGTATTCCAGCAAGAGCTAGTCTCTTAACAGGTTTAAAAGCTAGCCGACATGGTCGTGTTGGCTATGAAGAAGGAGTGCCTTGGAATTACCAACAAACCATGCCAAAATCATTTACAGATCTAGGCTATCAGACGGAATGTGTTGGGAAAATGCATGTCTATCCACCTAGAAATCGTCTAGGATTCCAACACGTGACTCTGCACGATGGCTATCTACATGAAAGTCGCCTGCTTTCAGAAGCAAGTAATCTTTCCAGTTCAGCTACTGATGACTATCTATCTTGGCTGAAGGAGAAGTTAGGATCGGATGTTGATTTAATTGATAGTGGATTAGATTGTAACTCATGGGTCGCAAGAACTTGGCCGTATGAAGAAAAATATCATCCTACCAATTGGACCGTATCCCAAGCTATCGAAACGATAAAACGAAGAGATCCAATGAACCCACTTTTCTTAAAGGTATCTTTTGTCAGACCACATTCGCCTTTGGACCCGCCAAACTATTATTTGAGAATGTATGAAGACAAAATGAATGACTTAGAGGAGCCAGTTATTGGCAAATGGGCGAATGAGATTGGCATAGACGAAAAATTTTCTATAAATTTTAAAAAAGGTCGATTAAATTCTAAAGATCAAAAACGAATGATTGCTGCTTACTACGGTTTAATCACCCATATTGACCATCAAATCGGTCGACTGCGTATGGCTTTATGGGAACATGGCCTAGCTGATAATACGCTAATTGCCTTCGTTTCTGACCACGGTGACCAATTAGGTGAGCATCATTTATACCGCAAGGGTTATCCTTATCAGGGTAGTGTTCATGTACCTTTCATTATTTATGACCCTAGCTTGCAAGATACGATGAATCAAGTAGACGTTTTGTGTGAGCTTCGAGATATTTATCCAACATTGATTGACTTGGCAACTGGCTATACTGTCAAGGGAATTGATGGTGTGAGCCTTAAACCGAGTCTCTTTAAGGATAATAAAGTAAGTCATCAAAAAGAATATTATCTACATGGTGAACATACTTTGGGGAAGGATTCTAGTCAATTCATCATCACCAAGGAATGGAAGTATATCTGGTACTCTATGAAGAATAAAGAACAACTCTTCCAATTGGAGCAAGACCCTAATGAAGAGATTGATGTGAGCGAACTTGCTGTTTATTCAGCTGTTTTAGAAAGGTTACGCGGATATTTGATTGATGAGTTGACAGGTAGAGAAGAGGGATTCGTCCAAGGTGGTCAACTAGAGCCGGTAAAGACAGTGAAAAACGTTCTCAATCACATTCGCAAATAAGTAACCATGAAGTTATTCCCCCCTTAGGAGAAAGGGTGCTTAAGCTTAAGACTAGCACCCCTTTCTCTTAATTTTTTTCTAATTGTACATTTCTTTAACTTTTGGTAGGCCCACTATCAGTTTGGTTTATGCCTAACACTCACTATATTGCTTATATGGTTGGAATTATCTTGCTAGCTCAAGTGATCCTAGTTAGCCTAAATCACCTCATTCAGGTGGTCATCCCCAATAGATTGCTGAGCTTCTTAGGTGTTATTGCTCTAGTTATGTTAGGAAGCTATCTGGTTACCGGACACCCTATTGTAGAGGGGATTAGCTCTTTAAGGCAGTTGCTCCTCTTAATGATATAGTTTAGAGCTAAGCTTCAAAAGAACATGTATTGTATATGGAATGTAGATGAAAGAGCTAGGGAAAATATATTTACTTGCACAGTAACTAGTACGGATGCACTCAAAATGAATAGAAGAAGCACCCACTTGATATGTGGGTGCTTTTTTGATGTGATTAGCGTATAATAAAGTTAATAAGGTGAAATGAGGGGTTATGTGAAAGGACTATTTATTACAGTTGAAGGACCTGATGGAGCGGGAAAAACATCCGTTATTCAAGCTTTGTTGCCAAGGTTGCAAGAAGCTTTTGAAGTACCTATTATTTCTACACGAGAACCGGGTGGTAGCCGTATTGCTGAAAGGATTCGTAGCATCATACTAGATGTTGAGCATACAGAGATGGACAACCGTACGGAAGCCATCCTCTATGCGGCGGCAAGACGTCAACATTTGGTAGACCGTATTCTTCCTAATTTGGAAGTAGGTAACATTGTTATTTGCGACCGTTTTGTCGATAGCTCTATTGTGTATCAAGGGGTAGCCCGTGGTCTAGGGAAAGAAGAGGTTCGTCAATTAAACTTATTCGCTACAGAGGGGCTTTTGCCTAAAAAGACCATCTACCTAGATGTGCCTGCTGAGGTTGGGATTGAACGAATTCATAAAGCTAGAGGGAACCGTCAGTTTGACCGACTCGATCAAGAGGAACTTTCTTTCCATAAAATGGTAAGGCAGGGTTATCTAGACCTCATACAAGAGGACCCTGAGCGCTTTATTATGATTGATACTAGACAGGACTTGGACAAGGTTGTTGAAGAGGTTTATCAAGAAATCAAGCATGAAATTACAAAGTTTTTAATGCAATAGGCTAGCTATGCCGTTATCAAAGAGGAGTGAAGAAAAATGAAATTAATTATTGCTATTGTTCAAGATAAAGATAGTCATATTTTAGGGAATGAGTTCTCAGAAGCGGATATCCGAGCAACTCGCTTGTCAACAACGGGAGGCTTTTTACGTGCTGGAAATACTACTTTTTTAATAGGGATTGAAGATGAACGGGTACAAGAAGTGCTTGACTTAATTAAAGATAATTGTCAAGCGCGGGAACAATTCAGTGCACCTCCAATTCATTTGGACTCTGCTATTGATACGTCTATTTCTTTCCCAATTCCTGTGACAGTAGGTGGGGCAACTGTCTTTGTTTTACCTATCGATGAAGCTCACCGGTTTTAGTAGGTGAGTATGAAAGATATCGAAAAATCATTTATCCATACCATCCAACAGGGGCGGCTGGTTCATGCCTACTTATTTGAAGGAATGAGAGGGTCGGGTAAGGCTGAAACGGCCATATTTATTGCTAAGAGTTTATTTTGTCAAAATCCTAAAGAAGATGGACTGCCTTGTCAGGTTTGTGATACTTGTAGACGGATTGATGCCGGAAACTTTGTGGATTTGGTAGAAGTGAGGCCGGATGGACAGTTTATCAAGGTGGACCAAATTAGGGAACTCCGCCAAACACTTTCGCGGTCCGGTATGGAGAGTAACTACCGAGTATGTATTATTCACGATGCGGATAAGATGACAGTTGGGGCTAGCAACAGCCTCTTGAAATTTTTGGAAGAGCCGGAAGAAAATGTTTATCTTTTCTTGTTGACTGAGAACTTACGGATGATTCTTGCAACCATCCAATCTCGTTGTCAGATTGTTCGATTTCATGGAGTTCCTAAAACTGTTTTTATTAAGGAATTGGAAAAGGAAGAAATTCCTTTTAAAAAGGCTAACTTTCTTTCCTATGTCACTAATAGTCTAAGCCAAGCGGTAGAATGGGCACGTGATGAGCATTTTTTAGATATTCAAACGGCTTCTTGGATGTGGTTTGATTTGTGGATGACCAATCGCCAACAAGCATTTGTCGAAGTTCAAACACGGTTAGTGCCGATTATTAACTCTAAAGAGGATGCACAATTATTTTTGGAAATGCTACAATTCTATTGTCGAGATACTCTCCTAGTTTCATTTGGAAAAGTGGATCAGTTGGTTGAGGGGGATAAAGAAAGCTATTATCAAAAATTATTGAAGAAATATCCTGTGCAAGTATTCATAGATTTTACCAAAGAAATTAGCCAAGCTATGCAACGGATCCAAGCTAACGTGGGTATCCAAGCGACTCTAGAGCTCTTAACCATAAGTGGAGTTTTGACATAGATTAATCACTAAGGCAAGCGCCAATTTCATCTCATGTATTCGTGCTTTTGTGAAGGGAGTGTTTGTTATGAAAAAAGGAATAGGGATCCGATTTGAATATTTAGGCCCAATTTACTACTATCATTCACCATCTTTTGAACTTAATGTGGGTGATGATGTCTTGATTGAGCGTAATGGGTTGATTGAAGTGGGGAGTGTTGTTTGTTTTAAAGATGATTTACAGGAAGATGATTTTTTGGAATCCTCTGTGGCCTTTAAACGCCTATTAACTGAAAAAGACCTTAAACAGGTCAGTAGAAATGCAGAAGAGGAAGTGGAGATTTTTTCAGTTACCAAACAAATTGTTCTTGAACAAAACCTAGACATGAAAATTCTAAAAGCAGCCTATACCTTTGATCGAGACCGTTTATTAATTCAATTTAGTGCTGAGAAGCGTATTGATTTTAGGCAACTGGTTAGAGATTTAGCAGGTCGTTATCACACTCGTATTGAATTGCGCCAAATAGGGGTGAGGGATGAAGCTAAGATTATTGGTGGTATCGGACCGTGCGGCAGACCTTTGTGCTGCTCTAGTTTTTTAGGAGACTTCACGCCCGTTTCCATCAAGATGGCAAAGGACCAAAACCTATCCTTGAATCCGACCAAGATTTCGGGTTTGTGTGGTCGTTTGATGTGTTGTTTGAGTTATGAGAATGAAGTTTATGAATCAGCTCGTAAGAAAATGCCTGATTACGGGCAGTTTATTGATACACCTGATGGCAGTGGCAAGGTTGTTGGCCTAAATCTTTTACAGATGATAGTCACTGTTCGGTTAACGAATGAAGATCGGTCTGTCGAACTATATTATGGAGGAGAAGAGCCTCAATTAGTTTAGTTGTATAGTAAAAATAAATAGTAAAAGAAGATAAAGTGGGGAATAGACATGCCTAATCGACAATTGTATGATCGATTTCAGCAACTACAGTCAAATATGCTCAAACAGATGGAAGCATTAAACAGTATAGAAAAAGAAATGCAAGACCTGATCCAAACCAACCACAATTTGGTTATGGAAAACAAACACTTAAAAGATAAATTAGATTCTATGGTAGAACCACAAGCAGAAGTTTTACCAAGTGAAGCTCAGGAAAAAAAGCTAAGCCAATCATTTTTGAATTTGGAAAATATTTATTTTCAAGGATTCCACGTCTGCAATGCCGATTATGGTAAGCGGCGCAACAATGATGAAGAGTGCATTTTCTGCACAGATAAGCTTTATGGGCATAAATAAGTTCGGGGCTTGCTAAAAAAGTTAGACTAACATTTCTGCTTGCAAACGGAAATAAGTAAGAAATCTTTAGTTTATTCACTTAAGCCGTAAAAGAGTCTTCAGTTCCTCTGTCGGAAATCATGGTAAAGCACTCCAGCGTATAGTAGCTGTTTCGGCTTTTAGCCGAATTACAGATATGTAGCTGGTTGAGCTCTGAGATCAAGCTTCAGAGCGGTGCCACCGTTTTGATTTCCGACAGAGGGGCTGAAGACTCAAATATATTGAGCAAAATTTTTTTCTCCAATTCCATTTATTGAAAAATAGTAAGGTAGGTTGAAGATATGTTGAAAGATGGCGAGCGTTTGGACCGATTAGAAAGAGAAGGGCTGGGGATTATTCAAAGTCCACAAGTGTTTTCTTTTTCCATGGATGCAGTTTTGTTGGCAGATTTTGCTGCCATTGCCCATACTCGACCAGCTAAAATTGTTGACCTCTGTGCTGGGAATGGAGCGGTCAGCCTTATGCTTAGCGCCAAAACAAAAAATCCTATTCTAGGAATTGAGATTCAAGAAGAGCTAGTCGATATGGCAAAGCGTTCGATTGAGTTGAATCAGTTACAAGAGCAAGTCCATATTTTGCAAGGCGACGTACGTCAATTGTCTTCCCTTATCGAAAAAGATTCGGTAGATTTTATTACCTGTAACCCACCTTATTTTAAAGCTTTGGAGAGCAATCAAGTACATAAGAAACTAGCTCATACACTTGCTAGGCACGAAATCTTTCTTCCGCTAGAGGAATTACTGTCCGCCATTTCGCAGGTGCTTAAGATGCGAGGAAAGGCTTACCTTGTTCATCGGCCAGACCGCTTGTCGGATATTATTGATTTGGCAAGAATGTATCGCCTAGAACCAAAGCGAATTCGGTTTGTTCATCCTCGTGCACACAAGGAAGCTAATATTGTTCTAATAGAGTTAATGAAGGATGGTAGTCCAGGTGGGGCAAAAATTTTGCCACCATTAATTGTTTTTGAGTCAGAACAAGTGTATACGCAGGAAGTGAGGGAAATCTATTATGGCACCAAATCATGATTCTCACTACACCTATATGTTGCTTTGTAACAACGGGAGCATTTATACAGGCTACACCCGTAATTTGCAAAGAAGGTTGGAGGAACACAACTCAGGTAAGGGCGCTAAGTACACTAAGGCGCACAGACCAGTGACCTTGCTTTATGCCAAAGAAATGGCTACCAGAAGTGAAGGACTACAATTAGAGGCCAGATTAAAAAAGCAAACAAGGCAGGATAAAATTTTCTTTTTGCAGTCTAAGGGTGTGACGACTTTGACAAATCAGCAAAAAGGGCTTATTGAGTGGCTGCCGAATCAGAAAATGACTTTGAAAACTAATGGAGTAGAAAAGGAGGGCTAGATAAAGTGGAAAGACAAAAAAGCTTTGAACACCAAGAGATTGGTAAACTCTATTTAGTGCCAACACCGATTGGAAATCTAGAAGATATTACTTTTAGGGCCATTAGAGTTCTACAGGAAGTTTCTCTGATATTGGCTGAAGACACGAGACATACCAAAAAATTGCTTAATCATTTTGATATTGATACACCGCAACTGAGTTTTCATGAACACAATAGTCGCCAGCGTATACCGGGACTTGTAGTAGATTTGCTAGCAGGGAAGTCGATGGCTCAAGTGAGTGATGCTGGCACACCTTCGATTAGTGACCCAGGCTTTGAATTGGTACAAGCTTGTATTGAAGCGGGCATTCCTGTTATCCCACTTCCTGGCGCCAATGCTGCCATTTCGGCTTTGATTGCCTCTGGTTTAGTTCCACAGCCTTTTTATTTTTTTGGATTTTTACCTCGTCGCAAGAAAGACCGTATTGAACAACTGGAGGCTTTAAAATCACGGTCAGAAACAGTTATTTTGTATGAATCGCCTTATCGCTTGAAAGAGTGTTTTAGTCAGATTGCCCAGGTTTATGGCGAGCATCAAATGGTGGTCTTGTCTAGGGAACTCACAAAAAAACATGAAGAATTTATTCGTGGCTCTGCGAAAGAATTGATGGATTTGCTAGAAGAGGAGACGTTAAAAGGAGAATGTTGCATTCTTATCGGATCTAAATCTAAGAATGAAATGCGAATCAACCGCTTAGACGAAGAGGAAGACCCTGCTGAAACTTCAGAAATGTCTGTGATTGACTTTGTAGCTTATCTTCAAACTAATCAGGACTTATCTCAAAAGGATGCCATTAAAAAAGTTGCTAAAATAAGACAGATGCGAAAGCAAGACGTTTACCGACTCGTTCATCAAGAAGAGCAAGCAGAAAATGGAGAGGCATAATCATGTGGATATCATACCTAGTTGTCGTATTCTTCACGATTGGCCTAACCATGTTCGTTATGGACCGACGCAATATTATCTACATGCATTTTATTATGGCAGGCTTAGTAGCGTTGGCCTTATTTATTTTGAGATTTCCCGTATCTGATGCAACCCAACCTTGGCTTTTGCTCTTAAAAGATGCCTTGCTTTGGGTTAGAATAGCTCTGCCACTTGCTTTTGCAGCGCTTGGTTTAGGCTTTATATGGAACGGCTTCCTCTTGATTCGTAGGGAGCATTTTAAATTCCTTTATTTTTTACTAGTGATTTGTGGTGTAGGTATGGTCTCTTTCGTGATCATGGTCTATTTAAACGATTATTGGTTAAAGTCAGTCCATTTAGGAAAAGCCTTGACCGTCATCAGTTATGGTATTGGTTTTTTTGGATTAACCTTTATTGGTTTCATCTTGGCAAGCGCCTTATATCGGATTGTACCAGTTCGGTATAATAAAGATTTTATTTTGGTTTTGGGAGCAGGACTGTTTCCGGATGGCAAAGTAACCCCCTTACTGGCACAACGATTGGATAAAGCTGCTAAATTTTACTGGAAACAATTGGTTCGAAATGGGAAGGCAGCCAAAATTATTACCAGTGGTGGGCAAGGGATTGATGAGCCTATCCCAGAAGCGTTGGCTATGAGAAATTACTTGGTGAATGAAAAAGGAATTCCAGCCAATCTGATTTTGATGGAAGACCAGTCTGCCAATACGCAAGAAAATTTTCAGTTCTCTAAGCAGTTGATGAATCAAGAAAAAACAATCTATAGTGTTGCTTTTGTGACCAATGAATTTCATGTGTTACGCTCGAGTATTTTTTCTAGAAAGGCTAGTTTGGATGCGGAAGGGCTAGGGTCTAGGACCGCTCTTTACTATATTCCCTTCGCCATGATTCGAGAGTATTGTGCTCTCTTATGGATGAATTGGCGTAGTACTCTGGTTGGTTTGTTCTTTTCTTTATTGTTAGGATTGACCAGAATATAATGCTAAGCAGAAATTGGTTTGGGAAAAGACCGTTGCATTATTTACACTACAGAGTCTCCACTTAAGAGTCGGGAATAAAAACGGTGGCACCGCCGTGAGCCAAGGTCTCACTGGCTTAGCTGTCTACGTGGCTGTAATCGGCTGAAGCCGAAACATCCACTGTGCGTCAGCTATGCTTGACACCGTTATTCCCGGCTCTTAAGTGGAGACTCTTTCGTGATTTAGATATTGAATTTATTTTGGACTTTTACACAAACCAAGACTTGTAATAATTTAGACGATTTTTAGTCACTTTTAGGGTATATTACTTGTTATTTAAGAAGGGATGGGGTAAACTACTTCTGTAAAAGATTAAATTTTTTATAAGAAAGAGGGATATGTATGATTAAAGAGTTTAAAGAATTTTTATTACGTGGGAACGTGATTGACTTAGCCGTTGCAGTAGTAATTGGGGCAGCTTTTTCAGCCATTGTTACGTCATTAGTTCAAGATATTATTGAACCAATTATTGCAGCTTTATTTAGTGCAGAGGCTATTTCAAAAGTTACTGTAACGATTGGATCAGCAGAACTAGGTGTTGGTGCATTTGTTGGTGCTATTATTAACTTTATCATTGTTGGTTTTGTTCTATTCTTAGTTGTTAAGGGCGTGAATGCGGCAACAAGTTTCAAAAAACCTAAAGAAGAAGTTGTCGAAGAAGCAGCTCCTACTGCAGAAGATTACTTGAAAGAAATTCGCGATTTATTAGCTAAAAAATAAAATTAAAGGGTCTACTAGTCATTGTTCAAATGGTTAGTAGACCTTTTGTTTTTAACACATCGTATCAATATAGTTTTCTGGGCTATAGTGGTCGCTAGGAAAATCTGTTGAGATACCTCTTATCGTATCGCTGAGGAGTTTACCAATTAAAGCACCTGATGTTAGACCGGATGAACCAAGACCACTAGCAAGACTGATTTGTGGGAATTGGCTTAATGTTCCGAAAAATGGCTGAAAGTCTGATGTATAGGCTCTGGTTCCAATACGGCATTGTTGGATAGGTAAGTGTTTTAAAATAGAAAGTTGTTGGCTAGCCTGATGGAGCATCTTTTCTTGTAAGGAGTGATCTGGTGTCAGATCAAAACCACCATCATTTTCATGAGTGGCTCCAATCACGATTCGACCATTTGCAAAAGGTAGGATATCTATCTCACCATCTAGCATAAAAACTGGCCAGGAGCTGGTATCAAGGTTATTGGGAAGTTGGAGTTCGATTAGCTGCCCTTTTTGTGGCCTGACATCAGCCTTTAAGCCAATTGGGTTTAATAAATCATTAAGCCAAGCGCCGCAAGAGAGGATGACGTGGTCAAATGTGTTCTGCCCTTGCTTGGTCACTACTGATATAGTGCCCTCTTCTCTACGTAAGGTCACTTGCTCTTGGTAGAAAATAGCACCGTTGCGGATAGCTATTTCCAATAAATATTTTCTTAACAGAGCGCCATCAACTCGTCCACCGCCACTTGCGAAAACAGCTGGTTCCTGACCAATCCAACTTGGAATTTTTTCTTGGATGCCTTGAGGAGACAGCAATTCCAACTCTCCTATCATGGGTGCCTCTTGGCGTCTTTTTTTAGCGATACTTAGTAATTTTTCAGCTTGTTGAGGTGTTTTCTTAAAGACTAAGGCACCAACTTGCTGATAAGGGAGGTCTGTTATTCCGTCCTCTTTTAAGTCTTGCATTAAGCTTGGATAAAATGCAGCGCCATCTGATGCTAGGCGATACCAGATTTGGTTGCGTCGTTGGGACAACCAAGGACTAATGATGCCAGCAGCAGCCGAAGTAGCTTGGCCGATTTCTTTGTCAAAAATAGTGACCTTATATCCTGATTTTGCTAGGTAATAGGCGCTTGTAGCTCCGACAATTCCGGCACCAATAATTGCAACTGAGGTTTTTTTCATAATCTAAACTCCTTACCAATCTTTGTGTAGCACTAGTATAACACACAGAGTCTCTATCGAAAATGTTGAAAAATCAAGTGATTTGAGCTACTATTGAAAGGATAATAAAAAGAAAAAATTAAATGAATTATTGAAGGAGTTTTGACATGACAAATCGTTTTGGGATTATTTTAGCTGCTGGTAAGGGGACTAGAATGAAGTCCTCACTCTATAAGGTTTTGCACCCTGTTTGTGGCAAGCCAATGGTAGAGCACGTGGTGGAGCAAGTAACAAAAACTGGTGCTGATCAATTGGTGACTATTGTTGGGCATGGGGCTGAAACAGTTAAAGAATATCTAGGTGATCGCACGGATTATGCATTGCAAGACCAACAATTGGGAACAGGTCATGCAGTTCTACAAGCCGAAGCCCTTCTTGGTCAAAAAGATGGTCAAACCATTGTTATCTGTGGGGATACTCCATTACTAAGAGCAGAAACCTTAAACAATTTGATTAAAGCTCATGAAGAAACTGGTGCTAAAGCAACTATTTTAACCGCATTTGCTCAAGACCCAACTGGTTATGGACGAGTTATCCGTAATAGCCAAGGGGCTGTAGAAAAAAATGTTGAACAAAAAGATGCTAGTCCTGAGGAAGCAAAGGTTCAAGAAATCAATACGGGAACGTACTGCTTTGACAACAAGCTCTTATTCCAAGCTCTACATCAAGTAAAAAATTCCAACGCACAAGGTGAATACTACCTACCAGACGTTTTGGAAATTCTAAAAAATCAAGGACATATTATAGGTGCCTACCAAATGTCAGATTTTGACGAAGGTATGGGGGTTAATGATCGACTAGCCTTATCAAAAGCAGAAGCCTTGATGCGCCAAAGAATTAATGAAGAGCATATGCGTAACGGAGTTAGCCTAATTGATCCAGCAACCACCTACATTGATTCAACAGTGGAAATTGCTAACGATACAGTGATTGAACCTGGTGTTATGCTGAAAGGAACTACCAAAATCGGCTCTAACTGTATTATTGGAGCTCACTCTGTTATCAGAGATTCTATTTTAGAAGATGGTATTGTTGTTAAGTCTTCCTCTATCGAAGAATCCATCATGAAAAAGGGCAGCAACATTGGCCCATTTGCCCACTTGCGCCCTAAAGCAACGATTGGTGAAAATGTTCATATCGGAAACTTTGTGGAAGTTAAGAATGCTGTTTTGGGTAAGGATACCAAGGTGGGACATCTGACTTATATTGGTGACGCTGACCTTGGAGAAGATATCAATGTTGGGTGTGGTACAGTTTTTGTTAATTATGATGGCAAGAATAAACATCGTTCGACTATTGGAGACCGTGTCTTTATCGGTTGCAATGCCAATATTGTCTCACCTGTAACAGTTGGCGATAATGCTTATATTGCAGCAGGGTCAACGATTACAAGAGACGTGCCAAGTTCTGCTCTGGCTATTGCTCGTAGCCGTCAAGAAAATAAAGAAAACTACGTGGATAAACTTCCGGGCAACCAAAAGTAATTTAAATGAACAAAAACACGCTTTACTATTCAAAAATGTGTTATAAACAGGTATTATATAGGTATAGACAAAAATAATGAGTAATCGGAGGTTATCAAGGTGGGACATTATTCTGATCCTAAGTTAAAGTTGTTCGCATTAAATTCCAATCGACCATTGGCAGAGAAGATCGCAAGCGATGTTGGGCTAGAACTAGGGAAGGTATCAGTTACACATTTTAGTGATGGAGAAATTAAGATTAATATTGATGAAAGCATTCGTGGTGACCATGTTTACATCATCCAATCAACATCAAACCCAGTTAATGATAGCTTAATGGAATTATTGATTATGATTGATGCACTAAGAAGAGCTAGTGCCAAAACAATCAACGTGGTCATTCCTTACTATGGATACGCTCGCCAAGACCGTAAGGCACAATCTCGTGAACCAATCACAGCAAAATTAGTAGCAAACATGATTACACAAGCAGGCGCTGACCGTGTGCTAACACTTGATTTGCATGCTGCTCAGATTCAAGGATTCTTCGATATCCCTGTTGACCATTTGATGGGCGCACCTTTACTTGCTAACTACTTCTTAGAACGTGGTTTGGCGGATAAAGATATTGTTGTCGTTTCCCCTGACCATGGTGGTGTGACACGTGCTCGTAAATTGGCAGAATTTCTACATGCACCGATTGCTATCATCGACAAACGCCGTCCAAAGGCAAATGTTGCTGAGGTAATGAATATCATTGGTGACGTGAGAGGTAAGAAATGTATCTTGATTGATGACATGATTGATACTGCCGGAACGATTACACTGGCTGCTCAAGCCTTGCAAGACGCAGGCGCTATTGAGGTTTATGCTTGCTGTACTCACCCAGTCTTATCAGGACCAGCCATTGATCGTATCAACAACTCTGTGATTAAAGAATTGATTGTAACTGACTCCATTGAAGTCCCAGAAGAAAAAACTGGCGGTAAGGTTACGCAAGTTAGTGTGTCCCAACTGATGGCAGAAGCGATTCGCAGAATTCATGAAAATCGTTCTGTTAGCCCATTATTTATTGAAAAATTTAAGATGATTGACTAATTAACTATGGCTGTGCTTTAGACCGCAGCTAAGAAAAACTGCAGGAATCGAATGTGATTCTTGCAGTTTTTGTTTGTTTTTGAGGCTGGTTAAAACGTCAGCAACGAATTGTATCTATTTCTAAATCATAAAAGAGTTTCCGAGAAATCTATCCGAAATCGAAACGGTGGCACCGCCGAAAGCCTTGGTCTTTCGGCTTAGCTGTCTACGTGGCTGTAATCGGCTAAATCCGAAACATCCACTGTGCGCCAGCTATGCTTTACACCGTTATTTCGGATAGATTTCTCGGAAACTCTTTTATTTTTTTTTGTGATATGTACTTTTTATCTAGTCTACCACCATTTGGTTTTCTGACAGATAGCTTGCAGACTCGTATACAAAAAAGAAGGGAAAGACTTTTTGCCCATCCCTTCTTGTCAGATTTTTATAAAGAACTATAGCCAGTTAAGTTAAATACTCATGGAAATGTTCCACATCCAGATAAGTAAAGAGCTTCTTCTCGTAGTTAATGAGCTTATCTTCTTTCAGACTTTTTACTACGGTACCAGTGGTTTCGCGTGTTGTTCCACTCATTTTTGCTAATTCAATAATGGTTAAAGGATAGGGGATTGTAATGGTGCCATCTTCATTTTCTTCACCTAAATCTTCCATCCAAATGGCTAGTGCCTGTACAATGCGTTCGGTAGCACTTGGAGTAGTTGTGTTGCGGATGCGGATTTCATGGTAGGATAATACACGTGACAGATTCTTGTAAATATAAAGTAGTTGCTGTTTATTACCAAGAACAACTTCTTCAAAAATTTTTGAGGAAATATAAAAAATTTCAATATCAGTGGCAGCATAGGCCGTGTAACTATAATCATCGTCCGTGAAGAGTCCCCCATATGGGAAAAATGTGTTGTGTTTAACATAATCAATATAAGAAAAGTTTGCTGATGGGTCATTTTTTTCGAGACGAATAAGGCCCGAGTAGAGGTAATAAACCCTGTCTCGATGATCCCCTTCATAAAATAAAACCTGCCCTTTTTTATACTCTCTAAGATAAAGATGTCGTTTAATTCGCAAAAATTCATCCTCTGAAAGTCGAGAAAAAATGGGTTCTAGGTGCAGGTCGTTCATGATTTTTTGCGAATGACTTGTTCGCATAAAAACATAGCCTCCTTTTCAAACAAAATCTGTGGAAAAGCTTACATGAATAGTTTATCACGTTAAAAATGTGAATGCACCTAAAAAGTAAATTTTAATGGTTTTCTTAAGTGTTTCTACTTTTTTGAATTTAAAGCCTGAGATATGGTAAAGTATAGGATAATGAGTAGTTTGGGCTCCAATAAGGGGCTGGGTAAAAAGTCCATGCTGCTTTTTAAACAAAAGATATTAGTCATTATGGACTTTTTGCCTAACCCCCATACCGTAAGCTTTTATTTTTGCCAAGCTAAAAGGAGACTCTTATGTTTAAAAAATTCACTAATAAAAATAATCAATTACAAACAGAAAACCAATCATCACCAGAGCAAGAAATTCATTCTAGGACACAAGCCCATGAGGTGGAGGAGTCCCAAAAATGGACTAAGAAATTTAAATCCAACCCAGCTGTTGTTGGACTGGTAACGTTTTGGAAAAAGTACCATTTGACCAAGCTTTTGATGGCTTTTATCTTGACCTTGATAACTCTTGTGACCGGCTATCTGGTTTATTCTGCCAAGACGGCGGATGTGAGTAAGTTAAAGGCTGGCTTGAGCCAAGAGACGATTGTCTATGACCGAACCTCTCAAGAAGCTGGAACACTGAATGTGGCTAAAGGAGAGTTTGTTCCTTTAAGTCAAGTGTCATCTAATGTTGTTGATGCCTTAGTTTCAACGGAGGACAAGCGGTTTTACAGCCATCATGGGGTGGATCCGATTGGAATTATGAGAGCCTTAGTTGGTTACGTGACCAACTTTGGTGAGATTGTCGGTGGTGGGTCAACCATCACCCAGCAGCTAGCTAAGAATGCCTACTTAACAGCCGACCAAACCTTATGGAGAAAAGCCAAGGAGCTATTTTTAAGCTTTGAGATTGAAAAACGCTATAGCAAAGATGAAATATTAGAAATGTATCTCAATAATTCCTACTTTGGAAATGGTGCCTATGGAATTGAGAATGCTGCTAAACGGTATTTTGGTAAGCCGGCTTCAGATTTAACAGTTTCGGAAGCTAGTATTTTAGTAGGTGCTTTGAAGGCACCGAGTTACTATAATCCAATTGACAATCTGGACGCTACTATTAATCGAAGAGCAACAGTTCTCCAATTGATGGCAGATAATGGTAAGATTTCTCAAGAAACGGCTGATGCTACGGCATCGGAAACCATTTATCTTGCGGATACCTATGTGGCTAGTTCGTCCTATCGTTATCCTTATTATTTTGATGCGGTTATTGATGAGATTGTCAACAACTATGGGATTAGTGAGGAAGATTTATTAGATAAGGGTTACCAAGTCTACACTGGCTTAGACCAACAATTGCAGTACGATATGGAAGATACTTTCCGCAATAACTGGGTCTTTCCAGATGCCGAGGATGGTACCAAGGTCCAAGGAGCTTCTGTGGCCCTTGACCCAACAACGGGTGATGTCCTAGCAACAGTTGGTGGACGCGTAGAAGACAACCATACCTTTAGAGGATTTAACCGTGCTACCCAAATGCATGTACAACCAGGTTCCACCTTCAAACCACTAGCTGTTTATACAGCCGCCTTGGAAGCAGGGTACACACCTGAATCCCTTTTAACCGATGAACGCTTGTCATATGGAGAGGACAAGTATACTCCAGAAAACTGGAATTTTGCTTATCAAGGAAAAGTAACCATGACCGAAGCTATTAGCCAAAGTTGGAATGCTCCAGCAGTATGGCTCTTAGACCAAATCGGACTTCAAAAAGGAATTGATAAGGTGCACCAGTTTGGGATTCCGACAGTTGCCGACGACAATTATCTAGGAATTGCTCTAGGAGGTTTGACAGCAGGGGTGTCGCCAATTCAAATGGCATCAGCCTATACCGCCTTTGCCAATGCGGGACTTCGTAGTCAGGCTAGATTTGTTACTAAAATCGTAGATGCTACGGGGGCTATCATTGTAGACAATACAACGCCTAAGCAAAACCGTGTTACCAGTCCGCAAGTAGCCGATCAAATGACTAGTATGCTTTTAGCAGTCTTTGCCCCAGGCGGAGGGGGCTCTCATGCGTCTCCAACCAACTACCAGATTGCAGGGAAGACGGGGACAACAGAAAGTGTGTCCGACCAAGTTGGTTCCAGAGACCAGTGGATGATAGGTTATACGCCAAATATTGTTGTTGCCACTTGGATGGGCTTTGACGATTCATCACAACATCTCTTGGCAGCAAGTAGTAGTGGCGGAATCGCTCCTCTCTTCCAAATGGAGATGTCAGGGCTCTTATCAATTACACCAGAAACTGACTTTACTGTGACTGCCGCCGGACAATCCGATAACCAAACAGAAACGGGATCTAGTGGAAATGATTGGCTCCAACAAGCACAAGATACTGGTCGTCAGCTATTTGAGGGCGTTAGAGACTGGGCAAATGATGCCTTCAACTGGTTGAGAAATCAAACAGAATAGAAAAATGCTTTTGCCTCTCAGAGCATGGACAAAAGTTCGTTTTCAGATTCTAACAAAAGAGGATTCAGCTATTTCTGATCAAAAATAGCTGAATCCTCTTTTGTGATTTAGACAAGGGATTTATCCTTATGAACTTTTTGCTAGCTTATGGAAGATGATGAATCACAATCTTTTCCTTTTCTTTATGGAGCATGATACAATGGATTTTAGAAGTTATCTAATTTCTACAAACCAATAAGCTAATTAAGGAGAATATCAGTGAAATTAATTTCTTGGAATATAGATTCATTAAATGCTGCACTGACAAGTGATTCAGCACGAGCACAATTATCAAAAGATGTCCTAAAAAAAATAGCCGAACTTGACCCACAAATTATCGCAATTCAAGAGACTAAGTTATCCGCAGCTGGACCAACAAAAAAACACCTAGAGTCTTTGGAAGACTTATTTGGCGATTATAAAGTCGTTTGGCGCAGTTCTCAAGAGCCAGCACGAAAAGGCTATGCCGGCACTATGTTTCTTTACAAAAATTATCTAGAACCGCTTGTTACCTATCCAAAAATTGGGGCACCTTCTACTATGGATGATGAAGGACGTATTATGACCTTAGAGTTTGACAATTTTTTTGTAACACAAGTCTACACACCCAATGCAGGGGATGGATTAAGACGTTTAGCAGAGCGCCAATTATGGGATGAAAGTTATGCTGATTACTTGGAAGCTTTAGCAAAAGAAAAACCTGTTCTAGCAACAGGTGACTTCAATGTGGCGCATAAGGAGATAGATTTGGCCCATCCGAATAGTAACCGCCAATCTGCTGGTTTTACGGATGAGGAACGTCAAGGCTTTACAAACTTATTGGGCAGAGGCTTCACGGATACTTTCCGCTATTTGCACGGAGATGTGCCATCTGTCTATACTTGGTGGGCTCAAAGAGCTAAAACAAGCAAGATTAATAACTCAGGCTGGAGAATTGACTACTGGTTAGTCAGTCAAGCTAGTGCTGATAAAGTTATCAAATCAGACATGATTGACTCAGGAACCAGACAAGATCACACACCAATCCTCTTGGAAATTGACTTATAAATGGTGTTGGTAAGGGAAACAGAGTAAAAAATTCTAATGAATAATACTAGCTTTAGAGTAGCAAAAGAGTTTCTAACTACTCTAGGTCAAAAATAACGGTGTTTAGCATAACTGACACACAGTGATTGTTGGGGCTGGGTAAAAAGTCCATGCTATTATTTAAACAAAAGAATTTTGCAAAAAAGGTTATCAGAAATGAGAACGGCAGCTATGCTTTACACCGTTATTTCTGATAACCTTTTTTTTGAAAAATTCTTTTGTGCTTTAAAAGTAACTATTAGTCATTATGGATTTTCTGTCCAAGTCCTGTATTAATTAGACAAGGATTTTTGTGATTAGATGGAAATATGCTAGAATGAAGGTGACAATTTTTACACGTTTAGGAGGAGAAGAATGAATCAGATTAAGTGTCCACATTGCGGTAAAGAATTTACCATTGATGAGGCTAGTTATGCCGATATCTTGAACCAAGTACGAAACAAAGAATTTCATGAGTCAGTTCATGAAAAATTGGAACAGAGTAAACAACAGTTTGACGTTGAGCTTAGTTTAATGAAAGAGCAAACCAAAAGTGATTTTCAAAAAGAGTTGGCAAAAAAAGACCAGCTGATTATAGCTTTAGAAACACAGACCAAAGCATTTGAGAATGAGAAAACCCATGCTGTTCAAGAAGTTTTATCAACGAAGGAACAAGAAATTCAATCACTGAAAAATGAACTTGCTCGATTTGATATGGAGAAGGCTGCTTTAAAGACCGAATTAGAAAGACAGCATGAAAAAAAACAAGCTCAAATGGATCAAGAAATTGCTGAGTTGAAGTCGCAAAACAAGGCTATTGAGCAAACGAAGGCTTTGGAGTTGGTGCAAGCTATTTCTGAAAAAGAAAAAGAGTTAGCCGAATTGACTTCCAAATACACCCTTCAAGAAAAAGAATACCAACTAAGTCAAAGCACCATCAAAGAAAAATATGAATATGAATTGAAACAAAAAGACGATACCATTGCTTTTTACAAAGATTTTAAAGCAAAGCAATCGACTAAGATGGTCGGTGAGAGTTTGGAACAACACTGTGAATACCAATTCAATTCCATTCGAATGACTGCTTTTCCCAACGCTATTTTTAGTAAGGACAATGATGCCAAAACTGGCAGCAAAGGTGATTATATCTACCGAGAATACGATGAGAACGGGCTTGAAATCTTGTCCATCATGTTCGAAATGAAAAATGAAGGCGACGAGACAGCCACTAAAAAGAAAAATGAGCATTTTTTAAAGGAATTGGACAAGGATAGACGTGAGAAAGACTGTGAATATGCTATTTTAGTCAGTCTCTTAGAAGCAGATAATGACCTTTATAACAATGGAATTGTTGATGTTTCCTATGCTTACGAAAAAATGTACGTTATTAGACCACAATTTTTCATTCCAATGATTACCTTACTTAGAAATGCTGCTATGAATGCTCTCAAATACAAACAAGAAGCTGCTCTCATGAAAGAGCAGAACATTGATATTAGTAATTTTGAAGAAGACCTCAATGTCTTTAAAACTTCTTTTGCACGAAATTATGAGTTAGCGAGTAGAAAGTTTAAAACAGCCATCGATGAGATTGATAAAACCATCAGTCATCTGCAAAAAACAAAAGATGCCTTACTTTCATCAGAAAACAACCTACGTATCGCGAATAACAAGGCGGATGAACTAACTGTCAAAAAATTGACTAAGAACAATCCAACCATGAGAGCCAAGTTTGAGAGCGTACAGGATGGTGTTGAAGAGTGACAGGAGTCATAAATTTTAAAGAGGTTTCTACAGCAGGCTTAGAAAGCTCCCCTTGTGCTGGAGCTCTGGCAGGTTTAAGAGCGAATGAAGCACGCTATTTTTGGAACAAGTACAAACATGAATTTACCACACAAAGAGCCCAAGAAGCTCCGGAAATACTAAGCTTTATTGAAAAGGTTTTGCAAGAACGTGACCTAACCTTTTCATATAAAGCTCTAGAAGTTAGTCAATTTCAAGTAGACGGAGTCCTCTGGTCATATGTATTTTATGAAAATGGCCTGTCTATTAATGTTCTTTATTCACTAGATGATGCTGGCAAACGAGCGGTCGGCTTTAAGTTGTCAGACGGTATGGAAATCCCTCAAGAATTTGAAGGGAAATTCAAATTTGCTAGACAAAAATCGAAATTAGCTGGTACCATTCGTGGCTCTTATTTTGTCGTAAAAGGAAGTTATCTATAAGCTTAAGCCAATTGAAAGGAGATGTTTTATGCCATCAGTAAAACCAGAAATCAGCCTGAAAGATTTGGATAAAGTAGATATTCGAGTTGGACAAATTCTCTCAGTTGAAGGTGTTACTCAATCGGATAAATTAGTCAAATTAACAGTAGATTTTGGAGACTTTCAACGAACCATATTGGTTGGCATGAAAGAAGAACGGAACAATCCTAAAGAAATTGAAGGGCAACAAGCTTTATTTGTAGTTAACATATCAGCTAGAGAAATGTTTGGTATTAAATCGCAAGGCATACTGCTTGATATTGGCTACCAAGATGGGATAGTGCCTGTTTTAGCGCAACCAGAAAAACCCGTTCCTAATGGTTCAAGAGCGGGATAAAATAGGGGGAAGTAGAATGGTAAAAGTTGTATTTTTAGATGTTGATGGAACGCTGGTTGATTACCATAACCGTATCCCAGAATCAGCTATAAAAGCTATTCGTCAAGCTAGGCAAAATGGCCACCTAGTCTATATCAGCACCGGCCGCAGCAAATCTGAAGTTTATTCAGAAATCTGGGATATTGGGTTAGATGGTATGATAGGTGGAAATGGTTCTTATGTTGAAGACCACGGTCAGGTGATTATGCATCAAGTTCTCTCAAAAGAAGATAGTAAAAACATTGTGGATTGGTTAAAGGCGAGAAATCTAGAATTCTATTTGGAAAGCAACTCAGGACTTTATGCCAGTCAGAATTTTGAGGAGGTAGGTCGTCCAACTGTCCAAGCATACTCTAAATCAAAAGGAAAAGAAGATGTTGAACACATCACTGTTCGTACAGCCTTTCCTGAAATGATCTTTGGTGCAGATGTATACAGAGACGACCTTAACAAAGTTAGTTTTGTCTTAAATTCCTATCAAGATCATCTAGATTCTAAAAAAGCCTTTCCGCACCTTAAGGCAGGAACTTGGGGTGGTGTTGGTGAAACAGCCCTTTTTGGAGATCTTGGCGTTGAGAATATCACTAAGGCGCATGCTATCGAAGTGCTTTTAGACCATTTAGGGGCGTCCAAAGAAGACACGTTTGCTTTCGGAGACGCAAAGATTGATATCCCTATGCTAGATTACTGTGAGGTTGGTGTTGCCATGGGAAATGGTGGTCCAGAAATCAAAGCCATGGCTGACTACATTACAGATGATGTCGAAGAAGATGGATTATGGAAAGCATTTGTCCATTTTGGATTGGTATAAATAAACAAAAATTTGGACTAGATAAAAAAATTTTCCTTCATAGATATTCAAGTCTCCAGCTCCTTTGTCGGAAATCAGAACGGTGCCGTGAGCCAAGGTCTCACGGTCTTAGCTGTCTATATGACTGTAAATCGGCTAAAGTCGAAACAGCCACTGTGCGTCAGCTATGCGAAACACCGCTATTTCCGACAAAGGAGCTGGAGATTCTATTATAGCCAAAACTTATATGTACTTATCAGTGATTCTCTACCCAGTACTATTTAATAAATCAACAAAGAAAGCGAGAAAGTTATGAGTCAATCTTATTATTATTTGCAGTTAAAAAGTCACGACTTGGTAGTGCCTTACAGCCATAAGACACGTCGTATTCGGGTACTCTTGCCCAAGCAGTATGAAGCAGACATAAACAAGTCCTACCCCGTTGTCTACCTCCATGATGGGCAGAATGTCTTCTACAGTAGAGAATCCTACTCAGGACATTCTTGGAAGATGATTCATGCTATCAAGAAAAATCCAGATTTAGCTAAAATGATCGTTGTAGGTATCGACAATGACGGTCATGAACGCATGAATGAATATTCTGCTTGGAAATATGGTTCAGGGCACCATTTACACCATAAAAATCTGGGAGGGAAGGGCTCAGACTATGCTGATTTTATTATGGGCACAGTCAAACCGTTTATTGATAGTCAATACAGAACTAAAGCTGACAAAGCTCATACCGCTATGATTGGTAGTTCATTAGGTGCCAATATTACACAATTTATGGGGGTTGAGTTTCAAGAAAAAATTGGTGGCTTAGGTATTTTTTCTTCTGCCAATTTTTTAACTAGAGAGCCTTTCAATCGTTTGATTGGCAAGACGCAATTAGATCCAGATCAACGTATCTTTATCCAAGTTGGTACCCAAGAGGCAGACGAGACTGACCAAGAACTTTACCATGGCAATGTTAAACAAGCCTATATGGACGAATCACTTTTATATTTTCGTCAACTCTTGCAAGCGGGCATCCCGCTTGCGCATATTGAGTTCCATTTGGTGGCAGATGCTGAACACAAAGAAGAGGTTTGGGCACATTTTTTGCCAAGCTGTTTACATTTTTTAAGCCAAGATTGGTGATTTTTCTAAGAACTTATATACAAATCATTGAGTTTTTCAATTATTAATGGTATTCTAATCGAAAAATAATAAACGATAGAATTTTCCATTAAAGGGGGCGTTATAGGTGAATGTTATTTTGATATCACCACATTTTCCTAAAGCTAATCAATATTTTGCAAAAAGTTTAAAAGAACAAGGAGTAAATGTGCTTGGGCTAGGACAGGAACCTTATGAGCAATTGCCAGATCAATTAAAGGAAAGCCTCACGGAGTACTTTCGTGTTGAAAACCTGGAGGACTTAGAAGAAGCCAAGCGTGCTGTTGCCTTTTTAATCTTTAAACATGGCCCGATAGATCGACTGGAATCTTTTAGTGAATATTGGTTGGAGTTTGATGCTCAATTAAGAGAACAGTTTAATATTCCTGGCCTTAAATCGAATCAGTTGACGAAAACTAAGCATAAATCAGCAATGAAGAAAGTTTTCAAGAAAGCTGGAGTACCAGTTGTTGAAGGTCGGCTAGTGAAAAGCGTAACGGGACTAACCAATGCCCTAAGACAGCTTGGCTTCCCCGTTGTCTTAAAACCAGATGTAGGTGTTGGGGCACAAGAAACCTTCAAAATAAGCAATCATGAAGAATTAGAGACATTTCAAGCTCAATGGGATGATCAAGTACCATACTTTGTCGAACCCTATATTGAAAATGGCCAGCTATGTACCTTTGATGGCCTTGTGGATGCGAATGGCACTATCGTCTTTCAGACAAGTTTTTATTACACGAGCCCAGCCTTGGAGTTGCTGCGAGACAAACTGGATTATGCTACAGTAGTGGAAAAGGAAATTGACCCTAAACTAGCAGATTATGGGAAGGCGATTGTTAAAGAGATGGGCATGAAGGAGCGCTTCTTCCATATTGAATTCTTCCGCTTGCCAAATCACGATTATATCGCTTTAGAATACAATAATAGGCCTGCTGGGGGATATATCTTGGATCTCTATAACTACGCCTATTCTTGTGACCTCTATACAATTTATGCCCAAATGTTGACAGGAAAATTACCTGAAACACTCAATTTACATCAAGAGTACGGAGTTGGTATCGCCAGAAGAAATCATATAAACTATCAACATCATTTGGACGACATCAGACAAAAGTACCAAACAGCTTGTAAACTGATTGAACAAATTCCAGATCTGTTTGCCCCATCCATGGGGGATATTTTTATTGCTATTACCGCTTCAACTCCTGCAGAGGTAGAAGAAATTATTTCATATGTAATGGAAAGTGTCTAATAGGCAACATATTAAGGAGCGAATGCTATGCACGTAGAATGGTTAAGTCATTGGAGTGGTCATTTAAACCGAGAAATGCCGCTCAATCGATATGGTTACTCGGGGATTCCTATCTTAGTTTTCCCGTCTTCAGGAGGCAGTCATAATGAATATGCCGATTTTGGTATGATTGAAGCTTGTCGATGGTTTATTGAGAATGGACTAGTTCAATTCTATACCTTGGCATCTGTTGACTACGAGTCCTGGTTGTGTCATTGGAAAAATAGTCATGACAGAGCTGTAATGCATGGTCAATATGAAAAATATGTTATTGAAGAAGCTATCCCTTTTATTAAACACAAGGCAGTTTGGTTTGACCCTATGATGGTGACGGGCTGCTCAATGGGAGCATACCATGCTGTCAATATTTTTTTACAGCATCCTGATGTTTTTTCTAAGGTCATTGCTCTTAGTGGGGTATATGATGTGAGGTACTTTGTTGGAGACTATCAATCGGATCAGTTGTTATATTTGAATTCTCCAGCAGATAATCTGTGGAACCAAACAGATTCATGGTTTTTGGACCATTATAGAAGTGCAGACATTGTGGTTTGTACTGGTCTAGGAGCATGGGAAGATGAGGGGTTGCCATCATTTTATACCTTAAAATCAGCCTTTGAAAATAAACAAATTCCTGCTTGGTTCGATGAGTGGGGTCATGATGTTAGTCATGATTGGATCTGGTGGCGCCAACAAATGCCCTACTACCTTGGAAAACTGTTGACTTAAGAACCACAAATCTACTACCACATAAGCATAAGATAAAGAGGTAACCATATGAACTTTATTGTAATTTCACCATTTTACCCACAAAACTTTCAAAATTTTTCTATTGAATTGAGTCATAAAGGAATACGAGTTTTGGGTATTGGTCAAGAGCCTTATGATCAGTTAGACCAAGCTTTAAAAGATGCCTTAACGGAATATTATCGGGTTGATGACTTAGAAAACTTGGATCAAGTAGTTCGGGCAGTGGCTTTTTTCTTCCATAAGTATGGGCCAATTGACCGAATCGAATCCCACAATGAATATTGGTTAGAACTAGATGCTGCTTTGCGGACACAGTTCAATATTTTTGGTGTTAAAAGCAAGGAGCTAGAAAAAACGAAGCTGAAATCTGCTATGAAAAAACTATTTAAAAAAGCCGGTGTACCGGTTGTTGAAGGTATAGTTGTTAAGAGCAAGAACCAGGGCAAGAAAGCTGTTCAAAAATTGGGCTATCCTCTTATTGCCAAACCAGACAATGGTGTTGGTGGTTCGGGAACTTATAAACTTCAATCAGAACAAGATCTACAGCATTTTTTAGAGGAGTGGAATGAAGATAGTCCATACTTCTTTGAGCAAATGATTGACTCACAAGATGTTTGTACCTTTGATGGCTTGGTCGACAAAGATGGGAATATTGTATTCTCTACTAGCTTGACCTATTTCTACACACCTTTAAGCGTGGTAGCACAAGGTTTAGACAATACGTTCTATATTGAAAAAGAGATTGACTCTAAATTAAAAGAGTATGGACAAGCGATTGTGGAGACGTTTGGCATGAAGGAGCGTTTCTTCCATATTGAATTTTTCCGTATGCCAGACGGAGATTATGTGGCATTAGAATACAATAACCGTCCAGCAGGTGGTTTTACCATTGAAGTGTATAATAAAGCCCATCACATCAATCTTTATGAACTGTATGCAGCTATGGTGGCGGGACAAGAGATCAAAAAACAAAGTCCTAATTCCCATTATTGCTTAGCGGCTTCAAGAAGATTTTCAAAAAACTATGCTCATTCGCAAGAAGAAATTCAAGAACATTTCCCACTAGAGTATCAATATGCTTACCAAGTCCCACAAGCTTTTGCTGGATTGCAAGGGGACCTGATCAATGTTTTAACCAGCTCAGAGTTTGAAAAGATCAAAGAGATGGTGGCCTACATTGGTCAACTAGACGACTAACTATTAACCTTGTCCAAAAGCAAAGTCCTCGTTATAATGAAGAGAGTAAATACTTTCCTAGAGGAGTTTGATTAGATGGCAAAAGAAAAGTGGAACGGTACTCCGCAAGAAATAGAGCGTGTCAAAGACTTGTATAAAGACTATCAAGTAATGCCCTATATTTCACCAGAACGAGACCTTAACGACTGGTTAGCACAAGTTGAATTATCTTCAAGTAAATTAGTTCCAAAACGGAATATGCTGATGCTAGAAGAAGGCTTACTTCCTGGACATATCATTGTTCTATGGCGAGTACAATTCGGGACTTATACGACGACAACGGTTATTTCAAAATATTTTGAGCATATGTATGGGGTAAACGGCAAACAAGCCATGGCTGAATTAATCGAAAAAGGAATGGTAGTAGAAGAAAGAGCTCTAGATTCCTTAGACCATCTAACAGCACCAATGCTTAAGAAATTCTTGAAGGATAAAGGTGTGGCAGGTCTATCAAAAATGACCAAAAGAGAGCTTGAAGAAAGTATTCATGCTAACTTTACCGAAGAGGAATTAGCCCCATATTTTGATATTCGAGGCTATCACTTAACTGAATTAGGTGAAAAAGTTCTTGCCAACCATCCTGAAGTGATTGAAAAGCATCCAAAGAAAAAGTTTTAGATTAGTGCTGGGTAAAAAGTCTGTAATAAAAAAAGCATTCTAAATCATAAAAGAGTTCCCCAGAAATCTATCCGAAATGGGAACGGTGGCACCGCCGTGAGCCTTGGTCTCACTGGCTTAGCTGTCTACGTGTCTGTAATCGGCTGAAGCCGAAACATCCACTGTACGTCAGCTATGCTATACACCGTTCTGTACGGATAGATTTCTGGGGAACTCTTTTATTTGGTTACCATTTGGACTTTTTATCCAACTCCTTATAGATACGTAGTTAGCTAAGTTGTGAGGTTAGTATCATGGCGACGCCACCGTTCTCGTTCCTGTTTCTTTTCTTGCAAACTCTTTTGTTGAATGAATGGTAGCATAGACTTTTTGCCCAGCCTCTTGTTTAGCCATCATTTGACGTTGCGCCTTATCTCTTTGAATATCTTAAGAAGGTTAAAATTTTTTTGTCATTCTATGAGCTGTCCTTAGTTAAGTTGATTTTATGGTGGTTATTGGGTAAACTGAAAATGTAAACGTTATTAATTGGGTTTTAAGGAGGAGAATGACATGAATAAGAATAGTATCACTGTGGTTGTTTTGGTTGCCATTATAGCTTTTTTTATGGGTGGGTGGCTCGGGCGAATGACAAATACCATGAAGTCATATCAGTTGATTGCTGTTTCAGAGAATCAAGATGTAACAGTTGATCAATTGCAGGTTATTGCAAGTGAAACCGAAATTGCCATTCTAGATTTACCAAACTTTACCGTACGTGACAAGAATATTAATGGAATGGTTAACTTCACCATATTGGTGGGAGAAGATGTAGTTGCCCAATATCAGCATTTCACTTATTTTGGAGAAGATGGCAAACTTGTCACCTTTGCAAATAGTGACACTGCAAACTATCATAAAAGAACCATCGTCTTAAAAGGCGGACATTCAAAATTAGGCTTATTAAAAGGTAGAATTGAAATTCCTAGAAAAAATCTACCAACCTTAGTTGAAGATATCCCTCTTGTGTTCGAAGAATTGAATAGTAATTAGTCAAAATAAAAAGATGTCTTAGTAAGAGTGCATAAAAAATTAAGCAACCTAGATAGTTTGGCTGATATTGTGTGATTTCCTAAAGTAAGTTAGGAATATTTTGGTGCATGGAATCGTGATGGAAAATAAGTTTAATCAAATAGTAGTCATTTAGGTGATACAAGAAATTGCTCTTGTAATTCTCTTAAAAATGTTTCAGCTGGTTTTGAGAATACTTGATACTTTTTCCAAATAATATATAGTGGGGTTTCTAATCGTGGTTCTAAAGGCCTAAAACAAAGTGTTGAAAATGGACTTGTAGTAACAAGTTTATCCAAGCAGAGGGCATTGCCCAAGCCTTCTTCTACCATAATAGCCGCATTATAAATCAAGTCATAAGTGGCTACTATTTTTTGATGCTTAGCATGCTCCCCAAGCCATCCTGATAATTCATTTCCCTCTAATGCTTGTCTTGAACACAGTAGTGGTAAATTCTCTATGTTTTCTGACTGTATACTATCCAACTCTGACAGTGGACTATCTTTTCTTATAAGTAAACCCCATGTATCTGTAGTCGGTAGACGGAGGTAATCATATTTTTGAATATGAGCGGTACCGATAATAATGCCAAAATCTAATAATCCTTTATCCAAACGTTCCATAACGTCATTAGCATTTCCACTGTAAAAATGATATTGAATATTGGGATGCTTCTCTTGAAGTTTTTTGATGCTTTTGGCAATAAGATGCATATTATCTGTTTCACCGCCACCTATATAAATATTTCCGCTCAATTCATTATTTGTGCTACTAATTTCAGCTTTGGTTTTCTCTAATAAGTCTAGCATTTCCTCTGCTCTTTTTCGGAGAAGTATACCTTCATCTGTCAATGTGATGTTCCGGTTTCCTCTAATAAATAATTTCTTGCCTAATTCTTGTTCAAGATCCCTTAACATTCGAGACAATGGGGGCTGAGTCATATACAATTGCTCAGCAGCCCTACTTATGCTACCTTCTCGTGCTACTGCAAGAAAATACTGCAATACTTTAATGTCCATAATGCACCTCCTCATAGCCATAGTAGCACATCGTCATATACTTTTAAAGTATATGAGAGTATATACTATATGTATTTGATATTGTGTGTGCTGTGACTTATCCTATTATTAAGATAAGTCACAGCACACACAATATCGTTAAAGGGGAGAATCCGTATGAATTTACAAGAATTTTTAGATGAGATGAATCAAGGAAAATCGGTTGTTGGAGGGTCAGAAGCACATCGTTTTATGGTTAAGCTCAGTAATGAAGCCATGCGTTTAACTAGTGAGCTGAACAATCGTTACCATACTCCAGAAGAGGTTCTTAGTCTTATGGAAAAGATTACTGGACAACCGATAGATAAGTCTTTTGCAATGTTTCCGCCATTTTACACAGACTGCGGAAAAAATATTACTATAGGAAAAAATGTATTTATTAATGCGGGATGCAAGTTTCAAGATCAAGGAGGGATTACTATTGGAGATGGCTCTTTAATTGGTCATAATGCAGTGCTGGCTACGCTAAATCATGATGTGAATCCAGAAAAGCGAGGAAATCTAAAGCCAGCACCGATTATCATTGGTAAAAATGTATGGATTGGTGCAAACGTAACGGTATTGCCTGGTGTAACAATTGGTGACGGAGCTATTATCGCAGCAGGAGCAGTAGTAACAAAAGATGTTGCCGCAAATACGATTGTTGGTGGTGTACCTGCCAAGTTAATAAAAGCTATTGACTAATCGACAGCTATAAAATAATTTGTTAAGTATCAAATGTCATATTTTTAGATAAATGGAGTGAGGACATATATGAGAAAAACAATTGTTAGTCTAATGTTCATTGTGTGCTTAATTCTTTTGACCAGCTGTTCAAGTCATGTGGTGCAGAGTGACTTGCCTATCAGTAAAATGACAGAGACCAACTCAAATTCCACTATGGAGGAAAGAGTAGATACAGGAGAAGAGGCAATGAAAAATAATCTACTACCTATCACTATTCAAGTGAATGGAAAGAATTTTAAGGCACTCATGCAGGATAATGAAACAGCAAGAACTTTTATTGAACAACTGCCACTCACACTAACTATGGATGATTATGCCTCACAAGAAAAGGTGACTAGTTTACCTTTTTCTGTGACATCTACACAAACCCACATGCCTTCAACTATTAACGCTGGGGAATTATATCTTTGGTCAGACAGCAACTTAGTATTGTTTTATGAAACTTTTTCCAATTCCTATACCTATATTCCCCTGGGGTACATAGAAGATATCAGTGGACTTGAGGAAACTCTGGGCAAAGATAGTGTTCAAGTGACTTTTCAGAAGTAAGAATGGATATAAGATTACAATTTGGGCTATAATAGAATTGAAACATGGTTGGAGAAGAAGGCAAATGAGAATATCTTACCACTGTAACGAGTCAAATCTATTCAAAAAATAAGAAAGAGGGTTTCTTATGACAGCTCATAAAAAGTATTTGATTATTAATGCGGATGATTTTGCTTATACACCTGGGGTTACTTATGGAATTATTGAAGCCTATAAAAAGGGTATTGTTACATCGACGACTGCTCTTACTGTATCGGATTTTTTCGAGGAAGCCATGGAAATAAGAAATCTTTTGGCACCAAATTTACCTGTTGGAGTCCACTTGACCTTGAGTCTGCGAGGTTTTTCTCCGCTTCTAGATAGGGAAGATGTGCCAACTTTAGTAAATGCAGAGGTGACCTTCCATACACAGTATGAATTAGAATCCTTGGTGGATTTGAATGAGGTTTACCGTGAGTGGGATGCACAAATTGCAAGATTTTATCAGTTAGGTTACACGCCTGACCATATCGACTCACATCATTATGTCCATGGAAAAAACGAACAACTCTTTGAGATTGCGGTACAACTCTGTGAAAAATATAAATTACCTATGCGAAATGTTAGTCCAACTCTTGGTAGCATAGATAGTCCGGTAGATTATGGAAATATCAAAAGTCCAGATACCATACTTGCTTCCTTCTACGCTAGAGAGGTTACTAAAGAAAAACTCTTATCCATTATAGACCAAGTGGGAGCTAGCCAAGCAGGAACGATTACTGAGATGAACTGTCACCCAGCCTTTATTGACCCTGAACTTCAAAAGTATTCATCTTATGTAGACGAACGTGTGACAGAATACGCCTTACTGACAGCACCAGACATGTTTGAGGAAATTAAAAAACGAGGAATTGAATTGACAGATTTTTCTGTATTTCATGAAGATTAGTAGACAGATTGGAAAAAGACACTTTCTAAATAGGAAAGTGCCTTTTTTCTTTTTGATTGCATCACAATACAAAAGAAAACTTCCTTTAAAATAAGCTTTGAAAAGGCTTGCTTTTTATTTTAGATTAGATATAATGACATTGAACATTTCTTTAAAGGAAAATTGATTTCCAAATAAGAAATATAATTAAAGGTTAAGGAGTGTTTTTGATGAAGATGGAAACAAGATATGGAAGTAGCCCAGAGTTGATTAGACATTTTTCGACGGAGCAATTAAGAAAGGAATTCTTAGTTGAAAAGTTATTTGTTCCTGGAGAAATTTTATTAACCTACACCCACAACGACCGCATGATTTTTGGTGGAGTAACTCCAACCATTGATGAGTTGGAAATTAAGCTTTCTAAAGAGTTGGGTGTCAACTACTTCTTGGAGCGCCGTGAATTGGGGGTTATCAATATTGGTGGCTCAGGTAGTATTATCATTGATGGCAAAGAAGAAAGTATGAAAAAGCAAGATGGTTACTATATAGGAAAAGAAACGAAAGATGTTCGCTTCAAATCAGATGACCCAGATAACCCAGCTAAATTTTACTGCGTGTCAGTTCCAGCACATAAAATTTACCCGAATGTCAAAATTTCTATTGATACTATCACTCCAATGGTAACTGGTGACCCGAAAACATTGAACAAACGTAAAATTTTCCAATATATTCATCCTAATGTCTGTGAATCTTGCCAACTACAAATGGGCTACACCATTTTAGAGGAGGGTTCAGCTTGGAATACCATGCCATGTCACACACACGAACGTCGTATGGAAACTTACTTATACTTTGATATGGATCCTAATACTAAAGTTTTCCATTTCATGGGAGCGCCTGATGAAACAAAACACTTGGTCATGAGTAATGAACAAGCCACCATTTCACCTAGTTGGTCAATCCATACGGGTGTTGGAACGGCAGATTACACATTTATTTGGGCTATGTGTGGCGAAAATATTACTTATGATGATATGGATATGATTGATATGAACGACTTAAAATAAAAGGAGAAATGACAATGACTGGATTTAACATGGATTCATTCCGCTTAGACGGGAAAGTAGCACTTGTGACAGGGGCGGTTTATGGTATAGGTTTTGGTATTGCAGAGGCTCTAGCAGCAGCTGGTGCTAAGATTGTTTTTAATAGTCTGACAGAAGAGGCTGTTCAACAAGGAACTCTGGCTTATCAAGAAAAAGGGATTGATGCGAAAGGGTATGTATTTGATGTAACCGATGAAGAAGCTGTGAAAATCGCTATCCAGCAGATTAAAGAGGACGTTGGTTCTGTTGATATTTTAGTCAATAATGCAGGGATTATCAAACGGACACCAATGACAGAAATGACGGTTGAAGACTTCAGACAAGTGATTGACATCGATCTTAATGGTCCGTTCATCATGTCAAAAGCGGTTTTACCAGATATGGTCGCAAAAGGTCATGGTAAAATTATTAATATCTGTTCCATGATGAGTGAACTAGGGCGTGAAACCGTTAGTGCCTACGCTGCAGCAAAAGGCGGCTTAAAGATGTTAACCAAAAATATTTGTGCTGAATTTGGTGGCAATAATATTCAATGTAACGGCATTGGACCGGGCTATATTGCGACACCTCAAACCGCACCTTTAAGAGAAGATGGGCATCCTTTTAATGAGTTTATCATTGGCCGTACGCCTGCTGCTCGTTGGGGTACTGTTGAAGATTTACAAGGCTCTGCTGTTTTCTTATCTTCACCGGCCTCAGATTTTGTAAATGGTCATATTCTATACGTTGACGGTGGTATTTTAGCTTACATTGGCAAACAACCTTAAGCATAATTTTTAAATTTACAATGACTTACCTATCAAAAAATAAATGGGGTGATAATTCAATGATAACCTTATCTTTAAAAAATGATACAAACGTCATTGCTCAGGCTTGCCATCATCAAGAAGCCTATTTGGCATTTAAGGACTATGTTTATCAAGAGGGTGACTATATTGAGGTGACGCTAGACCAAGCTAATCAGCATATTTGGGTACAAGTAGATGAAGCTATTGAAGCTAGCTTAATTTATATGGGACAATTGACTTGGAAGTACCCCGTCATCTTTGATGAAAATTTAAAACGAGCTTATTCACCAAAAGCCTTTCTTGGTGAACGACACTATATTCGTGTTTGGCTACCAGAGGAAGTTCAAGTATATTCAGAGCGAAATTTGGCACGTAATGCCCACGATCAAAAAGATGAGTCAGGGGCTTATCCTCATGCCTATGCCAATGTGGAAACTCGCAATGATTCAACCTTCTTTGCTCGCAATGCTATCGATGGTATTTTAGCCAATCAGGATCATGGTTCCTATCCTTATCAATCTTGGGGGATTAATCAACGTAAAGATGCTGAACTTACAATTGATTTTGGCAGAGAAGTGCTTGTTAACAGTATCGCCTTAGTCTTACGGGGAGATTATCCACATGATAGTTACTGGACCCAGTTGACGTTGGCACTATCCAATGGGAAAGAACATATTTTACAAACCACTAATCAACTGGATAGACAATATTTTAAATTTTCAGAAACGAGCGTCACGCATCTTACTCTGAAAAATCTCATTAAGCATGAAGACAATTCACCATTTCCAGCTCTGACACAGATTGAAGTTTATGGAACTGAAAGCATCTAGTCATCGTGTTATACTAAACCTACAATAATGTGAAATGAACATAGGAGAAGGTGCAAGCAATGACGAAACAACAACCATATGGAACCGTTCTAATAAAAGCAGCCAAGATAATGGATTATTTATCCTTAGCCAAGATTCCACCTACTTTAAAAGATATAGCAGCAACATCAGAAATGACAATGTCAACCACTCTGAAAATTCTAGAGACATTGAACCTAATTGGTTTTGTGACTAAGAATGATAAGGACAAAACTTATACTATTGGTCCAGCCATGGCGAGATATGGCAATAAATACATGGAAGAATCAAAGTTAAAAGATATTTCCGGCCCAATTTTAGAAAATCTACAAACTAAAGTAGATGAGACCATCCATTTAGGCGTTGCCAATGGACACGAATTGATTTACATTGACAAGCTAGAGCCCAAACATCAGTCTATTTTTATGTCTTCCAAGATTGGCATGAGCCGACCATTATACAGTACTGGCATGGGAAAAATATTTTTATCTTCCTTTACGGAAGAGCAATTGTCAAATTATTTAGCAGAAACTCCGCTGCATGCCTACACGCAGCATACCATCGTTGAACCCCAACAGTTAATAGAAGAAATTGACCGTATCCGTAAAACGGCAACTGCTTTTGATGATGAGGAAATGGAGAAAGACTGTTTTTGTGTGGCAATGCCAATTCAAAAAGGAAATGACTTAGAAGGATCTTTTAGCGTAAGTATGCCAAAATTTAGAGCAAGCGAAGAAAGGGTACAAGAAATCATTTCTGCCATGTTGCAAGCAAAAAGCCAAATGGAAGAAGCTTTAACGAGTTAACAAGTGATAAAAGGAGCTACTTATATGAAACGAATGAGCATTTTAAAAAAATTAAAAGATGCTGGTGTGATTGCTGTAGTCCGTGCCAACACCAAAGAAGAAGCACTAAAAGCCAGTCAAGCCATTGTGGATGGTGGTATTGTAGGAATTGAACTAACGTATACTGTTCCTCAGGCAAATGATGTCATTTCTGAATTAATAGCAATCTACAAAGACCGTGATGATGTCGTCATTGGAGCAGGAACAGTCCTAGATGCCATCACTGCTCGTCTAGCCATTTTAGCTGGTGCAGAATATATCGTCAGTCCATGTTTTGATGCGGAAACGGCTAAACTTTGCAACTTATACCAAGTCCCTTATTTGCCAGGATGCTTAACGATTACTGAAATGCAAACTGCTCTGAAGTCTGGTGTAGATATCATTAAACTATTCCCTGGAAGTGCTTTTGGTCCGAAGATGATCTCTGCGTTTAAGGCGCCACTACCACATGTAAATATTATGCCAACTGGTGGCGTTAGCTTGGAAAATATGAGTGACTGGTTTGAAGCGGGAGTTGTAGCCGTTGGTGTTGGTGGGAATCTACTTGCGCCTGTAGCCAGTGGTGATTTTGCAAAAGTAAAAGAAACCGCGCAGGCTTATACAGATAAGTTGAAAGAAATCAGAGGTAAGTAGCTATGGGGCGCATTCTTACTTTAGGAGAGATTATGCTACGATTCTCCACACCAGTCGGAGATCGCTTAGGTGAAAGTCATCAACTTCTAGCCCACTATGGTGGTGGCGAAGCTAATGTAGCTATTTCTTTGGCTAACTTTGGTCACGATGTTTCTTACGCCAGTAAAGTTCCTGATAATGCACTGGGGTATGGTGTCAAAAAACATTTGCATGCTTACCAGTACAGAGGACCCCATGTCAAGGACATCCTATAAAAAACAGTGTAAAAAATACCATCACTTCCTTTAAGCTTGAAGTAAAGGAGGAGTGATGGCAAAAGAAAGCCTCTTCAGACGAGGAGCCTTTTGTCATACAAAATAACAATGACGAAGGAACTACAAGGATTTTTTATCTTCTATGAGCGGCACTTGAAAAAGCACTACCCCAATTGGATGTGCCGATATTTTG
>NZ_JANHNZ010000008.1 GCF_024543085.1 Granulicatella seriolae
ATCCAAAAATTGCCTAAGGCAACACAAAACCAATTAAAAATGATTGCTTGAAACTAAATTTATTGCTTCTTTGCTTGATATCATGCGGTTTATAATCATTTTTTATGTTTCAAGTTTTAGTTTCTAAATCATCTATTCTACGCTTGACCAAGAAACTGGGTTTTTCTGGCTATTCTGAATTCAAGTATTTTCTTCGCCAAGAGCAGACAAGTCGCCTAGCCTCAGAGACGGAGCAACTGCTTTATGATAAGCAAATGGATGATATTCAACGTACGCTAAACCATTTGAAGGCAGCGGATTTGCTACCGATTAATGACATGTTAGGGCGTAGCAAGACCATCTATTGTTATTCAACGGGCTTTTCGCAGAAGAAACCCTTGGAAGAATTTTCTAAACTCATGCTACCTTTAGAAAAGCGTGTCCTTATTTTGCCTAATAAAACCGAATTTGATATGGCTATGCCTATGATTAGTCATGAGGATTGTGTGATTATCACTTCTTTTAGTGGTGAAACTGAAAATATTAAGGAAAACTTGACCACGTTAGCTGTTCGTAAGATTAAAACTTTAACCATTACAACACCAGGTAATAATTATTTTGCACGAAATAGTGATTTTCATCTGAACTATTATTGCACGCCATTTCATGTGGGGCAAAAGAGATTTGAGATTTCGTCTCAGGTTAGCTTGAATATTCTGATGGACTATCTTTATCGGTCCTATGGTGCCTATACTTTATTGGAGGAGTAAATTCATGTTTCGTTTTAAGACTAGAACCTTTAAACATCTATTGGTGGGCTACTGGTTAGTGGCGCCTGCTTGTTTCTATGTCTATCTGCTTATGACCAGTAGTATGCGGCAGGTTAGTATGGTGGACCTGATGACGAATGTTCCAGGGATTACCTTGGCAAGTCTGCTGGCTTCATTGATGCTGATTCAGGCTGTAACACTCTATTTTATTCAACAAATTTCTAGCAGTCGGGATGGGTTATTAGGTAAGTTTTTAACCTTTTCCATGATTCAGCAGCTCTTTACAGGGAATATTGTTGGTGCGATTCTTTCCTTCTTTTATGGTCGTTCCTTAAGCTATAGTCAAGAAAATCCGACAAGGCAGCAAAAGAGTGTCGTCTTGGTTACTTGTGTAGTGTTCTCAATGTTTTCGCTCTTATCACTGTTTATTGCTTGGCGTTTAAGAGGCGGTTAATTAAATGTATACAAAAACGTTAGATCTTCTGTCTGACATCAAAACGGTGGCACTGCTCTGAGCCTTGGTCTCAGAGCTCACCTGGCTACGTATCTGTAGTTCGGCTGAAGCCGAAACAGCTACTGTGCGCCCGATGTGCTCTACACCGTGATGTCAGACAGAAGGTCTAACGTTTTTTGATTTGATTTTGGAGATAGGAAATCTATTTTTAGGTTATCCAACTAAGTTCTAGTGCCAAATATCTTGTGTTAATTCAATAAAATTCTATCACATCTGGTGTCATGCAAGGTCAAGGGTATAAGCAAATTGCTCAGATTATCCAAAGTAATACAGAGGCTAACTACAAACAAGCCTTGCGCATTGCTCGGACTGAGGGTGGTCGCTTGAGGTCTGCAGCACGTCAAAAAGCCAATGAGGAAATGAAAGAGCTAGGTGTTGATATTCGTAAGCAATGGCTTGCTACAGCTGATAGGAAGACTAGGCACAAGCATCAACGGTTAGATGGTCAAATTAAAGATATTGAGGACTACTTTGAGGTTGATGGCTACAAGGCTAAAGCACCTCGGATGTTCGGTGTGGCTGCTTTGGATATCCATTGTCGGTGTACTACTATCTCTATTGTTGATGGTATTTCTGCTGACCTGCGATTGGATAATGAGACTGGGGAAGAGATTCCTTTTCAAAAGTATTCTGATTGGCGCAAGTCGATTGATGAACGGTACTTTACCATCTCAAGTTCTGATGACTTCATGAAAGCTAAAAACATGAGGGAGTATCAGGTTTCTAAGGAGAAAGAGTTTATACAAGATTTAAATGTGTCCTTTGGGGCTCGGAAGGTCTTAAATTCTAAGTTTAATATGTATGTGTCGAACACATTGCCGGGTACTAAGAAGAGCATTAACTATTATGAAAAACAAATAGACCAAGCTTTTTCTATGTTGAATATTCCTGACGGTGCAGAACTACCAAGAATAGTGCTTATGAACTCTGAGAAAGATATGGGTGTTGGAACTAGGTTTGGTTCATTCTCATCAGCATCTAACACGGTTTATCTTGATGCTAGGAAGCCGAATGAAAAGAGTATCTTATCAAGACTTAAAAAAGCTAATCAAGAGAAACGAAAACAAGGCTATAAGACAGATTGGTTTGCGGTTGATGATGACGCACTGAGCCCGGTAATTCATGAGTTGGGACATTATCAGCATTATCAATATGTTAATAAGTATGCTAAAGAAAATGGACTTATGTTCGGAGAATCAAAACGTAGATTTAATGAGAAATTGATTGAGTTCATGGGTCAAAAGCGATATAATGTTAGTGAAGATATTAGTGCTTATGCTAAGTATCATTTTGCTAAAGTTGGCGGTGAGCTTAGTATGAATTCAACAAATGAGATAATCTCAGAATCTTATACACTGGCTGTTTTGGAAAAGAGTCGGAAAGCAACTCAAATTATTAATTTTTTAGAGAGAGGAGAGTGGTAACGTGAAAATCACAGCAGGGTTTGAAGAGTTTGAAAAAAAAGGAGAGTCATTGTTCATTGCAATTGATCCATATTTAGCTCCGCTAGGTCAGGGTGAGACAACCCTAATTCCGGATGCCCCTCCTGAAATTGTAAAACTACGCGATGAATTTTTAGAATGGCGTGAGGAATACCATAAAAGATATGATATTAAAATGGATATCTAAGCACCCAGTAGCTAACTGTTACTAGGTGCTATTTTTGTACCCAAAAACTAAATAAAGTCATTAACTAGTCTTAGAAATACGGCTATTTTTTATGTCCTGATGGATGACGTTAAAAGCCATACCGCCCAAGTCTGGGGGCATATCCAGACACTCCTAGCAGGGAGCGACCTGCATAAATATGCTATTGGAGGATGTAGAGATGGACTGGATTATGGTGATTTTGAACAAGTACAAAAAGGAAGATGGCACTATTGACTTGGTATCTGCAGAACAAGAGATTAGAGCTGAATTTCCTAAGAATGCGATTGTTAAGTCTGTGTTTAATGAGCAGACAGAGCAACTAAAGACTGCTAATGAGACAATCAACAAGCTTCAAAAAGGTAACAAGGACAATGAAGAGCTGCAAGCTGAGATTACTGGCTACAAGAGCCGCATTACCGAACTGGAAACAGAAGCTAAGACAAATGCTATGACTTACCAAGCTCGTACAGCTTTAGATAAGGCTGGGATTATGGATGTTGAGTATGGTTTGTATTTGTTAGGCGAGTTAGAAACGGACAAAGACGGGAATGTGATCAATCTGGACAACAAAATCAAGACGCTACAGATTGAAAAACCTAGCTTTTTTGAGGTTAAGCAAGAAGAAAAACCTGCAGCTGGGTACAAAGTAAATGATAACAAGCTGGATAATGGCTCTACTAATTCTAGTCGTGAGGCACAAGCAATCGCTGATGTGTCTAAAGTACACAATACTTCTTAATAGTAAATTCTCAAACAGTAGTTTTTCTTAGGTAATTAACATAATTCTAATTATTCTTTCATTTTCATCGGAAGTATTGTATACTTTGATTTGTCGATGATCAAAATCGGAATAAAGAGATAAAAGTATGAGGAATATGCTTTGCAAATACATGGTTATCGGATGATAGTTATGAAATAGTTGGAGAATTCATGAAATCTTACATACTTTATATAGTGCTAATAATCCATGTGAATAGTGGAATATGTTGTGGAGAATGAACTAAGAATCTATAGAAAAACAGGTGCAACAGCAGCTACTTGTCTTTGTGGAAAAATGCACTAGGACAAGCTAGACAGTTAGAAAATTTATTAAACAAAGTGGGGTAAGTTATGACAAAATACATGAAATTTTACTGGAAAGAAAACTTGCTATTATTCTTCATTATCGTTGTTGGGGCCTTATCCCAAGTATTATCGGTCGTGTTGAATGCCAGAGCCTTTAATGCTTTGATTGCTTTTGATTGGACAGAGTTTGTGAAAACAATGCTCTTGATTCTCTTTATGCTGATTATTTATATCCTTAGTTTATTGATTAAAATTCCTTACGAGACAAGGGTATCACAACTCATGTCTACCAAGATTAGAACAGATGTCATTTCAAAACTAGAAGATGTGTCTTACCAAAAGTATCATGAGTACGATTCAGGAACCTTCGTATCATGGATTACAAATGACATTAATACCATTGAACGTGATGGCTTTGCTAATGTGTATTTACTGATTACCATGATAGTGAATATGCTTTTTGCTAGTATTGCCCTATTATTCTTCCATTGGAGTATTATTGTTTACTCTGTGGCTGTCTCAGTAATAACTATCTTACTACCTAGACTTGTTCAAGCAAAGGTTAGAGATGCTGTTATTGATTTTTCTAAACAACAGGAAAGATTTGTTTCAGTTATGACCAGCATGATTAAGGGCTTTGATACCTTATTTTCTTTTAACTTAGTTTCTAGAATCACTAAAACAGTAACAGAAGCATCAGAAGAATTGGCAGATAAACGTGTGAAACAACAAAGAGCTATGGCTTATAGTGCTATCCTAGGAGCTTCTGGAAACCTTTTTGGACAAGCTGGGGTTTTGGTCTTAACCGGATATTTAGCCTTTAAGAGAATTGTGTCATTAGGTTCGATTACAGCTACTGGTGCTTTGAGTGAAACAATTTTCAACAGCCTTGGAAACATCACCAACGTTATTGTTGAGATAAAAACTGTTCAACCGATTTTTGAAAAGTTTGATGCACTGGATGCGGATGATGCAGGAGACTACCTACCGTTCCATAAAACAAACGACCAGATTAGCCTCGACAACTTGAACTACAGTTTTGGCGATAACCAATTGTGGACAAATGTCTCATACAGTTTCAATGAAGGTGGCAAGTACGCCATTGTCGGAGAAAGTGGAACAGGTAAAACAACCCTCTTGAATATTCTGAATGGTAAAATCAATGACTACCAAGGTTCAGCTAAGTTTTCCAACAATGAACTAAAGGATGTAGATGGTTACCAATTGCGACAAGAGATTATCTATCTAGACCAAGCGCCCTATATTTTTGATGGCAGCATCTTTGATAACCTTACCCTAGGCGAAAGCTTTTCTGAGCAAGAGATTTGGGAAGCACTCGATGTTGCAGGTTTAAAACAATTCGTTCAAGCTCAAGAAAACCAATTGGAAAGCCCTGTTGGCGAAGACGGAAGACTGCTGTCAGGCGGACAAAAACAACGGCTTTCTCTAGCGAGAGGCTTCCTCAGAGGAAAACGAGTGATTCTAATTGATGAAGGAACCTCAAGCCTAGACCATGAAACTGCTCTTGAGATTGAAAATAAACTAGTTGAAAATGCTGACTTAACAGTTATCATGGTCACACACAACTTAAGAGAAGAAATTGCTTCAAAACTAGATGGTATCTTGAATTTGAATGACTTTAAAGCCTAATGACTTTCTGCTCATAAAAAAGAGCCTCCAACTTATCACTTAGATAAGTTGGAGGCTCTTTTTTATGGCATATTTTCTAGGAATCGAATTTAGATGAAAAAGTTGGTCACGGTAAGCACTAATAGAATCGTAGTAAGTGCAAAATCAAATTTAGTCAAGGTATTCTTGTGTAGATGTTTTCCAAGATAAATGACGTTAATAACCAAAGCAAGAATAAAAGAAATAGTATTGTAAGGGCTAGGTAAAAAATATTGAATGATAATTAAGGCAAAGATTAACAAATAAACCAGTAGCTCTCTAGTGTCCTCTTTTTTCATAAATAGTCCTCCTCTTATTATAATTGATACCATATCTTAATATCTATATTACCAGACAAAAAAACGATTTCAAGGGGGGCTCAAGTCCATGTTGCTATTCAAACTCTTTCGTGAGTTAAAAATATATCAGTCATTAAGGACTTGAACCTCATCCCATAAAAAAGACAGGGCTCAATAGACACTGCCATTTTGCAGCAAAATCTGCTATACTATTGAGGAGCAAGACGCTTAAAAAAGCTAACTGGACAAATAACCTACCACTATCTATTGGAAGTAGGTTTGTTTTTTGCGTGCATATGGTATGTAGTAGGCTACAAACACATAAAAAGTGACACCAATCAAGCCCTTACAAATCCTTGCTATTTCAATTATCAGATATTTAGAGTAAAATAATAATGATGTCACCATAGACGTGACAAGAAACAAATGAAGAGAGGTGAACCATGGAAGAAAATGTTCATGACCGCATTCCCCCACAAAATATTGATGCAGAACAATCTGTCATTGGTTCCATTTTCCTAGAACCAGATGCCATTGTGGGTGTTCTAGAATATTTAACCCCTGAAGATTTTTACCGCCAAAATCACCAAGTCATCTTTAAGGCTATGATGGCGCTTAACGAACGTGGTGAAGCGGTTGATATTGTGACAACCAGTAACGAGTTGTCGGAAAAGCAACAGATAGAAAACGCTGGTGGCCAGGGTTACCTGATTGAATTGGCTGAAAAAGTGCCCACAGCTGCCAACGTTGAATATTACGCTAAGATTGTTTCAGATAAATCAACCCTAAGACGATTGATTCGCACCTCTAATGAGATTTCCAAGGAAGCCTTCACGGATGGTGGCGATTTGGCTTCGGTATTAGACCGTGCTGAAAGAAATATTCTAGAGGTGTCAGAAAAAAGAAATCGCTCTGGTTTTGTCCTTATTAGAGACGTCTTAAACCAAGCCTTGGAATCGGTGGAAGCTCGTGCTAAGAGCACAGGGGACATTACTGGTATCCCAACTGGCTATATCGAGTTGGACCGTATGACTTCAGGCTTACATGCAGACGAATTGATTATCCTAGCAGCCAGACCATCTGTCGGAAAAACAGCCTTCGTTTTAAACATTGCACAAAACGTTGCGACAAAAGCCGAAGAAGTGGTTGCCATTTTCAGCTTGGAAATGGGGGCGGAGTCCTTGGTTAACCGGATGATCTGTTCTGAGGGCAGTATTGATGCTGGTCGTTTGCGGAATGGTCAGTTGACTGACCAGGAGTGGGAGAGTTTTTTCCTTGCTATGGGGTCGCTGTCTAAGGCGGATATCTATATTGATGATACGCCGGGGATTCGGGTGGCAGAAATTCGAGCAAAATGTCGTCGTCTCAAGCAAGAAAAGGGGCGTCTTGGCTTAATTGTTATCGATTATCTGCAATTGATCGAAGGAACGGGTCGAGAAAGTCGGCAACAAGAGGTTTCAGAGATTTCCAGAAACTTGAAAAAATTGGCCAAAGAATTGTCCTGTCCAGTTATTGCCCTGTCGCAATTGTCGCGTGGGGTGGAGCAACGGCAAGATAAGCGGCCGATTATGTCGGATATTCGTGAATCAGGTTCTATCGAGCAAGATGCGGATATTGTTGCTTTCCTTTACCGGGACGATTACTATCGTCAAGAAGAAGGGGAGGAACCTCAAGAGCCTAACAATGTGATTGAGGTCATTGTGGAAAAGAACAGGAGTGGTCCTCGGGGCACTGTCGAGCTCATTTTCACTAAGGAATACAATAAGTTTACATCTACGGTGCCTGACCAGTTGGCCAACAGCATGGTCGCGCCGTACTAAAAATCAAAGTGTTGGGGCAACCTGAACATGAAAAAACTAGAAGAGGTGGATGTTTATGTCATCAGTAGTAGTAGTAGGAACGCAATGGGGAGACGAAGGAAAAGGAAAGATTACGGACTTTCTAAGTGAAAATGCCGAAGTTATCGCACGTTACCAAGGTGGAGACAATGCCGGCCACACCATCAAATTCGGCGGTGAAACCTACAAGTTGCACTTAATTCCTTCAGGGATTTTTTCACCAGAAAAGATTAGTGTCATTGGAAATGGTGTTGTGATCAACCCTAAATCCCTCATTAGAGAATTGGCTTACCTACACGAGAAAGGCATTACCACTGATAATCTGCGTATCTCTGACCGTGCTCATGTGATCTTGCCTTACCACATTCAATTGGACCAACTGCAAGAAGATTCCAAGGGCGACAATAAGATCGGGACCACCATTAAAGGGATTGGACCAGCTTATATGGACAAGGCGGCTCGTATTGGGATTCGGATGGCTGACCTCTTGGACAAGGAAGTCTTTAAAGAGCGTCTAGCCATTAACCTAGAAGAAAAGAACCGTCAATTCGTAAAAATGTATGACTCACAACCGATTGCTTTTGAGGATATCTTTGAAGAGTATTACGACTACGGTCAACAACTCAAAAAATACGTTTGCGACACATCTGTTATCTTGAATGATGCTTTGGATGCGGACAAACGCGTGCTTTTTGAAGGAGCTCAAGGGGTTATGTTGGATATCGACCAAGGAACTTACCCATTTGTCACCTCTTCTAACCCGGTAGCGGGTGGGGTTACCATTGGTTCAGGAGTTGGGCCTTCTAAGATTAACAAGGTTGTTGGTGTCTGCAAGGCCTACACCTCTCGTGTGGGAGATGGACCGTTTCCTACAGAGCTGTTTGATGAGATTGGTAGCCGCATTCGTGAGGTGGGTCGTGAATATGGAACGACTACAGGAAGACCTAGACGTGTCGGTTGGTTTGACTCCGTTGTTATGCGTCATTCCAAACGTGTATCAGGGATTACCAACCTCTCCCTTAACAGCATAGACGTACTAAGTGGTTTGAAAACATTGAAAATCTGTGTGGCCTATGAGAAAGCTGATGGCACACGTATTTCTCACTACCCTGCCAGTCTCGTAGAACTTGGCCAATGCAAACCAGTTTATGAAGAGTTACCAGGTTGGGAAGAGGACATTACAGGATGCAGAACTCTAGAAGAATTGCCAGAAAATGCTCGTAACTATGTTCGTCGTGTTTCTGAGTTAGTTGGTGTTCGTATCTCTACGTTCTCTGTTGGACCAGACCGTGATCAAACCAATATTCTTGAAAGTGTTTGGGCATCTGTGTAATAATAGTAAAACTCCAAGCAAGTTAGTTGGAGAAGATTACCATAAGGAAACGATTGGTGCACCTTGACCAGTCATGACCACCCTAAGGAGGCAGGTATGAAAAAAATTCTAGTTGTAGATGATGAAAAGCCAATCTCAGATATTGTCAAATTTAGTCTAGCAAAAGAAGGGTATGAAGTATCCACGGCATTTGATGGGGAAGAAGCATTGAAAGTCTTCGGTGAGGTTCAACCTGACCTAGTTCTCTTAGATTTGATGCTACCAAAGATTGAAGGCTTAGAAGTTTGTCGTGAAATTCGTAAAGTCAGCCAAGTACCGATTATCATGGTAACGGCTAAGGATTCAGAGATTGATAAGGTTCTAGGGTTGGAACTTGGTGCAGATGACTATGTCACCAAACCATTTTCAAATCGGGAATTAATCGCTCGTGTTAAGGCTAACTTGCGTCGTCAGCAGTTGGCGCCGGTTGACCCAGATGGCGGTAAAACCGTTAACGAAATTGTCATCGGTTCTTTGATTATCCATGAAGATGCCTATGTGGTGTCCAAACGTGGCGAAGAGATTGAGTTAACCCACCGTGAGTTTGAATTGTTGCACTACCTAGCGCAACACATTGGACAAGTTGTGACGCGTGAGCATTTGTTACAAACGGTTTGGGGTTATGATTATTTTGGTGACGTTCGAACAGTCGATGTGACGGTGAGACGTTTGCGTGAAAAGATCGAAGATACGCCAAGCCACCCAAGTTGGATTATGACCCGTCGCGGCGTCGGTTATTTCATCAAGAATCCAGAACAAGAAAAAGAGTAGGCATCCATTAGAATAGGGCTTATTCCATATAGAAAAACATATGAGCACTAACCAATCGCCTTATCATAAGGACAAAGGTGGTGCTCATTTTTTGGAGGTTTCCATGAACAAAGGCATTCGATTTTTTAGATCGATTCATTTTAAAATACCCTTGCTCTTTATCTTCCTCTTGCTAATTGCCTTGCAACTGATTGCGACCAACTTTTTGCGTCAGTTGGAGCTACAAACCATCAACAATTTCCAAGAGCAGGTTCAGTTGCAGGTAGGGTATCTGAAAAATACCATCCAGCCCATTTTGGCGCAAGATACGACGGAAGAGGCTAAAGAAGAGTTGATTTATCAGATTCTGCAAGATTATCCGGCTGGGAACTATATTGTTGAGACTCGTGTGGTTGATGCTCAGGGCTATATTTTGGGGACGACCGACCAGTCAGCCCAATCCCTAGTCGGAACCAAATCAACAGAGACGGACATTCAACAAACCCTACTGCTCAATCAATCCACCAACTATGAGTACACTAGTGAAAATATCCGCTATTGGAAATTGGTATCGCCTGTCGAGCAAAGCAATAATAGCAACCAATTATTGGGCGCCTTGTCCATTAGAACCAATATTGAATCCAGTTATAAGCAGGTACAAAATATTGGTATTATCTTTATTAATGCGTCTTTGGTGGCCATTGGCTTAACCATTGTGGTGACTTTTTTGATTTCCCAGGGGATTACGCGACCGATTGAGGCCATGAAACACCAAACGGAGCGGATTGCGGACGGGAATTATACGGGTGAGGTTAAAATTTACGGAGATGATGAGCTGGGTCAGTTGGGTCAAGCCATTAATGACTTGTCGACTAAGGTTAAGGAAGCGCAAGAGACCACCGAGTCGGAGCGGCAACGGCTAGACTCTGTCCTCAGGCATATGAGTGACGGGGTGATTGCCACTGATAGACGGGGGCGCATTGTTATCGTCAATAATGCTGCCTTGGACATTCTCAATATCCAGTCTGAAAATCTGATTGGAAAACCAATTATGGATATTCTGAAACTGGATGAAAGCTGGTCTTTCCGTAATTTGTTAGAAACACAAGATGAAAATGTTATGCAGATTGTAGAAGAAGATAGTGGTTCGGTTATTCAGTGTGAGTTTTCCGTGATTCAAAGGGATTCTGGCTTTATTTCAGGTTTGGTCTGTGTCTTGACGGATATTACCGAGCAAGAAAAGATTGACAGAGAACGCCGTAACTTTGTATCCAATGTGTCGCATGAGTTGCGGACGCCTTTGACCAGCATTCGTTCTTACACGGAGGCCTTGGTGGATGGGGCTTGGGAAAATCCTGATATCGCACCAAATTTCTTGAATGTGATTGAAACGGAAACCAATCGGATGATGCGTATGATTACCGATTTGCTAAACTTGTCTCGTATGGACGAGAACCGTTTAGGCTTGGAAAAAGAGTTTATCAATATGAATGCTTTGATTGAGCATATTGTGGATCGATTTGATATGGTCTTGCAAAGTGAGCCTTATCGCAACAAGAACTATCGTATTTTGAAGGACATTACCTTGCGTGACTTGTGGGTGGAAGTTGACCAAGACAAGATGACGCAGGTGATTGATAATATTATCAACAATGCTATCAAGTATTCTCCAGATGGTGGGCGGATTATTGTTCGTTTGATGGAGACCCACAACAACTTGATTGTCTCCATTAGTGATGAAGGCTTGGGGATTTCTCGTAAGGACATTCCGCACCTTTTTGACCGATTTTACCGCGTTGATAAGGCCCGTTCCCGTCAAATGGGGGGCAGCGGACTAGGTCTTGCTATTGCGAAAGAGGTGGTGCAGCTACATGGTGGAAAAATCTGGGTTAACAGTGTAGAGGATAAGGGATCAACCTTCTATATTTCCTTGCCATTTGTTGCCTTTGATGAGGAGGGGGAATGGGAATGAAAACGTCTAAAATTTTATTAGTTGTTTTGGTGGCCTTAATGATGGTCTCCTTGTCCCTAACAGCCCTCTTAATTATTCGGCCAGCCAAGCAGACCGCTAATACTGGTTTAGGGCAGACGACCACAACGGTTGGGACAACGACAGATAACCAAACTAGAACCAGCCTAATACCAGATGAGGTCTTTAGTCCAAGTCGTTATGTTTACAATCATGACGATAAGATTGAGGTTACCTCAGATAAGGCCGTCTTAAAGGCTTTGAATCTGGAACTGCACCAATCATTTGAGAATATTCAAAGCATGGGGACCTTGGAGCAGTACAACTATGAACAGCTACTGCTAAAACAAAGTGCAGGGCAACTCTTATTTGACGCACCTATCCCAATCAAAAATGCTGTGAGCTACTTTGTGGATATACCAGATGAATTTGCCAATACAACCATCACGCGGATTGTCCTTTTGATGGATGATGTGTCAACGGCTTATTTAATCAATGACCAAACCAAGGCTAGCTATTCGGTCACTCGGAAAAAACAGTCCAATGAGTTTTTGAAATCTGCTTACAGTGAGAAGCTTTTTTACCCGATTCAATCCTACATTACCAAGGGTGGCTTAACGTTTGTGCGGATTGACGATATCAAGTTGGACCAGTTGACCTATTTAGTGGAGCAACACATGACGTCATTTTATATTGGCATGCTTTACTCCAACACGACCGACCTGAAAAATCGTAGTGACAACAAGTCAATTGTTTATAACGATAATGTCTCTCAGTTGATTATTGACCGCTCGTCTAGTATTTTGAGCTATTTCCGTAATCGTTTGTCAGAATCGGTGCCGGATATGTCAACTACGCTACAACACAGTTTTAACCAGATGAACCGGTTTGAAAACTGGACTTATGGCATTTACTATTCGGGTTATTCTCAAACCAGTCAGGCGGTAGATTTTTTACGCTATGTTAATAACTTTCCGATTTTGGATGCCAACCAGCAGGGAACTTTACGGATTACGGTAACGGATGATGGCTTGTCCAAGATGCGAATTCCGACTTTGGTTGCTCAAACGCCTTTGGTCAGCCGTACTAAGCAAGTGTCGCTCATGTCGGGGGATGATGCGGTGTCGGTGATTATGAGTAAGGGCATTGACTTGCTGCAAGTTGAGGACGTTCGGATTGGTTATCAGTGGGTTAGTAGCCAAGAAAGCAACAAAATTGTCAACTTTATTCCGACTTGGTTTGTCAAAATCAATGGGGCTTGGCAAACAGTGGACAGTGCCACTATGGACCAGGTCACTCTTGAGGACGCTGGAGAACTTGAGCCTGTTAGCATGGATTTAGGGGAGGAAGACTAAGATGGATTTTAAACGTTCAACCATTGTTTTGATTGTCTCTTTTTTATTCTTAGATATTTTCCTGCTTTACTCCTACTTTAGTATGCAGGGCAATACCATTAGTTCCCAAAACACCAATATCAATGTCTTAGAGCAAATGCGTTCTGACGATATTTCCTTTTCTGGACTATCCTCCAATGTTGAGTCAGTTCCTTTGGTGCAGACCAACCGGGCTAGTTTAGGCGAAAAAGTTTCTCAGTTGACCAATCAGACCTATAGCTTTGAGAACAATATTTTATCTAGTACTTTGGAAACCCCTATTGAATTGGATTTTACCAAAGACATCACCAATGATACCTTTACTAGGGTCACTGAATTTTTAACCAGTGGCGCTATTCTCAATGGGGAGCAGTACGGTCTTTTCACTTATAACCCGTCTACTAGAAAAATTATCTATGCGCAACGAGCCAATAAGGTGCCGATTTTGGATGGAACTAGCCAGATTGTCTTTTCTGTCAATGCAAATGGGCAGGTGACTTCGTATGAGCAGACCTTTGCTGGTGATGCACAGGTTCTAGGAGACAGCAGACGCTTGACGACCTCACAGTCGGCAGTGGAGAATTTGTACTTAAGTGGGCGAATTCCGCCTAAGTCAACCATTTTAAAGACGCGCTTGGTCTATTACCGTTCTTTGAGTTTGGATGATATGTATGTTTACAGCCCGGCTTGGTACGTGGAGATTCAGCAAGCGGATGGGCAGATTGTGGTTCGGCGTGTGGATGCCTTGCGTGGCGGTATCTTGAGTGGTGATTCTTTGGAAGTTCAAGGGGTCAAGTCGTCCTAATCGGTGGAAATAGCTGCGATTATTTGGTAGGATTAGTGAGTTAAAGATATGTGTGCTTGTTAGAGAAGGGGTAGTTTGTGAAGATGATGCAATTGGAATCAGAATTAGGATTTAAGGTTTCCTTATTGGCTAGTGGCAGTTCGGGCAATGCTACTTATATTGAAACGCCACAACGAAAAATTTTGGTGGACTGTGGCTTGAGTGGCAAGGCGATGGAGGCTTTGATGGCCAAGATTGGGCGCAACTTGTCTGATGTGGATAGTATTTTGGTGACCCACGAGCATAGCGACCACATCCATGGTGTCGGCGTTTTAGCCCGCAAATACAAGATGGACGTCTACGCCAACCACGAAACTTGGCAAGCCATGGAAGGTAAGATAGGCAAATTGGCTACTGAACAAAAACACATTTTTGAACTGGGCCAGATGCAAACCTTTGGCGACCTAGACATTATTTCTTATGGTGTTTCTCATGACGCTGCCAATCCGCAGTTTTACGCCTTTCAAAAGGACCAAAAACAGTTTGTCATGTTGACCGATACAGGCTATGTCAGTGACCGTTTGCGTGGGTTGCTGAAAAATGCGGATGCTTACCTGATTGAAAGCAACCATGATTTGGAAATGCTACGTATGGGTGGCTACTCTTGGTCATTGAAACAACGCATTTTAGGAGATAAGGGTCATTTGTCCAATGATGATGGGGCTTTGGCGACTGCTGAGATGGTTGGGGATAAGACCAAACGGGTATTTTTAGGCCACTTGAGTCGCGACAACAATATGAAGGCCATTGCCTATGACACGGCCTATGCTATTTTAAGGGACAAGGATTGTGGCTTGGAGGAGAATTTCCAGCTTTACCACACCGACCCTGTTGAACCGACTGAATTGTTTACTATATAGGGTTGAGCTTGGTAAAATGTCCGCAAAGAAACAAGAGTTGTTTCTAAAGCACAAAATAGTTTCCGACATAGGGAGCAGAAATGAGAACGGTGGCACCGCCGCAAGACTAGGTCTTTCGGCTTAGCTGTCTACGTGGCTGTAATCGGCTAAAGCCGAAACATCCACTGTGCGTCAGCTATGCTCATACACCGTTATTTCTACTCCCTATGTCGGAAACTATTTTATTTTGTTGTATACGGACTCTGTGCTCTGTTGATAAGAAATTTCTTCATAGATGGTGATAGAACTTAAAGAATTTTCCCTAACATCTTCACCAAAAGTTCAAAATCTCAGGGTATACTAGTGGAAAGAATACGGGTGAGACTACCCAAAAACAGATTAGAGGGGGCATAGAACTATGTCAAAAGATGATGTCAATCCGAACGATGTTGAAAAACATAACGAACATATTAACAATGGTGACCAGGCATACAATGAGCCAGATGATGTAGAAACCAATGAATCAGAAGAAGACTTACAAGCTAGAAACCAGTGGGAAAATGATGCTGCTTACTATAATAGCGTGCAAGACAAGGAAACCCCTGCTAGCGATGAGGTGGAGGCTAATCTTTTTACTTCTGGAGACAATGAGCCTGATGTAGAAGTAGAAGAGCCAAGCCGAGGTGTAATACCGCCATTTTCACAGGAAGAAGTCCCTAATCCTAAACCGGAAGATCCTAAAACTAAGGGCTTTAGGTCTGGTTTTATGGGTGGTTTAGTCGGTGGGTTAGCTGCATTTGCGCTTTGTGCGGGTATTGTTTTGGCTATGGGTGGTAATATTTTACCGGGTGCTGCGACAAGTAGTAGCGCGCCTAGCTCATCTTCTAGCAGTAGTGCAGCCCAAACCAGTGAGGGCCAGGGGACGACTGCTCCTTTAACCACGACACCAACCGATATTACACAAGTGGTCGACAAGGTGAAAGACGCTGTGGTGTCTGTCGTGAATTTGCAGGCTGCTAAACAAACCGATATTTTTGGGCGCTCAAACGGTAGTACGGGAGAGTTGACGACTGCTTCTGAAGGGAGTGGGGTCATTTACAAGGTGACTGGCGGCGAAGCTTACATTGTCACCAATAACCACGTTATCGCCAACGCATCCGGTCTGCAAGTCTTGCTGGCTGATGGCACCAAAGTGGAGGCAACATTGGTCGGCAGCGATGAATGGACTGATTTGGCCGTATTGAAAATCTCTGCAACTGACGTGAAAACCGTGGCAACATTCGGCAACTCCGATGATGTCTTGGTGGGACAAGTGGCGCTAGCAATCGGCTCACCGTTAGGGTCAAGCTTTGCGACTAGCGTGACTTCAGGAATTGTTTCGGCTAAGGACCGTTCAGTCGATACAGATGTTGACGGTGACGGACAAAGTGACTGGACCGTGACCGCCATCCAAACCGATGCAGCTATCAATCCGGGCAATTCCGGTGGGGCGCTTATCAACGCAAGCGGCCAAGTGATCGGCATCAACTCCATGAAGATTAGCAATTCTGCTGTCGAAGGGATGGGGTTCGCCATTCCGTCCAACGAAGCGGTTCAGATTATTAACCAACTAGAAAAAGACGGCAAAGTTATCAGACCAGTCCTAGGCGTAACCATGATCAACCTAAGCTCCATTTCAGTGGCCTACGAAGAAGAACTAAAACTACCAGAAACCGTGACCAGCGGAGTCATCCTCTACAACATCACAGCAAATGGTAGTGCAGAAAAAGCTGGCTTGAAGCAACTAGATTTGGTTGTCGAATTCGATGGCCAACCTATCGAAAATATCCAAGCCCTACGAAAGGTGCTCTACAGCCATAAAGTTGGCGACACCGTTCCTATTAAGTTCTACCGAGATGGCAAACTACAAGAAGCCAATGTGACCCTACAAGAATCTAGCCAACCAAGTTTATAATCTTTTGAAATCAGTACCTTCACATGTGGAGGTGCTGATTTTTTGTTGCTGGAGCTAGTAAGCGTACAGTTATGCTGTACAAGTTGCTTCTGATTAGATTTCTCATAAATAAGACCCAAAAGCTAAATTAAAAGGAAAAGTATTTTTAAGATGACGAATTATGAGAAAAAGGATTCAAAACAGGTCTCCGACGAGGAATAAAAGTACTTTATTCCTCGTTAGAAAGTAAAAATAGTTATGTTTTCTCATAATTCAACCGATTCTAGCTCAATAAAGGTCAAAAAAGCCCAACAAATGACGAATTATGAGAAAAGAGCTTTAAAATAGGTCTCTAACGAGGAATAAAAGTACTTTATTCCTCGTTAGCAAACAAAAATGGCTATGTTTTCTCATAATTCAACCGATTTTAATTCAATCAAGGTAAAAAAGCCCAACAAATGACGAATTATGAGAAAAGAGCTTTAAAATAGGTCTCTAACGAGGAATAAAACACCTTTATTCATCGTTAGTAAGCAGAAACAGCTATCTTTTCTCATAATTCAACTAAATTTAGCTAAATAAAGACAAAGGACTTGATTTTATTTCAATTTAGTAATAAAGTGATACTATACTAAAATACCACTAAAGGAATGAAAGCAGGAATCAATATGACAATGAATCAACGAACACAAGCAATTAGCCATTTAACACCGGAGCGGGTGCGTATCAATGCGCTCAACCCGACACGTTTAAGTCAGTTTTACCAAGATGTGATTGGTTTGGACCTTATATCTGAGCAAGATAATCATATCTCATTAGGAATTAAGGCGGATAATGCTGTCTTGCTGGAAATTTATCCTAGCACCACCGATAGAGAGACCCGGACAACTGGGCTGTTTCATATGGCCTTTCTCTTGCCGACTCGTAAGGCTTTGGCGGATAGTTTGCTGCATCTGATTACCGTAAAGGCGCCCTTGCAAGGGGCTAGTGATCATGGTTACAGCGAGGCGCTTTACTTGGCTGACCCTGAAGGCAACGGCATCGAGATCTATTGGGATAAGGACCAGTCTGTTTGGGACAAGCGCCCGGACGGTTTTATTGAGGGGATTACCATCGAGATAGATGCAGACGGCTTATTGGCACTGGCATCAGACGGCTTCCAAGGTTTCCCCAGCGGCACCAAAATCGGACACGTGCACCTGTCTGTCAAAGACCTAGTCTCTACCGAGAAATTCTACCACCAACTCTTAGGACTAGGCGTGCGTTCCGACTACCAAGGCCAAGCCCTCTTCCTAGCAAGCGGTGACTACCACCACCATTTAGGGGCCAATATCTGGGCAGGCCGTAACCTACCAGCACCAAAAGACGACCAAATCGGCTTGAACGCAGTTATCTGGACAACACCTCACCAAGCTGACCTAGATACCATTGAAGCTAATCTAAAAACAGCAGGAGCCAGCTACCATAGAGAGGCAAACCATATCAAAACGCACGACTACTCAGGCCTTGCCCTAGAAATCCACCACAAAGCCTAGTCTGGTAAATGGTGCCTCGTTAGCAGAACACTGCTTGCAAGGCACCATTTAGCAGTGTGGTTTTGGGCTTGCAATTGGGGTGAATCTGGTTTATAATAATACGTGCCGCAAGGCCGTATGGCAATAGCGAACTTATGAATCGAGTCAGGTCCGGAAGGAAGCAGCTATAAGTAAGCTTCGTTATGTGCCGTATGTACATAGAAGACAAAGGTTGGGGCTATAGGTTCCAACTTTTTTTTAGGCATTTTTTGTGGATTCATACACATTAACCATTTCAGGAAAGGGAGGTTTTGGATGAAAAGTCAAGGATGGAAAGAAGAAGTCGGTCATCTAAGGGGAATCTTGGCAGAGTTTGACCAGCAGATTCAAAAGGAAAAGAATCGTTCAAAACAGGAGGGCTTGGAAGACAGCAGGCAGGATTTTTTACGTTATTCTGTTGAGCAGTTGAAAACACAAAAGGCCTCTCCCTACTTCGGTCGTCTGGATGTCACCTTTGAACAGGACCAGAAGGTGGAAAAGATGTATATCGGCTCATCAACCCTCTTCGATGATCAGGACAATGTCTTAATCTACGACTGGCGCGCACCAATTGCCAGCCTCTTTTACGAGGGTACGCTAGGCCAGCTGGATTACCAAACGCCAAATGGCTTAGAAAGAGCCCACGCCAGCTTGAAACGGGATATCGTCATCCGCAACCAAGAGCTGCAATCCATCTATGATGTGGAAAGTGAAGAGTCCCGCTTGATGGAAACCTTGAGTGCCTCTAGCAACCGTGATGGTCGTCTAGAAGGCATCACCGCTACCATCCAAAAAGAACAAAACGAGATTATCCGCCACAAACAAAAGGACTGGCTGATTGTTAATGGTTGTGCCGGTAGTGGAAAAACCACCATCTTGCTCCAACGCATCGCCTACCTTATGTACCAAGCCAGACAAGAAACTATGAGCGATATGCTGCTGCTATCCAGAAATCAGCTCTTTGCCAACTACATCTCGCATGTTATCCCTCATCTAACGGGTGGCAGCGAACTGTTTCAAAGAACCATTTGGCAGAAGACGCAGGACTTGTTTAGGGAGTTTCAGCTGCATCACCAAGTGGAAGTGGTGGCTGAGGTAACCGAGGACTGGTCTTGGGAGCGGGCCTACCTGCCGGACAGCGAGTGGGTAGACCTGATCGCCGGTCAAATGGCTGACCTAAGTCTTAAGGATATTCACTTCAAGTCTATCTACCTCAAGGGCTATCGCTTGTTTTCGCTGCGCGACTTCCAAAAGTTGTCTGAGCAGACCAATCCCAACTTAACCAATCACCAGCAGTTGACTCAGATTCAAGGCGCCTTAGAACGTAGCCTCAAACGCCGTCTCAATAAGTTTTTTGCCTCTGACCGGGCCATGGCTTATTTTGAGCGTTTGTCCAATATGCAAATCGAGCTCCTCCTAGACGGGCAGGAATTTGTTAATGAGAGTGACTACTACCAAAATCTCGGCATGAAGCTGTTTGAAAAGGAAATCAAGGTAGTCGAGGAGCAGATTGAAAAGTTTGCCTTCGTCAATAGTGCCAAGCATCTGCACCAATGGATTAAGTTTGCCAAGGCCAGACGCAAGCAGATTGGCCAGACCTTCAACGTACAAACGCCAATCAAGCTAACCGAAGAAGGCTATTACCAAGCTACTCCAGAAGGTATCCGCGTATTGGAATTTATCGCAACTAGCCTAGCGCCGATTCGTTGCCACAGTGGCTACACCCATCTATTTATTGACGAGATTCAAGATGTTTCCCTCTTGCTCATGGGCACCCTGTCACGCTACTATTTCCGTTCTAAGTTCACCGTCGTCGGCGATGAGTATCAAGGCTTCGGCAATCGCACCACCATTTTCAGCCTCTTGGAAGACCTGCAAGGCACCCCCGGTCAAATGCAGCTGGCTCAAAAAAGGCTAGATACCCTGTTTCCAAGTCGTGACCTAGAAAGTCGCCAGCTGGCTATCAGTTACCGCTGTACTAGCCAAATTACTAGGTTTTCTAACGGGATTCTGGATTGGGATTTGGACAAGAATGTCTTCCCTAGAAATGGGAAGGACCCGCAAGTCGTCTTGACGGCAGAAAACCAAGATTATGCTGCACTGGAAGAAGTCATAGACCATTTGGACGATTATTTGCACACGGTAGGCATCATCTGTTCTGACCGAGCGCAGGCTAAGGAGCTGCAAGCAGCCCTAAAAGGAAAGCTGGAACTGCCAATCCTAGAAGATGGCGGCGAGTATCTGGGCAACCGAGTTATTGTCACCACTATCGATGTGGCCAAGGGGATGGAGTTTGACGCTGTGATTATCATGGACGTCACCAAAGAAAACTACCCCGACCAAAGCACCCAGAAAGCCAAACTCTACACCTCCTGCACCAGAGCCAAGCACGACCTCATCCTACTAGCCAAAAAGGGCGAGCTCAGCCCATTAGTCAAACATAACAAAGCTCCCTATCAAATGGTGGGGGAATAGAATAAAGAGAAAAGCTACAAAAATCTGTAATAACATAAAAACTTTCTAAATCATAAAAGAGTTCCCCAGAAATCTATCCGAAATGAGAACGGTGGCACGGCCGAAAGCCTTGGTCTTTGGCCTTAGCTGTCTACGTGGCTGTAATCGGCTGAAGCCGAAACAGTCACTGTGCGTCAGCTATGCTGAAACACCGTTCTGTACGGATAGATTTCTGGGGAACTCTTTTATTTGGTCACTATTTGGACCTGAATTGCTTGGTAGAAAGAGAGTTGATAAAGAATTAGTTTTTACTAATATCTTTTGCTTTCATTTTAGCAAGTTCTTTATCCAATTTTTTCTTTCTACTTTGTTTTCCACTTTCATAAGTTCCGATTAATGCTATTTCACCAATAAAAGGCATAAGGATATCTTTAAAATTGAATCCTAGTCTTCCGGTAAATAAAAAGAAGAATACGAATCCGGCAAATATTATTGGTAAGATAGCTCCTAAATATCTATTCCCTATTCTTCCGGAAAATTCTTGCCATGCTATTGCAGCTACAATAATAATTATGGTTAATACATTACTCATGGTTAGCCTCCTTATGCTTTTCTATTATCAACTTTCCAGTATCAAGTGATAGCTTATCTTCAATAACCATTTTCATGATACTGACTTCAAAAGAATCTGACATTTTATCAGTTAAATTTATCTGTTCTATTAATTTATCTAAACGGTTTCTAACTGTTGGATAACTAACATCATATTCTTTCGCTAATTGCTTTAATGAACCAGAAGCAAGAATAAAATTTTTAATAAATTCTTGTTCTTCTTTTTCTAAATTTATAAACCAATCCATGAACAAACCCCTTTCTTTAATATTATTTATTTAAGTTTAACATTATTAATATAAAAAGACAAGTTAAATAAACAATATATAAAACTATAGTAAAAAAGACTAGCTATCTATTTCACTGCTATTCTTTTTTATTAATTTTTTTAAAAGCTCGTTGTTGAAATGAGAAAGTTAAATAATTTTCATCACCAGTAGACAAAAAGAGTCTCCAGCACAGCCTTTAAAATTTTGCAGTCAATTACGTGCACAAACTGGGTAAAGTTGGGTATAATAGATAGGTGAGATTATCAGATTCATTTACCAGAAGACCTAAGACGGATTCACATGAGAAGGGAGTTAATCGAATGGCGTATCAAGCGCTCTATAGAACCTGGCGGCCGCAACGGTTTGACGATATCGCTGGGCAAGAGGCGGTGACCAGAACCTTAAAAAATGCCTTGAAAAATCATAAAACCAGCCATGCCTACCTGTTTACCGGGCCAAGAGGAACTGGCAAGACCAGTGCGGCTAAGATTATTGCCAAGGCCATCAATTGCCCAAATGCGGTTGACGGCGAACCGTGTAACGACTGCGACCTATGCCGTGCCATCACCAATGGAACGCTGGGTGATGTGATCGAAATCGATGCTGCCAGCAACAATGGTGTTGAAGAAATCCGAGATATCCGGGACAAAGCTCGTTATGCACCAACCCAAGCAAGCTACAAAGTTTATATCATTGATGAAGTCCACATGCTGTCCACCGGTGCCTTCAATGCCCTGCTCAAAACCCTTGAAGAACCGCCACAAAACGTGGTCTTTATCCTAGCCACCACCGAACCCCATAAGATTCCAGCCACCATCATTTCCAGAACACAACGCTTTGATTTCCGTCGCATCACCTCTGACGACATCAAAAACCACATGGCTCACATTCTGCAAGAAGAAGCCATCGACTACGACCCAGCAGCCCTTGATGTCATTGCCCGCTTTGCAAATGGCGGCATGCGAGATGCCTTGAGCCTGCTTGACCAAGTCATTTCGTTTGGAAATGGTGCAGTGACCTTTGAACAAGCCATCCAAGTTTCTGGAAGCCTGACCGATGAGATGAAAACCAACTTTCTACAAGAATTGTGGGCTGGACAAACCGAGTCGGCATTAGGACTATTTCATGATTTATTAGAATCTGGCAAGGAGCCAGGACGCTTTGTCGAAGAGATGATTGAGTTTTCCAGAGACATCCTAGTCGGCAAGCAGTCACAAGTATCGGTTGAGAATTGGACCATGATTCAAGTCAACCAAAACCTAGTTGATTTCGTGGACAAGGTGCCCAACACCTACCTCTACCAACTGATCGAAGCCTTCAACCAAACCCAACAAGAGATGCGCTTCACCACCAAACCCAGTATCAACCTAGAAGTCTTCATCGTCAAAATGAGCCAAGTGCAAGTGACGCCAATAGCCACGAGTGTCAGCGACCAAGGCCAAGTAGAAGAACTACAAAAACAGATGAAAGCCCTAGAAAACCAACTAGCCCAACTCAAACAAAACGGCATCCCGGCAAATGGTGCTGAGACCCAGACAAGTGCTCCCGCTAAAAAAGTAAGCACCACAAAAAGTGACTACAAACCAAACCTGAGCCTCATCTACAAAGTCTTGAACCACGCCACCAAACAAGACCTGCAAGCCATCAGAGAAGTTTGGCCAGACTTACTGGACAGCCTATCCGTGACACAAAAAGCCATCCTAAAAGCATCCGAACCAGTCGCCGCCAGCAAAGACGGATTCGTGCTCAAATTTGACTACGAAATCCTCTGCCAACGAGCGGACGGAAACACTGAATTGATAGAAGCGGTTAAAAACTACTGCCAAAAAACCATCAATTACACCGGAGAATACGTCAGCGTTCAAAGCCAAGAATGGCCACTCATCCGTAAAGAATATATCCTAGAAAAACGAAAACTAAAAGACGAAGAATCCGTCTCAGGCGCCACCGAAGACCCAGAAAACCAAGACCTACGATTAGACCTAGACAAAGCAGAACCCCAAGAAGAGCACGAAATAGACAACCTAATCGAAGACCAAATCATAGAAGAAGAACAAACCGAAGTAGATAAACTAGCTGAAAAAACAAAAGCCGACTTTGGGAATATAGTAGAAATCAGAGCGTGAGGGCGACTGCCCAGCTATGACAGGATTTTAGGAAATTTTTACGGAAGCCTTGAAGAGGCTGTAGAAAAATTTATCTAAATCCCGAAAAGCTAGGAGCCCGAACGCGTTTCAATCAGAGCGTGAGTAGCGCTTAGAGCTGTAGAAATTTAGGGAATTCAAAGCTTGAGTCTATAAAGTGAAGAAAGTTGAAGAAAAAGCAATTCCACGGTATAATTAAGTAAAATTTTAAGTAACCAAGGAGTGTTTTTTATGGAAAATATTATGCCTGTATCGGATATGCGATACTATAATCAAAAATTGAGTGATGTCAGTGTTGGTTCCCAAGTTATCTTAACTCGTAATGGAAAGGCTGCTTATGCGGTTGTAGATATTGAGGAATGGCGAAAGACACAAGCGACATTAAGATTGTTTGAAGAGCTTCAGAAAGGCTATCAGTCTTTACGAAATGAAGAACCTGTTTCTCGTGAAGAGTTTAAAACTAATTTAGGTATTTGATGATGGGTTATACTGTGAATGTTGCACGCCAAGTACTTAGAGATGTTGAAGAAGCTGTTTTCTATAAGCGAGAGTTAGGTATGTATCTTGAAAATATTGAAAAGTTTGTCATTCATTTGGATACGTTAATCTATGAAAAGTTGGAAGAAAGTCCGTTGACTGGAACAAGTTTATCCTATCGTTTAGATGTCAGCACAAACATTCGGTACCTACTGGAAGATGACTATATTTTATTTTATGCTATCCAAAATGATGAAAAAAAGGTAGATGTTTTACGCTTGTTACCAGCTAAATCGAATTGGATGAACACCATTCAAAAATATTTGTAGATTTTTAATTACCACTGTCAAGTGAGTACAATCAGATTTATCTGAAGACTCAACCACTTAACACAAGCACACCATTTAAAATCACAAGGAGGTACCCACATGAGAGGTATGGGAAATATGCAAGGCATGATGAAACAAATGCAAAAAATGCAAAAAATGCAAAAACAAATGCAAGAGGCACAAGAAAGCTTGAACCAACAAGAATTCACAGGTGTCTCCCAAAGCGACATGGTCAAAGTAACCATGACTGGTGAGCGCAAAGTGACCGCTATTGAGATTAAACCAGAGGCTGTTGACCCAGAAGATGTTGAGTTACTGCAAGACCTAGTCATGATGGCAGTAAACAATGCCCTTGAAACTGTAGCACAAGCCAATGACAGCACCATGGGCCAATTTACCAAAGGATTGAATATCCCTGGTTTCTAGAAACGAGTCACAGAATGGAAGTGAGACCTGATGCAGTATCCTGAACCAATCGCCAAACTGATGGATTCCTACATGAAATTACCCGGTATAGGCGCTAAAACAGCAGCTCGCCTAGCTTTTTTTAGCATGGATATGCGTGAGGAAGATGTGGTGAATTTTGCCAATGCCTTAATCAGTTGCAAGCGTGACCTGCGTATGTGCTCCATTTGTGGGAATGTGACGCAAGAAGACCCTTGTGAAATCTGCCAAGACGCTAGTCGTGACAAGTCGACGGTTTTGGTGGTGGAGGATTCTAGGGATGTTATGTCCTTGGAGCGGATGCGGGAGTATCATGGGCAATACCACGTTCTGCACGGTGTTTTGTCGCCAATGGAAGGCACTGGGCCTGATGATATCAACGTAGCATCGCTGATTAAACGCCTGCAAGACCCAACCATCGAAGAAGTCATCATCGCAACCAACGCCACAGCTGAAGGCGAAGCGACCGCCATGTACCTATCCCGCCTGATTAAACCAGCCGGCATCAAGGTCACCCGCCTAGCCCACGGACTATCAGTCGGCAGCGACATCGAATACGCCGATGAAATGACCCTCTTCCGCGCCATAGAAGGCAGACGAGAACTGTAAAGCGATAAAGACATAGAGCTCTGATGAGAGTTTTATGTCTTTTTTTGTGGAAAATGGTGCTTATCATTAAAGGTTAGTTAAACTTTGAAAAAATCTCTCAAGGAGTGATTTATTTCTGTGACTAGTTTTTTCCCCCAACAAGCGATATACTGATAGAAACAGAGTAGGAAGGAGGCTCCTATGGTCAATATTGTCAACGATATGAGCCTGATAGGCCAACAAATGTTAGATGGAGTGGTGACCAGTTACCCTCATCTGGCTCAGATGGATAAAACAGGTATTATTTATCAAAAGCACCAAGATGACCAGATTATTCCCATTATTTCTGGAGGAGGTAGTGGTCACGAGCCAGCCCACTTCGGTTTTGTCGGTCGTGGTATGTTAACGGCGGCTGTAAGTGGTCCGATTTTTGTCCCGCCTAAAGCCAAGCACATCTTTCAGGCCATTCAAACAGTCAACCGTGGTAAAGGTGTTTTCCTAATTATCAAGAATTTTGAAGCTGATTTAAAAGAGTTCCACCAAGCTATTCAAGAAGCCAACCAAGCCGGAATATCAACCAAATATGTTATCTCCCACGATGATATTTCAGTTGATACCTACAATTTTCACATGCGACACAGAGGCGTTGCTGGCACTATTTTGCTGCATAAGATTTTGGGTCAGGCAGCTGTGCAAGGAGCGAGCCTAGACCAACTAGAGGACTTGGCGCTAGAACTCAGCGTCCATATCCATACCCTAGCCGTCGCCACCCGTCCAGCCACCATCCCAGGTCAAGACACGCCACTATTCCAACTAGGACCGCAAGAAATCTCATTTGGCATCGGCATCCACGGTGAACCCGGCTATCGAACCGTCAACTTCGTCTCATCCGAACGACTGGCAAACGAATTAGTCAACAAACTAAAGATGAAATTCCGCTGGCAAGACGGGGATGAGTATATCGTGCTCATCAACAACCTGGGCGCCACGCCACTCATGGAGCAGCTCATCTTCACAAATGATGTCATGCGCCTGCTGGAACTGGAAGGCATCAAAGTAAACTTCTTGAAAACCGGAAAATACATGACCAGCCTAGACATGGCGGGACTCTCACTGACCATGTGTCCTATCAAAAACCAACTATGGCTAGACTACCTACAAGCCCCAACCCAAGCGTTTGCTTGGTAAATGCAAGTCCCTGAACTTGGGAAAAGTCTATAAACAATAAAAGCTATTCCTAAATCAAAAATAGGTTCCCGAAAGGTATCCACAATGAGAACGGTAGTACCGTTTCGATTTCAGATATATTTTTGGGAACTATTTTATTTTGTCATAATATTTATGCTTGCCCAATCTCTACTCCTAGTACATCGTGGAGCTCAGCCTCTTTTTTCTCAAGATTCGTATAATTTTTTAGTTTTGTTGCTGATATAATAGGATTATCGGTTGAATTATGAGAAAAGGCATCTTATTTGGGCATTTTACTGGGAGTAGAAGTCGTCTAGTCCCAGTAATTTACTAGATCTGGAGTGTTTTTCTAATAATTCATACTATTTGTTAGATTTATTACTAGTATAACAGGATTATCAGTTGAATTATGAGAAAAGGCATCTTATTTGGGCATTTTACTGGGAGTAGAAGTCGTCTACTCCCAGTAATTTACTAGATTTGGAGTTCTTTTCTAATAATTGGTACTATTTGTTAGATTTATTACTAGTATAATAGGATTATCGGTTGAATTATGAGAAAAGGCATCTTATTTGGGCATTTTACTGGGAGTAGAAGTTGTCTAGTCCCAGTAATCTAACAGATTTAGAGTATGTTTCTCATAATTCCTCATTATCGAATCTTTTAAGATCTTCACTTGGTCAAGATGAAACGAATTTTGAGAAAACTTTGCTCATTCAAGACTTTGGAAGTGGGCAAACAGCCTATCTTGCAAGAAAACAAAAGAGCCCTAGAAGTTTTATCAGAAATAGTGGCGCTACCGTTCTCATTTCTGATAAAACTTCTAGGAACTTTTTTATGCAGATGTATTTGCTAGAGATTCTTACCCAAACACAAAGAAGCACCCTCGAAGTTAGGTAAGACCTAACCTCAAGGGTGACGCAATGTTTAAAATCTAGAAACCTAGTTAGAACTTGACGCTTCACTGGAAGAGCTAGCTGCTTCACTAGATGATGCTGCACCAGCATCAGCAGGCAAGAATTCAGCAAGCGCATCTTTCAAGTCTTCATCGTTAATCTTGATGTTTGCTTCTTGGATCAATTTACCAACGATAGAATGGATGTAAGCTGAGTCTTTTAATTTTTCATTCAGCATTTCTTCTTCCATAGTTGCGCGGACTTTATCTAAAGCTTCTTTAGCAGGTTTGTCGGTCAACTTGATGATGTGGAAACCATAATCAGTTTGGACAGGCTCCTTGGTATAGTCACCAACATTGGCAAGGGCATAGGCTGCATCAGAGAAAGGTGCTACCATCTCGTTATGAGAGAATGGTCCGATGGTTCCGCCACTTTCTTTTGAGCCGGTATCGTCAGAGTTTTCTTTGGCCAAAGTCGCAAAATCAGCGCCACCATTCAGTTGGCCGATTAAATCGACAGCTTTTTGTTTAGCTGCTGCGATGGCTGTAGGGTCGTCTGTTGCTTTGCTAGCGATTAAAATATGTTGCACGGTAATTTTTGGTTGCCAAGCATCGTAGTGAGCTTGAACTTCTGCATCTGTGAAGGTTGTTGCCTTTTTAACAGCTGCGTTAATCAACTTGTTCAAGTAAACTGTTTCTTTATACATATCAATAGAAGAAAAACCACTTTGTTTAAGAATTGAGGTTAGGCCTTCTTCGCCGCCGTATTGCGTCATTTGTGTGGCAACTTCTGCATCAGCTTCTTTTTTCAAGGTATCTTTTTGGTCGCCAGCATCTTTTTCAAGAACTTGAATCATGACCAAACGTTGCAAGGTAGCTGAACCAGCTTGGGATTTTAGAGCAGTATATAATTGATCCTTGGTGATGGTACCTGCATCTGATGTCAAGACTGTATCAGGAGAGCTAGTACCTGTTCCGTTTGAGCAAGCAACCAATACCACAGAGGATAGTAGGGCTAGGGCTCCTACGAAAGATTTCTTCATATTGTACACATCCTTCAATAATTTATCTAACAGTCAACAATATACCACATAATCAAGGCAAAACAAAGGTTAGAGCAAAAATACTACAAAAAAGTCAAACAATCTTCATGAATCAGCGGACCTTGGGCAAAAAATCTGAAATAAAACAAGGAGCTTTCTACAGCATAAAAGAGTTCCCCAGAAATCTATCCGAAATCAGAACGGGGCACCGTCGAAAACCTTGGTTTCACTGGCTTAGCTGTTTAGGTGGTTGTAAATCGGCTCAAGCCAAAACAACTACTATACGTCAGCTATGCTTCTGCACCGTGATGTCGGATAACTGTTCTGCAAACTCTTTTGTGTTTTAAAATCATGCACTCAGTTGGGACAAGAAAATTGAAAAAACAGCCTATTATTGGTAAAATAGCTTAATTATGGAATAAGGGATTCTGCCCAAATCCAAGACCACCAAAAACCAAAAAAAGGAGTGAAACAGATGATAAAACAACTATTGCCATACTTTTCTAAGTATAAGCGATACCCCTTTCTAGCCTTCTTCACCATCATGATTGAAGTTTTATGTGAAGTTGCGCAACCTGTCATCATGCTAGAAATTATTGACAAGGGAATCCCCAATAAAGACGTGGGCTTCATTGCCCAACAAGGCCTCATCATGGTGGGCATTTCGCTAGTATCCCTAGCTGCCGGGGTAGCCGGTGCCAAGTTTGCGGCCATTGCCGGAACAGGTGTAGCTACCGAACTCCGCTATGCCGAAATGGAAAAGATTCAACAATTCTCCTTCCAAAACATTGATCATTTTTCTAACGCGTCATTGATTACGCGGATGACTAGTGACATCACCAATGTTCAAAACACAGCTATTATGACCATGAGAATTTTGGCTCGGGCGCCAATGATGATGATTTTTGCGGTATTCTTTGCGTTTAGAATTAACGCACAAATTTCCTTAACCTTTATGGTTGCTATACCGATTCTTGCCTTAGCACTAGCCCTTATTATCACCACTGCATTTCCACGTTTCCACAAGATGCAAGAAGCGACCGACCGCATCAACCGTACCCTGCAAGAGAACTTTATCGGGGTTCGCGTGGTCAAATCCTTCGTTCGTGAAGATTATGAGCGCCAAAAGTTCGCCAAGGAAAACCGCAACTTTAGAGAACGTGCCCTCAACGCCATGTATGTTATCATCCTCAACAACCCAATGATGCAGTTAACCATCTACTCGGTAACCATCGCTGTTATGTGGTTTGGTGGGAACTTAGTCATCGGTGGCGGCATGACAACCGGTGAGTTAATCAGTTTCCTATCCTATATTACTCAAATTCTTATGTCCCTCATGATGATTTCCTTCGTTTTCATCATGCTAACCATGACCAAAGCCTCTATGGAACGGATTTTTGAAGTCATGGACACTAAAACCGACATCACCGAACCAATCTCCCCAACACCACTAACCGTAGCAAATGGAGATGTGCGCTTTGAAAACGTCCATTTCTCATATGGAAAAGACCAAACAGAAGAAGTGCTCAGAGACATCAACTTCAGCATCGACTCTGGACAGGTGCTAGGAATTATTGGGCCAACCGGGTCAGGGAAAACCTCGCTCGTTCAGCTGATTCCACGACTCTATGACACGACAAAAGGTGCCGTTTTAGTGGGTGACCGCAATGTAAAAGACTACACCTTTAAAGAATTACGCCACAATGTATCCATGGTACTACAAAAAAATACCCTCTTCTCAGGAACCATCCGTGAAAACCTCCTATGGGGAAATGAAGATGCCACTGACGAAGAACTAATTCAAGCCGCAAAATATGCCCAAGCCTATGATTTCATCATGGAATTGCCAGATGGCTTGGACAGCAAGATTGAACAAGGTGGTGGCAACTTCTCTGGTGGACAAAAACAACGTCTATGTATTGCCAGGGCCATGGTCCGCAATCCAAAAGTTCTCATCTTAGACGACTCCACTTCAGCCGTGGATACCACAACGGACTCACGAATCCGCGAAGCCTTCTTCAATCACATGCCAGAAACAACGGTTATCATTATCGCCCAACGGATTTCTTCTATCCAAGGTGCAGACAAGATTTTGGTCTTGGATGATGGCCGCATCGATGGTATCGGAACTCACGAAACCCTTATTGAAAGCAATGCACTCTATCAAGAAATTCACCAAACGCAAATGGAAGGAGCGGAAGAATAATGAGAAGACCAACAAATTACACCCGCCGCCCCCAAAATATGCGCCAAACCCTATCTGATTTGATGGGCTACCTATGGAAGAGCAAATGGAGCCTTTTCGTTGTCGTTATCGCCCTAATCATCTCTTCAGCTGCCGGAATTGCCGGAACCTACTTTATCCGTCCTTTAATCAATGATTTTATTGAAACCAAGGATATAGCTGGTTTGGGCCGTATGCTGATGGTGATTGCCTTAATTTATATTTTAGGAACTATCGCTTCTTATCTGGCCTCTCGCATTATGATTACCGTAGGCCAAAAGACCATCGAAGTCATGCGTAAGGATTTGTTTGACCACATTCAAGACCTACCTGTTCGCTTCTTTGACACCAATACGCACGGGGACCTTATGTCTCGCTTTACCAACGATTTTGATAGCATTCAAAACGCCTTCAACAACAGCTTTTCTATGATTATCACGTCAACCTTGCAGTTGGTCTTGACCTTTGTCATGATGGTTATCCTTTCCCCAATCTTGACCGTTATCCTGATTATCATGGTGGCCATAATGACCTATATCGTTAAAGTCATCGGTGGTAAATCGGCAGCCTTCTTTTCCAAACAACAAAAGAGCCTAGGACAAGTCAATGCCTATGTCGAAGAACATATCGAAGGGCAAAAAGTCGTTAAAGTCTTTAACCATGAAGAGCGTGTGCTCAAAGAATTTGGCGAATTGAATGATGATTTAAAAGAAACTGCCAACAATGCACAGTTTTTCTCCAACATCATGTTCCCAATCTTAGGCAACATTTCTTATGTTAACTATGCCTTAACCGCAGCAGCAGGGGGCTACTTAGTCGTCTTAGGCAGCATGGACGTAGGGGCCTTAGCCTCATTCCTACAATACTCCAGAACCTTTGGACAACCCTTAGCGCAAATGTCGCAACAAACCAACGTCCTTCTAGCCGCTATGGCAGGGGCTGAGCGGATTTTTGCTATCCTTAAAGAGCCTAAAGAGATTGACGAAGGAACCGTTGTCCTTGACCAAAGTGACCCAGAGCATTGGGTTTGGGTGGACGGTGACAGCCGCATTCCAGTTATCGGTAATATCCAGCTGAAACATGTAGACTTCGGCTATGTACCTGATGTGCCAATCCTAAAAGACATTAACGTCTGGGCAGAACCTGGTCTAAAAGTGGCCTTCGTTGGAGCAACCGGTGCCGGAAAAACAACCATCACCAACCTAATCAACCGCTTCTACGAAATCAACGACGGGGTCATCACCTTTGACGAAATTCCAATTACTCGCATCAAAAAAGATGACCTACGCAAAACCATTTCTATTGTGCTACAAGATACGCATCTCTTTACTGGGACAATTGCCGATAATATTCGCTATGGCCGACTAGACGCCAGTGATGACTCCGTGATTCAAGCAGCCAAATTGGCCAATGCACACAGTTTCATCAAGCGACTACCTCATGGCTACCAAACGGAGATTACCGGTGACGGAGATGGCTTGTCACAAGGACAGCGCCAGCTCTTGGCTATTGCCCGTGCTGCTGTTGCTAATCCAAAAGTGCTTATCTTGGATGAAGCCACCAGCTCTATCGATAGCCATACCGAGCTACTGATTAGCCGAGGCATGGACCAGTTGATGCAGGGACGGACCTCATTTGTTATTGCCCACCGCCTATCGACTATTCGTAACTCGGACGTGATTATGGTGATGGACCACGGCGAGATTATCGAACGTGGCGACCACGAATCACTGATGGAGAAAAAAGGCATCTACTACAAACTCTATACCGGTCAAATCGAACTCGACTAGACCAAATGAGATCCATCAAGCCAGTGAGCTTGGTGGATTTTCTTTAGAAATCGTAAAGCTGCCCCAAGAAAGATAAAAATATGCTATACTAGCCAAGAAAGCTTCAGAAATCAAAATAAAGGAATGACGAGTAACTTATGATTACACTAAAATCAAGCCGAGAAATTGAGGCTATGGAAGAATCCGGTGCTATCCTAGCAGGGATTCACCAAGAATTAAGAGACTTTATCAAACCAGGTGTCACCACTTGGGAAATCGATCAATTTGTTCATAAAAAAATTCTAGCTGCCGGAGCAAGTGCTCCACAAATCGGCTACGAAGGCTATAAATACGCTACTTGTACCAGCATCAATAACGAAATCTGTCACGGATTTCCACGCAAACAGCCTCTTAAATCAGGAGACTTGGTCAAGGTGGATTTCTGTGTGGACCTGAAAGGTGCCTTATCAGATTCCTGCTGGTCTTATATTGTAGGAGAATCCACTCCTGAATTGGATCATTTGTATGAAGTGACTAAAAAGGCTTTATACTTGGGAATCCAACAAGCACAAGTGGGTAACCGGATTGGGGACATTGGGCATGCTATCCAGACCTATGTGGAAGCTCAAGGCTTGTCCGTTGTGCGCGACTTTATCGGCCACGGCATTGGCCCAACGATTCACGAAAGCCCATCCGTACCTCACTACGGCCAAGCTGGTAAGGGGCTCCGTTTGAAAGAAGGCATGGTCATCACCATCGAGCCTATGGTAAACACAGGTACATGGAAATCTGAGATGGAAAGCAACGGCTGGACAGCTCATACCCTTGATGGCGGATTAAGTTGTCAATTTGAACATAGTTTAGCTATTACCAAAGATGGTCCACGCATTTTGACCTTGCAGGCGGACCATCAAGAAGATGTGTTAGCATAAAAATTGTAGCAAAAAGATAGGAGTGGTAAATGTGTCAATATTAGTAACAGGTGGAGCAGGGTATATCGGGAGTCATACCAGTATTGAACTAATTAAGGCAGGGTTAGATGTGGTGATAGTGGATGACTTTTCTAACAGCTCACCAGAAGTTTTGAACCGGATCGCTAAGATTACCGGAGTTCAGGTGCCATTTTATGCAGGCTCTGTTTTGGACAAGGATTTCTTGAACAAGGTCTTTAGCCAAAACGACATTCAGTCGGTTATCCATTTTGCGGCCTTTAAAGCAGTGGGTGAATCGGTTGAAAAACCCTTGGAGTACTATAAGAACAATATTTCTGGCACTATTGCACTGCTGGAAGTTATGACGGCTCACAAGGTTAAGGACATCGTCTTCAGTTCTAGTGCCACCGTTTACGGTATGAACAACCCGGTGCCATTTACCGAGGAGATGCCAACTTCAGCCACCAATCCTTACGGCTACACCAAAGTCATGCTGGAGCAAATCCTTAACGATGTGGCCTACGCTGATCCTGAGTGGTCGGTCACCAACCTGCGTTATTTCAACCCAATCGGTGCCCACGAATCCGGTCTCATCGGTGAAGCGCCAAATGGCATCCCTAACAACCTCATGCCTTACATTACGCAAGTGGCTGTGGGTAAGCTGCCGGAACTAAGTGTCTTCGGCGACGACTATGATACCCCAGACGGCACCGGTGTTCGGGATTACATCCACGTGGTCGACCTAGCCAAAGGGCATGTGCTGGCTGTCAACTATAATCAAGCACACAAAGGGTCTAAAGTCTTCAACCTAGGCACCGGGATTGGCTACAGCGTCCTAGACCTCGTCAAAACCTTTTCAAGAGAAAATGGCGTTGAGATACCCTATGCCATCCGCCCACGCAGAGCCGGCGACATCGCATCATGCTACGCCAATGCTGAAAAAGCCGCAACTGAACTAGGCTGGACTGCTGAAAAAAATCTAGCCGATATGGTCCGCGACTCATGGAAATGGCAAAAAACCAATCCGAATGGGTATGAGAATAAATAGTTAAAATAAATTGATGAAAGCCACACAAGGAGCTTAGTGCTTACTTGTGTGGCTTTTTTGGTGAGAAACCGAGGATGGTAAGAGTAAAACCCATTTCGAAATTATAAAAAAGTTTTGCGAGAATCTTATCAGAAATAAGAACGGTGGTTCCTTATAAACAAGGTGAGTCAAGGTCTCACTGGCTTAACTGTCTACGTGGCTGTAATCGGCGAAAGCACCAAATATCCACTGTACGCCAGCTATGCTCTACACCGCTATTTCTGATAATATTTTCGCAAAACTCTTTTGTTGTAATAGGGATTTTTTGTTTAGTTTCATAAAGGGGCTTAAATTGAGAAGGGTTTGAGATAAATGTTTTCAATTATGAGAAAAAAGCTTTAAAACAATCCTTTAACGAGGAATAAAAGCAGTTTATTCCTCGTTAGAGAGCCAAAACAGGTCCTTTTTCTCATAACCCCCCCAAATTTAGTCGAATCAAAAGCAAAAGAGCTCAAAAAATGAAGAATTATGAGAAAAGAGCTCAAAAACAAGTCCCTAACGAGGAATAAAAGTAGTTTATTCCTCGTTGGGGAGCCAAAACAGGTTATTTTTCTCATAATCCCCCCAAGTTTAGTCGAATCAAGAGCAAAAGAGCTCAGAAAATGAAAAATTATGAGAAAAGAGCTCAAAAAGAAGTCCCTAACGAGGAATAAAAGCAGTTTATTCCTCGTTGGAGAGCCAAAACAGGTTATTTTTCTCATAATCCCCCCAAATTTAGTCGAATCAAGAGCAAAAGAGCTCAAAAAATGAAGAATTATGAGAAAAGAGCTCAAAAACAAGTATCTAACGAGGAATAAAAGCAGTTTATTCCTCGTTAGAGAGCTTAAACAGCTCTATTTTCTCATAATCGACCAATCCCAACCACCGCCCCCAATACAAAAAGCCCACTCAAAAACTCACTCCTGCATTTTCTCCAAGTCCTCCAACTCCCAGCCTAGGTCATCGGCGACTGATTTTAGTGCTTCATGGCGGATTTTTTCTGACAAGGTCGAAAACAATTCCTCAATGCCATCGACCACTGATTCCTCATCATTAACAGGCTGTCGAAAGGTACGCCCCAGAGAATGTGGACTTGTCTCAATCGTCATGGCCAACCAAGTTTTCATAAGCTCCGCCAGCATTGATTTCAAGGCCATAATATTTTTAAGATAGGTAAAGTAAGGCGTCGCACCGCGCTTGTTGCCCTCGTAAGTCACAGTCAGCTGATGAGGGTAGTGCAGCAACAACTGATTGTGACTATAGTCATACTGCAGCAAATGGTGGTAGGCAAACCAATGATGATGCCGCCTATGTGAGGTAGAAGACTTGGGAAAGAAGAGCAATTGTCCAATGCCATAAGGGGAGCGGTAATGCCTGCCAAGATAATGCTGATAAGTGGTGGAGACTATCTGACGTGGCAACCCCATCTGCTTTTCGAACCGGCTAAGTATGGTGCTAGTTGTTTCTTTGCTCTTAAAGATCTGACCACTCGCAACAAAAATCAAGCTAGAGAACTGACTTCCTAGACCATGAATAGAGATCAAAGCAAGCGTCTGCCTATCCATCAAATACCGCTCACACTCACTCGACCTAGCCAATAGCGCCTCAACATCCAGCCGATCAATATCAATATTCAGTGGGCAAACAGAAGATTGACTCTCTTCAACGCTTAAGTATTCAAACGACTTATCAGATAAGTCTAATTTTTTCTTTTTTCGGACTACGTTCACTAAATAACCTCATTTCCTTTTAAAAATATGTAGTAAAAACGATAATGCGATAACTACTACCCTTATTAAATCCCATAATAGAAATTTTGTCTAGAGGAAAATGATAAAAAAGTAACAAATCAACTCTAAGTATAATAATTAGACAGATTTCGCATAAAAACAAGTAATTTTTACATAAAAAATGACCATTTTCCAACTTTGAAAAAACCATTTGCAGCTATTAAACTAACAAATGAGCAAGGCCTTGTATCTTTTCGGACAGCGCAACCGAGAAGGAAAAGAAGATGCAAGATTGGAAAAACCTATCAGAAGAGACCACAAACAAACTATTAGAGCAGTACGAGCCCTTAATTCACCACACCTTAAAAACCATGAACCTAACCAGCTACCACACTGACTATCAGGATCTCTTACAAAATGGGCGAATCCTTTTAATAGAAGCCTACCTGACCAGTAAGGAAGACGCCTTTGAAGAACCAAGCCGTTACCGCTTCGCCAACTATGCCAAAAAATCCATACGTTGGATGTGCCTAGACCATTTCCGCAAAACCAACAAAATCTCGCAAAAAGAAGTCATAACCGGCGACCAAGTACTCGTAGATACTCAAGACCTACAACACGAGCACGACTACCAAAGCCTAGAATATAAGGAGCTACTAGACAAGATACAAAGAAAACTCAGCCCACATGAATGGCAAGTCTTTCTAGCCCTATTAGATGAAGAAAAGAGCCGCAAACAAATCGCAGCGGACTTGCAAATAGATCGCAAACGCCTCTACCGCCAACGAAAAAGAATCCAAGAAAAAATAAAAGTTTTTTTCTAAACAGTGGGACACATGAGGAAGTTCTGACGTTCTTATAGGTGTAGACGTCGACAACTACAAAAACACTTGAGGAGGAAACACCATGTCAACATCATTTGAAAAAGCAAGCATCGAACTTTACCACTTAGATGCAGAAACTGAAAAGATTAAAAAGTATAAATCACTAGGAAATCTAGTGGACCAAGTACCAGCTGATTCCGTTAAGGCTATCGTTGAAGGGATGAATGCCCTGACCAACCAAACTGCCAGCCACGCTATCGTGGTCAATCGCCAACGCCACACGCTGGACAACTAATAGACCATAAAAACTAGGAGGAAACATCATGCCAAAAACAGCCCAATTCTTATTCAAATCAAGCCAAGGAAAAACAAAAATCCTAAACATCGCTAACCCAAAAGAAGGCCTAGACGAAGAGACAGCCCGCCAAGCCATGGAAAAAATCGCCGCAACAAAAGCCTTCCAAGTAGATGACGTAGAAATCTACCAAACACCATACGCCGCTAAATACGTAGAACGTTCTGAAGAACAAATCTTTACAACAAAGAAATAGTGCTTTCCAACAGGTAAGGGCTAGGGCTTATCTAATCACTAGCCCCTTACTAAAAATGACAATCATGAAACGACATCAAAAATTTCTGACTGCTTACAAACATTTGAGTTGCAAGAGACTCTAGCGACTCAAATGTTTAAGCACAACACCTAACCAATCTGCTATTACCAATAAAGAAAGGCCTAGCCCATGACCTACACCATTGAACAATCTCTACTTCCCATCTTTCAACAACCCCTACCAGCCCCAAAATTCATCATCGCCCACGAATCAGGCAATTCCAACAATGTTGGACCCAAGGCCTTGGACAATGAAGTAGCCTACATGAAACGCATGGCAGCAAGCACCGGAGTCTATGTATCGCACTGGGTAGGCGGCGGTGGACGCATTATCCAGATTGCCAAAACCGGACACATCCAACACGGAGCAGGGCGCTTTGCCAATCCCTATAGCTATGCCCAAGTAGAACTAGCCCGCACCAATCAAGCAACCCAATTCCAAAAAGACTACCGAGCCTACATCTGGCTGTTAAGAAAACTAGCAAATGAAGCCAAAATCCCCTTAACCCTCAATAGTGGCGCCAGTATCTACTCCCCCGGCATTAAGACCCATAGCTGGGTTTCCAAATACCTAGGAGGCACTTATCATGCAGACCCAGACGCCTACCTAGCTTCATTTGGTATTAGTATGCAGCAGTTTGCCCGCGATTTGGAACGTGGCTTGGAAGTAGGCCCACCATCTATAACCCCAAACCCAAAGCCCCACTGCGCAACCTGCACCTGCCAATTCACCAAGCAGAATAAAGCCAAGGTGCACGTCGTCGTAAAAGGCGATACCCTGTGGAGCATCGCTAAACGTTACCAAACAACCGTCACCCAACTAAAATATAAGAATAAAATAGAAGGAAACCTCATCAAACCAGGTCAAGTATTGGACTTGTCCCTATAGCTATCATAAAACACCGAAAGTATCTTGTTGCATTTGTAACAAGGTGCTTTTTTTAGTATAATAAAGTGATTATGATCAGTTCACTAACCAAACAGAGCTACAAGTAGAAAAAAATTAAGGAAGTTTAAATTTTTGCAGAATTAACAAGTCTTAAAGCGAATACATTTAAAGAATAGCTTGAAATACTACTGGTTTTTAGTACAATTGAATATATTAGATGAATTCTGTTTTAATGCTATTTAAGGTAATGATTAAAAAAAGATAGAAACATATTGACTAAGTAGGAGGAGAAAAATGTCTCAAATCAGCAGAGTAAATGCTAAGAGAAAGAAGAAAAGGGGTTGTTTATTCCGACTTTTGATCATGTTTTGTATTATTTCTATGGGAGTTGTAGTTTTTTTTTGGAAAGTTTATAGCGATTTAGGAGATACAACCAAAAAGATATATAAATCAATAGAAACAGAGCAAGTGAGGACAGAAGTGGTAAATGTACAAACTAAAAAACCTTTATCAATTCTATTTTTAGGAGTGGATACGGGAGATTTAGGGCGAACAGAGCAAGGACGTTCTGATGCTATGATGGTTTTAACAATTAACCCCAATAAAAATAAATCAACTTTAGTCAGTATCCCTAGAGATACTAGAAGTGAGATTATAGGTAATGGAACGGTTGATAAGATTAATCACGCCTATGCTTTCGGTGGGGTAGCTATGTCAGTTAATACTGTGCAGAATCTACTCAATATACCAATTGACTATTATGTGGAAGTTAATATGCAGGGTCTAAGAGAGATTATAGCTGCTTTAGGATCTGTTGAAGTCGTACCTAATAATACATTTACTCAAGATGGGTACTCTTTTACACAAGGGATTTCGACTCAACTAGATTATAATTCAGTTTTACCATTTGTAAGGAACCGTTACTCTGACTCAGATTATGGACGTCAAGAACGTCATCGTCTAGTTATTCAAGCCATCCTTAATAAAGTAGCTAGTTTGGAGAGTATTATGAAATATAGTGAAATTTTAGCTAGCTTACAAAATAATATGCAGACCAATCTGACATTCCAAGATATTCAAGGATTATTTTTTGATTATCGTAGTTCATTGGGTAATCTTCAACAAATACAATTGAAGGGTGAAGGCACCACCATTGATGGAATCTATTATAATATTCCAGATGAAAATCAATATTTAGAAGTCACTAAACAATTAAGAAGTGAATTAGAACTCTGATAGTAGAAAGATGTAAGTTATAATAATGCATTCTAAATGTTACTTAAATAGCTAAATGTCAGATATTTATTAATCATAACGGTATAGCGAATACATCACCATAAAGAGGCTAGTTACAAAATAAAGTGTGATGGTTGTGGATACCGTTATGTTTTTACAGAAATAATAAAGAAGTTTTGTGCAATAATAAAGAATTATTAGAACTGGATTTTTTATGTATATAAAAAGAAAAATAAAGGTGATGGAGAATTTGTCTAGAAATTTAAAAAGAATTATTTTGATAGTTGCTGATATATCAAGTATTGCAATAGGTGGATGGGTTGCCATAGTGTTTTTATCAAGATATGTTGAAATTAGCCGAGGAAATTACTTAATATTATTAATTTTAGCCTCTATAATGTATGTCTTTATTGCCTATTATCTTAAAATATTCTCAGTGATTAATCGGTTTACAGATTATAAAGTTTATGCAAAAGTGGGGGTTGCTCTGTTTATTAGCTTCTTTACCACTTATATTTTTTCTGTATTTTTTATAAGCCGCTATAGCAACCGATTTATTTTACTTAGTTTTATTTTTACTGTGGGATTAAGCATTGGATTAAGACTTTTATGGAGAATTTATCATGAATATAGTATTCGTGGTAATAAAAATCTGATTAAACAAAAAAAGAGAACGCTTGTGGTTGGTGCAGGACAAGGTGGAACGTTATTTATTAGAATGGTTGAAAAAAACCCCCAAGATATTTGTATTATAGGATTAGTAGATAAAGATCCATTTAAAACCAATACATATATAGATGGAAAAAAAGTAATTGGGACAGAAGAAGATATTCCAACTCTAGTCAAAAAGCATGAAATCGATCAAGTCACTATTGCTATCCCGTCTTTACGGCCACAAGACTACGAACGCATCATTGATTTGTGTAACCAAGTTAACGTAAAAGTTACTATTATGCCTAGTTATGAAGAAGTCTTACAAGGGAAATTATCTGTAAGTAGACTTAGAGAGATAGAAATTGCCGATTTATTAGGCAGAGTTGAAGTCGTTTTAAACCAAGATAGTATGGTATCTAATCTAAAAGGCAAAACAGTTTTAGTGACAGGGGCTGGAGGTTCTATAGGTTCTGAACTTTGTCGTCAATTAATCAAATTCCAACCAAAAGAAATTATTCTTTTAGGTCATGGAGAAAACTCTATCTATCTCATTCATAAAGAACTAACCCTCCTTTACGGCAATCAAATCAAAATTATCCCTGTTATAGCTGATATCCAAGATAGAGAACGTATCTTCTCGATTATCAAAGAATATAGACCGGACCGTGTTTACCATGCGGCAGCGCACAAGCATGTTCCGCTTATGGAAGAAAATCCTTATGAAGCTGTTAAAAATAATATTTTGGGAACAAGAAATATTGCGGAAGCTTCTAAAGAATATGGCGTGGAAAAATTCGTCATGGTCTCCACTGATAAAGCTGTAAACCCACCAAATGTCATGGGGGCAACCAAACGTGTCGCGGAAATGATTGTGACGGGTTTGAACGAAGAAGGGAAAACTAAGTTCTCTGCTGTTCGTTTTGGAAATGTTTTAGGGAGCCGTGGGAGTGTAGTTCCTCTATTTAAAGAGCAAATCGCCAAAGGTGGGCCTGTTACAGTTACAGATTTTAGAATGACACGGTACTTTATGACTATTCCCGAGGCTAGCCGTTTAATTATTCAGGCGGGAGCTCTAATGCAAGGTGGGGAAGTCTTCGTTTTAGATATGGGAGAACCAGTCAAGATTGTTGATTTGGCCAAAAAAGTTATCATGTTGAGTGGATTTTCCGAGGATGAAATCGCCATTGTTGAAAGTGGAATTCGCCCTGGTGAAAAGCTTTATGAAGAATTGTTAACCAACGACGAGCGAAAAGAAGACCAAATCTATGAAAAAATATTTGTTGGTAAGGTAAGACAAATACCTAGAGAAACAGTTGATTCCTTTATAGATAGTTTGTCTGCATATGACAAGCTCACTTTGAAAAATAAATTAATAGAATTTGCTAAGGAATAGGGTGAAGAGCATGTATCAGTATATAAAAAGGATGATTGATATCTTCATGTCGTTTGTAGCGATTATTATATTTAGTCCACTTATGTTACTCACTGCGATTGTGATTAAACTAGATTCAAAAGGACCAGTTTTGTTTAAACAAAAGCGGGTTGGAAAAGATAAAACTCATTTTCAGATTTACAAATTTAGAACCATGTATCAAGATACACCAGGTGATGTACCCACACACCAACTTCAAGGAGCTAAATCCACGATAACTCGTGTCGGAGGTTTTTTAAGGAAATCTAGTCTAGATGAATTACCGCAACTTTTTAATATTTTGAAGGGTGACATGTCAGTCATTGGTCCACGTCCAGCTTTGTGGAATCAATATGATTTAATTGAAGAAAGAGATAAGTATGGTGCTAATGATATTAGACCGGGATTAACTGGATGGGCACAAATTAACGGTAGAGATGAGCTAGAGATACCTGTTAAAGCAAAACTAGATGGATATTATAAACAACAGATGAATTTCTTTTTTGATGTCAAATGTTTTTTTGGAACAATAGTTTCAATAATGAAAGCAGATGGCGTAAAGGAAGGAAGTAATCAAAAATAGTTTTTGTATAATGATAAAAGAACTTTCTTAGAAGGTGTGTAGTGTGTGAATAAGATACTGGTGTATTGTCAATATTATTATCCCGAGCAATTTCGTATACACGACATTTGTGAAGAGCTAGTTAGGAGAGGATATGAGGTTACTGTAGTTACTGGAATTCCTAACTATCCAATAGGGTCATTTTTTGAGGGCTACGGATTATTTAACCGAAGACGAGAAATGATAAATGGGGTCCAGGTTGTTCGGTTACCTATTGTTCCTAGAGGGAAAAGAACTATCCAACTAATGTTCAATTATTTTTCTTATATAGTGTCTGCTGGTATCTATTCTCTATTTACTAGACAAAAGGCAAGCCACGTGTTTACTTATGGATTAAGTCCAATAACACAGGCCTTGCCAGGAATAATTTATTCAAAAAGAAAAAAAGTAAAAAATATCCTTTATGTATTAGATCTTTGGCCTGAAAGTGTTACTGCAACCACCTCACTAGAAAACAGAAGAATTATCTCTTTTATTGAAAGAATGGTTTCTTATATCTATAGACATTATCAGTATATTCTAGTAACATCCGGAGGTTTTTTAGAGTCAGTTAATAAATACAACCAGAATGCAGATAACCATGTGGCTATTTGGCCACAATATGCCGAGGAAACCTATTATCCTGTACCGAAAACTAAACCAGAAATATTTACAATTTTATTTGCTGGGAATATTGGAGTTGCTCAAAATATGCACTTGTATCCGAAAGTGGCCAAGCTACTTAAGGAAAGGGGTTATATGTTCCAGTTTAAAATTATTGGTGATGGACGAGCAAAACAATCCTTAGAGCAACAAGTTGAAACGGAAAGAGTTTCTGAGTATTTTGAAATTTTACCTCCAGTTCCAGTAGATCAAGTTAAGTATGAAATGGCTAAAGTAGATGTAGCGATTATTAGTTTAAATGATGACCCTATGGTTGGGAAAACAATACCCGGAAAATTGCAATCATGTATGGCGTGTGGAATGCCTCTCTTAGTGTCTGCAAATGGTGAAGTGGCAGAAATTGTGGAAAAATCTAATGCTGGGTTGGTCTCCAATGCGGATGATGCTGAGGCTTTGGCAGAGAACATTGTCAAGTTTTTACAATTAACAAGGGAAGAATTGGAAATACTTGGTAAGAATTCGTACGAGTATTATCAAAACAATTATGATAAAGCAAAATTATTAGATCAACTAGAAGAGTATTTAAACAGATAATAAAGGGGATTAATTATGTTTACAGACAAAGTACTTTTAATAACAGGTGGAACAGGTTCATTTGGCAACGCAGTTTTAGATCGTTTCCTAGATAGCCCGCTAAAAGAAATTCGTATCTTTTCTCGTGATGAAAAGAAACAAGATGATATGAGAAAGAAGTATGCCAATGATAAGATTAAGTTCTTTATTGGTGACGTTAGAGACTTGGATAGTGTGAGAAATGCAATGCATGGCGTGGACTATATTTTCCATGCGGCAGCGCTAAAACAAGTACCGTCCTGTGAGTTTTTCCCTATGGAAGCCGTTAAAACCAATGTCATCGGTACAGATAATGTCTTAACAGCGGCTATTGAAGCCAAAGTAAAAAAAGTGGTTTGTTTGTCTACTGATAAAGCAGCTTACCCAATTAATGCCATGGGAACTTCAAAAGCGATGATGGAAAAAGTTTTCGTTGCAAAATCAAGAAATGTAGATCCAGAACAAACATTAATTTGTGGAACCAGATATGGAAATGTTATGGCTTCACGTGGGAGTGTTATTCCTCTATTTGTTGAGCAATTAAAAAATAAGAAACCTCTAACCGTAACAGAAGGAACCATGACTCGTTTCATGATGAGTTTAGAAGAAGCTGTTGATTTAGTCCTCTTTGCATTTGAAAATGCGGAACAAGGGGATATTATGGTTCAAAAAGCGCCAGCAAGTGATATCAACACCTTAATCCAAGCAATTCAAACAATCTTTCATACAAATGAAGAAGTGCAACATATCGGAATCAGACACGGTGAAAAAATGTACGAATCTCTTCTAACAAAAGAAGAAGCCGCAAATGCCATCGATATGGGAGACTTCTACAGAGTCCCTTCAGACAAACGTGATCTAAACTATGGCAAATTCTTTGATGAAGGAAACGTTGAAGCCATCACTTTAGAAGAATACAATTCAGACAATACAGAACAATTAACAGTAGAAGAATTGGCTGAGAAATTACTAGCCTTACCATACATCAAGAAAGAACTTGCTAAATGGGGGAATGCTTAATGAATATTCTAGTTACTGGAGCAAAAGGGTTTATTGGAAAAAACCTTATCAGTGAATTAAGAAATACGACTGAGCATACGATCTTTGAAGTTGATATGGATACGACAGACCAAGAGTTAAGTCACTACTGTACAGAGTGTCATTTTGTCTATCATTTAGCTGGAATTAATAGACCAGAAACTGATGATGAGTTTATGAAAGGCAACTTTGGTTTTACTTCTTTGTTGCTAGATAAGTTAGCCAGTTTTGGTAATAAAGCACCTATTTTGATTACTTCATCTATCCAGGCTGAACTAGATAATCTTTATGGTAAGAGTAAACTAGCAGGTGAAGAGTGTCTACTTGAGTATAGCCAAAACAATGATGTGGAAGCCTATATCTTTAGATTGCCCAACGTCTTTGGAAAATGGTCAAGACCTAACTACAATAGTGCAGTCGCTACATTTTGCTACTCCATTGCCCGTGGAAAAGAGATAACTATTAACAATGCGGCAGCCCCATTGAGATTGGTCTATATTGATGATGTCGTAGAATCTTTCTTAGATGTTTTAAACGCTCAACACGTAAAAAATGATAGTTCTTATTATTCCGTAGCTACAGAATACCAAACAACAGTTGGTCAGGTAGCAGACCTTATCCAATCATTTAAAGACTCAAGAGTGACTTATTTTATTCCTAATATGGAAGACGAATTAAGCAAAAAATTATATAGTACCTACCTAAGCTTTTTACCAGAGAATGACTTTGCTTATCCAGCTAAAATGAATGTCGATCACCGTGGTTCCTTCACAGAGTTATTTAAAACTATGGATCGTGGACAAGTTTCCGTTAACATCTCTAAACCTGGAATTACCAAGGGACAACACTGGCACCATACAAAAAATGAAAAGTTTGTTGTTGTTCAAGGACAGGGTGTCATTCGTTTTAGAAAGATTGGCGAAGAAGAAATTATTGACTATCCTGTATCTGGTGAGGCTATCGAGATTGTTGATATCCCAGTAGGATATACCCATTCCATTGTTAACACTGGGGATACAGATATGGTAACGGTTATGTGGGCCAATGAAGCTTTTGACCCAAATAGACCAGATACGTACTTTTTGGAGGTATAAGAATGAAAAAGTTAAAAGTAATGACTGTTGTAGGAACAAGACCAGAAATCATTCGACTTTCTGCTGTTATCAACAAACTAGATGAGTCAGACGCCATTGAACATATTCTTGTTCATACAGGACAAAACTATGACTATGAATTAAATGAAGTTTTCTTTAACGATTTTAAACTAAAAAAACCTGATTATTTTCTGAATGCAGCAACAGGAACCGCTGTAGAAACAATTGGGAATATTTTGGTGAAAATTGACCCAATTCTTGATCAAGTAAATCCTGATGCATTTTTAGTATTAGGTGACACAAATAGTTGTCTATGTGCCATTGCAGCAAAACGTAGACAAATCCCAATATTCCATATGGAAGCGGGAAATAGATGCTTTGACCAACGAGTTCCTGAAGAAACTAACAGGAAAATCGTTGACCATACGGCAGATATTAATCTTACTTACAGTGATATTGCTAGAGAATATCTGTTAAGAGAAGGCTTGACAGCAGATAGAATTATTAAAACAGGTAGTCCTATGTTTGAGGTGCTTGCTACTAGACAAGAAAGCATAGCGAATTCTGATGTTCTAGAACGCTTAGATTTGAAAGCAAACCAATATTTCCTAGTGTCAGCTCATAGAGATGAGAACATTAACTCGGAAACAAACTTTTTAAACCTTGTTGATAGTTTGAATACTATTGCTGATAAATACCAATTACCAATTATTGTTAGCACTCACCCACGTACGCGTAATATGATTGAAGTAAAAGGTGTCACCTTTAACCCACTAGTTCAACTGATGAAACCATTAGGCTTTAATGACTATAATGCCTTACAAGTACATTCTAAAGCGGTACTTAGCGATAGTGGTACTATTAGTGAAGAAGCATCAATTTTAGGCTTTAAAGCCTTGAATATTCGTCAAGCACATGAAAGACCAGAAGCAATGGAAGAAGCGGCAGTTATGATGGTTGGTCTTGAAAAAGAAAGAATTCTACAAGGATTAGAAGTTCTCGAAAGCCAAGCGCCAACAACTTTGAGACAAGTAAGTGATTACTCTATGCCAAATGTTTCTGAAAAAGTATTGAGAATTATTTTATCTTATACGGATTATGTGAATCGTACGGTTTGGAGAAAATATTAAGATGAAAAATAGTGATTTACGCATTATGATGATTTCTCCTCTGCCGCCACCAATCGGAGGGATAGCCAGATGGACTGAGCAATATATTCACTATGCCACTAATAGAAAGATGGATATAAGATTAGTTAATACTGCTATTATTGGTGAACGCTCTAAAATTATTAATTCAAAACGAAATATTTTGGATGAAATTAAAAGAACGTATCAGATAATTAGACAGGTAATAAAAATAGAAAGAGAATATAAACCTGACATTATACATCTGAATACATCCTGTAGTAAATTAGGCCTTTTCAGAGATTACTTATGTGCGTTGGTTGTAAAAAAATCTAGTACTAAACTATTTATACATTATCACTGTAATATTAGTGACCAGATAAGCGGCCGTTTACAACTATTGATTTTAAAAAAGATGACAAAATTAGCAGATAGACGACTTGTTCTTAATAATGACTCTAAGACATATTTACTTGTAAATAGTGATTGTGAAAGTAAGATTATCCCGAATTTCATTGATAATAGCTCCATTAGAAATCATCTATTTGTTGATTCTGGCAAGATTAAAGAAATAATCTTTGTTGGACATATTCAAGAGAGTAAAGGAATTAATGAAATTATTAGAGTTGCTGAGGCGATGCCTGATAGGATATTTAATCTAGTGGGCCCAAAACAGCCCAGTTTAAATGAAGAAAATTTCCCTAAAAATGTAAAGTTATTGGGTATCTTATCTAAGGGAGATGTACAAAAGAGACTTAAACGATCTCACCTTTTTTTGTTCCCTACCTATAGTGAGGGGTTTTCGGTGGCTTTATTGGAAGCGATGGCGTCTGGATTGCCTATAATTACAACGAACGTTGGTGCTAATGTAGATATGTTAGAAGATAAAGGTGGAATAATTGTTCCGGTTGGAGATAGTGAGAAGATAATTGAAGCAATACATGATTTAGATGATTCGGAGTATAGGCAACAAATGTCTGATTGGAATATTGATAAAGTAAGACGTAACTATACTCTGGAAGGCGTTATGGAAAAATTATTTTCTGAATATGAAGCAGTTAAGAGTGTGCTATAATATGCCCTAAGGTAGTATTCTACTATATAAAATTATTGGAAACTGCTATATCTCTCATAGGTAAATCATTGTGCTGTAATTGAAAGAAGATACTTTTGAATTAAAGAAATAATTATTTATATTAGGAGCGTAGTAGTTATGGAAGAAAATAAAAAAATTGATATCATTCAAGTGATACCAACATTGGGTATTGGCGGCGCAGAAATTGTTGTTGAAAATTTAGTGAGAGAACTTAAAAATAAACAGTATAATGTGCTCGTTGTAACATTTTTTTCCAATGAAACATTTATTTCAGAAAGAATTAAAAATCTAGGTATACCGATTATATACTTAGATAAGAAGCTAGGGTTTGATATATCCATTATGCGAAAATTATTTGATATTTTCTCTAAATATAAACCTAAAGTAGTGCATTCACACTTATCAGCGACTTTATACTGTCTTCCTATTGAGGTGTTACTTGGAATAAAAAGTCGTATTCATACAACGCATAATTTGGCGGAAAAGGATGCAGGGATATTCTCAAAAATACTTTATCGGATATTTTTCAAACTATTTAAACTTATACCAGTTGCAATTAGCGAAAAAGTTAAAAGCTCTATATCAAAGGTATACCATGTAGATAGTTCTCATATACCATTAATCTATAATGGGGTCTTGCTAGCTGACTTCAATAGAAAGTCTAATTATGAAATTACTAAAAATATTGAGATAGTCCACGTTGGAAGGTTAAGTGAACCTAAAAACCATGTGACTATGATAAAAGCTGTTCAAATTTTGAAAACTAAATATCCAAATTTAACATTGAAACTAATCGGTCAGGGAGAAAAACAAGAAGAATTATCTGAGTTAGTAGAGACTTTAGGTTTGGAGAAGAATATAATTTTTGTGGGTGCTGTAGATGATGTTCGTAACTTTTTATTAGAAGCTGACATCTTTATTTTACCTTCTCTATGGGAGGGGATGCCGATATCATTAATAGAAGCTATGGCAACCGGGTTACCTATCATTGCAAGTGATGTAGGTGGGATTGGGGAGATGATTTCTCATGAGGAATCAGGGCTATTAATTGAACCTGATACAGATGCCTTAGTGGACTCCATAAATAGTTTGATAGAAAGTCAGTGGTTAAGAGAATGTTTAGGGAATAACGCGTATATAAAATCTTTAGACTTTACAAGTGATATTATGGCAGAAAAATATATAGAATTGTACAGAAAGGGAGAATAAAGGTGAGTGCAAAGAATGAAACTATTGCTGAAAAACTTTTTTTAATCCATATTATTTTCCTGGTATATATAACTATGATATTAATATTTGGAGTGCCGCTTATTGATGTACTGATAATTTCTATATCTTACTTAGGGTTGTATTATTTGTTGACACCTATAATTGATAGAAAATCTAATGCAATCAAGCCCTTAACACTTTTACCTATTATGTTTGTGATGTATGCATTAGGTCCTTTATTATATCAAAACTTATATGATAGTAAGGTTATTGTTAATTATTTGTTTATCAATTTATTGGGGCTAGTATTTTTAATTTTAGGATTAAAATCAGTCAGAATGAAGGATTCTAATGATATTGGTGTTAAAGCCGATAAATTAGATATACAAGCATTAAAATTAGTAGTGTATATTTTTTTATTGATCTCTATGCTTTCCGTTGTTAGTGAAGTTCTTGCTTTTGGGGGGCTTAAGCAGATGCTAGCTGCTGGATATGGATTGGATAGAATCAACATATTAAAAGACTCCGTAGTTATTGGTGGAGGATTTCAATGGTTGATATTATCGGGAATAGTGACTTGGTATTATGGCTATAAAACAAAAGAAAAGCTATTTCAGGTAGTTGGTGTGCTAGTATCTGTTTTTTCCTTATTTGTATTATTAATTATTGGTGCTAGAAGCACAATTATCTATTCTGTTATTTTCTTGTTGGTATTATATAGCTACGATGTTAAGAAAGTAAAGATAGTCCCTCTTGTTGTTGTGTTTTCATTTGGGATAGGACTAGCACAGCTCTATTCAAATGCGCGATATTACTTTCCGGAAGGTCTTGAATCTACAATTAATAATAGTATAAGGATGGTCACCGTTGATCCGGGAGCCTATCTTCCTATACCAAAAAATATTTCAGAGTTCATATCTCCGGTTAGGTCGTTGTTGGATGTATTGACGAATAGTCCAGATGTACGATTCTATGGACAGTCTTATATTAATGCTATTGGGGCTCCCATACCATACCTTGCTCGCTTTTTTGTGAAATATGGAGTAGAAATAAATGACTGGTTTTTATCAACACAGCATCCAGATGTTTTTGCTTCAGGAGCAGGTTTAGGATTTTCTCCTGTAACAGAGGGGTATTTAAATTTTGGGTATATCGGAGTTGCCCTACATATGTTTATTTATGGATGGGCTGCATCTAAAGTATATGCTGCATATGTGAAACATCAAAATATTCTTACACTTTTTCTACTTGCAGGAACGCTACCAATCTTCTTTCTTGATGCACTTAGAATTCATCTAACATCTTCTTTATATAAAATATCTAGAATATATCTAGTCCCTATGTTTTTATACTGGATTGTTCGATATGTATTACCGAAGATAGTAAATTATAGAAGGAAATCCTAGTATGAAATTTATTCAAAATCTTATAAAAGTTATCCTAGCAAGTCTATTTAATTATGGAAGTAGTTTTATTATTGGGTTAATTTTGCCTATGGTTTTATCCGTTCATGATTATGGACGGTATAGGCAATATACATTATTTCTATCCTTTGCATACATTTTAAATATTGGATTTAATGACGGTATCTATATCAAGTATGGTGGGAAAGATAAAAAAGATTTAGATATAGATACCATCAAAGATGAACATAATTTTTTAGTTTTCTATCAATTGTTAATAACTCTTGTGCTTACAATACTAGCTTTGCTATATGGAGATCCAATTTATATGTGGTTTTCTATTTCAGCATTCTTTATATTAATCAATACCTACCATCAAAATTTTAGGCAAGCTATTGGTGATTTTCATGTGTATTCATATAGTACAATGCTTACAAGTGTGCTATATACATCTTTATTGCTAATGACGATTTTTATATTTCAAAACAGTAATTACCAAGTGTATATTTTTTTAACACTGTTGAGTTATATAATATTATTTTTAATATATGAAGTGTATTTTTCGCGTGAATTTGGAATTTCTAAACAATTTAGTTCTCAGAGGAAATTACAATTAATCAAAGTAGGAATGTTTATATTAATTGGAAATATGTCTATGGCTTATGTTGGTAATGCAGGTAACTGGCTTGTAAATATATTTTTTGATTTAGAATCATTTGCACAATACTCATTCCAAAATTCCTTATTAAATATTTCTTTACTGATTGTAAGTGCAATTAGTCTAGTTTTTTATAATTTACTAGCTGCTAATTCAAGTAAAACAATTATGGATGCTGTCATAACGGCTTGTGTAGTCATAGGCGAGGTAAGTGGCATAGGGTATTTTGTCATATATTTTTTCGTGTCTACAGTATTACCTAAATATATGCTGTCATTACCTATTCTTTCTGTAACATTTTTGGCCTTGCCTTTTATTATTTTATCAAATATATTATTAATGAATTTATACAAGGTTAAAGTAGATGGGAAAATTTATTTAAGAAATTCAGTCTTATTTGCTATCACTTCAACAATTATTATTCTGGCGTTGCTAACTATATTTGGAACGTTGATAAGTGTTGCTATAGGTATTTTAGTTTCCTATATGTTGTGGGTTGCCTATAATTTTATAGTAGTTTTTAAGGATTTAAATTTTAAGAAAAAACATTTATTATCTTTAGCTGCATATATGGTTATCCACATACTAGTGACAACCTATATGATGAATATTTTTGGGTTTATAGTGTATATTTTATTTGTTATAGTACAAATATTATTGTTTAGAACAGAAATAGCTGCTATGGTAAAAAGATAGGGATTAAAATTAGTATCAGAAAGGATTATATTAACAAAGAGATTTTTTAGAAACAGCAGTGTATGGACTGGCTTTTACGCCCATGGCTGTTCATCGTTATTATGATACAATTCTTGGAAACTCTTTTGTTTTATTTCTCACTTACTTAAGAACAGAAACGAGGTGAATTCATTGGCAGATCCGTTACAAAAATTAGTAGAGAGCAATTTAAAATTGACGGAACAAGTAGCTGCCTTAGTCGAAGAAAATAAACAACTTCGTCTCTTACTTTCCAATATGAATCGCAAAATGTTTGGCATATCTTCTGAAAAGTCAGCTACCAATCAGCTTTCTTTATTTGAGGAAAAAGACTAGTATTTTAATTCGGCAGAGACAACTGCGAATGAACAAACCGTTGAAACGGAAGAAATTATTTACAAACGAAAATTTCTAAAGGTAGAAAAGTAGAGCTGATCGAGGGTCCTCCCTGTGAAGTACACATTCACGATGTGGAGTAATCCGATAGATTTTGAGCCTGTTATGACACTGGAATGTTCGCAATTGACAAACGTGGAGTGTCTACAGAAATAGAATTTATCCCTGTAACGTTGGTCAAGCATGCCCATTATGAACAAGCGTATGAATGCAAGCGTTGTAAGGTACATGCATCTAAAGCATCCATTAAAACAGGCAAGGCTCCAAAACCCACTATTCAAAATAGATTAGCAAGCCCTAGCGTTTTAGCAAAGAACCGAAGTTTCTCGACAAGCAAATCTGAAGCTGCCGTAAATTATTATGCATATAATATCATTTAAACCGTGATTGCAAATGGATTAGATATTTATGCTTATTTGAGATATCTATTTGGACAGTTGCCGAATCAGTCCGATTTAACGTTATCAGAAATTCTAGATGATTTTCTTCCATGGAGTTCAAAAGTGAAACATGTTTTGACATAAAAAAATAGGCGAGTCCAGTTTGGATTTCGCCTATTTTTTATGCGTTATACCCTGAATTCCCGGGCAGATGTAGTATACCTATTTTCAAAACGTTAATCTATCAAGCTTTATTTGTTAAATTTGACAAATAAAGCTTGACTTTTTTAATCATGTATACTATAATAGGTAGTATACAAGGAGGACTTTGCCATGAAACAACTAGTTCAATTGCCTAAAAAACGCATTACTTATAAGAAAGGTCCCAACGGTACTAAATACGTTTATTATACGCTGCGTTCTTACCGGAATGACAAAGGAAAACCAACTTCTGATGAAAAAAGTATTGGTAAATTGGACCCGGAAACCGGTATGTTGATCCCAAATAAAAATTATTTTGACTTGTTTCCTGAGGAAACAGTATCTTCTTTAGAAAGTGTTAAAAGCGTTCATACGGTTGGTTTTATGGCTGCTTACCATCGGTTGGCAAAGGAGCTAGGACTAACTCCTATGCTACAAAAAGCCTTTCCCCATCAATGGGAAATGATTCTTAATCTATCTGCTTACATGATGGCTAACGGCAATGTCATGATGGATTTTGAAGACTGGACAATAGAACAAGATATCCAAACTGAGAAATCTTTTTCTTCTCAACGAGTTAGTGAGTTCTTTGCCTCTATCAAGGATAAGCAACGCTTGGATTTCTTAGATGTCTGGTGTCAAAAAGCTAAAGAGAATGAATATATCGCCTACGATGTCACTTCTATCTCTTCTTACAGCCAACAAAATGATTACGTTGAGTTTGGCTATAACAGAGATGGGGATAAGTTAGTCCAATTTAACTTAGGTGTTTTCTATGGAGAAAAATCTCGCTTACCTCTTTACTATTCCATTTATAATGGCAGTCTGATTGATAAAACCTATCTTCCTTACATGTTTGAACTGACTCGGCAACTGCAATTTAGAGAGGTCAGCTTTGTCATGGACCAAGGCTTTTTTACCATGTCTAACCTGCGGTTGGTGACTGAAAAAGGGTTTAAGGTGTTGAGTCTGTTACCCAAAAACTATACCTTGTACAAAGAACAAATCAATGAACAGTTGTCTATCCCATTTTCTTCAAAGGAATTTTCTAGAACAGAACAAATTTATGGACGTACCATTCCTGTATCCAATTCAGAAACACCGCTAAACATTCACATTTATTATGATCCTGCACGAGCTAACTTAGAAGAAAAAGCACTTTACGATGATATTGACCGTCAAGAAAAACAACTAACGCTACTGGCAAAGAACCGTCAATTAAAGAGCAGTCAGAAGAAATATTTTAAGGTGATAGAGAGTGGTGAAAAAACGATTGAGTTTGAAATTGATTACGAAAGTATTGACGCTATCAAATCAAAATTTGGCTATTTTATGCTAGTGACTAGTGATTTAGAACAAACAGCTGAGGAAGCTATCAGGATTTATCGACAAAAGGATATCATTGAAAAGAGTTTTGACAACTTGAAAAATGGAATGGACTACCGTCGCATGCGCACTCACCATACGCAAACAACGGAAGGAAAGATGTTTGTAGCCTTTATTGGATTAGTTTTACGTAGTGAGTTAAGCTACCGAATCAAGCAACATCCAGAAACCGAAGGGTTAAGAATCAAGCAGGTCATTCGTGAATTAAACAAGATTCGCAAGCTATGGACTGGAGATTGCCAAGCCATTGTTCCTCTAACAAAAGTGCAGAAACAAATTTTAACAGCCTTAGATGTCACTATTGGATAGCTCAATCATAAAATAAGTCACCTTCGGCTCTAGGCGAGCAAGGTGACTTGTATACTATGTTTCTTCGGGAATTCAGGGTACATTCGTTTCCACATCAATCAAGACGCCACCCAACCAAGCCCCTATGCAGCACCTGCCGAATATCCTTGCTCAAGTTTCGGCAATCCATGTCCCCGGCAAGGATACTTTTACGGATAAGAAAACTGATGGCCGCAGCTTGATAGGCTACAAAAAAGTTGTACTCGTCTGGGCTCCATTTGTAGGCTTGGTTTGTGGGGTTATCGCTAATCATCTTTTCGACTAGTTGGTGGCAATAGTCAAAAAAGTAGTCGGAAAAGTTGTTTTGGCCTTCTAGCAGGAAGAGTTTGCGGTAGAAGGTTTGGTTCATGGAGAAGAAATCCAGCACCTGCAGCATGAGGCTGTCTCCGCTAACGTAGGTCAAGTTGTCTTGAATCTGCTCTTCCAAGTCAGTCACAAAAATCCAGTTGAGCAGGTCGTACTTGTCCACAAAATGGCTGTAGAAGGTCTGACGACGGATACCGGTCTGCTCCATAATTTCAACGATGGAGATTTTTTCAAATTCAGTTTGTGCCATCAGGGTTCGCAAGGATTTGGCAATCCGTTTTTTGGTAATGAATGAAGTCGTCATAGGCTCTCCTTTCCTCAAAACTATTATACCCAATTCTATCAAGGAGGACAATTCTCTTAAAATGTCCATTCCATATGGGGCTAGTGGCGTTTACAATAAAGAGGAATAAATGGTGGGACAACCTGCCAAAACAAAGGAGAAATGGAAATGAAAAAAATTATGAACGACCCACGCAAGATTGTTGACGAGATGTTAGATGGGCTTGCTTATTGCCATTCGGATATTGTAGAGCGTTTGGAAGGCTTTGACAGTATTGTTCGTACAGCTCCAAAGACTGGTAAAGTGGCGTTGATCTCTGGTGGTGGCTCTGGTCACGAACCTGCTCATGCTGGTTTTGTTGGTCAAGGTATGTTATCGGCGGCTGTTTGTGGTGCGGTCTTTACTTCACCAACGCCTGACCAAATTCTAGAAGCGATTAAGGCAGCTGATGAAGGCGCTGGAGTTTTCATGGTCATTAAGAACTACTCTGGTGACATTATGAACTTCGAGATGGCGCAAGAATTGGCAGAGATGGAAGGCATTCAAGTGGACAGTATCGTGGTGGATGATGATATTGCCGTGGAAGATAGCCTCTATACACAAGGCAAGCGTGGAGTTGCAGGAACCATTTTGGTGCACAAGATTCTAGGTCATGCGGCAGATACTGGTAAGACTTTGGCTGAAATCAAGGACTTGGCGGTAAACTTAGTGCCGAATATTAAAACCATTGGGCTAGCTTTATCCGGTGCAACAGTTCCTGAAGTGGGCAAACCTGGTTTTGTTCTAGAAGACGACCAAATGGAGTTTGGTGTCGGCATCCATGGTGAGCCGGGCTACCGTCGTGAGAGCATGAAACCGTCTAAGGACTTGGCACAAGAATTAGTAGGCAAGCTTTTAGCGTCATTTGACCGCAAAGAGGGCGATAAGTTTGGGCTGTTGATCAATGGTTTGGGCGCTACGCCTTTGATGGAGCAGTATGTGTTTGCGAACGATGTGGCTCATTTGCTGGCGGCGGAAAATATTGTGGTGGATTACAAGAAGGTCGGCAACTACATGACGGCCATTGATATGCAGGGCTTGTCCTTGACCTTGATTAAGTTGGAAGATGCGGCTTGGTTAGAGGCCTTGAATGCGCCAAGCAACACGATTACGAGATTTTAAGAGAGAGGGCGAGGCAGATGGAAGCAGGCAAAGTAATCAGATGGATGGAAATTTTTAATGACAAGGTGCAAGCTAACAAGGATTATCTGAGTGAATTGGATACACCGATTGGAGACGGAGACCATGGTGGCAATATGTCACGTGGCATGGCAGCTGTTATGGAGGCTCTGGAAGACAAGGTGCCACAAACGGATGTGGATGTCTTGAAATTGGTGGCCATGCAACTCTTGAGCAAGGTTGGTGGAGCATCAGGTCCCTTGTATGGGTCAGCTTTTATGGGGCTGGCAAAGGGAGCACAGGCAGAAGTGGGCTTGGCTCAATCCTTGAAGGACGGTTTGGAGTCTATTCAAAAACGTGGCAAGGCTGAAGTTGGCGAGAAAACGATGGTAGACGTTTGGGCACCCGTTGTGGACTTGGTGGCTGAGAGCAAGTTGACAGTGCAAGGCATCGATGCGGCTGTTGAAGCAACAAAAGCCATCCAAGCGACTAAGGGGAGAGCTAGTTACGTGGGTGAGCGTTCTGTGGGACACATCGACCCAGGTGCCTACTCAAGTGGCCTCTTGTTCAAAGCGATGATTGAAGCGGGGGTGTATGAGTAATGAGTGATTACGGCATTATATTAGTATCGCATTCCAAAAACATTGCGCAAGGCATTTATGAGTTGATTCAAGAAGTAGCCAAAGACGTGGAAATGACCTATGTCGGCGGCAATCCAGATGGTGGCATCGGGACTAGTTTCGACCAAGTCCAAGACATTATCCAAGCCAACCCTAAAGAAAAGCTACTTGCCTTTTACGATTTGGGCAGTGCGAAGATGAATTTGGACATGGCTATAGAGTTTTCCGACAAGGAGATTCGCTTGTACAACGTGGCTGTGGTCGAGGGAACCTATACGGCAGCGGCACTCTTACAGGCAGGTGCATCCATCGACATGATTGAGGCTCAGCTCAAAGACATGGAGCTTAATAAGTAAAGAAAGAGGTATAGAACATGCAGAATTTTATCGGTGAATTTTTAGGCACCTTCATCCTAGTCTTGCTAGGAAATGGTGTTGTGGCAGGGAATGTCCTGTCCAAAACGAAGGAAGAAGGTACCGGTTGGGTAGCTATTGTACTTGGTTGGGGGCTTGCGGTGACGATTGCGGTCTATATTTCCGGCTTTATCAGTCCGGCTCATTTGAATCCGGCAGTGACTTTAGCCATGGCGGCAACCGGCTCGCTACCTTGGGTTGATGTGGTGCCATTTATCATTGCCCAGTTCTTGGGGGCTATGTTGGCGTCGGTGGTCTTGTGGCTGCACTATCTGCCTCATTGGGGACAAACCAAGGATCCGGGCAATATTTTAGCCAGCTTTTCCACAGGTCCAGCCATTCGTGATACCGGCTCAAACTTGTTGGGCGAGGCTATCGGGACGGCTGTCTTGGTCATGGGGATTATGGCAATCGGCCCAAGCATGGTGAGTGCTGGATTAGGACCAATCATTGTCGGTCTTATTGTGGGGGCGATTGGCTTTTCTTTGGGATCAACGACTGGTTATGCTATCAATCCGGCTCGCGACCTTGGTCCGCGGATTATGCATGCTATCTTGCCAATCAAGGGCAAAGGCGACTCCGACTGGTCTTATAGCTGGATTCCAGTGGTCGGCCCAATTATCGGTGGTGTTGCAGGAGCTTTGATTTATCAAGCCATTATGGGATTTATTGCATAAAAATATGACATTGAGCTACCTAGGCCAAGTGCTTAGGTAGCTTTTTTGCGTGTGGTGGAATGTGTGAAGTTTTGTGGACAACTCTGTGGATAAGTCTGTGGAAAATTAGCTGGTTGGACTGGTGATGATGGAGAGAGCAAAATTGTCACATTTCCTTGAAAGGTTATTATAGTAGGGGGTTGAGAAGGGAAGACTTGTCCACAAAAACCATTTAGCCTGTGGATAAGTGTGGATAAAGTTGAGTGACAAGTAATGAAAACAGCGTGGGAATAGGGTTTTGAGCTATTTTGCAGAGAAAAGATTTTTTGTGGAAAACTCTGCTGAGGCAGAGTTACAAACAGATTACAAAAATAGCACTTGACCAAGATATAGACGAATCAAGCGCAATCCCCCTACAAGTAGGGACGAACATGTGTACATGTGGATAACTTTGTGGATAAGTTGGGCTTAGAGTTGCTGGTTGGCTAAGTAGTAAGGATAATAGTACCGGTAGAGCATTTTTGGGTTTTGGTAGGTGGTGTTTTTTTTACTACTATTTATTGATTTAGTCAAAAAATCATTAAGGTACTTTGAACAAGCATTTTTTGTAAAGAAGCCATTTGATAGCTGATGAATATTCTTAGGTATGATGGGAGTGTTAGGTTTTAAAACCCCTAGTTCACAGGTTAGTCGATGCATGGCAGTTGATTTCTCTTCTTTAAAATGACAGGTAGAGCATACAACATGAAATCTTTTAGAAATGAGATTCGTTTCGTAACACTTTGGGCAAAACGGTCCAAGCTTGAGTTCAGAAAAAGGGATATCGTTTGGAATATATCTATCTTCATTACTGTAATTTTTAATTATGGAGGTGATATACTCTTTTTTTCCAATTGGTTGTCCAGCTTCTTTCTGATAGATATAGCTCCAAAAAGTTTTCAGTTGGTTAATCGGAAGAAATTTCTTTGAAATTTCATCTGAATCACAAAAAAATTCTCCACTCGAATTTGCTAAAACAATTTTTCCGATTACTTTTACAGAGATATTCATCGATCGAAAGATATTCTGTACAATATTAACTGATCGAGTTAACTGAGCCAAGCTATTATGACTAAACTCCCTACCATTTAAGTAGAATTGTCCATTACGATATTCATAACGTCCAGAGTAATTTTTAATTTCAAAGACTACAATTATACCCGCACCAATTCCAATGGCATCAATCTGGCAACTACCATTAAAATTAAGATAAAGGTCAGTCAAATATAGTAAGCGGTCTGACCATCTGTAGGAATAGCAAGCGTCTACAGCCACTTCACCTAAGTATCCTTGTTCTAAACTCCTAATCAATCTTAACTTATCCTGGCTAATGTGACTATCCCGTTTACTCAAAACCCATTGTTGCATTAATTCTATCGATGGAACGCGCAAAAAAATCCCTCCTTAATTACTCTCTACTTATAGATACGCAAAAATTATCATATTTTTTTTTTTATTTAAAAAAGTTGATAGAAATTTAGTTATAAGATCGAATTATGAGAAAAGGATACAAAATCAGCATTCTAACGAGGAATAAACACACTTTATTCCTCGTTAGCGACAAAGAAAGAGCAAGTTTTCTCATAATTGACTTAAAATCAGTCGAAAAAGCGTTGAAAAAAGCTAAAGTAGCTCGAATTATGAGAAAAGAGTACAAAATCAGCATTCTAACGAGGAATAAACACACTTTATTCCTCGTTAACGACAAAGAAAGAGCAAGTTTTCTCATAATTGACTTAAAATCAGTCGAAAAAGTGTTGAAAAAAGCTAAAGTAGCTCGAATTATGAGAAAAGGGCACAAAAATAGCATTTTAACGAGGAATAAATATACGTTACTCCATATTAGAGATTAGAAATTGCTAGTTTATCTAACAACTCTACCAATCGGACGGAATTTCGGAAGAAATTCCCACATCTTATCAAAACCTACTGAAGTTAGGCGCTAAAAACAAATACTGGCACTTGTAGAATATCGCTGCCATAGCTAAAACCCCATCAAAAGGAAGAAATTCCACGGAATTTCTACAAAACAAAAAGACAACCTAGTTCAAATCTCAAACTAAGTCGTCTATAAATGAATGTATTCCTCTATCTAAGGCAATTCAACTCCCGCTACACGAGCCAAATAGCGAGCAGACTCCTATCATTTTAAAACCCAACACCCCCGCTACTCCCCTAACAAATCCGAGTATTCACGGTAGAACTCTTCTTTAATGGTTAAAAATCGGATAAAATCATAAAGCAGCAGCAACAGAGTAGCGCGGTTCTCAAATTCGTCTCGTGTTTTTGGCAACTCTCGATCACGGAAGCCGTCTAACATAAGGTTGAGGTCGGTAATGAGGTAGGTGACGGGGTTCCACTCGCACAATTGGTCGGCGGTCAAAAAGAACATTCCAGCTAAAATCTTACTTTCCTCAGTTTCTAGGTGAATATAGTTGAGGTGGCCCATCATGGTTTCCAGAATCAAGGTCTGCTCCTGCCGCATATCGAAGTAGTGGACGTCGTAATTGGTTTGTGAAAAGACTTGATTATCCCGCTCCAGATAGACGATTTCTTTGGCAGTGGCGATACTTTTTTTGAGGGCAGCCAGCATTTCTGGTCCTGATTCCGCTTTCCCGTCCAACAAAAACTGGTTGAAGTAGAGCAAAACAGACTTTAGTTGGTCCTCAACTTCTACCTTCAATAAGGTGATTTCCCCTTGTCGTGACGGCATGTATAAGTTGAAAAGGCTGGCGATTCCGGCGCCGATTAACATCAAGAGGAGCTCATTTTGTATGAGCGAAAAGGCGATGGACTGCTCGAGCCACAGGTGAGTCGCCAAGACCGCACAAGGCGCAATCCCCGCTTGCAAATGAAATCGGTAGGCGAGCGGGACAAAGATGGCCAAGAATACCCCGTAAGACAGCCAAGAAACATGGAGCAAAGAAATGACCAACAGTGACAGCCCTAGGCAAAGAATGGTGGCACCAACACGTTTCAGGGCAATCTGTAAGGTGGACCTGCGAGTATCGAGAATGCTCAGCAGAGCAATAATTCCGGCAGAACTGGCATAAAGCAAACCCAGCTGCTCGGCAATCAAGATGGCAATACAAGTCGCTGCCACGATTTTCACGGTTCGTAAAGCAATGTGCATAGAGTGACCTTCCTTTCATTTGTCCTTATTATCTCTATATTCTTCAATTCTAGCAAGGAATATAGTATGATAGGAAAGAAAAACTTTAAGGAGCCAGCCATGATTATCACACAAGCCATCGTTCATATTCTGGATAAAAATACCGGAAACCTACTATTATCCCAAGAAGGACTAGATTTGTCCCAACCGAATTTAGTGGACTACTTGACAAAACTCAATGAAAAAGTCCAAAAAGCAGACCCAAAGCATGGGCAAATCGAAGCAGAAAGTGAGCTGGCACTATTTTTGCGCGACCCATCTCAGTCATTTATAGAAAAAAGTCATATCTTAGCAGAAAAATTATTCAACTTAATTGCGCCAGCTGAAGAAATTCCTGCCGCCGACTATCTCTTTTTCCAAGCCAGCCCCTCCATTATTGGGATTCTGCGCCTAGATTACAGCAGCAAATTTACTCATTTTCTGGAGCAAGATGGGGATTCTGTAGTCAATACTATTATCATGAACCACGCCATTTTGCCAACGGGTGGGCAGACGCCGAGCGAGGCCTTTGTGCTGGACTTGGACAGCTTGACCTATCAACTGCTAGAGAAAAAGTACATCATCGAGGGCAAACGCCAAAACTACTTCTCGCAACAATTCCTAGAAATTCCGACCACCAGCTCGACTAAGGAACAGATTAAGGAAATCAAAAAAACGGTCAGCCACGTTGCCAAAAAGTTCAACGAAGAGGACTACGTAGCGCTTGCCACTACCCAGCAAGTTATCTACCAACAGCTGGAGGAAAACGACCACATTAATGCTGGCCAAGTGTTTGAGCAAGTCTTCAAGGAGAATCCGCTGGCAAAAGAGGCATCTCTACAGGCCATTCAGGAAGAAAAAGTTGCACCAACCATCCCCGTTCACAACCCAGCCAAGTACGAACGCAAATACAGCAAACAAAAGTTCAAACTGGCAAATGGCATCGAGATTACTATACCTAGCCAGGTCTATGATGATAAGGAAATTATTGAATTTCTAAATAATCCAGACGGCTCCATTTCTGTGTTGATTAAAAATATCGATAGCATTATGAATCGGTTTAACGGGTAGGTGGATTGATTTGTTTAACTAATATAAGATTCTCCAACGAATCTGTCAGAAATAGCGAGGGGTTGGGCAAAAAGTCTGTAATAAAATAAAAAAATTTCTAAATCATAAAAGAGTTCCCCAGAAATTTATCCGAAACGGGAACGGTGGCACCGCCGAAAGCCTTGGTCTTTCGGCTTAGCTGTCTACGTGGCTGTAAATCGGCTGAAGCCGAAACATCCACTGTGCGTCAGCTATGCTATACACCGTTCTGTACGGATAAATTTCTAGGGAACTCTTTTATTTGGTTACCATTTGGACTTTTTGCCCAGCTTCTTACTGATACGTAGACAGCTATGTTTATTCACCGTTATTTCTGACAGATTCGTTGGTGACTCCTAACTTTTAAGTAAATAGAATCTTTATTTTAATCTTTCTTGTTATTATTACTACATTGTGTTATTTTTAATATATAAAAGCGGAACCGATTACAAACAAAGACCATAAGAGAGGTGGGAATTTTAATGGATGTCATCAAAGACATACAAAAGAACAAGATAATGCTTTTAGTGTGCTACATTTTACTGGGGTTAATAATAAATTTTGTGCTATCTCAACTATTTAATTATAGCTTCCAGTGAATACGAACAGTTCTTGTAATTAGTGGTTTCTATGTAGGACACCTTTTGGTTGAAAATAAACTTTCAAAGAAGCAATAAAAAAAAGAATTTTGATAAAAAGTGCAGAGGATAACTAAATAAAAGAGTTCCCCAGAATCTATCTCAAATAACGGTGTAAAGCATATCTCACGTAGAAAGCTAGAAAGCGAAGCCAGTAAGAACATGGCTCAGCTTTTACTTACAATATAGCTACCGTTATTATTTGGGATAGATTCTGGGGAACTCTTTCTTGTTTTAGAAATAGATGTTATTCATACATACTGCTTGCCCAAACCCATTTATTATTACTACTATTCCTGTTAAACTCAATCAATGAAAAGGCAATACCTTCTCCAATCGCTTATAGGTAAAAAAGGTAATAACAGCCGTCAAACCATACTTGAACAAGTTGAAAGGCAGCAAAGAGAATAGCATCATGGTAAACACGTCACTGACCCACGGATTGGTTGCTCCCGCCATTTTGACGATGGCTTCCATAGGGAAATTCATGACAGCGGCATACAGTGGGAACATGACAAAATAGTTGGCCAAAAGCAGGACAGCAGTAGCCACTAGGGTACCAGCCACCAAACTGATGATGGCGCCTTTTTTGGTGTGCAGCTTGCGATAAATAAAGACAGCCGGCAACATGTAGGCAAGGCTACCAATCATATTGACCAGCTCGCCAATGCCAAATGTGGTCGTGCCGTTCAAGATAAAATTCAAGGCAATCTTGACAAAAACGATATAGCTGCCATACAGAGGTCCAAGCAAAAACCCGCCCAAAATAACAGGCAGTTCGGAGAAGTCCATTTTGATAAAACCAGGAATCAGGGGTAGACTGAACTCCAAAATCATCAAAAGGGCGCTGACGGCACCAAACAAGCCGACTAAAACTAATTTTCTTGTGGTCTCTCTAGAAGACCGTTTTGTAGATGTACTCATAATTTCCTCCCATTTCTTTTCGGAATCAAACGAATAGGGTGGGTCTACTTCGACTAACGTTCTGTGGCGCATACTTCATATGGGCGCCCAACTGGTCATTTGCCAGTCGCTCTTTAAACCACAAAAAAGAGCAACCGAAAAATGACTACATTTCTGGTTGCTCAAATAAAGTGGTCTTGGCCACAATAAGTCAGTGTGAAATATAACCATTTTCTCTCATCTAGACTGTAACTATCGGTTCTGGAATTGCGCCAGATCTGCTGGAAAGCTCGTGGACTATGACCACCGGTAAGGAATTGCACCTTGCCCCGAAAATGTTATTGTTGATGACTGTATTGTAGCACAGTTTTCTACACTTGTCTTTACTTTTAGACTGGCTTTTTCCAAGTCAACTGTGGAAGAGCCTTGCCTTCTTTTTTCCATTCTCTGAATTCTGCACTTGCTGTAAAGAGAACGTCGGTGGAAGAGTTAAGGGCCGTTTCAAATGAATCTTGGATAACGCCGATGATGAAACCAACGCCGACCACCTGCATGGCGATGTCATTGGAAATCCCAAACAAGCTACAAGCCAAGGGAATCAAGAGGAGTGATCCGCCAGCTACACCAGAAGCGCCGCAAGCAGATACTGCCGCCAAAACGCTCAAGATTAAAGCTGTTATAAAATCAACTTGAATCCCTAAAGTAGACACCGTAGCCAAAGTAAGAATGGAAATGGTAACAGCTGCTCCTGCCATATTAATGGTAGCTCCAAGTGGAATAGATACAGAATAGGTATCTTCATCTAGTCCTAGCTCTTCACATAGTTCCATATTAATAGGAATATTAGCGGCAGAACTACGCGTAAAGAAGGCTGTAATTCCACTATCTTTCAAACATTTGAAGACTAAAGGATAGGGATTTTGGCGAATCATGATAAAGGTAATCAGTGGATTGACCACCAACGCAACAAACAGCATACTGCTCACTAAGACAAGGATTAAATTGCCATAATCTAAGAAAATAGTGATACCGCTAGTAGACACAGTATCAAACACAAGTCCGAGAATCCCAATTGGTGCCAAACCAATGACCCAACGAACCACTGTAGAAGAAGCATTTGCCATGGTCTCTAGAAAGTCTTTACTGGCTTGAGGTGCTGAACGTAGTGCTAGTCCAAAAATGATAGCCCATGACAGAATTCCAATGTAATTTGCTGATATAATAGCATTTACGGGGTTATCAACGATATTGGTTAAGAGCGTTTTTAAAACCTGAGCAATGCCTTCTGGAGGAGTGACTTGTGAAGTTGTCTCAACTAATCGGATAGTGGTTGGAAATAGGAAACTTGCCCCTACAGCCACAAGTGAAGCGGCTAAAGTCCCAACAATGTATAAAATGACGATACTTTTGATGTTGCTCTTATGGTTTTCTTGTTTGGTTGCCAAGGCAGACATGACTAAGAAGAAAACCAAAATCGGCGCAATTGCCTTTAGGGCTCCGACAAAAAGGGTACCAAGGATGCTGATTGCTGTCCAAGTTGGAACCGAAACACCTAAAATAGCTCCTCCAATAATACCAATCACAATTTTCTGGATTAAATTGAGCTTATTCCAAGCTGACCACACGTGTTTCATAACAATCCCAACCTTTCTAATAATAATATAATGGTAATCTTAACGAAATCTGAAGTATATGTCAACGGTTTTCCATATGGAAATTACTATTGTATGTTTCTTGTGGACAAGTTATCTGCTGTGTTTTTGAGTGAAGGAAGAGAGCGCTGCTTGGTAGAATCGAGTCTCTAACTCAGCGGTCAGAAATAAAGGCGGTGGCACCGCCGTGAGCCAAGGTCTCACGGTCTTAGCTGTCTACGTGACTGTAAATCGGCTAAAGCCGAAACAGTCACTGTGCGTCAGCTATGCTTTGCACCGTTATGTCTGACTGCTGAGTTAGAGACTCTTTGGTGGTCCGCAGATAAATTTTATTAATTAACTAGTAAAATTAAATAAAAAACAAAAAAAAAACGACATTTTGATACTGTATTTTAGAAATAAAATAACTTTACTTGACATCATATCGAGTAAAGTTATAATAGACAAAAGCCTTTGTGTAAGGGGTGAAAGGCTGAATATTACTTTTTAAAAATGCAACTTGTTTTGTCTGTATAGATGAGCTGAAAACTCTGGGTGGAATTGAAAGGAATTCTCTAATAGAGCTATCTTAAATTTACCTCTGTTTCTTTTTTAAAGATTTTTGTTCAATCTTTAATTTTAGCGACTAGTAACCATAATGAATGGAGAAAATAGGATGAATATAATTGAAGTTAGTTCGGTTTCTAAGGTGTTTGGCAATAAGAAAATAAGTAAGGTTGCAGTCAATGATATGAATTTTTCTGTCAAACAAGGGGATATTGTTGGGCTGATTGGGGTGAATGGGTCTGGTAAGTCTACTCTTATCAAGATGATGTGTGGCATTTTGCATCCTGATTCAGGGGAGGTATTCATTGATGGGATGGATGTTTGGAAAAATAGGAAAGACATTATCAAAAATATAGGGATTGTTTTTGGGCAGAAATCTCAGTTGTGGTACCATTTAACGCCGCAGGAGACTTTTCAGTTTCTAGGCAGTGTATACGATTTGGACAAAGCTGTAGTGGAGGAGCGGATTGACAATCTGATTAAAGCATTCAGCATTGAAGAGTTTGCGGATAGGGCTGTTAGAAAGTTAAGTCTAGGAGAAAAGATGAAATGTGAGATTGTAGCCTCCTTGATTCACAATCCTAAGCTACTCTTTTTGGATGAACCGACTATCGGTTTAGATGTTGTTGCCAAAAAAAACTTGTTATCGGTTATAGCAGATTACAACCAACAATTCCATCAAACGGTTATCTTGACGACTCATGACATTGCTGACGTGGAAAAGTTGTGCAATCGGGTCGTTATGATTCACAATGGTGGACTGCTTTATGATGGCACGACTCAAGAGTTGCTAAGAAGGTTTGAATCCATTGTAACAATAGGGATAACTTTGGAAGAGGACTTAGAAGCTCTTCCATTAAAGGCTTTGACTCAAAAGAAGATCGATAAATACACTCATGAGTTAGTCATTGACACCAAAGATATTTCCTTAGAAACTGTTTTTGAGGAATTACAGGAGTACGGGTTAGTTAATTTCAATAAGAAATATTTGAGCCTATCGGAGATTGCCGAAAGGGTATTTAAGGTGGGGACTATAGATGTCGACTAATAAATATGTGAATATGGTTTTGATTGGCTTAAAAGAGCAATTAGTTTATGCCAAAGCTATTGTTTTTCGAGAGATTATGATGGGGATTATCATGGTGGTTTTCATTAATCTCTGGTCTTTGGTGTATGAAAACCAAGCGACTATCAATGGCGTGACCTTTCATCAAGTCATCTTCTATTTACTGGTAACCGAAGCTTATTTTATGGCGCGATCTATGGTTTCCTATAAGATTTCTGATGAAATCAAAAGTGGTTCTATCGCTTATTCTTTAGCCAGACCTTTTGATTTGCAAGTCTATTATTTTTTGGTGTCAGTTGGAGATTTTTTGTTTAAATTTCTGACCAACTTGTTGTTTGGCTTTCTTCTTTTAATGCTTTTTGGTATCCAGATGAATGTGACTTTGGCAGATGTCCTTTTATTCTCCATAGCATTGGTTTTCGGGTACAGCATCGATTATTGTATTCAGTTTTTGATTGGTGTCATTAGTTTTGTCGAGGAAGAGATTTCAGGTTATATTTTCATTTATGAAAAATTACTTTTTGTGTTTGGCGGTATTATATTTCCGGTTGCTTTACTTGAGAGAAGTGTGCAGCAGTTATTTTATTTTTCGCCATTTCTATATGTTATCGGCTTTCCTGCACAGATTATTACCCATGAAACGGACCATATCGTGCTGATGTTTGGGATACAGCTTGTTGTGTTGGGGATATTAATGGTGTCATCTACCATCTTATTTCATAAATTTAAGAAAAGGGTAGTTGTGAATGGAGGCTAATATGTTTTATTGGAAACTATTTTTAATGAACTTAAAAAGTAACTATACCTATAAGAAAAACTTTTGGATTCAGACAGGGATGATGTTCATCAACAATCTATTCTTCTTGATCTATTGGCTATTTTTCTTTTCCCTTTTCAAATCAGATACCTTTCAACTGGGAGATATTTTTTATATTTATTCAGTTGTCTACACCGGATTTGGCTTAACTCAACTGTTTTTTGGAAATCTTACTAATATTTCAGATATTATCAGCTCTGGTAAACTGGACTACTATCTAACTAAACCTAAAAACCCACTTCTTCACTTGCTTATCTCCAAATCGTCTACGGTGGCATTTGGTGACATTATCTATGGCTTGATGGCCTTTGTACTAGTCATGATGAGAGATTTCAATGTACTGGCAATACCAATCTGGCTTGGCGTATGTATTCTGGTGGCTATTATCATTGCATCCTACTATATTATTTTAGGTTCATTCGCCTTTATACTGGGAAATTCGAAAAGTGTGTCGGATATCGGCGGTAATGCCTTGATTATGTTTGCGGCCTATCCTCAGATAAAGATTTCCTTTTGGATGCGTGTCACGCTTTCGACCCTTATTCCTTCTATTATTATCAGTTTGTACCCTCTTAACGTTCTAAAAAATGCAAATGTGATAGATGGTTTGTATTTACTAGGGTTTGCAGTTCTTATTTCTACTGTTGCCTATGCGTTTTTTATGTATGGACTGACTCGGTATGAGTCGTCTAATTCGTTTAATCAGAATATGTAGGTAAAAAGTCCAAATGGTAACCAAATAAAACAGTTCCCCAGAAATCTATCCGAAATAACGGTGCAAAGCATAGCTGACGCACAGTGGATGTTTCGGCTTCAGCCGATTACAGCCACGTAGACAGCTAAGCCAGTGAGACCTAGGCTCACGGCGGTGCCACCGTTCCTATTTCTGATAGATTTCTGGGGAACTGTTTTATGAATTAGAATGCTTTTATTTTATTATGGACTCTTTGCACTAACTACAATAGGTTAAGAAACATACTAATCTACACAATAAAAAACCTCCGACAAGCTGTCGGAGGAAAAAAGGATAGAATTAATGACTTGGGAGGGTTATTAATTCTTATTTGGGATTGACTAAAGTATAGCCCCATTTTTTGAAGAAATTATGAAGATTTCATGTAAAGTTAACAATTATTTCTTTTTAGAGTTGTGAATATATCTTTATCTAGTAATGGAAAACCATAGCGACTTATTTAAACTCGCTCATACGAATGCGTTCAAAGTCTAATGACTCCTTAAATAATTGGACCAGTCCAGCAACATTTTGCTCCCCTAAGAATTCCATATATTGCCCGCGCCATTCTTTTTTAATGACAATCGGACTATTTAGGAACTTCATACTGAGGTACATCAAAATCATTCTTCCTGTACGCCCATTGCCATCAGAAAATGGATGAATGCGTTCAAATTGGATATGCGATTCTGCTAATGCGTCGAGCATATCGGCATCATTAGTGGAAGTCTCTAGACGATAATTGGTATTGTCAACCCATTGAGCCATCAACAGTGGTGTTTCAGCTGGCGTTGCAGTTTCGAATTCAGCTCCTCTAATCGCATTTTGTTGTGTTTTAAAGTGTCCATTATCGTGCTGTAAGCGGTCCGTTAATAGGGCATGAATTTTTTTTGTTTCTGTTAAATTTAGTGATTCTCTCTGTAATAAGAGGTCTTCAATATATGCAAAAGTTTGTTTGTGGTTTTCTATTTCGAAGAATTCACGAATACTTTTGCCTTGACTGGGTAGTGTGCCCTCTAGAATAATCGAAACAGTTTGTGGTAAAGAAATCGTATTGCCTTCAATGGCACTGGAATGGTAGGCCATGCGAACAAGTATATCGTCTAAGTAGTCTTGGGAAACCTTCATATGCAACCCCTCACTTTCGTTTGCCTCTATTATACAATACCTTTTTGATGAAACATAAGGCATTCTTAGTTATTTTTAAACTATTGCCACTGTAGATGTTGAGTTGCAGCCTTGATTAGTTTAAAACCTTATGTTCAAACCAACTCACTTATGATAAGCATGCCCATGATTTATCCGAAAACTCCGATAGATTTGCTCCACCAATACCAAGCGCATCAATTGATGAGGCAGGGTCATACGCCCAAAGGATAGGCTTTGGTTGGCGCGCTTGTTAACGGCCTTGCTCAAGCCTAGTGAGCCACCGATGACAAAGGTCACGGCACTTTTTCCACCAGAAGCTAATTGGTCCATCTCTTCTGCTAGCTCTTCGGATGACAGGCTTTGTCCTTCAATGGCTAGTTCGATGACATACTCAGTTTCTTTAATTTTAGCTAAAATGCGTTCACCCTCTTTGAACTTAACCAATTCCATTTCCTTAAAGCTCAAGTTCTCTGGCGCTTTCTCGTCAGCGACTTCAATTAGTTCGATTTTGCAGTAGGAACCGAGGCGTTTTGTGTATTCTTCAATCCCCATTTTTAGGTATTTTTCTTTTAATTTTCCGACACTGACAATCTTGATATGCATTCCGCATCCCCTTAACAAATTTTTATCCAAATCTTTACTTTCGTGGTACAATAGCAATACATATTTGAAATCAGGCTAATTCAAAAGCTTTGCTTTCACTTATTATAACGTATAGAATTAGTGTCTTGCCACAGAATCGTGTCAAGACCGTAGAACTATCTGGAGGGGTACTTCATGCTTGACAAATTATTTGCAAAATCGGTTCAACTCCGACTTGTTGTTTCATTTGCTGCTCTGATTTTTTCGGGGTCGCTGCTTTTATCACTGCCCATTTCTCAACTGGCCACTAGTCAGGCGACTTATTTTGATCATTTATTTACATCTGTTTCCATGGTCTGTGTAACCGGCTTATCAACAACTGCTGTTTCTGACACCTATACCCACTTCGGGCAAATTATCTGTATGATTCTGATGCAGCTAGGTGGCTTGGGGCTTATGAGTTTGGTGGCTTTTATTGTTTACAACTTCGGCAGGCGCATCTCGTTTGTTGACCAAATGACCTTGCAAGAGGGGCTTAACCGTGATGATGCTAGTAACTTCAAAGATTTCTTATTTAGTATTTTCCGCTATACCTTTAGCGTGGAACTAATTGCTACGGCTATTTTTTCCATTCGTTTTGTGCCCCTTTTAGGTTGGAAGCAAGGGATATTCAGCTCCTTATTTTTAGCAATTTCGGCTTTTTGTAATGCAGGTTTTGATAATTTTGGTTCAAGTAGCCTTCAAAATTATGCACATGACCCACTGGTTGTTTTAACAGTGGCAGGATTGATTATTTTAGGTGGTCTAGGCTTTTCTGTTTGGTTTGATATACGTAGAAACTTTCAGGAATTCCGTAAGAGTAAAGGGACTAATAATCGCCGACCATTTTACAAGAGACTTAGTTATCATACCCGAGTTGTTTTAACGACAACGGCAGGTATTCTGCTGATGGGGACCATTTCGACCTTGGCGACAGAGTTTAGGAATGTGGGGACGATTGGCAATTTTACTTTTATGGACAAGATTATGACTAGTTTTTTCCAAAGTGTGACCATGAGAACGGCTGGTTTTGCAACGATAGATTACACCAAAGCCAATCCTATTTCTCTTTTGATTTACTGCGTTCAAATGTTTATCGGTGGTTCCCCAGGTGGTACGGCGGGTGGGATTAAGACAACCACATTTTTAATTGTGATGGTCTTTCTTCTTTCGGTCATCCGTGGGCATCGCTATTCTAATTTTAAATCACGCACATTCTCACTTGATTTGATTCGAAAGAGTTTGGTGGTCTTCGTCCTATTTGTTTCAACCTTTATCCTTGGTTTGGCCTTCTTGACTATTACGGATCCGCAAGTACCATTCTTACATCTGACCTTTGAAAGTATGTCAGCTCTGGGAACGGTCGGTGTTTCCGCCAACTTGACGCCACATTTGACCAGATACGGGCAAACCATCTTGATGATGCTCATGTTTATCGGGCGCTTGGGACCATTAACTCTGCTCATCGGCCTGTCAAGGCAAGACAAAAAACATCGAAACCTCCATTTGGCAGAAGCTCAAATTTTGGTTGGTTAAGGTCACGATATTGAATAATTATTATAGAAGAAAGAAGGAACAAGAATGGCAAAACGTACAATTGGAATACTAGGACTAGGGATTTTTGGTTCTACTATTGCGAAAACTCTTAGCCAATATGACTGCGATGTCATCGCGATTGATAAAGGTGAGGAGAATGTAAACCGTCTAGAACCCTATGTCACTAAGGGGGTTGTGGGGGATATTACCGATGATGAACAATTAGAAGCTGCTGGAATTGCTAGCTGCGATGTGGTCATAGTAGCAACTGGGTCCAGCCTAGAAGCCAGTGTTTTGGCTATCCTACACTGCAAAAAAATGGGCATTCCAGAAATTATTGCTAAGGCGAAGAGTCGTGTCGCTAATGAAATTCTGGTGCAAATGGGTGCTAATAAAGTGATTTCGCCTGAAAAAGAAACTGGAATTCGAGTGGCTAAAAATATCCTACACCGCAAAATTTCAGACGTTATCAAATTAGACAACAACATCTCACTAATTGAGTTTTATCCACCAAAAAAATGGGTTGGAAAAACCTTACAAGAACTTGACTTGCGTAACAAATATGATATGAACTTACTGGGTTACCGTATGGCACCACATGAAAAACTAAATATTCAGTTCACAGCTGATTACCGCTTCACACCTGACGAATTATTAGTTGCCCTAACGGAATCAGAAGTCTTTGAACGTGAGGACTATTTGAATGAGTTGGGAGACTAGAGGTAAAAATAAAAATCATTCTAAATCATAAAAGAGTTCCCCAGAAATCTATCCGAAATGGGAACGGTGGCACCGCCGTGAGCCAAAGTCTCACTGGCTTAGCTGTCTACGTGGCTGTAAATCGGCACAAGCCAACATCCACTGTGCGTCAGCTATGCTATACACCGTTCTATAAGGATAAATTTCTGGGGAACTCTTTGGCTTATTGGTAAAATGGATTTCTACCCGCTTGTTTACATAAAAAACTTACACCATTTCCTAACAATATTTCTTAACGAATACAGAAAAATACGGTATAATAAACATAATTAAAACGCTTACCGAGTTCATAAAATCGAAATCATGAACGAGATAGCGCTAATACAAGGTATAAATCACGTGAGGAGGTAATCTTTTGGAAATGAATCACTTAGACCAAGAAGTTGCAACAAAGGAGAAGACTTCTGCTACAAAAAAGAGGCATATTGGCATCACGGACACGGTTCTTAGAGACGCTCACCAGAGTTTAATGGCGACTCGGATGACCATTGAGGACATGATTCCCATATTGCCAACCTTAGACCAAATCGGCTTCGACTCGCTCGAATGTTGGGGTGGGGCAACCTTTGATGCCTGCATTCGCTTCTTGAACGAAGACCCATGGGAAAGATTGCGAACGATTAAACGTCTAGCCCCAAACACCCCATTGCAAATGCTGCTGCGAGGTCAAAACCTGCTAGGCTATCGCCATTATGCGGATGATGTAGTCGAAAAGTTTGTGCAAGAATCAGCAGATAACGGGATTGATATCTTCCGAGTTTTTGATGCCCTCAATGACCCGCGCAATCTGCAAACCGCCCTAAAAGCAGTCAAAAAAGCTGGTAAGGAAGCGCAGATGGCTATTTGTTATACCATCAGTGATGTGCATACGCTAGACTACTATGAAGACTTGGCAGTAACTCTAAAAGATATGGGAGCAGACTCTATTTGTATCAAGGATATGGCTGGTATTTTGACCCCACATGTCTGCCGCCAGTTGGTTTCTCGTCTCAAAGAGGCCACCCAATTACCAGTTATTGTGCACACGCATTGCACTAGCGGGATTGCCCTTTTAACCTATCAAGCTGCTATCGAAGCCGGTGCAGACCGAGTTGACACCGCACTTTCCCCATTCAGTGAAGGGACCAGTCAACCATCAACCGAGTCGTTAGTACTAGCTCTACAAGAGGAAGGCTACGATATTCCGCTTGATTTAGCTAAACTGGAAGAGGCGGCTAACTATTTCAGAAAGATCAAAGATAAGTACCTGGCAAATGGGCTCCTTGACCCTAAGATGCTGACACCAGACCCTCGAGCGCTGATCTATCAAGTTCCAGGGGGGATGTTGTCCAACATGTACTCACAACTCAAGCAGGCCAAGGCTACGGATAAGTATGAAGAAGTTCTGCAAGAAGTGCCAAAAGTCCGTGCTGACTTAGGATTTCCACCACTTGTGACGCCACTTAGCCAGATGGTCGGTACCCAAGCTGCTATGAATGTCTTGACCGGCCAGCGTTATAAGATGGTGTCCAATGAAGTCAAAGCCTATCTAGTTGGTGAGTATGGCAAATCACCTGTACCAATTGACCCAGGTTTTAGGCAGGAGATTGTTGGTGATGCTGAGGTAATCCATTGTCGTCCAGCCGACTTAATCGAGGCGGAGTTTGACCATTTGAAAGCTGATTTAGGTGATTTGGCAAAGAGTGATGAGGATGTCTTAATCTATGCACTCTTCCCACAGGTTGGTAAAACCTATCTAGAGGGCAAATACCAAGCAGCACCACCAGAAGAAGTCGCACCAACGCAAGGACCAATAAAAGTTTACGCCTACACCAGAAAAGGATAGAGGGGAAGTCTTATGAATCAAACAATGATAGATGCTTTTCAAGTGACAATAGTTGCCATGGTGCTGGTATTCTTTGTGCTATTCTGCCTCATGTTACTCATGCAAGGAGTAGCAAAGATCATAGGCAACAAGCAAGAAACCCAAACAGTAAAACCAGCTGTAACCCAGGCTATAACCCAATCAACATCTGCCCCCAACAATGACTTGGCTAGGGTAGCTGTTTTAACTGCCCTCGCACATGCCGCCAATGAAGAGAGCGGCAAACACTACCAAGTCGTCGACGTGAAACGCCTAGCCTAGACAAAAAGGAGAAGAAAAGATGAAAACATATGAAATCACCGTAGATGGTCAAGTCTATCAAGTTACTCTAAAAGAAATTGATGCCAGTCAAGCGCCAACTCAAGCAGCGCCAGCTCCAAGTCAAGCGCCGGCAGCACAGCCAGTTAGTGCCGCACCAAGTTCAGGAGCTAGCAATGTAGAAATCCTAGCCCCAATGGCAGGAAACATCTTATCTATCGCTGTCAAGGTAGGCGACCAAGTCAAAAAAGGCGACCTACTACTCGTCTTAGAAGCTATGAAGATGGAAAATGAAATTCTAGCGCCGCAAGACGGTCAAGTTGCACAAATACTCATTAGCGAAAAAAATAGTGTGGAATCCGGACAAGTTCTACTCACACTTTAGGGAGGGAAAGTAACCATGAATGATATAATTCGACAACTGATTGACTCATCAGGTTTTGCTAACCTAACCGTGAACAATGTGATTATGGTTGTTTTGGCCTGTTTTTTCCTCTACTTAGGTATCAAAAAGCAATATGAACCTTATCTCATGGTTCCGATTGCCTTTGGAATACTCTTAGTGAACCTGCCCCTTGCAGGATTGATGGCAGAACCGGCTGGTGGTAGCCCTGGTGGCTTACTACATTATTTGTACCAAGGAACGAATTTAGGGATTTATCCTCCATTAATCTTCCTTTGTTTAGGCGCTTCAACAGATTTTGGACCGTTGATTGCTAATCCTAAAACCATTTTACTGGGTGGAGCAGCACAATTTGGTATCTTTGCGGCCTTTTTCTTGGCAACAGCTTTGGGAATGACAGAACCAGAAGCGGGAGCTATTGGAATTATTGGTGGAGCAGACGGACCGACAGCCATTTTTGTTACAACCCGTTTGGCGCCACATCTCTTATCCGCTATCGCCTTAGCAGCCTATTCATATATGGCGCTAGTACCGATTATTCAGCCGCCGATTATTCGTCTTTTGACGACTGAAAAAGAGCGCAAGGTAGTGATGACCCAGTCTAGAAATGTTTCTCAAACGGAAAAGATTATTTTCCCTATCATGACGACCATCTTTATCGCTTTAGTGGTACCAAGTGCCACGACCTTAGTGGGCTGTCTCATGTTGGGTAACCTGATTCGTGAGATAAAGATTGTTCCAAAACTCACCGAAACGTTACAAAATGCTATGATGTATACCGTCACCATTTTACTAGGGATTACGGTAGGAGCTAAGGCAGATGGCGATCTGTTCTTGTCGCCAACGACCTTGAAGATTATTGTGTTAGGTTTGCTTGCTTTTGCTATTGGAACTGCCTCAGGTGTCATCTTTGGGAAAATTATGTACCGCTTAAGTGGTGGGAAAGTTAACCCAATGATCGGTGCCGCAGGGGTTTCAGCCGTTCCAATGGCAGCCCGCGTGGTACAAAAAGAAGGTCAAAAAGAAGACCCAGGTAACTTCCTACTCATGCACGCCATGGGACCAAACGTTGCCGGAGTTATCGGTTCTGCCATCGCAGCTGGTGTGCTCCTAGCCTTCTTTGCCTGATAAAAGAATTAGAAAAACTTAACTAAAGGACGGTTATTCATGAAAAGATTAGATTCAGCCAAAGCACCACAAGCAGTCGGACCTTATTCACAAGCCCTTGTAACAGGCGACTTAGTTTTCCTATCCGGACAAGTCGGCATCGACCGCCAAACCGGTCAGCTACAAAATGGATTAGAGGAGCAAACCCACCAAGTCTTTCGTAATATTTCCTATGTGTTGGAAGAAGAGGGCTTGACCTTGAAAGACGTGGTTAAAACATTAGTACTGCTTAGTGATATTCAAGATTATGCAACTGTTAATGGCATTTATGCCCAGTATTTTGAGGAACCATATCCAGCCCGCAGTGCCTTTGCGGTGGCAGCTCTGCCATTAGGGGCTAAGGTGGAGATAGAGGTTGTGGCTAGGATAGCTCGGTAAAATTTGAAATGTAAGAAGTAAGTGCCAAAAACTTGGTGGCTGCTTCTTTTTTTACGGATGTAATAGTTGAAAATATGTATTTTGAGAGGGGTTAGATAGAAATTCAGTTGTGTGGAAATGTCGGATAATTGCCTCAGATGGAAAAACCACAATAGATATCACTATAATTTCCACCCTAAGTCTGTGGAGTTTCCAAGGAGAATCATGTATACTGAATCTACAGCTACGAAGACTTAACCGCGCCATTTGACGTGGGAGAGCTAAAAATACATGAAATTGAGGAACTTGAATGAAATTTAAAAAACCATACCTTATCGCCATTTTATTGACAGCCCTAGCGTTTTTTTTAGTCATCAAATATTGGGACCCAGCCATGGCACTGGTCATAGCCGTTTTGGGAGCCATTAGCCCCTTAATCATTGGTGGTGTTATTGCTTACATCGTCAACATTTTGATGACTGCTTACGAAAAGCTCTATACCAAATGGATTAAAGCTCCTGCCTTGCTAAAATTCAAGCGCCCGATTAGTCTGGTGCTAGCTTTTATCAGTTTTGTCTTGTTTTTATTTCTCTTTTTAGCCCTAATTATTCCAGAATTAGTCCGAAGTGTTCAAACCTTATTGAGCATTGACCCTAAAGCTATCGTCGATTCCTTTAGTTGGCTACAAAATAATGAACTTTTCGGTCAATACTACGAACGAATCGCTTCGAGTATTTCTATAGACCAAACGGAGATGCAAAAACGTGCAGTAGAGGCCTTCCAACAAGTTCTAACTGGTGTTGGTGGCGTTATGACCACCTTGGTGACAACCCTTACATCCGTTTTTTCAACAGTCGTCACCCTAATTATTAGTGTCGTTTTCTCCATTTATATCCTATCCAGCAAAGAAACTCTAGGCAGACAAATCAAAACATTGCTAACGACCTATGTGCCATCCTTGTATTCAGGCATTAAATACGTAACGGATATCGTCAACGACAGCTTTAGAAATTTCTTTATTGGTCAATTGCTAGAAGCTATCATTGTCGGAGTGCTCTGTTACATTGGAATGCTTATTTTCAAGTTTCCATTTTCCGCTACGGTCAGCGTTCTAGTCGGATTTTCAGCCCTAATCCCAATGGCCGGAGCCTATATTGGTGCTATTTTAGGGGCATTGATGATTCTGACAACTTCACCAATTCAAGCCTTGCTATTCTTAGTCTACATTACTATCCTCCAACAAATGGAAGGGAATATTGTTTACCCAAGAGTGGTCGGTAATTCTATTGGCCTGCCAGGAATCTGGGTATTAGCCGCTGTCACAATCGGTGGTTCGCTCTACGGAATCGTGGGTATGCTCCTATCCGTACCGCTAGCCGCAGCCCTATACAAACTCCTACGAAATGATGTCGCTAAGCGCAAGGATAAGGGTGAGGAAGTGGTTGTGGAGGATGTGACTGATACAACGGCTACAAGTTAAAAACTACTTATAGGAGTTTTTAACGAGAATGTTAAACGGATAGCCCCTCTGTCAAAAATATTCAATTGGATATTTAGGGCTGAGGGGCTATCCGTTTTTATATTATTTTCCTGACTTTTCCACTTGTAGAAAAAAATAAGTCGACAAACACTTACAACCACAAGGGTTACAAGAAATATTATCAATTAATACTTGTATATATAGTGGTTTTGCATATAAATTTACTTTTTTTGATGAAAAAGCTAATTTATCATATGAGTTTTGATAAATTTATCCAAGAAGATACAAGTGTTTATCAAATTTAGATGCATAAAATTATTATTTTTATTTGAGAAAACAGACTAATTTAGACTGAATACTATGCAAAAATATTGAAAATGAAATGAATTTCTCATTGGTGACATTAAAAACTTGAAAAAGCTGTATATATACTCCTAAAAAAATAAAAACACCACTGAAACCCTTTAGTAACAAGAAGTTTGGTGGCTAACAAAGATATTGATTTCAATGGCTTTTTAACTTTCCGAATATAGATTAATGTTTGTGATTTAAACCTTGTACTAGTTTTAATCAGACAAAAATATACTGTTTAGTCATAGAATCACCCAGATTTTTAATTTGTTGTTTGATTATATGGTATCGTTCAGATGAACTTTTAGGAAGTACATATTTAGTTGAACGTCCCTTGCCTACAATTTCTATATACTTTTTACTTTGTAAAAGCTTCAAGCTTTCTCTAAATTTGTATTCTGTCATCAAGTTGTTTTCAATAATATCATTTTTGCTAATGCTTCCATTTTCGGTTATATATTTAAGTATTACTTTCTCATCTTTTGTTACGTCTCGGTATGAAGATAGTAAATCAAGCTTCCAGATGGTTATGATTGTGCTATCAAAAGTAGTTGAGACTTCGGGGATTTTGAGTTTATATTTCTCTGACACATCAAAGATCTTTGGTCCCCCAGAACCTGCTTTTTCTGACATCCCAATTCTCCTGAACAGTGATGAAATTGTACTATTTCGCGTTTTTGATGTACCACCATGTATAAATTCAGGGATGGAAATTTTCATTTTCCCAGGATTCTTAAATTCATAAAAATCATTGTATGCAGTGATGACAATAGGTGAATCAAAATCATAGTAAGCGTGCATTAAACAGTTAACCAAGGCTTCACGTATGGATTCTGATAGGTCTTTTTTAAACGGTAAACGATAGGCTGACTCAGTATTGAGTTCAAACCTGTCATTTGTTGTTGCTGTTAATTTCTTATATGTTAGATTGAAAAAATCAAACATATTCAAATCAGGATACATCATATCCCCTGTTGAAACTCTATCATTCCAGCGAGTAGAAAGTGAGTTATCCTTTTCAAAGTAGTCTAATTGAAATTTAGGGTATCTAGAAATTATGGAATTATATTTTCCAAAAAATAGTAACCCGCCTGCGGTTAACTTATAAGTCCCGTATGTTCTATCCTTTTTAAATACGCCAACTTCGATTAAAAAATTTCTAAGGGACATAGTACTATATTTAGTATTACCCGTAAGTTCAATTAGTAGATTCTTGTAATAATTTACGGTCTCTATATTTAAGTCAGTTTCATCAAAGTTATTAAGTAGTTCACTATCAATATCATCATGAGAATTATTCATAAGATATTTTAATTCTTCTTTATCAAGTCGGACATCCCCTTCTCCTAATCATTTATATGATTCTCTATAGTCATTTTTTAGATGAACAGGTTTTTGATCTGAATTTGCTTCTCTTATAGTGATAACAATAAGTTTCTTCTCTTTATTTGGAATATCAATGTATTCAATATCATTGTCAGTGAGTAAATTACAGCTGACTTTTTGTTTGTTTGCAACTAAAGCAAATAAGTTATCTCGAATTTTCTGAGGGTTATTTACACCTTGATATGGGTCATCATTCTTTTCATCAATTCCTAAAATAACTTTCCCACCATTGGTATTTGCAAAAGCAGAATATGTCTCCCAGAAAGAATCAGGTAGTGCATTTTTTGCTTTTTTATATTCTAAATCGTTCCCTTCAATTTTTAATTCCACACCTCTTACTCCTAACTTTAAAAAATTAATTTGTAGGGTATCACGCGAAAATCACGCGAAAATTTTATTGAACAAATCTCAATTTTGACTGATTTTATAGTATTCTTAAGAGGTCACTTTTGAAATCATATCGAAAATCACGCGAAAGTCACGCGATTATGTTTCCAACCAGTCAGTCCAATCGTCAAAGGCCGTATTATTGTATAGTTCAATCAGTCGTTGTCTAACAAGTTGAATAGCGTCACTGATTCATACCATTCATGGAATTGTGAAAAAGACATGTCCACTGTTGTTTGGCTATCTGAAAGGTATTTATCAAGAAACCGAGTAGATGATTTGAGTCATAACTAATCTCTATATCTGTTGAGGATGAATCCTTAAGCAGGCGGTCATGCTCTTGTTTAATTTATAGCTTGATTTTATTTTTAAAAAGGTCTGATATGTCACCAATAAGATCATACGAAGCATAGATATAGTTAGCCAAGTAATCAGAAAGCTCTTTGATTTTAGTATCATCAAATCCTTCTTGCTGGCTTAGGTAAGTTTGAGCTACCTTTCTAGAGGGATTAAGTTATTTCCTCTTACGTATGTGTTAATAGTTGATTTTTTAAGGCCAAGACGATTTCCAAAATTAATAAAAGATAAATCTAACTCATTTTTGACCAATAGCCTTTTTATCTGGCTTAAGTCATTCAAACATGGGTTACCTCTCAAAACATTATAACATAAGAGTTTATGGCATCGTACATTTTTACAAAAAACACGTGTCACCGTGTATAGTTTCGTATATTAGTATTACCTGGTTTATTAAAATTTCTAAGCGACTCACTCCGAAAGTAAGTCGCTTAATGGATAGACCATCTTTTTCAAAGGAATTGTATAATTATGCTAATATGTATATTCCTAAGGGCAAACAAAAAAAGATAGCCTAAACCTCTTCCAATGCTTGCGCACCGAGGTTTACCTATCTTATGGGTTTGGCACCCATGGGCATTGAGGGGTTCGAACCCCCGACCCGCTGATTAAGAGTCAGCTGCTCTACCAACTGAGCTAAATGCCCCAACTTTTTTCATGGATACAAGGGTCATTATACGCCTGTAGAGTTTAGAAATCAAGAAGATTTTTTAAAAGAGACTTTCTTTGTGTAAACTTGGGTCTTAAAATAGACGAAGCTACTTCCCAATAGAGGCCGACATCTAAGTTTAGGAAAAAATCATTGGGTAATGTAACTATTTCCAAAAGTCTAAAATGAGTTTGCAGCTCATTTCCAATAGGTGAGCTGGAGGATCGACTCATAAAAAGCAGCCGGAACCAAGACGAACTTGTCTTGGCACCGGCAGCTTTTTAACTACCTATTGTTATTTATCAGGGCTATTTTTCATTTCGTTCAGTAAATATTTGCTGTAGAGTTGGCCGGCAACAGTGATAGATGTCGCACGAATCAAGTCCAAAGCTGGGTTGATGCGAAATTCAAAAACAAGTCTTTCTTCTGGGTCATCAATCAAGTTTTTCACACGCGTAAAAATATACTCAATCTCATCCGCAAAGGTGTTGTAGCAAGTTTCGACATCATACTTAGCGGTTAACACTTCGATGGCATCCTTAATATCATTAATCTGGATGACATTTTTGAACAAGGTGATAATCGTTAGCATAGCTAGGTGGTCGCGGTCATAACGTTTGTTAGTAGGTTTAGGGATGATGCCCATTTTTACATAATTGTTGACCATGGCAGAAGTTAGTATAGAACTATTGAAGTCTGTTTGGTAGAACTCCAAAGTTGCATTAACTGAAGAGACTAACTGTTCCATATAAATTTCAAAGTTAGGTAATTCGTCCCACCTTGGGATGTGGAAAGGTTTTTTATTTGTATTAGCTGCTTCTGACATATGGCTCTCCTTTTAAATAAGATTAGTAAAACGACTAAGACGTACCTATATAGTAGTGGAAATTGCTTCAAAACACAACGAAAATCTACCGTGACAAGAAAGTGTCACTTTTTTCTAAAAATTCAATACCAGTACAAAGAAAAAAGAGCCGAAGCCCTTTGTCTGTAATAAAATAAAATACCGTACCAATTTAGAATACTACGGAGTTTTTTCCTCTAAAAACGGTTCGACATGAATATCGATGAAAGGGATGGAGAAGGCATTACGCAATTCAGTTTCAATCTCTTCAGTAACGGCATGGCTCTTCAATACGGTAAGATTTGGGTCCATAAGCACGGTTAGATCCATGTAAACATTTGATCCATAACGGCGTGCCTTTATCTCGCCAATCTCCTTTACTTCTTCATGTGCCATGATGAGCGGGCGATAGTCTTCCAACTCCTTCTGGTCAAAGCCGTCTGTTAGGGCGAAGGTACTCTCTTTAAAAATGTCAAAGGCAGTTTTTAAGATAATTAGGCCGACAACAATGGCCATAACCGCGTCCAGCCACCCCAAACCAAGTGAGGCCGCAAAAATAGCAATAGCAGTCGCAAAACTGGTCAAAGCATCACTAAGATTGTCCTTAGCCGCAGCTTTCAACCCCAATGAATGTAGCCGAGTTGCTAAACGATTGTTGTAGATATAGACACACGACATGACAACGCCAGCCAGTGCTGCTGTAATAGCGGTAATCCAAGAGGGCGTGGGCATACTACCTTCAAGAATGTTAGTAACACTTGAACGCAGTACCTCAATCCCGATAAAAAACATGATAAATGATGTGGCCAAACTGGCAACTTGTTCAAATTTCCAGTGACCATAGGGGTGATTGGCATCAACGGGTTTTTGTGAGATACGAAGACCAACCAAAACTAAAACGGAGGAGATAACATCCGTCACGTTGTTGAGCCCATCCGCTACCAAGGCAGCCGATAAGAATAAGTGCCCAATAACCACCTTAGCTAAGGACACAACGATATAAGCAACAATACTAACAATAGCACCACGTTCAGCTTGTTTTAAGTTTGTTGTACTAACTTCACTCATGAAAAAGACTCCTTTATAAACAGGTAGAATTAAGTCTATTCATTATACTGGAAAAAAATTTTTTTGTAAAAATGAATTTAATTATTGCTTTAGTCATAAAGTGATGATATACTAATTATCAGTTAAATATTAAACTTATACTATTGGAGGAAGCCACATGTCAAACTTTACTGATTTACAAGAAAAACGTCGTACTATTTATGCTTTAGGAAAAAACGTAAACTTATCTAACCAAGAGCTAGTAACTATTATAGAAGAAGCTATTAAAAATTCACCATCTGCTTTCAACTCACAATCTAGCCGAGCTCTTATCTTATTTGGTCAAGAATCAGAAGATTTCTGGAATGTCTTAACAGCTAACGAGTTAGAAAAAGTGACCCCAGCAGAAGCCTTTGAAAATACAAAAGCTAAATTAGCTAGCTTCGCAGCAGGCGTTGGAACCATTCTTTTCTTTGAAGACCAAGATGTCGTTAAGGTTCTACAAGAAAACTATGCCTTATACGCTGATAACTTCCCAACCTGGTCTGAACAAGCTCACGGAATCGCACTTTACTCAACGTGGATGGCTTTGGCAGAAGTAGGCGTTGGCGCAAGCGTGCAACACTACAACCCACTAGTTGACCAAGAGTTAGCTGTGAAATACGACCTCCCAACCAACTGGAAGTTGCGTGCACAAGTACCATTCGGCTCCATCGAAGCTCCAGCTGGCGAAAAGACCTTCATGAATGACGAAGATCGTTTTAAAGTATTCGGAAACTAATCATAAATAAAATTGACTGCAGAAATCAGAAAATGGTTTCTGCAGTTTTTTTGTTTGTGTAGTCGACCCTCCAGAGGAATTGTCGGAAATGAGAACGGTAGCACCGCCGAAAGCCTGGGTCTCCCGGCTTAGCTACCTAAGTGGCTGTAAGGGGCTAAAGCCGAACATCCACTGTACTTCAGCTATGCCTTACACCGTTATTTCCGGCAATTCCGCTGGAGACTCTTATTTGTGTTTTGGACGGATTTTATTGAAAAGATGGTAAAAGTGATCTGGCTTTTTGTAATGTGACGTTTGAATGAAGCAGAAAACTTATTGATGACGAATTATGAGAAAAGGAGCTCGAAATAGAGTAATTACTGGGAGTAGAGAGCATCTACTCCCAGTAAACGAGTCAAAAACGGTTCCTTTTCTCATAATTCAATTAATATCGAGTCAATTCTTCTAACAGAGTTAGAGTTTATTCATATAGACCTGAGTTTTCTACTAAATACTCAAAAAACGGTGCAACTCATTGTCTTTTAGAAAGAGAGTATTTTGTTACACAAGTACTGCCTAACAAGCACCATTTTCACTATATGTTACATTTTCTAACACCAAACGTTATTTAATGATTGACTTTTTATTTTCTTCTCACTAAAATACGACTATAGTTTTTCATATCACAGCAAAGGAGATGGGCGGTTCATGAGTGAAAAAGAATTACGACGGTCTTTGTCGGTCTTTCCGATTGGGACAGTCATGAAGTTAACGGATTTAACTGCTCGTCAGATTCGCTATTATGAGGAACAGCAACTCATCCGACCGGAACGCACCGATACCAACAGGCGCATGTATTCCTTGAATGACGTAGACCATTTGTTGGAAATCAAGGACTACCTCAGCGAAGGACTTAGTATCATGGCGATTCAGAAGATTTTTGAGAGACAGAGTAAGGCATTGCAACAAAAAGATGGGCAACTGGCTGGCCTCACCGATGAAGATGTTAGACGTATTTTCTACAGTGAAATCATGCATATCAGTGGTCTGTCTGGCAACGACCGTTTATTCTAACCTATAAATAAAAACTAGTTAAGAAAAGGGGAAACAAACATGGCAACAATCACTCGTCAAGATATTTTACAAGAAGTTGAGGACAAAGACGTCCGCTACCTACGCCTAATGTTCACGGACATCTTAGGCACCATCAAAAATGTTGAGGTACCTATTAGCCAATTGGGAAAAGTACTGGACAACAAGATGATGTTCGATGGTTCTTCTATAGAAGGTTTTGTTCGTATCGAAGAAAGCGACATGTACCTTTACCCAGACCTATCCACTTGGTTAGTCTTCCCATGGGGCGGCGAAAATGGGAAAATTGCCCGCCTAATCTGTGATGTCTTTATGCCAGACGGCTCACCATTCCTAGGCGATCCAAGAAACAACTTAATCCGCATCTTAGACGAAATGAAAGAGTTAGGCTTCTCTAAGTTTAACTTAGGACCAGAACCAGAATTCTTCCTTTTCAAACTAGATGAAAATGGCGAACCAACCATGGACCTTAACGACAACGGAGGCTACTTTGACCTAGCACCAACAGACCTAGGAGAAAACTGCCGCCGAGATATCGTTCTAGAATTAGAAAAATTAGGCTTTGAAATTGAAGCATCTCACCATGAAGTAGCGCCAGGACAACATGAGATTGACTGGAAATACGCAGATGCTATTGAAGCCTGTGACAATATTCAAACCTTTAAACTAGTGGTCAAAACCATTGCCCGCAAACACGGACTACATGCAACCTTCATGCCAAAACCAGTATTTGGCATCAACGGATCAGGTATGCATTTCAACTTGTCCCTTTTCACAGAAGATGGAGAAAATGCCTTCTTCGATGAAAATGCACCAATGCAATTAAGCGAAACGTGTCGTTATTTCCTAACTGGAGTTTTAGACCACGCCAAAGCGCTGACTGCTGTATGTAACCCAACTGTTAACTCTTATAAACGTTTGGTACCAGGCTATGAAGCGCCAGTTTACATTGCTTGGTCTGGACGTAACCGTTCGCCATTAATCCGTATTCCTGAGTCACGTGGCATGTCTACCCGTATCGAGCTCCGTAGCGTGGACCCATCAGCTAACCCATACCTAGCTATGGCAGCGATTTTGAGTGCAGGTCTTGAAGGGATTCGTAAGAAATCTGTGGCGCCAGCACCGGTTGACCGCAATATCTATACCATGACAGCTGCGGAACGTAAGGCGGCTGGTATTGATGACCTGCCAAGTAGCTTGTCTCGTGCGGTTTCTTATCTATCCGAAGATGAAACTATCAAGGAATCACTAGGTAAACACATCTATGCCAACTTTATCGAAGCCAAGAAATTTGAGTGGGCTGCCTACCGTAGTCAAGTTACCGAGTGGGAATTAGATCAATACCTAAAATTATATTAATGCAACATCGTTAGACTAGAGCTGCTGGAAGAGGTTGGGTGACCGACTCTTTCAGCTTTTTTGTGCTTACTGAGAATAGAGTCTCCAGGTCCACGCTCGCAAATAATGACGGTGGCACCGCCGGGAAGCCAAGGTCTTCCGGCTTAGCTGTCTACGTGACTGTAAATCGGCTAAAGCCAAAACAGTCACTGTGTGTCAGCTATGCTTTACACCGTTATTATTTGCGAGCGTGGACCTGGAGACTCTTTGTGCTTATACATATATTTACTAACTAAAACTTGAAACATCAAAAAGCGTGTCTAACCCTTGATATACCTAACTTTTACGCCATAAAAATAGCATGAACCTCTCCAACTTGGTAAAATAGAGTTGTTCAAAAACCATCTACCAAGG
>NZ_JANHNZ010000009.1 GCF_024543085.1 Granulicatella seriolae
TTTGATGAAGTTCCCTACACATTTGGTTTGTCTTCTTTGTTCAGTTTTCAAAGGTCAATGTCTTTCGTTGTCGTTTTGACAACTTCTATATATTATCATCGTCTCTAAAGTATGTCAACAAAATATATCACTTTTTTTCAAAAAATTTTACAGATATTTTTTATTAGAGTTCGACTGGTGTTCACTGAATAGACTACCACAAATTGATAGTGCTTGCAAGTTTTAAAAATTAAATTCAAACCTTTTGTAAATCTAGTGATATCAAGGGTTTTAGCACACAACATCTAGTGGTCTTCTGTCCCCTCACTCCTCTATTCACAGTCACGTTTTCTGTCAACTTAAAAATACAAAGGAATTACATCAAAAAATTTTAACTAAAATACCTTTAGACTTGTATTCTAAACTACAAGTCTAAAGGTATTTCAACAAATAACTTCATTATCAGTCTTTGTATTTAAGAGAATAATCTGCTTCTTCTAAGGCAACACGGCGTTTACCCGCTTCTACAAATCGCTTTTCCAAAGAAGTTTTGTCTTTATTGGCTATTGCTGCTTTCATAAGAGTTAGCTCCTTTTCGAACGCTTCAATGGATTGGAGAAGGTTAGGGGCATTTTCGATAAAAAGTTCACTCCATAGTTTTTCATTGATATTAGCAATTCGTGTTAGGTCACGGTAACTGTCACCAATAAATCTTACAGTTTCTCGCCCCTCACGGTCACTATTAATAAGAGAGACCGCAATAGCATGAGTTAGTTGGCTAGTGAAGCTAATAATTTCATCATGAAAATCAATAGTGGTTTGCGTCACACGTCCAAAACCTAAACTTCTCATAAAGCTTTCAATAAAATCAATATTTTCTTTCTTATTTAATGGCGTTGGAGTAATTAAGTAATTGGCTCCCTGAAATACTTGAGCACTTGCATAGTCTATTCCACTTTTCTCTCGTCCTGCCATAGGATGTCCAAAAACGAAATCCACATGAGATGGTAAAATTGGTAGCACTTCTTCCATGCAGGGCTTCTTGACACCTGTTGCATCTGTCAGCAAAGCCCCTTCTTTAAAATAGGAAAGGTGATCCAATATAAATGTCTTAATCATCACAGGATATAAAGAAAAAATAACTAAATCCGCTTGTGGAAGAACTTCTTTCCCATCTTTATAACCTTGATCTATCCAACCCAATTGTTTCGCTTTCTTTAGAGTTAGCTCATCTGTATCTATACCAATGATTTTATATCGATGGCCGCAGCTTAGGCGAATGGCTTGTGCGTAAGAACCACCTACAACTCCTAACCCTATTATAGCTATTGTTTTGATTGTTCTAATCCCTTCATTTTCCAACCACTTCACTCCTTAACTATATAGAAAAAGGCTAGGGCTTGTTCAAGCACTTCTAGCCTTTTTATCATACTATCGTTTTAGCGCAACACGCTTATACCACTTTCTTCTAATTCTCTTTCTGTGTAGATATGTTGTTCTCCTTCTTCCAACCCTTGGGAAGAAACCTTGTCAAATAATATTTTAACGGTTTGAAGCATGATTTTGATATCTAAGACTAGACTATATTTTTTAATATAAATCAAATCAAAATTCAGTTTGCTATTAAAATTTGATGCGTATTTCCCATAAACTTGAGCGTAACCTGTGATACCAGCTCTGACGTTATGACGTAGATAGTAATAAGGATTTTCTTCTTTAAATTGTTCCACGAAAAATGGTCGCTCTGGACGTGGTCCAACAAGGGACATATCCCCTTTAAGAACATTGATCAACTGTGGAAGTTCATCAATTCGTAAGGCTCTTAGGTATTTACCAACAGGTGTAACTCTTACATCATTTGACGTTGCCAGTACGGGTCCAGACTCTTGTTCTGCCGTGACACCCATTGAACGGAATTTAAGAATTTCAAAATCTAATCCACCTTTAGTCACTCGTGTTTGGCGATAGAAAATTGGACCTTCCGAACTTCTTTTTACTAATATCGCTGCTACCAACATAATGGGTGAAGTGATCACAAGCAATACGAGAGAAATTAAAATATCGGCAATGCGTTTCATCATCTCAATTTCTTGTGGTATTTCAAACCCAGATAACTCCATAATACTTTCATCTTCAATATTCATTAGGTTTGGATTCACTAACAATAGATTATCAAAACTTGTATTAAGGAAAACTTTTTTGTTATTTCGCATAACGTACTCACAGATTTCAATACGTTCATCTTGGTTGATTTGACTAGCAATATAGACGATATCAACATCTTTTAAATACTCTTGGACATTTTCTAGATAACGGTCCAAGGCAACGTGTGTGACGATGTGACGAACACTCTTGGAACTCTTGAAATTATCGATTGCCGCAAAAACTTTTTCTTGCTTTCCAATAACCATAATTTTTTTGCTACCACTAAAACGACGGTAAAATTCAAAAACCGCATACCGCCATAAGAAGAGCAGGATAATACTAAAAATTAAATTCAATAAGATAACTGACCTAGGAAAGGCTAGCCATCTACCTGCAAAAGTCAAGACCATAATAAACAAGGACAGGAAGAACTGATCAATGATGGTAATGAAAAGTAAATCTCCAACTGATTTATTATAGTAGACATAAACGCCTGAAAGGATATTCAAAGCTAAAAAGAACAGAATAATATACCAAAAAGATTGGGTAAAACTTTGGAAATTTTCAACGGGAAAGGTTCTTCCATATCGAACAAAAAATGAAATATAGAATGACACAAAAAATAATAATACATCAACTAAAGCGGTGACTATTTTTCTGGTTGTGCGAAATCCGCCAACTTGTTTCATAGATACTCCTCCTTAAACTAAACGCTCGTCACAAGTTATTATATCAAATACTTAGGCTTCTTCCTATTTATTTCTTATTGCCTTAAGAATATTTAAGTTTGAAACCGGTGCTAAAAAATGGTTTTGTTCTCTTTAAAACTAAGGAATATTCCCAAAAAATCGTTAACTTTCCACACATCTTTTGAAAATCACCTGAAGTTTGAGAATAATATTTCAAATTTATTTCTATTATGTTACTATAGAAATATTATCAAAAGCTTTATAAATAGGAGGAATCTCATGGAAACACAAGCACTTATTGATAAAAAAGTCAGAACCTACAAGCTACTGTCTATTCTGTTTACTTTATTTTCAATTTTAGCCTTGGTTGTTACTTTTTGGCCGATAAATCGTGAAAAATTGATTGAAAATACTAAAGCTAGTTTGAATATCAACAATTCCGACTCAGAGACACAAGCTCAGGCTATCAAACTCTTACAAGATACCTTCGCCTATCAAGACAGTTTAATGGCTAGGATTTTACTTGGTATCACGGTCATCTTAACCATCATTGTATTAGTGTTTTATGTTCAAAACTACATGAAAGCACGCAAAAATATCCTTCCTGATGCTTTAGTTTCGTATATTGTCTTTGGGAAAATCGCCTTTGATACACTTGTATTTTTATTGCAAATCCACACCATAATTGGATCATTAGAAGTAGCTGTAATCATCGGTGCTGTTATCGTTGCATCACTTGGAATATTAATGCAATACTGGTACTTAAATACTCGTAATGATTGGGAAGACTTAACTTTTGAATTAGCTGAGGAGTTCATAACAGATGAAAACGAATAAAAGAAAACAAACAAATAAACCAACTACCAAGAAAAACAAATGGCTAGTTAGAGGAATTATTGCTCTCTTTGCAATTGGTGCAATTGCCATTGCATATACCTTTCTCAACCCACCAAAAAGCAAAGATACTAGCGATAGTTTCACCATCTATACAGTTGGTGATCAGGAAGATTTAATTTTAAATGGTCAGTTAACTGCAACGAATGAGACAAGTTATACGTTTGACCCACAAAAAGGTTCTATCGAAACAGTTTCTGTAGTCGATGGCCAAGAAGTGACACAAGGTCAAGCTCTGTTTCGGTATTCTAACGAAACTTTGAGTCAAGAATTATCTGATATGAGTCGCCAACAAACGCGCTTGTACGATCAGCGGGCAAGTGCTGAAGAAGAGTTAACCAAGCAACAAAATGCTCGTTGGAGATATATTGTTGAGACACGTGAGGCTATGGGAAACCCAGAAGCAACTGTCGATACTAGTAGTTTTGATGCAGGGATTGAAGCCAGCAAAAAAGGTATTGCTGATTTGACTGCTTCAATTGAAGATTTAGAAGTCAAAATCGTTCGAGCGCAAGAAAAAACAGAAGAAATTATCTTGGCGGACAATAGCGGTATCGTTACTTTAAACCAAGCGGGCAGAACCAATGCCACACAGCCATTTATCAAAGTGGTTAGTCAAGATGCCATCATTAAGACAACAATCACTGAGTATGACTTTCTTCGAGCTTCTGTTGGTCAAGCTGTGACGGTTTATATTAATGCTCAAGACCGTGATATTACTGGACAGATTACTTTTATTGCCAAGGAACCAACACAAGAACCACCGACTACTACTGGTATGTCAACCCCTAATGTTGCTCAGTACAAAGTCGAGGTAACCCCTTCTGAAGAATTGCCAAACGGCTTCAATGTTCAAGTTAAGGTGCCACAATCATCCTTAATCGTTCCTGAAAGTGCTGTTCTAAGTGATGGCGAAGAAGAATATGTTTTTCTTGTAGTTGATGGTCATGCTAAACGACAAGTCATCAGCAGAACTAAACAAGGCTTCCAAAAAATTATATCCCAAGGCTTAAATAAGGGAGATGTCATCGTCTCAAATCCAAGTGGCCAACTGACAGATGGACAAGCTATTACAACCATTACAGAAGATTCTAGCCAAGGAGCTGGGAATTAATGATCGAATTACAAAAAATCAACAAGTACTATCAAACTGGCGATACCCACTTGCACGTATTAAACGATGTTTCCTTATCCATTGATGAGGGTGAATTTGTTGCTATTATGGGGCCATCCGGTTCAGGAAAATCTACTCTAGCAAATGTATTAGGCTTTTTGGACTCTAATTACCAAGGAGACTATCTTTTTGAAGGCGAATCTATCCATAATCTTAGTGACAACGCTATTTCTAAGGTTAGAAATTCTACGGTAGGTTTTGTTTTTCAGGACTTTAATTTGATTGAATCAGCCAGTATTTTGGAGAATATTCAATTGCCGCTACTTTACAATGGTTATTCTCCAAAAGAAACGCTGCCTTTAGTAGAAAAAGCTTTGGAACGAGTTGGGTTAGAAACCAAACTTCACCAATTACCTAAACAACTATCTGGTGGTCAAAAACAACGGGTGGCTATTGCCAGAGCCTTGGTCAACTCACCAAAATTCATCATCGCTGACGAGCCAACAGGGGCTTTAGATACGAAAACGTCTCAAACTATTATGGAAATCATCGAACACTTAAATAAGGTAGAAGGTGTTACAATTGTTATGGTCACACACGACCCTACCTTGATTAAATACTGCACGCGTGTTGTGCGAGTAGTAGATGGTGTCATCACAGAAGATCGGATGGTGACGAAAGATGAAATTTAGTGTACTCCTTTCCTCGGCCATTAGGTCTCTAAAAGGAAATGCTCGTCGAACTTTGCTAACTATGTTAGGAATTATTGTAGGAATCAGTTCTGTGATTACGATCATTAGTCTAGGGCGCGGATTCCAGAAAGCTACCATTTCTAGTTTAACGTCCGGCCAAGAAAATCGGGTGAGCATTAATTTTTATTTCAACCCTACCAATCCCACAATGGATTTCACTACCTTCAGCAGCTTTACGCAACAAGATATTTTAGGTATTGAAGAAATTGAGGGTGTCCACTCGGCTGAAATACCTGCGTCAACAAGTAACTCCAGTAATTATGTAGACTTAAAAACTAAAAATGGGAACACTTCTCTAACTTCGGATTTGATAAAAAGTGAGGGACGTGCCGTTTCGTTTGGTCGCCCTATTGAAGCGGTTGATAATGATGGTTATCAAAAAGTAGCTGTTATCTCTGAGAGATTAGCTAGTGAATTGTACGATAGTGCCGAGAATGCTCTTGGTAAAGGAATTGTCTTAAGTGGTAATGTCTTCAATATCAAGGGAATTAAACCTTTTTCAGGTGGTATCTCCTTTAATTTTTCAGAAAACCAAAAACCGGAAAGTGAAATAGAAATTCCTGAAAATACCTACCACCAACTTTTTAGAGCACCTGAACCTAAACAGAACTTATTAGTCTACCTCCAGCCAAATGTACAAACCAAAGTAGTGGCTAATAAAGTTCAAGATTACTTAAAGGAGCATGGTAGCTTAAAACAAATGGGAACTTATGGCTATTTTGATATGTCTCAAATTCTGGAACAAATTGGACAAGTCTTAGATGGTTTAACCTACTTTGTATCAGCTATCGCCGGTATTTCGCTCTTTATTGCGGGAGTCGGGGTTATGAATATGATGTATATTTCTGTTTCTGAACGGACTAAAGAAATTGGAATCCGCCGTTCAATGGGAGCTACCAAGCGCTCCATACAATTGCAGTTCTTGCTTGAAGGCATTATGATCACCTCAATTGGGGGCGTAGTAGGATATATCTTTGGGATTGCTATCGCAACGATTATAGCTCTCTTCTTGCCTTTCAATATTTCTCTAGATATATCAGCTATTCTCCTATCCATTGGCATCTCCGTCTTTATCGGAATTGTCTTTAGCGTCTTCCCAGCCCGCTCTGCAGCAGAGAAAGATGTTATTGAAATACTGCGTTAAGAGTTAAGTAACTTTACTATAAAAAAAGCTTAGCTATTCAGATTTTTCTGACTTAGCTAAGCTTTTTCTTATCCTCTAAGTTTTCCATTTTGTCCTAAATTTTCTGCTTTAATTTCTGAAATGATGATATGAATAGCTTCAACAGGTGCACCTGCATTTCTAGAGATAACCTCAGTCATTTCTTTGACCAAGTTTTCTTTTTGTTGACGAGTGCGTCCTTCAAGCATTTCTACATGTACAAATGGCATATGGGTTTCCTTTCTTTAAGCTGGGCAATACGTGTCTTTGGCGGAAGACTTTTAGATGAATTAAAAACTTGTTACCAGCTTTATTTTATTGAAGTTATTTCCTGAGACAAGGGCCTTTTAAATCAGACAAATTCCCTCATTAACTAAGATTAATGATTCCCCATTTTATTGCAGGATATGGTTTCTTGTCTTACAGTCTGTATTTGTTTATGATTCTCTTTACATTGTCATTGTTTAATAACAAGTATAAAACTAGCGTATTTATCGGCCATGAAATGAGGTTTTTGATGATTCTGACACCCATAAAGACTTCAAAAGCTTTACCGTACAAGAGGTGAATCCATAAGGAGCCTAGCCCTAAGTTAATAATCAGGGTCACTAAGCTTACTGTTACTAACACGCGTAGGAAGCTTGGCTCTTTTTTGTAGAGCATCAAACCATATAAGAGACCCCCTAGTGCTGCACTTAGGGTGTATCCTGGAAAGAAGAGTCCCCCTCCAGTTAGAAAGAAACTCAAGATATCTACTACAGCCCCTACGCCTGCTGCTCGCCAAGGGCCTAACAAGACCGCAGCCAAAGCAGCTCCGATAAACCCTACTCCTATTTCAGCATAGCTTCCAAATTTAAAGGAAGGAATGTAAGACAAGGCTAATCGAAAGGCAATTACCATGGCGATAATAGTTAAACTTAATGCTGGATTCATTTTTGATTGATTTTGATAGTTTGTTTTCATTGTTAGCATCTCCTTATTTGAGTGATTCAAATGTATAGAGTTGCTCCATTTATGGGGATTTACCCGAAATTCCATTAAATGCAGCGAATGCAAAAGCAAAATCGCAAGTCCTTTAACGATTCTTTTGGGCCTTTCGTTCAGTGGCAACATCCCATCCAACTGACACTTGACGCTTTGCTTTTTACTCTGTCATTTTTCTTTATTTATTTTTTTGATTCAAGGTAGGCAGCCATACGTTTCACTGCTTCTTCTAAATTCTCCTTGCTAGCTGCATAGCTTAAACGGAAATAGCCTTCTCCTCCTGGTCCAAAATAAGAACCTGGAATAGTACCTACTTTAGCTGTTTCTGCTAATTCAATACAGAATTCTTCATCGTTCAAGCCTAAAAATTCTGGGACTTTTACAAAGAGATAAAAAGCTCCCTTAGGCTGTGTCATGCTGAAACCAATTTTTTCTAGGGCTGTTTGCATGTAGTCACGACGTTTCAAGTAAGCAGTTTTCATTTCTTGAACTTCTTCATCGCATTCGTTAAACGCAACAACCGCTGCAGCCTGTGCGATAGCTGTGGCACAAGTCACCATAAATTGGTGGGCTTTAAAAAGTGGAATAGCCAAGTGAAGTGGTGCAGCAATAAAACCAACCCGGTAACCCGTCATAGCAAATGCTTTTGACGTTCCGTTAATTAGAATGGTTTGTTCTGGAATAAATTCAGCAAGCGATGTATGTTGAGGGCCATAAGTTAACTCGCTATAAATCTCATCACTAATGGCAACCACGTCATATTGTGAGATGGCTTCTGCCAAATCCTTAACTTCCTGACGACTATAGGTAACTCCTGTTGGATTACATGGGAAATTCAGCAGAACCGCTTTAATGCCTTCTTCTCGCTTCATGGTTTCATGTAGTTTTTCAGGCGTCAGGATAAACCCATCCGCAGCAGTATCAACTGTCACTACTGTAGCCCCTACCATAGAAATAATAGCTTCATAAAAAGGGAAATATGGAGATGGGATTAAAACTTTGTCGCCGGGGTTTAACATGGCTGTTACAGCAGCAGTTAGAGCTTCAGTTGCCCCTACTGTAACAAAAATTTGACGATTAGGGTCATATGTTAGGCCTTGACGTCTTTGTAAATAATCGGCAATCGCTTGACGCAATTCAGGTGTTCCTGCAGCGTGGGTATAATGTGAGTGATTGTTTTCTACTGCGGCAATGGCCGCATCCTTAATTTTTTGTGGGACATTAAAATCAGGCTCTCCTAGTGTTAACTTAATAATGCCTTCTTGCTTTGAAAAAACCTCATTCATGTAAAGAATTTGTGATGGGAGAATTTTTTCCAATAAGTAATTTGTTTGCATACACACACCTCGTTTCATTAACTTTTAATCTATCGTTAGGATACAGTTATTTTTAGTATGGGTCAACAATTTGCCTTGTTTTTTTATGAACTTTGAATCAAGTCTGTAATTTGTTATAATGAAAAAGATAATAACGTTTTCAAGGGGGATGAAGATGAGTAATCAACGGTTTTTATTGATGGAATCCAGTCTGCGTAATTTAACATTTAAGTTAGAGTCTATTACCCTATCCAGTTTTGATGAGGATTGGCACAGTACCTTGCACACTCACCCATTTACAGAGTTATTTTACGTCACTGAGGGAGAAGGCTTTTTCGTAACCAATACTAGCAAAATCTCAGTACGAGAAAATGATTTAATTATTGTAAATCCGCATATCGAACATACGGAGGCATCATCTGACAACAAGCCACTCAAGTATATTGTTGCTGGTATTCAAGGTCTATCTTTTTCTAAGCCTACTAAGGAAATCCATGACGAAGTGGAAACCTTCTTCTCTATCTCAAGTTTTCACGATGAGAATAAGGACCTCTTAAACTATCTGAACACCATTTTAACGGAAATTGATAATGAACAACCTGGTTATGAAATGATATGTCATGCCATGCTAGAGGCTTTGATTATTAAATTGCTTCGGCAACAAACTTTCGAGTTGGATACAGCTCCGAAAAATAAGTTGACCAAAGATGTTACCTTAATGAAGCAATATATGCAAAACCATTATCATCAACGAATTACGCTAGACCATCTGGCACAGGTGACTCATTTGAACCGGTATTATATTTCCCATACCTTTAAAAATAAAGTAGGCATGTCCCCTATGGAATTTTTAAACAGCATCCGAATTAAAGAAAGTAAAATATTATTGGAGACAACCAACTATTCGATTACACAAATCGCTACTATCGTAGGGTTTTCTAATCAGTCCTATTTTTCAGAAACCTTTAAACAAAAAATTGGTGTTTCTCCAAGCAACTATCGAAAAGAGAGGCAAGAAGCATGATAATTCGTAAACCTAGATTAGATGAGAGAGAACAATTAATTCCTTTATTAATGATCATTTTAAACAGTATGGATTTAGAATTCCTCAAGGAAGCTGACCCCAAAGATGTTAGAGAAATGCTCTTTCACGCTATGGGGACTCCGGGCTACCGCTATAGCATGGACCACGCCTTAGTAGCTGATATTGACGGAGCGATAGCAGGTGTCGCCTTTGGCTATCCTGGTGAGATTGAGGACACTATTGACCTTGCTATGGACGATTTGTTTGCAGCCTATAATTATCCAACAGGCAACAAACTCTTCATTGACAAGGAAACCTTCCCTGGTGAATGGTATTTGGACTCCTTAGTAACACATGAGGACTACCGCGGACTTGGTGTAGGAACCGCCCTACTCAAATCACTACCAGAAATGGCAAGAGCCACTAATCAAACCAAAATTGGCTTGAATTGCGAAGTGGATAATCAGGGGGCCTATAAACTTTATAGCTCTCTTGGTTTCAAAGACCATAGTATACGCATGATTGGTAGCCATCAATACCAACATATGCAGTGGGTGGTTTAATTTTGTATTTAAGTGTTAATAAAAAATCTTCCAACGTAGAAGTTGGAAGATTTTTTGTTTTATTAGATAAATCCTATAACGTCGTCCTCACGCTCTTTTTTTAACGCGTTCGGACTCCTAGCTATTCGGGATTTAGATAAATTTTTCTACAGCCTCTTCAAGGCTTTCGTAAAAATTTCCTAAAATCCTGTCATAGCTGAACAGTCGTCCTCACGCTCTTTTTTTCACTGCGCTTACGACTTTGTAGTTTTTTTGTGCTAGTAGGTCAGCTACTTCGTCAGGTTGTTGGCTTTCTACTTGCAGCACTACCATTATGGCACCTTCTTGGTGGTAGACAGCGATTTGGGTGATGTTGATATCGTTATTTTTCATAATGCTAGAAATATCTTCAAGCGTCCCTTTTCTGTCTTCGGTTATTTCGATGACTAGGCGTGAACCTGGTGTGTAGTAACCTAAAATATCTACGAAAGCATCAAAGATATCTTTATCCGTAATGATACCCAGAAGTTTGTTTTGGTCTTCGACAACGACCAGTACACCAATATTTTTTGTACGCATCAAGACCGCTGCTTCTTCAAGCAAGGTATCTTTATGAACAGTTACGACTTGTTTAATCATGATATCTTTTGCCGTCGTTTTATTGAGCAAGTAATTCAATTCGTGCACGCTCAGACTAGTGGCTGTTGATGGTGAGTTTCGAGCAATAATTTCTTCCGTTACCAAACCAACTAAGTGGCCATCTACAACGACTGGAAGACGATGAATATCATGCTCCTTCATTAAATCTAAAGCCTCAATGACAGTTGTTTCCGGCGAGATGGTCACCATATCCGTTGACATATATGTTTTTACATCCATGATTATCCTCCTAAATAGGCTTTTTGAACTTCGTCACTAGCCAACAATTCCTGACCAGTTCCACTTAACACGATTTGACCAGTTTCCAAGACATACCCTCTATCTGCAATTGACAACGCCATCTTTGCATTTTGCTCAATCAAAAGTACTGTAGTCCCCTGTGACTGAATATCTTGAATAATATTAAAAATTTCCCTGATGAAAATAGGAGCCAGACCCATGGAAGGCTCATCCAACAATAAGAGTTTAGGGCGAGTCATTAAAGCACGTCCCATGGCCAACATTTGTTGCTCCCCACCTGAAAGGGTCGCAGCATCTTGATTTTTTCGTTCTTCAAGAATCGGAAACCGTTGAAAAATGGTCTCCATATCTTTTTGTATCTCATCTCTATCATTCCGCAAAAAAGCGCCTAAGTCAAGGTTTTCCTTAACGGTTAGTCCTTTAAATACGTGTCGCCCTTCTGGCACCTGAGCTAAGCCTAAAGAAACTATTTTTTTAGTAGGCATTTTTGAGATGTCTTGTTCTAGATAAGTGATGCTTCCTTTTGATGGACGGACTAGTCCAGAAATAGTTTTTAAGATGGTTGATTTTCCAGCTCCATTAGCCCCTATAAGAGAGACAATCTCGCCTTGATTAACCTCAAAAGAAACTCCTCTGACCGCTTGAATCATGCCGTAATGTACTTCTAAGTCCTCTACTTGTAACATCTCATTCACCTCCCAAATAAGCTCTGATAACATCAGGGTTTGCTTTGATTTCATCAGGTGTCCCATGGGCTAATAAACGTCCATACTCCAAAACATATAAGCGTTGGCAAATTTCCATAACCAAGGACATATCGTGTTCAATTAAGACAACCGTCAAGTTAAATTGCTGTCTGATTTGCGCAATTAAATTAGTCAATTCAGCTGTTTCTTGTGGATTCATACCCGCAGCTGGTTCATCTAAGAATAAAATTTTCGGCTTTGTGGCTAATGCCCGCACAATCTCTAAACGTCTTTGTTGCCCATAAGCTAGATTTTTAGCTTGGTCATTTTGGTTGGCTTCTAAATTAAAAATCTTCAAAAGTTCTAATGCTTGTTCACGCATTTTTTCTTCGGTTTCATAATAAGGCTTAGTTCGAAAAAGTGTTGAAAAGAGTGAGTTTTCCCCATGAGCATGCATGCCAATCATGACATTTTCAAGAACGGTTAAGTCTTTAAATAAGCGGATGTTTTGGAAGGTTCTAGCCAAGCCAAGTTCGGTAATTTTATTTGGAGCTAGCCCATTTAATACCTGCTTACCGCTTTGGGTTTCTAGTTCAATTGTTCCTTCACTTGGCACATAAACACCAGTTAGAAGGTTGAACAAGGTAGTTTTACCTGCACCATTTGGCCCGATTAAACCAACTAATTCTCCTTGGTTGAGGTAAAGAGAGACGTTGGATACGGCCGCAAGTCCACCAAAGTTTTTGGTTAGGTGTTTAACTTCTAATAAACTCATGCAGACTCCTCCTTTTTACCTTTTTTCTTGAAGAATTTTTCAACTAAGGATCCGAAACGGAATTCTTTCGTTCCCAAGAGCCCACCTGGACGAAAGACCATGATAAGCACTAAAGCAACGGCATAGATAATCATCCGAATTTGTCCATAAGGTTGTAAAATCATATTGACTAAGCCTAATAAAATAGCTGCTACAAAGGAACCTGTAAAAGAACCAATCCCACCAAAAACAACTATAATCAAAATATCAATGGATTTGGTGAAGGTAAAGTCACTTGGGGTCACGACACCGATATAGGTTGCTGACAGGGTACCACCGATACTTGCGGTAACGGCACCTAGAATAAAGGCAATAATCTTATACTTGGTTACATTAACCCCCATAGATTCAGCAGCAATTTCATCTTGAAGTACCGCATAAGTTGCTCTTCCGGCACTAGAATAAGCATAATTTAAGATTAAAATGGTCGTCAAAACTAAGAAAACATAAACAATCGTCCAAGTTGTACTAAGTGGAATTCCATTAATACCGGCAGCACCATTTGTAATGCCTTGCATATTGATAAGGGCAACTCGAATGATCTCGGCTACTCCTAGGGTGGCAATGGCTAGATAGTCCCCTTTTAGACGAAGGGTTGGAATTCCTACTAGTAGTGCCACAATAATTGATACAGCAACTCCAGCTAGCATCCCTAGATACATGCCTGCCATACCCGGAACCATTGTCCCTAAGATGGCACCACCGTATGCTCCAATGGCGATAAATCCGGCATGTCCCAATGAGAATTGCCCGGCTACACCCAGGATTAAGTTAAGTCCTACGGCATAGATGATATTGATCATGATGGTTACTAGCGTAATTTCATAGTAAGCGTTGATAACACGAGCCTGAATTAATAGATAAAGAACAAGATATCCGACTATGGCTAGGAGTGCCCATGCTATATTTTTTTTGTGAAATCGTTGCATCTCCCTCACCTACACTTTCTCTTTGACATTCTTACCAAATAAACCTTGTGGTAAGACGATTAGAATAACAATTAACAATAAATAAACTACAGCGTCTTTAAAGGATGAACCACCTAGATAGCTAACTAACGTTTCAAGAACACCAATGACGTAGCCACCAACCATGGCACCCGGTATACTACCAATTCCACCTAGAACCGCTGCGATAAATGCCTTAAGCCCCGGTACCACACCCATGGTTGCTGAAATTGAGTTGTAATACAGACCAACTAAAACCCCAGCAATACCCGCAAGAGCTGATCCTAGTGCAAAGGTAAAGGAAATCACTCGGTCCACATCAATCCCCATTAGTTTTGCCGCATCTTCATCCACCGCTACCGCTCGCATAGCTTTCCCCATTTTTGTATATTTAACGATAAATTGTAACAGTACCATTAAACTGATGGTGGTGATAAAAATCAAAATCTGTTTGGAGTTAATCGTGACACCTAACAGGTTGTAGTTTACATTTTCCATTGGTGACGGGAAGGCTTTTACCTCCGCACCGAAAAAGTAAATCATCACATTTTCTAATAAATAAGATACCCCAATCGCTGTAATTAAGGCGGCAATTCGAGTTGACCCTCTTAGTGGTTTGTAAGCCACTCGTTCAATAATCACGCCTAATACTGCACAGAAAACCATGGCTATGAGCAAAGCGAGAAAGACATTTAAGTGCAAGATATTGATGGCGTAAAAGCCAACAAAAGCACCCATCATATAGACATCGCCATGAGCAAAGTTGATTAACTTGATCGTTCCATAAACCATGGTATACCCTAAGGCAATCAATGCATAGATACTACCTAGCGATAGGCCATTAACTAATTGTTGGAAGAATAAATCCATTTTCTTACTCCTTTCGTTTCCCAATCAAAAATGATTACGTTTTTGACCAAGAATTCTTTTACTTCTTAATCTGACCTAAAAAGAGGCCTAGAGAAGATCCCTTTGCCTCTTTCCATGGATGATTACTTTATAATATGAGAATCTATCTTACAATTAATTTCCTGACACATTTTCAGTGCTTGCCACTTTACCATCTTGCAACTCAATCATAACAGCAGTTTTTACTGGGTTATGTTCTTCATCGATAGAGAAAGTTCCTGTCACACCTGTAAAATCAGTTGTTTTTGCAATAGCTTCTGTTACTTTTGCTGAATCCGTTGTACCTGCTGTTTCAATTGCTTTGACAAGTAGATTTGTTGCATCATAAGCTAAGGCTGCGAAGGTATCTGGCGTTTTACCAAATTTCTCTTTATAAGCCGCTACAAAATCTTGAACAACTTTATCAGTACTTTCAGGTGAGAAATGAGATGTATAATAGATATCATTCAAATTGCTGGTTCCAGCCAATTCAATCAAAGTATCACTAGCATAACCGTCACCACCTAAGATTGGTTGTGTAATGCCCATTTCACGAGCTTGTTTGATGATTAGCCCAACTTCTTCATAGTAACCAGGCAAGTATAAGACATCAAATTTCTTAGATTTTAAAGTAGTTAATACCGCTTGGAAATCAGTGTCTCCAGCTGTATAGCTTTCTTGAGCAACTAGCGTTCCGCCTTGCCCTTCAAAAGTTTTAGCGAAACTATCTTTCAATCCTTGTGAATAATCATTAGAGTTATCAAATAAAACAACTGCGGTCTTAGCGGTAAATTTACTATTAGCAAACTTGGCTGCTGCAACCCCTTGGAATTCATCTTGGAAACAAACACGGAAGATATATTCATACACGCTTCCTGCTGCATCTAAAGTAATTCCGTTCCCTGTTGCTGCTGGGAAGATAACTGGAATTTTAGCACGTTCTACAACTGGGATTTCTGCTTGCGCATCCCCAGTTGTTGCTGGTCCAATGATTCCAACTACACCTTCTGAAACTAATTTTGTAGCAACGGCTGCTGTTTCGGTTTTGTCTGTTTTGTTATCTGAGATAATTGCTTTAACATTTTTCTTTAAGGCCCCGCCTGCTGCATTGACTTGATCGACAGCCAACTGCATTCCTTCTGACATTGGTGTACCATAAGCTGCTGCGCCACCAGTCAACTCAAAATTCCCACCTAACTTCACTTCATCTGACGAGCCTGCACCGCCATTAGCTCCACAACCTGCTAAAAGTGCCGCTACAACTAAGCCTAATCCATATTTTTTCAAATTCATAAAAATCCCTCATTCCCATGTATGTTAGGTGTATCACCTGTGATTGGAAGTAGTATATAATATTCTGACAATTCATGCAAGTACAAATACTAATCTTTTTCTAATTATTTCAAAGTTTTTTCTTATTTTCATAAAATATGTTTTAATAAAGATATATTTGGCGATTTTTTTGTTAACTTCAACAAATGTTATCGACGATTATCTCTAAACTAATATTATCCTATAAAAAAAGCCCCTCACTTCCATAACAATCTAGGAGTGAGGGAGGTTTTTATAAAATCTATTGGTCCAATCGAATCACACGGACTTTTAGGTAATCGCTAACCGGTGTTGCTGGGGCACTTGGAAAATCTTTTGGTAGACCCAAGCTATGTTCATAGCTATAGCTACGGCTCACACTAGACAAGCCTTCCTGAATCATTTGGTCGAATTGCTTGTCACTTACGTTAGCTGCGTTGGTTGAAGCAATTAAGACGCCTTTATAAGAAATCAAGCTGGCCAAGTCAGCAATCAGCTCTCCATAGTTTTTCGCAACCGAGAAGGTCCGTTTTTTGGTGCGAGCAAAGCTTGGTGGGTCAAGAACGATAGTATCAAAACTTAACTGTTTGCGTTTGGCATAACGAATGTAATCAAACACATCCATGACATAAATCAGTTGCGATTCTGGATCCAAATGGTTGACCATAAATTGTTCTTGCGTTTTCTCCTTACTACGGTTGGCTACGTCAACACTGGTTGTTTGGGTTGCACCACCCAAAGCTGCTACCACTGAAAAAGCCCCTGTGTAAGAAAAAGTATTCAAGACTGTTTTTCCAGCACTATAGTCCTCCAGCAACAAACGTCGAACCTCTCTTTGGTCCAAAAAGATTCCAGTCATCAAACCTTGGTTCAAATAGCTTGCAAAAGTCACACCATTCTCTTTAATCAGTAATGGCTCTGGGGCCTCTTGTCCCCAAACGTGTTGGCTTTCCTCTAGGGCACCATCTGTTTCAAAACGAACTTTTTCATAAATCCCTAAGGTTTCCGGATGCAAGTCATAGAAAGCTTCAATCACATCATCACGGTAAAGATAAATCCCTTGACTGTACCAAGAAAAGACAGCATAACCAGCATACCAATCAATGGTCACACCACCTAAACCATCACCTTCTCCATTAAAGATACGAAAGGCATTTGTATCTGGATTAGCGAAGAGTCCTTGCCTAGACTGGATAGCCTTAGATAAAAGCTCTGTAATGAAATCTTTGTCTAAAACTTGATTGGGATCCTTACTGTAGATCCAAGCAACCCCTTTGTGTTGTTGCCCTAAATAGGCTTTTCCTAAAAAATTACCTCTTTCATCAGAAACAATCACTTGTTCACCTTGATTTCCTCTGATAGGTCTAGCCAAATCCAATTCCTGAATGAGTGGGCTCCCCTTTTTAATATTCCCTGCTGCTAGTCGTCTGACTACTATTGTTTCCATGTTTATTCCTCTTTTTTCTAATTTTTTTGATTCCTGCATAAATGGCATATCCCAGCAAGGTTCCTACAATGTTTAGCAAAAGATCATCGATGTGGGCAATTCCTGTGTAAAACAAGAATTGCATAGTCTCTATGGTAAAAGAGACGGTGAAGCCTGTTACTAAAGCTCTCCAAACATTTTTTTCTTTCCTAGATAATGCTCCTACAAATATCCCCAAAGGTACAAACCAAATAATATTACCCAAGACATTGTAGTAAGCCGAAAATAATGAATCCCCAAAAAACAATTTATAAGAATCCTCAAACGGTATCAAATAGATATCACTCAAAGGATGGGGAATTATCTTAACTGTAAAAATGGTGGTACTATTCCGAAATACAGTCAATTGAAAGAGCAGCAGCATATAAAAGATGCAGCCATTCTTCAAATGTTCACGTCGCCAATGGATGGGCATCCTATTCCGATGTCGAATCCAGACTAGAACTACCCATATACATAACCAGATTAAGAATAGGAATAAGGCGTGGTCCAAACTATAGAGGATTAGACGAATAAGTGGAAAATGGTTTATTTTATCTGAATACTGACTCTCTAACTGACGGTAGAGTGGTTCAAAAAAGTACATATAGCCCTCCTGTATAGATAGCTGACTCACGCTCAACTTACTTAGTAATATCCTAAGATATTCTTATATGAGCCTTACATCATGAAAACTACGTTGATAGACATAGAGCTCCACAAGAACTTAGTTATCTTCGTAGTTTTCAAGGGGTTTTAAGCTTTGGGTAAACGAATGGTAAAGGTGGTTCCAACATTTTCTTGACTAGTTACATCAATAGTTCCATTATGACGGTTCACCAGAGATTTTACAATAGCTAATCCAATACCGGATTCACCATATTTGGTGCTCTTCCTTGAAACATCCGCCTTATAGAACCGCTCCCAGATGGACTCGATTTCTTTGGCACTAATACCAATACCACTATCACTAATCTCAATCACCGAATCATTCTTTTCTTGGTAACCCTTAATCAAAACATTCCCATGGTCGGTAAATTGGATAGCATTTTTTGTAATATTAAATAAAATTTGAACGAATCGGTCATAATCTGCATAGATTTTAAAGTTGTCTGAGCATTCAAAGGATAGGCTATTTTCCTTTGTTTTAGACAGCTCTTGCAATTGGTCAACCACTGTTTGAAAGGCTTTTTTACCATCAAACACTTGCTTGGTTAGAACAATCTGGTCGGAACGAATTTTTTCATAGTCCAGGTTCTCATTGACCAGGCGGATTAAGCGTTGCGTTTCGTTACTGATTAATTCTAAACTACGTTCTCTGCGGCTTTCTGGAATCATATTATGCGCCAATCCCTCTAGCAAACCATTCATAGTTGTTAAAGGTGTCCGCATCTCGTGAGCCACATCCATCATAAATTGCCGGCGAAGATTCTCTTGTCGGTCAATCTCCTGCTCAGATTTTTTAAGTGAACAGACCATCTGGTTAAAGTCTGTTGCCAAATCATCAAATTCATCCTTAGATTTAGTTGGAATTTCAATATCAAAATTTCCTTGTGCAATCTCATGCGTAGCTTTTCTGAGTCGGTTGATTCGAATGGTTTGGTAGCGAGCAAAGAACAAGCTCAAAAGCATGGCCACCAAGGTTGCAATACCAAAAGCAAGGATTAAGTTATCTCTCAATTCATTGAGTTGTGCTTGAATTCGACTAACCGGTGACCCTATGGCTATAAAACCCGAATATTCTTGCGACTTAAAGATGGGGTAATAGATAGTCACCATCTCAGTATCCGACAGAGAAAAATTTGTCCGACGAAACTGAATAATTTCCCCACCACGTAAGCGTAGTAGCTCCGACTGCGATAGGGTACTTGACTGAACAAAGGTAGAAAAGGGATACGTCATGTAGTTATTCTTATCAAAAATGGCAATCTGAACATGCTCATTCTCCATTAGTTTGGTGGCTTGTTGCAGTTCTTCACTAGTTAATTGGTTGACAATAATGGATTGAGCATACCCTGATAGTTGTTGTGCCCGTTGCAGATAAATATTTTGCATATTGAAACTGTATATCATTCCGCCACAAACTGAAATGGTCACGAGAGCAACTGCTAAGAAGCCGAATAATTGTTGATAGAAATATTTCATTAGACAACTCCACTATCGTCAAATTTATAGCCGACTCCCCAAACTGTTTGGATGACTTGCGGCCCTGCCAATTCTATTTTTTGACGCAACTTTTTAATATGGGCATCAATAGTTCTCTCATCACCAAAATAGGGATCTTCCCAGATACGAGTCAAGAGGTGTTCTCTGGTAAACACTTGCCTTGGGTGTTTGGCCATAACCACTAAGAGGTCAAACTCTTTTGGAGTTAGACCAACAATCTCTTGTCCATCTAAAAAGGCCTCATGGGTTTTCGTGTTGATGGAAACATGTTCCGTAATAATGTCAAAGTCCCCTTCTTTATTTTCAACATTCTTAGAGCTCAAGTTTAAACGACGGTATAGGGCTTTTATCCGAGCCATCAAGGTCAGCGGACTAAACGGTTTAGTGACATAATCATCGGCCCCGATTTCCAAACCAATCACTTGGTCGCTCTCAGAGTCCCTAGCCGTTAGCATGATAATGGGCACCAACTCATCCAGTTGACGAATTTTTCGGCAAATCTGCATACCATCCATAGACGGTAAGTTTAAATCTAGAATAACAAAGTCCCATGAGTCTTGGTCCAGTTTGAAGGCATCAAAGCCTTCTTTTCCATCATGGTAAAACTTAGCTACCCAATCTTCCTTTTCAAAAAACATTTCCATCATCTCGCATACTGCTTCATTGTCTTCAATCATGAGTATATTCATAGTCGTTTCCTCACTTTAGTGGATTTGGTCTTATCTTTTCATCTCTTAACCTAAGTATACTATATTCTGTTTGGTGAGTTTAACAAAAAGATATGAAAAAACTATGAAAGCTACGTGAAAGGTCTGCTTGTTTGCAAACAAAAAACTGTCCAACAAGAAATAACTTGCTGAACAGTGGATTGGACTTATTTACTCTTGTGCTGCTTCTATTTCTTTTTGTTTATCCAAGAAATAGATTAAGGTTTGCAATTCATTCGTTAAGTCAACATTTTGCACGCGCACAGACTCTGGCAATGATAGACGCAGAGGTGTGAAGTTCAAGATGCCTTTCACTCCAGCTTTGACCAAATCATGTGCTGTCTCTTGAGCCACTTCTTGAGGAACCGTTAGAATAACTACTTCAATTTGTTGTAATTGGATTTGTTCAACCATTTCATCCATTGGGTAAACTGGTACGCCTCTTAGAATCTTGCCAACCAAATCATCTGAAACATCAAAAGCTGCCGAAATACGCACATTGTTACTTTGATGGAAATTATAATTCAATAAAGCTTGGCCTAAGTTACCTACGCCAACAAGAGCTACGTTGGTTAAACGGTCTTGGTTTAAGGTGTGGCTAAAAAAATCTAATAGGTATTCAACATCATACCCATAACCTCTTTTTCCTAAGGCACCAAAATATGAGAAATCTCGACGGATAGTGGCACTATCTACTTTAACTGCCTCACTTAATTCCGTAGAAGAAATTCTTCTTTTACCGGCATCATGTAAGAATCTCAAGTAGCGATGATAAATAGGTAAACGTCTTGCTGTAGCCTTTGGTATTTCAAGAACTTTCATTAGTGTATTCGCTCCTTTAATATATTTTCGATTTCCTTATTTGAATCATGCTAGCTTTATCACACTCAATTCATAGATAGCATAATTTCAACAGTACTTTACGATGTTCATTATACCACTTTTTCACAATTAATCTATAGAAAGGCTACAATTCAATAAAAATTTCTATATTTTTTTAACAATCTTTTCTAGCCCTGTTTGTGAATGTCATTTCATCTTTTGGTATCTATTCAATTACAGGGCTGCACTAATATGGTACACTATATAGTGATTAGGTGGAAAGCTACTTAAATAATGTAGTAAAGATGTTATTCTTACAGAGCACACCCAATAAATTTTTATGATATGAGGAATTAAGATGATTTTATTACAAGGACAATCATTGGCACGTCATTTTGGACCTGATGTGCTTTTTGAAAATATTTCTATCGACATTCAAGAGCAATCTAGAATTGCCTTAGTTGGGCGCAACGGTACCGGCAAGTCAACACTCTTAAAAATGTTGGCTGGGATTGAATCACCCTCTTTAGGAACGGTTTCCAAAAAGCGCGACCTTTCTATTGGGTATCTAGATCAATATGCTGCTATCGAGTCGACCAATACCATTTGGCAGGAGATGGTTGAGCTTTTTGAAGATGTTGAAACTTTGAAGGAACAGGCTCAGAAAGCTGCAGAAAGTTTGGGAAATCCACTTATTTTAGCAGATGAACAACTCTATCAACAGGCCTTGGCACGGTATGATCAATTGCAAGTTCTTTTGGAAGAAAAGAATGCTTACGGCTATCCTTCTGAAATTCGAACAGTCTTACATGGCTTTCAGTTTTATGAAGCAGACTATGATAAGCCTATTCAGCAATTATCCGGTGGGCAGCGTACACGGTTGGCCTTGGCAAAAATTCTATTAGAAAAGCACGATTTACTGATTCTTGATGAACCAACCAACCACTTAGATATCGAAACCCTGAGTTGGTTAGAGGATTATCTAAAAGCTTCAAACTTGGCTTTAGTGATTGTCTCCCATGACCAATACTTTTTGGATCGAGTGTGCAACGAAGTTTATGAAATCCAACATGGAAAATCCCAGCACTATTCAGGTAACTATTCGTATTATTTGGAGGAGCGTGAGGCTCGTTTCTTACTGCAACAAAAAGCCTATGAAAAACAACAGGAAGAAATCCATAAGTTGGAAGACTTTGTGGCAAGAAACTTGGTGCGTGCTTCTACCACCAAGCGAGCTCAATCTCGTAGAAAGCAATTGGAAAAAATGGAGCGAATCGAACGTCCTAAAGGCAATGAACGCTCTGCTAGATTTAGTTTCGCTACTGAAAAAGAATCTGGTAATCAGGTATTACAAGTAGATGAAGCCTATGTGGGGTATGACGGACAGATTTTTTCTGGACCAATTACCTTCCAAGTGCGCAAACAAGACTCTATCGCTATTGTTGGCCCTAATGGTATTGGCAAATCCACCCTATTAAAATCCATCCGACAAGAAATTCCCTTTATTAAAGGTCAAGCGACTTTGGGAGCTAATGTTCGATTGGGGTATTATGACCAAAATTTATCAGGACTGACTCCTAACAATACAGTGATTGAAGAATTGTGGCAAAACCACTCCACCATGAATGAAAAAGATATCCGTACAATTCTAGGAAGCTTTCTCTTTAGTGGTAGTGATGTCGAGAAAACTAGTGCTCAACTAAGTGGGGGCGAAAAGGCTCGCTTGTCTTTGGCAAAGCTATCCTTAGAGCACGATAATTTCCTTATTCTAGATGAACCGACCAACCACTTGGATATTGATAGTAAGGAGGTTTTGGAGGAGGCATTAGCTTCCTTTGATGGAACAATCCTCTTTGTTTCCCATGACCGGTATTTCATTAATCAACTTGCCACATCCATCCTGGAGTTGTCACCTACTGGCAGCAAACTCTATCTAGGTGACTATGACTACTACTTGGAAAAGAAAAAAGAGGAAGAAGAGATTCAACAGTTATTAAGCACGGTAGACTCTTCAAAAGACGGATCCGATGAAAGAAGTGATATTCCACAAGCTAAAAGTCACTATCACTTATCTAAGGAAGAACAAAAACGCTTAAGGAGCCTACAAAGGCGAATTGAACAAATTGAATTGGAATTAGAAGATATAGAAAATGAAGTAGCAGAAATTCATGAAGAATTAAGTTTAGAATCCGTTTATTCAGACCCCGTACAAAGCTCTAAATTGCAAGTTAGATTGGAAGAATTGGAGTTCAAACAAGAGCAAGATTTGTTAGCTTGGGAGGAATTGAGTCTGGAGTTAGAGAAAGAATAAGTATCACCTTCTAATTATGGAGCAATCTCCCAAAAACCCATTGACAACGCTTCCTTTATAGTGTATATTGGCCTTGTTAATGGATAGTTATTATTGAGTTAAGCTAGACCTAAACAACGCCAATAGTGGGGCTTGTTTAGGTTTTTTTCTATATACAATCTCTTTCATCAAATTAAGGGGGGCCGATTATTTTGGAAATTCTAAAAGTATTAAATAATAATGTGGTCATCGTCCTAAATGAGGAAAATGAAGAAGTAATACTTATGGGCAATGGCTTGGGTTTCCAGATGAAGCCAGGCTCAGAAGTCAACACTGAAAAGGTCGAAAAGATTTTTAAACTTGAAAACCAAATGGAATCCGAGCAAATCAAACAACTTTTTGCAGAAATTCCCGAAGAAATCATCGATATATCTTATAAGATTTTATCAGATGCTAAAGAGACTTTGAATAAAGAGTTGAATGAATCCTCTTTTATTGCCATCGCGGATCACCTACATTCTTCTATCCAACGGTATCAGAAAAATATACAAGTAAAGAATTTCTTACTATGGGATATTAAACGGTTCTTCTCAACCGAATTGGAGATAGCCCGAAAAGCAATTCAAATGGTCAATGAACAACTTCATGTCTCATTAACAGATGATGAAGCTGGTTTTCTAGCTCTACACATCACCAATGCACAGATTGACAATCAAAATGAAGATGCCATCAGCCTAACTCAATTGATGGAAGAGATATTAACGGTTATCAAATACACTCTACGAATTAGCTTTGCTGAAAACGATATATACTTTCAACGTTTTATCACACATCTAAAATTTTTCACTGAACAAGTTTTAAAAAGTGATGCAGCTCCTCAAGCTGAGGATCAAGTACAAAATGAGCTTTTTGAGCTTGTTACTAGTCAATATCCTGAAGCTTTTGTGGCAACAAAAAAAGTAGCTGAGTTATTGGAGAATCGGCGTAACTATACTATGTCCAAAGACGAGAAGGTATACATTACCATTCACTTAGCTCGTATTCTCGATAAAACAAATTAGAAGGAGACTTATCTCCTTATCTAAATAACCACCTAAAAGGAGCGTAGGTAGTCATTTGCCTGTGGAAGGGCATTGGATCGTGACATTCGGTTGGCGAGACCTCTGAATAAAAAATAAGAAAACATTTGGAGGAATTATAAATGGGTAAATATGAAGAACTTGCAACAAATATTGTTAAAGAGGTCGGTGGAAAAGAAAATGTCAACTCCTTAACCAACTGCATCACTCGACTTCGCTTTAAACTAAAAGATGAAAGTAAGGCAAACACGCAAGCCTTAAAAAATATGGATGGTGTTGTCACCGTAATGCAAGCAGGCGGTCAATACCAAGTTGTCATTGGGAATCATGTGCCTGATGTTCGTAAAGATGTAGATGCTGTATTAGGTGTCTTAGAAGAAACTACTAACGATGGACCAAAAGGTAATTTATTCGACCAATTCGTTGATATGATTTCAGGTATTTTTCAACCTATTCTAGCGCCTTTATCTGCAGCCGGTATGTTAAAAGGGGTTAATGCGATTTTGGCATTTGCTTTAGGAGCTAATTTTTCTGCCAGTTCCACTTATGCTGTCTTTAACGCAATGGGGGATGGCCTCTTCCTCTTCTTACCAATCTTTATTGGATACACCGCCATGAAAAAATTTGGTGGCTCACCTTTTCTTGGTATGATGATTGCTACAAGTTTGCTCTATACTGGATTCATTGATGGTTCAGCAACTGCATTATTTGCTGAAAGTGGTGGACTTAATTTCTTTGGTGTCCCATTTTCGATTCCACCTGCAGGCTACGGTTCAACAGTTATGCCAATTATTGCAGCGGCAGCATTTGCATCCTTCTTAGAAAAACAGCTAAGAAAAATCATCCCAGACGTCGTAAAACTCTTCTTAGTACCCTTCTTTACAGCCTTGGTTACAATACCACTAACCTTTTTAGTGATTGGGCCAGTTATGAATTTTGCATCTGACGGACTTGGAAATGCTTTGCTTGCTATTCAAAACTTCAATCCAATCCTCTTTGGTGCAATTCTTGGCTTCTCTTGGCAGGTTTTAGTAATGTTCGGTATGCACTGGGCAATTATCCCCTTCGCCATTATTGCTTTATCCCAAGGTCAGCCAACCGCTCTCCTAACTCCTGCTGGAAGTGTCTCTTTTGCACAAACAGGAGCAGTCCTTGCCGTTATGTTAAAAACTAAAAATTCAAAACTAAAAGAACTATCCGTACCATCTTTTATCTCCGGATTATTCGGTGTTACTGAGCCAGCAATCTATGGGATTACTTTACCAAAGAAAAAACCTTTCTGGGCTTCCTGTATTGTCGGTGGGGTAACAGGAGCTATTGCAATGGGACTAGGCATTGTAGGTTACCAAATGGGAGGATTGGGTATTTTTAGATATACTTCAAGTATTTCTCCGGATGGTAACATGACATTTGCTATCTACAATATGATTCTAGATGCCGCTGCACTTATTGCAGGTTTTGGTTTAGCTTGGATTCTAGGCTTTAAAGATGATGAACCAACTATTCAGCTATCAAAAGAAGAAGCAAAATTAGCAGCAACTGGTCAAAAAAAGAAACTAGCAAAAGATGATGTTTTTTCACCAATTGAAGGAAAAGTACTCCCTTTAAGTGAAGCTAGAGATGCTGCCTTTTCAGAAGGTATTATGGGGAAAGGTGTTGTTATTGAACCAAGTAAGGGTGAAGTTGTCGCACCATTTGATGGTACGGTATTGACAGTCTTCCCTACAAAACACGCTATTGGCTTAATCTCAGATAATGGAACGGAGCTGTTAATCCATATCGGTATCGACACTGTTCAACTAGAAGGAAAAGGCTTTGAATCCTTTGTTGAACAGAATGCGCGGATAAAAAAAGGCGACAAATTAGTATCTTTCGATATAAAAGCTATCGAAGAGGCAGGTTATAGCACACAAGTACCAATCATTATTACAAATACGCCTGATTATGTTGATGTCATTGCCACTTCTGAACCAGCAGCTAAACAAGGAGACCTCTTAATCACTACTATTATTGCAAATTAAGCTCCTAGAGCATAACTCACGCTACAAAGTTTCCCAGGTAAGAACCAGAACTACTAAGGGCAACTATGCTAGATACCTCGCTATTTCCGAGTCTTATCTGGATACTCTTACATCATTAAAAAAAGGCTTAGAATCTACGTTCTAATGAACATTGATTCTAAGCCTTTTTGAATATCTAAGTAGCTAACTTTCATTTTTCCTTACGTTCTCTGATAGACAACCAATACAGAACGCCACCGCAAATCAATCCGACTACTAACAAGATACCACCTATTATAGGCGAGATCGGGAAAATCAAGGCTGTTAAGCTAAAAATTAGGCACAAGCCAAAAATTAATAGAACAGCCTGCTTATGGCTAAAGCCAAGCCTTAGTAAACGATGGTGTAAATGAGCTTTATCAGCTCTACTAATAGGTTCTTTGCGCATAAGCCTTCTAAAAATTGCCGCTACACTATCCGAAATCGGAACTCCAAGAACTGCAAAAGGGATAATCATGGTAAAGAAGGTAGCATTTTTCAGGTTATTCAATGAAAATACAGCAATCATAAACCCAATAAAAAGGGCTCCTGTATCTCCTAAATAAATCTTAGCGGGAAAAAAGTTATGTGGGAAAAAGCCTGCAATGGCTGACCATAATAGAATAATCCCTGCCAAAGCTAGAACGGAACCATCACTAGAAAAGATGTAACCTATTGTCCCCATCGTCATCAAGGCGATCATCGAAATACCACTGGCTAAACCATCTAACCCATCCATCAGGTTTACAGCATTTGTTATCAAAAATAGCCACAAGACAGTAATTAAAAGACTAAAAAAACCTAAAGAAATGTACCCCACAAAGGGTAAGGTCATGGTACTAATCCGTACATTTCCACCGTAAAATGCTACCAGAGAGGCTAGTATAATCCCAATCGATTTCTTCAATGGTGATAAATCGTACCGATCATCAATAATCCCTGTTAGGAGGATAATTGCTGAGGCAATAAAGATAGCAATACGCGCTTGGTCAAAGCTACGAAAACTATAAAAATAGAAGAACCAAAAATTAAGAAAAATAGCGATTCCACCCATGGTCGGAATGGGCTTGGTTTGAATTTTCCGCCTACCCGGATAGTCATAGATGTGATACTTTTTTGCAAATCTAATTAAAAAAAATGTAGAAAGAAAAGTAGAGATTCCTGTCGCTAACGCCATGATAATGGTGTATAAGGTAATATTCATTTTCTAGTCCTTTCTACCATGATTAGCAGCTAGGAAGGTTTTAAGACTGATTTATTCAAACCCTTCATCTTCGTAGCTTCTCATGATAAATTCTAAGATATCAATCTCGGTTAAGGAGTCGATAATCTCAAGTTCTTCTTCAAAAATAAGATCAATGCCAAGTCGATTTGCCAAAGCCTCAATTTGAGTGAGCAATCTTAACCCAAATACTCCACTTGTTACAAAAGCCGTGGGACATTCCTCGTAGTAAGCTAAAAAATCTAACAAAGCTTCTTGTAATTGTTGGGGTTTAGCCTCATCAAACTGCTTCAAATAGACTAATCCCTCTTCAGGGTCAGCAATCAGCAATTCATATCCTAGATAATCCTCCCCATCAGAATGGCGATAGATATGTTCACTAAACCGAAGAGAAATCTCATATACATGTGGCGAGCGTGAGCTAATTTGTTTTTCTAGTCTATATACAGTAAATTCAGGAATAAGCAGAGGTGCTATCGATTTCGGAAAAAATGGTTCTAAGCTAGACGGCACAGTTTCAGACTTTAGTGATAAATGATATTTGCTAGTAGACACGGTTTTCTTTTTTGGATTCCAGATAAGAAGCGGAATGCTTGTACTTTGATCTTCTTTCCTCTCTCTCGCCGCTGCAAGAAAAGCTTGTAAGAGTACCTCACGATTTTCTTGTGTTGAAAACATTCCAAGAATTGTTTCCAGAAATTGTTTCTTTTCTTTACTAATGGATTCCACAAGAACTAGCGGATTAAATTCTATCAGGAAAGGCCACTTTCCTCTGCCACGGAAGCTTACACCTGAATCTTTAATAGCTTGATAATTTTTTTTAGGAAGCTCTTCACGATCACCAAATTTGATTTCAATGCCTTTTTTCATCATCAATGCTTCCATCAGTTGGTTAGGGTAACTAATCATCATATCAAAATAGCTAATAAAATTGATGAATTCACTAGTATCTTCCAAAATTGATAGTTGTATATGTCCCAAATCATCAAACATGAATGTTATAATGCTGAGGAGATTACCTTTTGTATCTTTAATGGCTACCGTTTCCATAATATCTTCTTCTATCTGGTCAAGCGTTTGGTATAAGTCTTTAATGATTTTATATATCTCAGTAAAATTTTCAGTACTTGCCACTTATATCTCCTCATTTCAAATAGTCTAGTGCATTTGAACTTATTATACATGATTGCTTGGGTTGACTCTAGCTCTTATAAACCTTTTCGCATAAAAAGTTTCTTTTCGAAACATTATTTTAAAAAATCATCATTTTTTGGTTGACATTTGTCTGAGAGGTCATTATACTTACCATAATTTCATACAAAACATCTTTGACAAAGAGAGTAAGTTTATTCAGATACCCAGCGAGTTAGGACAGAGTGGAAGCCTAATGTTGACCAATAAACTGAACCGCACTTTTGAGATGGAGTGGCAAAAAGAGTAGCTTGCTAGCTATTGATGGTAGTCACTTCCGCATATCAGGCGTTAACAAAATGAGTTGGATTCGCATACCTTGCGGCTCTATTGTCTAGGTTTATTAACCACTATAGGTCCCTTTGTATAGCCGATCAATTAGAGTGGTACCGCGAGTGAATTAGTCTATTTGCCCGTCTCTTATTTTATGATAAGAGGCGGGCTTTTTGTATCCTCTCTTATCCACACAAAAAACTTAGGAGGAATTACAATGACAAATGAACAACATGAAAAAATCGTACTCGCTTATTCTGGAGGTCTAGATACCTCTGTATCTATCCCATGGCTGAAAGAACATTACCAAGGAGACATCATCGCAGTATGTGTTGACGTCGGTCAAAAAGAAGACTGGGATGCTGTTGAAATCAAGGCCATCCAATCCGGCGCCCACAAGTTTTACTGTCCTCATGTAGCTGATCAACTTGTTGAGGACTTCATCTTCCCAGCCATCACTGCCAATGCCAAATACCAAGGCACCTATCTTTTAGGGACTGCCTTAGCCCGTCCTCTGATTGCTCAAAAACTAGTGGAAATTGCCCATTTGGAGGGTGCAAGTGCTATCTGCCACGGCTGTACCGGCAAAGGCAATGATCAAGTTCGGTTCGAGATGGCTATCGCAGCTTTAGATCCAAGCCTTAAAGTGATTGCACCTTGGCGGGAATGGGAGATTAAATCACGGGAAGATGCCTTGGATTATGCCGAATTGAAAGGCGTACCGGTTATCTCTACCAAAGCAAAAATCTACTCTGAAGATGAAAATATTATGCACATTAGCCATGAAGGTGGACAAATTGAAGACCCATCACAAGCATTGGATTATAGTGAGTTCTACCATTTTACAACTCCTTTAGAAGAAACTCCTGACCAAGCGGAAATCATCACCTTAACCTTTGACAAAGGAATTGCTGTTGCTTTGAATGGAAGTTTGATGGCACCGGCACAACTATTGTCCACCTTGAATGCCATCGGTGGCAAGCACGGAATTGGTGTTTTGGACTGGGTGGAGGACCGCTTGATTGGTATGAAATCTCGTGGTGTTTATGAAACTCCTGGGGCAACGCTTTTAATCAATGCTCATGAACGTCTGGAGAGCTTGACCTTAACCAAGGAAACCTTGCGTCTTAAGAACCATTTGGCCTTGGAATATGCTGAATTGATCTACAATGGGCAATGGTTCTCGCAGGCGACAAAAGCTATTCAGGCCTTCATGCAAGCTAGTCAAGAAACGGTCTCCGGTCAAGTTGCCTTGAAGCTTTATAAGGGCAATGTCCTACCTCAAGGGATGACTAGTCCTAACGCCTTGTTTGATATGGGAGTATCTAGTTTTGGGGAAGATGACCTCTTTAACCACCATGACGCTACTGGTTTCATCAACATTTATACGCTATCTACAAAAATTCAGGAAATGAAAGGGTGAACGGCCAATGACAAGTTTATGGGGTGGAAGGTTCCAAGGTCAGGAATCAGACCTGATGAAAGGTTTTAATGAGTCGTTTTCCTTAGATAAACGTCTTTGGTATGAGGACATCACAGCAAGTATTGCGCACGTGACCATGCTGGGCGATTGCCAGATTATTAGCGCTGAAGAAAGCCTGCTCTTACAGGAAAAGTTAAAAGAACTCTTGGAAGACATTACTGCTGATCCAAGTTTATTGACTGGCGATTACGAAGATATTCACAGTTTCGTCGAAGCCAAAATGATTGAGCAGTGCGGTGACGCTGGCAAGAAGATGCACACCGGTCGTAGCAGAAATGACCAAGTGGCTGTTGACATGACCCTTTACGTTAAGAAAACTATGGGCTATCTCAAAGAGGACTGTCAAAGTATGATTGAGGCGTTTAAGAAAAAAGCTCAGTCAGTCTCCTGTTTGATGCCAGCCTATACCCATCTTCAACGCGCGCAAATCGTGCCATTTTCCTATCTGCTCCAAGCCTATGTGGCCATGTTTGAACGGGATATTGCAAGGATTAATATGACTATTGATCTACTGGACTCTAACCCTTTAGGAAGTGGTGCTCTTGCTGGAACGACCTACTCTATTAATCGGCAGCAAACAACGGACTTATTGGGTTTTGCTAGTGTGCAGAAAAACACTCTGGATAGCGTCAGCAACCGTGATTTTATCTTGGATGCCCTCCACTGCATGTCCAGTCTTATGATGCATATGAGTCGGTTTGCAGAAGATTTTATCATATACTCCAGTCAGGAATTTGACTTTGTCGAGCTATCAGATGCCTTTTCCACAGGGTCCAGCATGATGCCGCAAAAAAAGAATCCCGACGCCTTAGAACTAATTCGTGGAAAATCAGCTAAAGTTATCGGGCTTCTGCAAGCCATGTATGTGACCATGAAGGGGTTACCTTTGACTTACAACAAAGACTTACAAGAGGATAAAGCCATTTATTTTGAAGCGCTAGATACAACTACCGCTTGCGTCAAAATCTTGGCTGGCGTTGTAGAAACATTAACCGTTAAAGAAGAACGCTTGGCTGAAACCATCAATGACGGCTTCCTAAACGCTACTGAACTAGCTGACTACCTAGTCAAAAAAGGCCTCCCCTTCAGACAAGCCCACCATATCGTCGGTCAAATGGTGCTCTATTGTATTGAAGAAGAAGTACAGTTACAAGATATTGACTTGGCGAAAATGAAACCATTTAGCCCCTTGATTGAGGAGGATGTCTATAGTGCTCTGCGACCTGAGGATATCATGAGATTAGGAACCAAGAAGGATATGTTTTAAAGGGAGTTATAGTACACAGTTACCTACAAAAATCAGAACGATGACACTCTTATTTCTAACGTTTATTTGGATATTCTGGGTACGAAACAAAAATTTATTAGGGGCTGGGAAAAAAGTCCAAATGGTAACCAAATAAAATAGTTCCCCAGAAATCTATCCGAAATGGGAACGGTGGCACCGCCGTTCTCATTTCTGGTAAGATTTTCGCAAAACTCTTTTGTGATTTAAAAATAACTATTAGTCATTATGGACTTTTTGCCCAGCCCCAAACACCCCCTCTATATGAAACAAAAAAACCTTCAGGATAGCTTACCTGAAGGTTTTCTCTTTTAAAAATTATTGTTTGATGCCTAAAGCTTGCTCTTTGGTATGCACCATTTGCGTAATCAAGCGACAGTATGGTGTGTTGATGCCATATTTTTCACCTTTTTTGTTGACCATGCCGTTTAGGAAGTCTACTTCTGTTAAGCGATGGTTTTGTACTAAGTCTTGGTGCATGGATGGATAGTGGGAACCAACTTTTTTAGAAGCGGTAATCACATAATCCGTTGTTTGATCGATATCCAAGGTGATGCCTTCTTTTGCGGCTACTTGTGAGAATTCAGTCACGATTTCTCGAACGATGTCTTCTGCATAATTCGAAGCAAAGAACTCAGCCAAATTCGTATCCAACAAGGCACAAGTTGAGTTCATAGCACCATTTACACAGGCTTTACGCCAAATTGAAAATAGAACATTTTGGCTGTAAACGGCACATAGTCCAGCTTCATTCATGACCTCTACTACTTCGTGGGCTACTTTTTCGCCACTTGGATCGATAGCTTGGATTTCAACAGAACCAACGCCACCAACGCGGACAACACCCGGTTCAATGATACCAGCTGTCCAGATGGTTACACCCATAATAATATTTTTTTCAGGTACATATTTACGCATCGTTTCTTCATGTCCTAAGCCGTTCAACAAACACAATACCTTAGTGTCTTCATGAATAATCCCTTTAATCTTACCTAACATTTCGCCAAGTTTCATTGATTTGGTAAAGGCGATGACCAAGTCTACTTGTCCTCTTGCTTCTTCAGGTCGAACAATCGGGATTTGAATCGTGTCACGCACATCTCCGTCAACAGCAGTCAAACCATTTTTCTGAATCGCCTCAATATGAGCTGGCCACTCGTCGATTAGCAAAATTTCATTTCCTGTTTTAGCCAACATGTAACCAAAACGACACCCCATAGCCCCTGCTCCTGCAATTGCAATCTTCATCAATACATCCTCCTATTTAAATAGTAATTTTATAATCTTCTGGTTGAATAATTTTAAACACATTAACGAACAAATGATTAAAAATTAAGCCTAAAATAACTGGTGCTACTAAGAAAATAAGAGTGATTAGGACAATATTACCCATTGTCCAGCCACCAGGTGCCAAGTTTAAGGCATTGATTGGACCAACTAACCCACTAAAGCCAAAACCGGCACTCATAGGGGTTCCTTGCAGATTGAAGATAGCGCCAAGAGCTCCCAGAATTGCAGCACTACAAAGCATTGGCAACAAGATTTTTGGTTTGGTTAAAACATTTGCCATAGATAACTTAGGCGAACCGATGAAATGGGCTACAGAGGTTCCTGCTGAGTTGACTTTCCAACCAGCAATGGCAAGACCAAAACCAGCGGCACAAATACCTAGGTTTGCTGCAGCAGAACCGATCCCTGAGATTCCGATAGCAACGGCAATTCCGACAGTTGTAATCGGGGAAACAATCAAGAAACAGAAAATCATTGCAATTAAGATACTCATCAAGATTGGTTGTAAGGTTAATAATGAAGCAACTGCTTGACCTAAAAGAACGGTCACGCTTTGTACATACGGTAAGATAGTACGACCAATACCACCAGCAACCAAGAGAGAGACGGTTGGGATAACAAGAACGGTGTAAGCCTTAGCCTTGTCACCAATCAAAAGAATAATAGCTACTGCTAATGCGGCGGTTAAGCCCATGTTGATAATATCTCCCGTTCCTGAGAAAACAATCCCTTGAACAGCTGGATCAAATTTTGGTGCACCTCCTGCAAAAATAACCGCAAGCCCAACTGACGCTGCTTGAATCGGTGTAAATTTAAACATTAATCCAATAATTACCCCGATAACGATTCCCATCATAGAATTTGACATGGTTACCGCTTGAAGTAACGTTTGCCCTTGTGGAAAAACTGGCAATAAAACTTTTAGCAGTTCTCCAAAAAGAGCACCCGGAATCAATGAAACCACTGTTCCTAAAGCTAAGCCATTTAGAATATTCATTAAAAATTGCTTGGGTGTAATTGAAGCTTTTACTTGTGACATGATACCTTCTCCTTTTTATGATTAATTCTACATAATTTTTACATAGACAAGTAAGAATATACCATTTGATAAGGGAATAGTAAATTATTATCCGGAAAAATATTCTATGATTTTCTTTAGAATTTGTGGTGAGTTGGAGGAACCCAGTCCCAAAGAAATAAAATAATTCAAGGGACTGTACAAGAAGTCTGTAAAGAATATAATTTATTTCTAAATCACAAAAGAGTTCCCGAGAACTGTACCAGAAATAACGGTGTAAAGCATAGCTGGCGTACAGTGGATGTTGGGGCTGGGCGAAAAGTCCAAGCAGCTATTTAAGCAAAAGAGTTTTGCGAAAATCTTATCAAAAATAACGGTGTATAAGCATAGCTGGTGCACAGTGGATGTTTCGGCTTTAGCCGATTACAGCCACGTAGACAGCTAAGCCGTGAGACCAAGGCTCACGGCGGTGCCACCGTTCTCATTTCTGATAAGATTTTCGCAAAACTCTTTTGTTTTATTGTAATACGGACTTTTTGCCAGTCCCTTTACGACAACTCCAATCCAGGAACAGCATTCAAGCTATAGTCCACAAAATCCCCTTTAAGGTACTGACTATAAGCCGCAGCACCTATCATAGCTGCATTGTCACCACAGAGGCTTAGTGGCGGAATGGAAAAACGAACCTGAGGGAAGTTATCTTGCATCATCTGGCTCATACTGCTACGAAGCCCCTTGTTGGCAGCCACTCCCCCAGCTAAAACGACTTGCTTAACTGGGTATTCTTCTAGGGCAGCTTTAGTTTTAGTAACCAAAACCTCCACCACACTAGCCTGAAAACTCGCAGCCAAATCCATCTGAGAAATAGTCTCTCCCTTTTGGTTGGCATTATGAACATAGTTAATGACCGCCGACTTGAGCCCACTAAAGCTAAAATCATAATGACTTTCTTGAATCATAGCACGAGGAAAATGAAAGACATCCTGCCCCTCATGCGCCAGCTCATCCATTTTCTTACCACCGGGATAAGGCAAATTCAGAATTCGTCCTATCTTATCATAGGCTTCCCCAGCTGCGTCATCCCTAGTCTCTCCAATAATTTGAAAATGACCGTCTTCTGGCATATAGACCAGTTCCGTGTGCCCTCCACTAACCACAAGTGCCATCAAAGGAAATTCTAAGGGCTCTACCAGTTGGTTGGCATAAATGTGCCCTGCCATATGGTTAACCGCAATTAATGGTTTTTGTGCCGCAAAAGCTAACGCCTTGGCAGCCGAAATACCGATTAAGAGCGCCCCAACCAATCCCGGCCCTTGAGTTACAGCGATAGCTGACATATCCTCTAAGGTCTTACCAGAATCAAGCAGGGCTTGCTCAATGATTTGAGTCATTTGCTCGACATGGTGTCGGCTAGCAATTTCTGGCACGACGCCACCAAAACGCATGTGGGATTTAACCTGTGAAGCAACCACATTAGATAGGATAGTTTTGCCGTCTTCAATGACAGCCGCACCGGTTTCATCACAACTGGATTCGATAGCCAGTATTAAAGTTGATTTATGCTCTTCTGTTTCCATACTAAGCTCCTTGTCCTGTTTGATGTGCTACTTCCTCATGGTCATAGCGATATAAGAATGCATCTTCTAACGGTTGATGGTAGTAATCTCGTCGTTGATAATATTCTTTAAACCCGATTTCTTCATAAAATGCTCTCGCCCGATGGTTAGACTCTCTTACTTCGAGAAAGATGGATTTAACGCCTTGGCTCTTCAAGTCATACCAAGCCATGGACCAGAGTCTTTTGGCCAATCCCTGTCTTTGGTAATCACGAGAGACAACGATATTGGTCAAAGTTGCCTCATCTAAGACCGTTTGAAATCCTGCAAAACCAATTAGTTCCTTTTGACAAAAGATACCATAATAACGACTAGTCTCAGCTTGCAAATCTTCTTGAAAGCCTTCTTGTGTCCAGTTAGAAGCATAATGATAATTTTGTTGCACCAAACGATAGATTTGTTGCAGAATCGGTAAAGGTTCATTTGCAGTTAAACGACTAAAACTATATTCCGCTGTTAAAAATGAACTTGGTGTTTGTGGCAGCAATTTCTTGGTCATTTCAATGGCATCTTCAAAATCTGGCGTGTAATAATCTTTCTTATAACCCGTCTGTGAAAAGCCCATTTTGTGATAGAGCTTAATTGCCTTGGCATTGGATTTCCGAACTTCTAAACTCAGTTGCTCTTGACCGTATTGTCTAGCCGCTTCTTCTAACCGTTCGATTAGCTTTTTGCCACAGCCTAGATAGCGATATTCTGGTATCACAGCCACATTAGTGATATGTACATCTTTATTGTCCGAAAATCTGGATCCGATAAAGGCAACGACTTCTTGACGATATTCCAAGAGAAAATAAACGGCATCCACCGACTGCTTGATATCCACAACAAATGGATAGCGCGACCAGGGTGGATTGCCATTATAGGCTTCATATTCCACTTGATAAATGGCGTCAATATCTTGATGATTTGCCATACGAATGGTTGCCACATGACCATTGTCTAGCTGAATACGCTTGTGACTTTGGTCAAGTTGTGAAAATACAGGTACTGGAATACGGGATGGGTCACGTAGATATTTCATTCGGTTCCACCAACCGTGAAACCACTCCCTAAAGACGTTCCACATAATCAACCTCCTGCATATCAGGATGGTTTTGCATCCAATTTTCTTCTGCTTCAGCCAGCTTTAAATAGGTAGGTGTAAAAGTAGCTTGGTCTACTGGGTTAGCAGAAAGGGCTAATCGCCCTAGTTGACTAGCTTTAGGAATAGTTTCTCCCTCGTCAGCAAAATGAGCTCTATCCCCTAAGATACTTAAAACACGGGCCTCTTGAGCAGAATCCATTTGCCCTATAAAGTGGTAGTTTTCTTTAGAAGCTTGTAGCAATTCCAACCACTTTTCCCAAGAAATGTGTCTCTCAGTTTGTGTTTCTACTAGCTGTCCCTCTCGCCAAGCATAGACACCAGTAAAAATATTATCTCTTCGAGCATCAAAAAAAGGTACTAGTTGCGACCCTTGTGCAGCTTGTTCGTCTACATTTGCTGCTAAGACGGCTAGGCTAGAGATTCCGACCAATTCACAATTCATCGCATAGGCTAAGGTTTTGGCTAGCGTGACACCAATCCGAAGTCCAGTATAGGAGCCTGGTCCTTGTGCCACCGCAATACGGTCAATCTGATTAGCTTTTAGTTTTGATTGTTGAAAAACTTGTTCGATAGCTGGCATTAACTGTGTACTATGTTGCAGAGTATTGGTAACGGTGATTTCCGCTAAGCAGCAGTCATCTTCCATTATGGCTACTGTCATAGTCTTATTGGATGAATCCATGGCTAACATATTCATTGATTGACTAGCTCCTTTCGCTTTCATTTACCGTAATAGTTTAGCATATTTTTGAAAGGATGGAAGTGAAAACTCTTAAGGGTCCCATCGAAAATACTCAAAGGGAAAAAGGATGAGTTTGACCTTGGAATAAATGGAGCTGTGGCTAATAAAACCAAAGTCCCGACTATCAGTAGAATGATCACGATTATCCCCCATAACAAAGTACATCCCTTGAGGAACAACATCTGCTACATAAAAATCCTCGGTTACCAGACTAGATTCTTGAGCCTTTCTCTCATCTAAAAAGACCTCGTCAATCAATTGGTCATTGATATAGAGTTGGTCTCCCTCATAACGAATCCGGTCCCCGGGCAAAGCAATGACCCGTTTGACCATATCCTTACCATTTGTCCCCTTAAAAGTAATAATGTCAAACCGTTCAATGTCGCCAAGTAATTTCAACCCCATAACAACTTGTCCGTTTTGCATAGTTGGGCTCATGGATTGACCTTCAACAATATAGGCCCCAAAAACAAAGGTTCGTAAGCCAATTCCAATGGCTATAGCCAAAAGGAACAAGAGGATATTCTTAATAAATTCTTCTAATCGAGACATAAGTTTCCTCCTTTTTCATTAGCTTTAGCTTAAACCACTGACGGATGGTAAATGGTAGTGGATTGAAAGACTTGTCCGGCTAGTAAACGAATATCGCCAAAGCCTTCTTGGTTAATGGCATCAGGTAGTTGTTGTGTTTCTAAGGCAACCCCAATATGTGCTTTTGGCACCTGCCCTTTAATAAAGGTCTTGTCATCATATCCATTAGAAGTATAAACCACTACAGCTGGTCTGTCAGTTTCAAAGCTCAGACGACGCCCATTTGATGCCTCATAGAGACTACCCTTTTCAGTAACATCAAGGTCAAGGACAAAAGGGTGGTCTAAGCCACCAGCTGACACCAATTGAGGATGGTCGCTAGCAAAAATTTGTGCGAAAGTGAGTCCTTCTTGTAAGCCTTTGACAACATCAGACTCTTGATCGATTTGTCCCGTTGGAATGCTATTGTCATTCACCGTCACCAAGCCTTTTGTATTCAACTGGAATATGGTAGAATCTACCGTTTTTTGGTCATCTGCCAAAAGATTGAAGTAGGTATGGTTGGTTGGATTGACCAAGGTATCTTGATCGCTTTCCATCTTGTAGTCAATTTGTAGATCGCCTGTTTCATCCAAGCTATAAGTAATCCAAGTTTGTAGATTGCCAGGATAATTGCCTGTCCCATCAGGTCTAGCTTCATATAAAGTAATTCCATGGTTATCTACGCTGTCCACTTGAAAGAGAACACCATCAAAACCCGTCGTTCCTCCATGTAGGTGATTGCCATTTTGATTGGTTTCTAACTGATAATCCTGCCCATTTAGGGTAAATTGACCTTTTGCAATTCGTCCACCAACTGGACCAATAGCAGCACCCCATTTTGGTGCGTTTTGGATATAATCTTCAAAGTTATCAAACCCAATAGTAATATTTTCAAAGGTATTATTTTTATCTGGCGTCCAATATTCTAGGATAGTCGCGCCATAAGTCATCACAACTAACCGATGCCCAGCTTCATTTTCAAAGGTGTAGCGCAAAACCTCTGTCCCTTCAAAGGTTCCATATACATCTACTTGATAGTCTTTCATCACTTTTCCTCCTAACTTGTTTTTGAAATATTCATGAATTGTGCTGCAAAATCTAAAAAGGCTTGCCTGCCACTTGGTGTTTGTTTAAATACCCCAGCATCTTCTAAGACACGTTGAAACTTCTTGACAATAGCTTGTTCTATGAGTTCTTGATTGTTTTCTTCTGTAAAGGTATGTTGAAGCTTTAACTCTTGTGCCCAATCCTGATGAATTGGCGAAACTTCATCTAGACCTATTTCATCTAAGAGAAAAGCTTTGACAAAGGCTATTTCTTCCTTTAAGCGTGGTGGCAGAATAGCCAGCCCCATGACTTCAATCAGACCGATATTTTCTTTTTTGATATGTTGCACATCTTGATGGGGGTGGAAAATCCCTTCTGGAAATTCTTCCGTAGTACGATTGTTTCTAAGGGCTAGATGGAGTTCATATTCCGATCCGTTTCGACTAGCAATCAAGGTCACGGCGTTGTGCTCTTGCCCACCACTGAAGGCGAAAATATGTGACGACTCATCAGAATAATCCTTCCACAAGTCCACGATGCTTAGTGCCGCCATTTCAACTTGGTCTCGGTCTTGACCTCTAAGTCTTACCACGGAAACTGGCCAGTGAAGTAAGTCGGCTTTGACACTTGAAAAATCCTTCATAGACCCCTGAGCAAACGTTTTTGCCTTATTCATGGGAAAGACATAGCGACCACCTTGATAATGGTTATGACCTAATATAGACCCTCCAACAATAGGAAGCCCAGCGTTGGAGCCCACAAAATAATGTGGAAAGATAGTGACGATTTCCAAGAGACGGTTAACAGCATTTTGGTTAACCACCATTGGTTCGTGCTTTTCAGACAAGAAGATGGCATGTTCATTAAAGTAGGCGTAAGGCGAATAGTGGTAGTACCAAAGCCCATTTAAAAGTGCTAGGCGTACCAAGCGGTGGTTGGCTCTTGCTGGCCAATCGACACGGCCCTCATACCCTTCATTTTCAATACATAGTCGGCAAATAGGGTATTCTTGTGCTGTGGCCATTTTTTCGAGAGCAATGTCTTTGGAAGATTTTTCGGGTTTGGACAGGTTGATGGTGATTTCTAGGTCACCATATGGGCTTGGTCCTGAGAAGACGATATTTTTTTCAATATCTTTTGTTCGTACAATATTGGCCTTGCGCGAAAGGCGGTAAAACTCGTCTGTAGCCTTGATGGGTGCTGTCTTGTAATTAACCCAAAACTTTTTATTGATGGTGGATGGTTTTGGCGTCACTTGGTCCATGATGTCATTTTCCAATTGTTGCCGTTGAGTTGAGCTATCTTCAATCAGTCCACTAACTTGTCCGTAATCCACTAATTGTTCCAATAATTCTAATAAGCTTGGTCGCTCTTCTCTGGCTGATAAGCCGGTTATCAAACCCTTGACTTGTAAAATGACTGCAAGTCGGTTGATCGTATAGGTCGTATCTAGACTATGGGTGAGGTTCTTTCTTACAGACTCCGTTACAAAGTCAACAATAAGTTGCTCAATGGCTACTGGCATAAGGCAAAGGTCCTTTCTCTTATCACTTGTTTTGAGCTTTCTGTCAATTGGACTTATGCTCACAAGGGTAATGTATTCCTTTACATTCAATACTAGTAAAAGAAACTCTTGAATACAAGAGTTTTTCTTCTTTTTAGCGTTTCCTTATACATTTTGTGTTCTTGGTTAGATTAATAAAGAGACTAGTCATTAATTTTGCTTGATCTATGCGAGTCTCCAGCTCCTCTATCGGAAATCAGAACGGTGGCACCGCCGTGAGCCTAGGTCTCACTAGCTTAGCTGTCTACGTGGCTGTAATCAGCTAAAGCGCCAAACATCCACTGTGCGTCAGCTATGCTCATACACCGTTATTTCCGATAGAGGAGCTAAAAACTCTTTAATATGCTAATATCTTTACCTACATCAGGTATCTGCTGCAACTTTTACCTAATTATAAAAAGCGGTGCTTTAAGCTTGGGAAAATGTATTTGTCCGCTAGTCCAACAAAACTTCCTTGGAAGAGTAAAGACACTAAGGTTCCGATGTTAACAGCGTACAGTTGCCCACTGATGATGAACATACCGATTAGGATAAGCATAGGTGGGATAAATGATACGATTTGCGCTATTGCAGGATTTCCCTTGCAGTAGATGAAACGTATGCTGTGCATGAGTTCATCTATTGGGTGCAAGATTAAGTTGACCCGTTGGTAAATGGATACCCCTGTGGCTAACATCATAATGCCAAAAATATCTAAGAAGACGCGAATAGCTAAAGGTAATTCACCTATTCCTGAGTAAGCGAACAAAAGCGAGAACATAGCGACTAAGTAGCTGAAGGGAACCATAAAAACTAGATTCCCTAATATTTTTTTCCAGTCTACTTTTTTATTTATGATAGCATTGATGACGATACACGTTACTCCCAAACCAACCATGACCGAGCCTAGCTGTATATTAAAATAGTTTGAAATATTGACAGCCGAAGCCGTCCACATAGCACTACCTAGGTTTAAGGCCACAGTTAATCCATTCCCCATAGCGTTAATGAGGATGGATACGGTTAGATAGAAAATGGTTTGAAAAGCTGATAGGTGTTTATTGTTGGTAGACATAGTTGCTCCTTGGGTGGTGTTCCAATTGGTTTACGATTTCGATTTCTTAGCGATATTGGTTTGTGGTAGAATTTTCTATTGATTAGTGCTTAGCAAAGAGTCTCCAAGGTATTGGTCAGAAATAAAGACGGTGGCACCGCCGTGAGCCTTGGTCTCCCGGCTTAGCTGTCTACGTGGTTGTAATCGGCTAAAGCCGAAACATCCACTGTGCGTCAGCTATGCTCATACACCGTTATTTCTGACCAATACCTTGGAGACTCTTTACTGACCAAGAACATTTGTTTAATTAAATTTCCTTGCCTATCCAGATTAAACTTAATAGGCTCTTGCCAACCAAACAGTATGCTTAGCTTTTTCTCCTGTTACGATACATTTACTCTTAAGAACTGGTGGTGCGTATGGAATATTTCTAGTCGTAAAGCCAGTTTCTTCCTTGATTTTTGCTTCAGATTCTTCTGTTCCATCCCAACCAGCTAATACCCAACCAGGCACTTCCCCTTCTTCTTTCTTAGCTTCAATATGAGCTTTCAATTCTTCTAAGGTATCTATATTGGTGTATTCATTAGCTCGGTTCATTTCCTTAGCACTTTCTAACAATCTACCTTGCATAAGGTCCAGTTGAGTGAAAATGTAATCCTCTAAGTCGTCCAGTTTAACCGCAACTTTTTCAGATTGGTCTCTAAGTTTGGTCATAACTTGGTTGTTTTCCATGTCTCTTGGGCCAAACTCAATGCGCAATGGTACACCCTTTAGTTCCCACTCATTAAACTTGTAACCTGGTGAATTATCAGTATCGTCTAATTTCACTCGAACATCTTTTGCTAGCAGTTCTTTTTGAATAGCAGCTAATCGTTCAACAATTTCAGGATTTTTCTTCCAAGGACCAACTGGAATCAAGACAACTTGGGTTGGCGCAACACGTGGAGGCAATACCAAACCTTGTTCGTCTCCATGGGTCATAATCAAAGCACCAATCAAACGCGTAGAAACGCCCCATGACGTTGTGTGAGCAAAAACATGCTCATTGTCACGGTTCAAGAATTTAATGTCAAAAGCTTGGGCAAACTTAGTCCCCATGTAATGAGACGTCCCAGCTTGAACCGCCTTACCATCTTTCATCATAGATTCGATGGAGAAGGTATCTACAGCACCAGCAAAGCGTTCTGAAGGAGTTTTTTGCCCTTCGTAAACAGGAACCGCCAATAGTTCTTCGACTACTTCTTTATAGATGGTCAACATACGTAAGGTACGGCGACGAGCCTCAGACTCGGTTTCATGCGCGGTATGTCCCTCTTGCCAAAGAAACTCAGATGTTCTTAAAAATGGTAAAGTTTTCTTTTCCCAACGGAATACATTGGCCCATTGATTGATTTCATATGGCAAATCACGGTAAGAGTTAATCCAATCACTAAAAGCTGTCCCAATCATTGTTTCAGAGGTTGGACGTAGAGCAAGACGCTCCTCTAATATTTCACCAGCTGCTTCTGTTACCCATGGCAATTCAGGTGCAAAGCCCTCAATATGGTCTGCTTCTTTGGTAAAAAAACTTTCAGGAATTAACATTGGGAAGTAAGCATTGCGAATCCCTTCTTTTTTGAAACGGCGGTTAAACTCCTCTTGAATATGTTCCCAGATCTCATAACTATCTGGTTTAAAAATAATACAGCCCCGTACTGGCGAATAATCCATTAAGTCAGCCTGTTGAATCGTTTGAATATACCATTTTGAAAAATCTTCTTTTTGTAAGTTGGTCATCTTTTTCCCTCTTTCTTGTATTTTTTCAATAAAAAAGAGTCTTTCTCCTTATGAAAAGGACGAAAGACTCGCGGTACCACCTTTATTAAATAAGCGATTTGACTACTTATTTCTCTTGTACATTGATAACGGTGCCTACACCGGTCTATTTTCATAAACAATTCTCTTAGCAGGTTCAATAGTTCAGCGGTGGCCCCTTCTCAGCAACGGAGCTTTCTGTACACATAGGCTATCTACTAGTCTAATCACTGTTCCTATCATAACTGATTTATCACAGGTTTTCAAACAAAATCTGCTATTTAAAGGCGCAAGTCACCAAATGATCGTTGACCATGCCAATAGCCTGCATGTAGGAATAGACAATGGTCGGTCCGACAAACTTGAAGCCTCGTTTTTTTAGGTCCTTGCTGATGATTTCAGCTAGAGGAGTCTTAGCCGGAACTTGTTCGATCGTCTGCCAAGGATTCGTAATAGGTGTGTTCTCAACAAAGTTCCAAATATAAGCATCAAAACTACCAAACTCTTTTTGAACCTCCATAAAAGCCTGTGCATTGGAAATGGCGGCTCGGATTTTAAGCCGATTGCGAACAATTCCAGCATTGCCCAAGAGTTCAGCTACTTTCTCCTCGCCATAAGTGGCAATTTTTTGGTAATCAAACTGGTCAAAAGCATCTGAAAACGCCTGACGTTTCACCAAAATCGTATACCAGCTCAAGCCAGCTTGCATACTTTCTAATAGCAAAAACTCGTAAAGTTCTCTTTCATTATGAGTTGGCTTGCCCCATTCCGTATCGTGGTATTTTTCTTCTAAAGGGCTATGGATCGCCCAAGAACATCTGCTGATAGTATTTGCCTTGAGTGTTTTTTCTAACACAATCATGTCTATCAACTGTTTACCAGCTTCATAGATGGGCTGGTCGTAATTATCGATAAAGAAATTTTTGATGATATCAGTCTTGATAAAGCCACATTTCTCATAGAAACCAAGCGTTAGTGGGCTATCACCCGTACCAACTCTCAGTACAGAAAAGTCGTTTTGAAAAGTTTCTTCTATATAATTGATTAACTGCTTACCGTAACCTTGACCTTGATAGTCAGCAGCCACCGCTAAATTCTTAAGCTCTAAGATAGAATCTCCTTGGTCTGTCACAAGGCAGAGCCCTATTGGCTTTTCATCCTCTTCAAGGACAAACAATCTACCTCTTTCTAAATAGCTATCAATCATGCTCTCTTGCTCATCTGCTAAAAGTAACAAGTCTAAAAAGACCTTCTTATTGCTGGTTATTTCGCCTATCCCCATGGATTGACCTCCTTAAGTTGCACTAATAAACTCTATCGTAACCATGTCTCGATGCATTCGCCTAGATAATAGCTCGAATTTTTCACGGAGCTTTGCTTTGTCATTTTCTTGAATTGGCTTGAATGCTTGAATCGTTATGCTTATTGTTTTAGGAGTAGTCTTCATACGCCAACTTGCCATAATGCCCTCTTCATCAAGGATAACTGCCTCGATCTGACCACCACTACCCCAGATAGTTCTAGCATTCATATCATTGAGCAGCCAAGATTTATCTTTATAGGAAACCATTAGTGGGTCAAACTTGCTCAGAATAATTGGGTAGTCAATCTTTTTGGAAGGACTAACTTTCTTAGTCTGGGTATTTTTAAATGAATAGTAACTCTTCTTACCAAGTTCTATTTTCTCGACTACCTCTGCGTTCAAATCAACAACCTTTTGAAGCTGCATCATCCCAATTCCCATCCAGTGAGCGAAGTCATTCAAGGTAGCAGGCCCATAGGTTTTAAGATAATTTTCAAAGAGGTCTTGCCAGTCTAAATGTGTCATCTGACCTTTATCCGAATCTTGGAATTGATAAAAAAGAATGCCCTTGTCACTGGCTTTTCCATAAATACGGTGGTTGATGTTCCCTAGAATTAGAGCGCTACTCCAGTTATTGGCTTCTTTGCCGAATTGCGCCTTAAGTAATTCAGAAAGGCGGGTAGAAAGAATCCCTTCTTCTGGAACTTGTTTATGAATAAAGTCCAAGACATCCCTATGTTGAATCTCGTGACGTTCAAAGTAGTCATATACCCAACTATGCTTGCTTTGTCTTAGGCTACTGATGGCAAAGAAATCATCTTTATGCAGAAAATGAACGGTATCTCGTTGAATCCACGAACGAATCAAGTTTGGGCTTTGATAGATATCATCGATGTCCACGTGTTCTTGGGTTCGAAGTAGCATGGATATTAAGGAATAGTTGGTATACTGTGCTTGAATCCCAATATGATCTCTGACACAAGTTTCCAACGACTGATATTGATCCACTAGCCCACTCTTCAATAGTCGGTCTTCTCGTATTGTCAGCAAGTGATTGTCCATAAAAATAGCTCCCTCTACTGAAATTTGACTTCACATATGAACCCAGTTTAGCATGAAAATGGCTGCTTTAATAGCGAACAAGAGCTTTTCGTGCTTGCTATCGAGTGGGGCTGGGCAAAAAGTCTAGAGTAAAATAAAAGCATTTTAAATCATAAAATAGTTCCCCAGAAATCTATCCAAAATGAGAACGGTGGCACCGCCGTGAGCCTAGGTCTCACTGGCTTAGTTGTCTACGTGGCTGTAATCGGCTGAAGCCGAAACATCCACTGTACGTCAGCTATGCTTTACACCGTTCTGTACGGATAGATTTCTGGGGAACTATTTTATTTGGTTAGCATTTAGATTTTTTGCCCAGCCCTTTATTTTATGCTTTAAAAGTGAATTTTATTTATTACAAATTTTTGTTCAGCTTACTTTTGTCTTCTCTATAGATGGACCAAGAAGAAGCACCAAATTCTTGGATTACATAATCTATTTCGCATATGGCCCACTGCTCGTGCATGGTTTGTCCAAACTTGTTAAAACATAGCTCATCATTAATACAGTAGGTCCCATGTATGGGTTTTTAACTTGAATAAATAACTAAAACATCTCCAGATTCTATCAAATTGATATCTGACTCTGTTAGCTTTTGGTAACCATATGTCTCTAAAAATAAAAATAGTGTATCACTAAACACCCAATTATTAATCAATTCTTCGTTGGTAGTTACAGCATACATGACACTGGCAAAACAGTTTGCTCCATGATTATTTGGAAATATATTATGGAATTTTTTTAAATGTTCCAACCCTTCTATAGCATCAAGATCTGTTTTATATTCAGGGTCATCCCGTTGTTCAATAAACTTAGTTTTTGCTTCAAAATCTAAACCATTCCATTTTTTTATGGTTAATAATTCATCATTAAGTACCATCATCGTTCCATTTTTGATAGATTCTTCCAATAAGGCCTTTTTAAACAACTCGTTGTTTGATTCATACCAACCTTCTTTTGTAATAATGGCATAGTCAAACGTTATTTTCCAAGTAGCATGATTGCTTACATTGACTACGTTTGAGTAGTCAGAGTGATCAAAAAAATCTTTTTTAGGAATCACTAAAACATTCCGCAAAGTTTCTATATTGCCATCATAGAACTCCTTCGATATAAAAAATATATCTCTTTCTAATTGTAATGTTCTCATACAATCTCCCCCTCCGCTTACACCGATAACATCTACTACACTTAAGTTTCTGTGTATCCTACTAGATAATCCTTGAATTTTTCACGCAGCTTCTCTTGTCATACATACCCAGTTTAACATGGAAGTAGCTTCTTTAATAGCGAGCGAGGAGTACGATGGTTGGGCAAAAAGTCCATAACGATTATTATTTATTTTTAAAGCACAAAAGAGTTTTGCGAAAATCTTACCAGAAATAACGGTGTAAAGCATAGCTGGCGTACAGTGGATGTTTCGGCTTCAGCCGATTACAGCCACGTAGACAGCTAAGCCAGTGAGACCTTGGCTCACGGCGGTGCCACCGTTCTCATTTCTGATAAGATTTTCGCAAAACTCTTTTGTTTAAATAGCAGCAGGGACTTTTTGCCTAGCCCCATTCTTAATTTTAAAAATTAACTTCTACACCTTGACCATTTTCTTGGCATTTTTCTACGATTAGATGAGCAGTTACTACATCTAAGACGGCTGTTCCTACGGTTTTGAAGACTGTGATGTCTGAGTTACTGTGTCTAGCTGTCACTTTTCCAAGCGCCACCTCACCAAGTTGACCTTTCAAATCTTCTTTAGAAATCTTGCCCTCTTTCAGTGGTGTAATAATGTCACCCGCTTCCGCAAGCACACCATCATTGGTATCAAAGATAATACTATTAGCTTTGACTAAAAGTTCAGTCGGTAACTCCATCATTTCCGGTGTGTAAGACCCAACACCATTTACATGAGCACCAGCCTTGATATCCGCCGCGTCAAAAGTAGGCATTTTAGACGTGGTAACTGTTGTAACAATATCAGCACCTGTAACAGCTTCTTTTGATGTTTCGACAGCAATAATTTTAGTAGAGAACTTGCCATTAGCGTACTCTTGTAGTTGGGCACTAAATTCCTTACAACGTTCAAAGTTAATGTCGAAAACTCTTAGTTCCTTCAAGTCACGAACCGTCATCATGGCAATAGCTTGTTGGAATCCTTGCCCACCTGTACCGATTAGAGCCGCAATTTCTGCATCTTTATTAGCCATTAAGTCTGTTGCAGCACCTTGAACAGCAGCAGTCCGTAACTGTGTCAAATGCGTACCGTCCAAAACAGCAGATACGATTCCTGTTTCAGGATTCAAAACCACCATGGTAGATGGTACTGATGGCAAGCCTTTTTCAATATTTTTAGGGTAGACCGATACGATTTTTACGCCTAAAGCTTCAACTTGGCCGTTAGTGTAGGCTGGCATGTAAAGGCTTTGACCTTCATATTCTGTCACGTTAATATTGGTTCTTAGCGGTACATTGGCCTGCTCTTGACAATACATTACCAAGGCAGCCTTACTAGCTTCAATAGCATCCACCATGTTAAATGAGTTTTCAATAGCTTCTTTATTTAAAAATAACATCTAAATTCCTCCAATACTTCTATTTTTTCAACATACCATATGCACTATAGATTAAAATGAAAGCTACTCCCCATTGTAACATAGCCACATCTAGACTAGTCACAATAAATACGGCACAAAGCACTCCCAGAACCCCAAAAGTTGAGGTAAACAAGGTAATCTTACGGCTGTATTCGCCTGATTTAACGAATTGGATACTTCCTACAGGTACTGAGAAAGTTGCTGCACCCATCATAATTGGGAAAGCTACAGCAGGATTAAGTCCAAGTAAGTAAACAGTAATCATAGTTAACGCGTATGATCCAATACCAATATTGTTTAAGGCTCCAAAGATAAATAGAGCAACAGCTGCAATAACTAATTTGATACCAGTCAAGGCTGTTTCAGTTCCGCCTGCTGGAAGAAAACCAAATTTCCCACCAAAAATAATTAGCGCAGCAATGAGCATACCAATCCCGATAGAAAGTTTTAGTTTTTGAGCAGGTAACTTAACCGCAAACTTGGCCCCAAAATAAGAACCGATAACTTGGCTAATGATACACACAGACAGAGTCACGATACTAACTTCAATACTTTGAATATAAGCCAAAGCCATAACCGCAACAGGAATTGTACACTGTGTATTCAAGGTTCCAGGTAACTTCTTAATGCTAACCCAGTTCAATTTTGGGTAGAGAGAGGTACTAACGGCAAAATCTGAAATTCCTAACGTTGAGAAGAAGAAAATAATAGCACTTGAAAATACCAACCCAATCGAACTTGCCTTTTCTTTCATAATCTCACCTTTGTGAGCAATAAAGTCTTTGATTAAGACAAAAGCAAAATATGAATTCACTAAGACTACCAATATTAACAAAATATTTTTAACTGACATGTGACATCTCCTTAAATTTTTTTATTCGTAAATATTTCTAACTCTTTCAAAATGATCGCCGTAAACTTTTTTCATGATAGGCTCATTCTCACCAATAATCTTCAAAGTATAGGCATCGTGTTTGACGTACTCCTTAGCTAGCGACAACATAGAACTATTTTGCGTCCAAATAACATCACAAGAATCCCCAACAGCTCCAAAAAGTACGCTTTTATTATCACAAATTAGATTAATCCAACGTGAACCCATGTCCTGCAGTTTCATCTCGGTAAAACCATGATCGTAATACCGTTTAAAGGGCAACTGGTTATCCGTATCCGGACCAAATAAAATACAGACAAATTTTTCAATTCGTTTTTCGGCTTCTGTTAACAATTCTATCAATTCCGAACTTAATTCTTGGCTCCAAATCTGAATATAGACACTCTCTTGCGCATGATTCAACATATAAATGGCCTTTTCATATACGGTTTCCATGCTGTCTAATTTCCAAAGTAGGTTATCTTCCTCTTTTGGTTTTACCTTAGTCAAGTAAGAGTCTAAAGCTTTGAGATCATTGGTTGTAGAGTGTTTTAGTTTATCCAAAAATTCGTCAGATGGTAATCCTGAATAAAGAATCGGTTGCGATTTGTTAACTAGGATAACCCCTTTTTGTACTAAACCCTCGATAACATTGTAGACTTTCGAACGAGCAACTCCAGACTTTTTACTAATTTCGTATCCGGTCAGAGCGCCATGTTCCAAGAGTGTTAAATAGACTTTCGATTCCAACTCTGAATAACCAAAATGTTTCATCGTCGAAAAAATCATAGGCATTTCCTTTCTTTAAAATATAGTAGCTACTCTAGTGACTACTATATATCATTGTTCGTGAAATTACAATCTTTTTCGCTAAATTTTTTTTGATCTAGAAAAATTTCTGCTTAAGGTATTAAAGTCTCCAGATGTCGGCTGTCAGAAATAAGGAAGCTGGCACCACTGTGAGCCTCAGTCTCCGAGCTTAACTGCCACGTATCTGTAATCGACAAAAGTCGAACAGCTACTCTACGTCAGCCTTTGCACTGTTATTTCGGAAATATTTCTCGGGAACTCTTTTGTGATATAAAACTTTGTTTACAGGTTAAAAAGTTTTTTCTATCCCCCTAAATACAAATAAGCTAGCCTACATATAACCTCGTAGACTAGCTTATTCTTATTTTTTAATCTTTATCATCAAATAATTCTGATTCCATCTTTTCTTGTTTTTTCTTATTTAAAATGTAGAGAAGCTCAAATGTCAGAAAGGAAAATATGGTTGCAGCAATAAAAGTCACTAAAATTCCTGCCCACCCAATTCCAGTACCTAGTTTAAAGAGGTCCTTATTAAGGTAGGAGTTTACTATTGCCACAACTAAGCCTGTTATCAGACTGTTGATAATAATAATTTTTTGTCCAGATAGCTTTGAGCTAAAAACATCATTTCCCACAAGTATATTTCCAATAAGAATATAGGCAGTACCAAAGAGAAAGATTATCATCTCCACTATATATTGTGAAAATGGTGCCTTAAAATAATACTGTTGTACTAGTACCGATACCAGCAGTCCTATCATGACGATTTGAAAAGCTCCACTGGCTACTATTCTTTTTTGACTAACGACTCTTTCATCTGTAACAACTTGTTTTTTCATTGTGATTCCTCCCAGAATAGATCATTTAATGTTTTTCCGAGTACCTTACAGATAGCAAGGCACAACTTGAGGGTCGGGTTATAGTTGCCCGCTTCAATTAGTCCAATCGTTTGTCTTGTCACACCAACTGCATTAGCAAGGTCTTCTTGGTTCATATCTAGTTCAATACGTGCAATCTTCATCTTTTTATTTTTCATCCAGTTCCCTCCTTACACTTATATTGTAATGAATAACACACTTAATGTCAACTATATATTACATTATGTTTCATAAAAATAGCAAACCATTTTTCGGTCTGCTACTTTGATAGTCAATTATTATCCTTTTTAACTGTATCTATTAATATATACTTGCGATTTCGATTCTCACCTTTAGTTACTAAAAAGCCTAGTTCAACAAGCCGAACTAAATATCTACGTGCTGTCCCACTAGATTTTTGACTTAATTGAGTAGCTTTGCATTCCCAATTTCTCCATGCACCTTTAGATATGGATAAATCTTTTTGAAAAATAATTTTTCGTTATCGTTCATTTTATCACTCATTTTATCGCTCGTTTTATCGCTCAAAATGATTGGTTCCGAATATTCTTCTCTACTTATATAGACATCAGAAACCGTTTGAAGAATAACTTCTAACATAAACTCAATGAATTTGCTTGAATCATTTTCTTTTCCACCAATAGCAAGCATGTCATAATATTGTGATTGATTTTGATAAACAATCGTCTCAATTGGTATCCATTGAAAAATCTCATTCCATTTTGATAGGATCAGATTTTGCCAAAGTCTTCCCATACGACCATTACCGTCTGAATTTTTAGCGGTAAGTGACAGTTTGATTAGTCAATTTATTGTATTACAACTTAACCACCTTACTAGCATTACTCTCACAAAATGCTCGGTCGTGTTCTACAAATAGAAGGGTGATATCTTGTTCTTTGAGCAGATTCTCAATCTGCATGCGTGAGATAACATCAATAAAGTTCAAGGGCTCATCCCAGATGTAGAGGTGGGCACGCTCTGACAAACTTTTAGCGATAAGGACTTTTTTCTTTTGTCCTTGACTCAAGTCTTCAATATTTTTCTCGAATTGGTCTTTAGAAAAGTCCAGTTTGTTCAACATAGCCCTAAAGATAATTTGGTCTAGGTCATGCTGCTTCGAAAAATCTATTAGATTGCCCTGTAATTGAGAGGTATCCTGCGATACATAAGAGATAACTAGCTGAGGATTCTTTTTTAGTAGACCTTCATAAGGAACGTCTTGCCCTAAAATTAGTTTTAAAATGCTGGACTTGCCACTACCATTTTTACCTTGGAGTGCAACTTTTTCTCCTTGTTCAATGGTAAAATTGATGCCTTCACAGACCAGCTTATCGCCGTAATGAATGGCGATATCGCTTAATTCAAGCACCCTCTTATCGTGAAACTTCAAGCTAACAATCTTCAATTCTTCTTTAGCTTCAATATTTTTTAGAAGTTGCGATTTTTTCTCAATGGATTTCTTTTGTCTGCGTTCTAGGTTTTTGGACTTTTGCATCATCTTAGCCGCCATATGCCCAATATGGCCCTTATCCGCCGCTCCTACTTTACTTTTTTCCACCTGGTCCGACCAGTCTGAAGTACGTCTAGCGGCTTTGGTCAGACGCTTGATGTCCTTTTTCAACTTCTCGTTCTCAGCACGTTCAAAATTATCCTGCATCTCTTTGTTAGCCCACCAGGATGAAAAATTGCCTTTTTGAATCTCAATATTGGTCTTATTGATAGACAAGATATGATCAATACAATCATCTAAAAACAAGCGGTCATGGGAAATCAAAATATAGCCCTTTTTCTTATTCAAGTAGGCACTGAGCATTTTTCTGGCGTCTATATCCAAATGATTGGTGGGCTCATCTATGAGTAGAAAGGCATTTTCCTTCAAAAACATAGCGGCCAGCAAGACTTTGGTTTGTTCGCCATTGGATAGAGTGCCAAAAGGTCTGTATAGGGCATCATAATCCATATCTAGTAAGGACAGCTCACGCTCAATTTCCCAATCCATGGCTTGTGGGCTTATTTGGCGGACGATGTCTATGGTAACATCATCCATGTTTTCAACTTCATAAGGAAAGTATTCGAAGGTAACATCAGCTGATATCGTTCCCTTGTATTCATATTTTCCAAGCAGCAGGTTAAAGAAAGTCGTCTTTCCACGACCATTACGGCCGGTAAAACCGAGTTTCCAATTAGTGTCTATCTGAAAGCTAACTTCTTCAAAAATAGTATCGTAGCTACCCTCATAGCTAAACGTTAGGTTTGTTACATTAATTAATGACATATAGGTGTCCTCCTTTGTAAATGGCTTCTAACAAAGTCGGAGTCTCAGGCATTAAAATAGCCCATGAAATCAGACTTTATTGAAAAGTAACGTGTCTTCGTAAATTAGCAGCTATGCGCATTGGACCAACCTCCTTGTCAAAATTTGCATAAAAAATATGAGCTGCAAGAATGGACTTATTCTCGCAGCTCATAAATATACTTGCCCAGACCTATAGATAGACTGAGCCCAGTGGATCATTTAGAGGAAAAGAATAACTTCTTGCATAAGCACACCAAAAAAGCATGGGCTAGTTTGGTTTGTTTGTACTTGGTTACCTGCAAGAAATTACTTCATTTTCCCACCTCAAATTCATTTGTTTGTTTTATTATACTTGATTGAGGTTTGTGGTTCAAGGAATTCTATGTTTTTGATCTTTACCAAGGCTGATTCGTTGGACCCATGGTAAATTCGTTAACATTGGTATCTTCTGGTTGATCAATTGCAAAAGCAACAACATTGGCAACACGTTCTGCCGGGATTTCATAGACGTCGTAGAGGGCTCTCATATTTTTATTGGTATCAGGGTTAGTGATGCTATCGACTAATTCTGATTGAACCGCTGCTGGATAGATGGTTGCGGTTCGGATATTGGTTCCCTCTTGAGCAGACTCCATACGTAGTACTTCCATTAAATCTCTAACAGCCCATTTTGTAGCGCCATATACAGCTCCTCCTGGATAAGCTTTTAGACCTGCTACGGATGAGGTTGTAATCACATGTCCGGATTTTTGAGCTGTAAATTCTGGTAGGACGGCTGCGATACCGTTAAGAACACCTTTAATATTGACATCAATCATGGCATCCCAGTTATCTTGTTCTAAGGCGGATAGAGGTGCATTAGGCATGAGTCCAGCGTTAAGGAAGATTACATCAACTTTACCAAAACTTGTTTTTGCCAGTTCCACTAGAGAAAGATTATCTTCCCGTTTAACAACATCAGTCACCTGATAAACCGCATGCCCACCCTCAGCTGAAATCTTGTCCACGATAGCTTTTAGTTTGTCCTCACGGCGAGCCCCTAATACTACCTTTGCCCCTTCTTTTGCCAACTTGTAAGCAGTCGCTTCTCCAATTCCTGATGAAGCGCCAGTAATAATTACTACCTTATCTTTGATTGTCATCGAATTCTCCTCCTGCTTGTTTTTGATGTCTTTAGTATAAGGTCAAATTCATTCTATTACAAATAGTTATATTGCATAATTACTATGCTTATTACCTATATCATGCTACTATAATAATAAAAGGAGTGATTGGATGGATATTCGTATTTTGACCTATTTTGTCGCTATTGTAGAAAGTAAAAGCATCTCACATGCTGCCAATCATTTACATGTGACACAACCGACTTTATCTAGGCAAATAAAAGACTTGGAGGAAGAATTAGATACTCTCCTATTTCATCGAGGTAGTCGGGAAATCCAACTAACGGAGGACGGGCAGTACCTCTATAATCGTGCCTTAGAAATTTTAGCCTTAGTAGAGAAGACTCAGGGTAATTTACGCAAATCTGATGCATACTCTGGTGATATTTCTATTGGTGCTGCTGAAATTCCATCATTTGAACCCTTAGCACTTGCCGTCAGTGAGATGAGACGACAATATCCACAAGTAAAATTCCATCTTCACAGTGGCAATGCACAAGACATCTTTGAAAGAATAGATAGTGGTATTTTGGACCTAGGTTTGGTTATTGGTGACTTTGATAGTCGAAAGTATGATGGATTACCCATGCCTATGACGGAAAGATGGGGCGTGCTGACACGAACTGACCATCCATTTGCTGGTAAATCAGAAGTCAATTTGAAAGACGTGACTGACTATCCCTTAATTCTATCTGCGCAAGCTAATCACGGTCAGCATTATTTACAAGGACTTGGTGATTATACGGTAGTAGCGACATACAATCTCTTATACAATGCCAGTCTGCTGGTTAAAACAGGGTTGGGCATTGCCATCACCATAGAGGGGATTCTCAACTTGACTGACACGGAACTTTCCTTTACGCCAGTCAAGCTGCCCAACACCGATGGACTGCATATCATCTGGAAGAAATCTGTGACTCAAAATCGTCTATCAAAAAAATTATTGGATATACTTAGTGATAAGTATCTGCCAGCCTAAGGTTTGGTTGTATGAAATAAGGAGGTTTATATGAACATTATTACTAAAAGACTGAAAATTTGAGCTTTTGAGCAAATGGATATAGATAATATTTTTGAAATTTACAAAGATGAAGAAACCTGTAGATACTTGTTGCATAAACCTTGGACAAGTGCCACTAAAGATAGTGAATTTCAAAAGAAATTATCAGAAAATTGCTTAACAAGAACTTCCCCTATCAGTTTGGCCTGTGAGTTAGGTAATGTAGTTATAGGTGATATTTCAATATGGTATACGGATATGAAAGAAACGGTAGAGATTGGTTTTGTCTTTAACAAGAACTATGCAGGTAAGGGCTATGCCACCGAAGCTCTAAAAGCTGTGATAGATTTTCTCTTCGCTGTTGAAAAAGTCCATCGAATCCAAGCCAATCTTGACTCTAGAAATATTTCTTCCGCCAAGTTATGCGAGAGACTTGGCATGCGACAAGAAGCTCATTTCATAGAAGACTATTGGAATAAAGGTGAATGGACAGATAGTTTTGTTTATGGAATGCTGTTGTCAGATTTTAGCCATGTCGCTGGGCAAGGGGTCCAGAAATAGAAACTTTTATTTCTAAATCATGAAAGAGTGTCCGAAAAATACAGACATAAGAAGAGTGGTATCATTGAAAGCTAACGTCTTTCGGTGATACCACTCTTCTTATGTCTAACAGAGCAAATGGAGACTTTTTGTCCAGTTACTTCATTTTCTACATGTCATTAATGTTGGTCTAGGTCTTGAAGAATATGATTCACGGCTTCTTCAAGGCTTACATTTTCATGGAAAATCGTTTCAGTTATGGAAGTGAGGTAATCTTTTTCTCTCCACCATTTGTGCATAGCAGTTGCGCCATATTCTTTTGCTTTGTCTATCTTTGTTTGATGCCGTCTAAGTGTTTCTTCAAATGGAATGTCCCAGTAATAAGCATAAATCTCATCACCAAACAAGTCTTTAACATGACTAAAAAATGGTTCATACCACTCGAATTTGAATATGCCTTCAAGGATAGTGATTTCTGTGTGCTGGTGTCCGTATTCCACTAGATTGGTAAGTAAAGGTATGACTAAAGTATTGGGGCCGTCTTTGACATGTAGGATGTCTCTTCTAATCATGTCCTGAGAAATCATCATAGTATTACATCCCAGTCGCTCTTGAAGTTCTTTGGCAACACTCGTTTTACCGCTAGCAGAATTGCCTCTTAGAATGATTACTTTTTTCAAGTTGTATCTCCTTTATGGTTTGTAGAGTGGAAGTTCTAATTATGTGGTCTTATACCTGTAAAGACTGTTTTAAAATCTAGAATATTCCTATAAATAACCAGAATAATTATACTACTCATGATGATTATACTCTAAAGTAGTATAATCACTTCACAAATCATCTATCTCAAACCATAGCCACGCAAATATCGCCATCTTCTTGGCTCATTACGCCAAAACCAATCACATCACCACTATGAATCCCAAAACTTTGACTAGGTTCATTTAACAACTGACCTTTTATCTCGTTCTCATCAACATCAAGGCAACGCACCCAGCAGCCTTCTGGATCTTTGTTCTCAGCAAGCAAGTAAACCAAGACATCATCTGGATAATCCGTATTGCGACTGTTATCTATTGATTCAATCCCTCTAGTAATTTCAACACTATCTGTAGAACTATAGGTTTCTTTAACCATATCAATCTTATCTTGATACGGACTAAGGTCCACATGACTAGCAAAAACAATGATACAGTCAGCAACACTAGACCTGCGTAATTTAGAAGACACCTCCTTATTCCCAGCAAATGGGCTTATCTTACCATGATCATAGAAGCCCCAGCCCAAAACTTCAAAAGTAAAACCTGCTTCATGGTCAATATAGCCGTAAACTAGAATACCATTAGCCTCTTTAGGTCTAGGCAAATCACTAGATTTCATGGTTTTACTAATATTTTCATTGACACTTAGAAAGCAAATTTCATGGTACATATCACGGAAATTCAGATTATCTACTGTTAACATAGTTTCCCCTCACAATCAGATGGTTTTTATGATGTATCTACTTATTTGAAATTACCAATGATTTTTACACTTTTAGAAAGAGCCCTTCTTCAAGATTAATCAGGCTCTTTCAATAAACTTACTTGCCAGTTTATAAACTTGATTTATTTCTTTGTTGGTTAAGTTCCACGTCACCCCGAATAATCCAAAATAAAGCGCCCTACTTCCATAGCGCAATCTTCGCTTTGAGGGTATACCCCAACGTTATCCGCATAGGCGTGGCCGAATCCTTTGTAGAGCACTGTCCTGGTTTCTACTCCAGCCTTAGCTAATTTGGCAGCATAGGCCAAACTTTCGACTCTTAAAAAGTCATGCTCTCCGACAGTAATAAAGGTCGGTGGTAGTCCCTTAGGATTTCTAAGATATGGACTCAAATACCCATTGGCGACATCTTTAGCTCCTAAAACAGTTCCCAAAGATGATATGGAAGAACCAAAGACTCCAATCATGCTTTCTATCCCGTCCTTATGTTTGGGTGACATCTCAAACTCATCGATACTCCATTTGAAATAGTCATCTTCAACTCCAGCCATATTGACGGTTGGATAGAGCAAGAGTTGCCCTTTGACCATGCCTAATCCATCTTCCAAATCCCTAGTCGTACAGTATTGTGCCAGATTTCCACCAGCACTGTCACCACCCACAAAAATATTGTGCTGGTCTCCCCCTAGGCTCTCAGCATTTTCATAAACCCATTTCAAGGTGCTATAACAATCTTCGTGTCCTGCCGGGTATGGATTTTCTGGCGCCAGTCTGTAGTCTACAGAAACGGCGAGGATATCCGTTTTTTCAACAACTAGCTTAACAAATTCTTCCACTACATCTGGCGAACCCGCAAAGAAACCACCACCGTGAATATAGTATAAAATCGGTGCATTTCCTTTGGTACTTTCTGAGCGATAGATTCGAATGGGAATCTGATTTCCATCTATTCCAGTTACAGTCTTGTATTCAATAGAAATAGGTTTTTCTACAATAGGCTTACTTTTTAATTGATTAAACATCTTTCTAAGGTTGACGACTCCTTTTGGCGTTAAATCCATCTGCAGCAAGGATTTTGGTGTATGTTTCATCATAAAAAGTTGAGCTTTTATATCATTGTATAGTCGAGAATCTATGGCACCCTTTTCGTCACTATCTGGCAAATTTTTGACGAGCACTTTTGTACCTTTAATCAAGACCATTTTTTGACGTTCAATGAGCTTTTTCAACAAGTCTTCACTGTATTTTCTTTTCAAATGCTTTCCTCCTTTTCGAATTTCTATGCCAGCTTTTTATTTGTTGGTTAAATCCATTATAGATGTCACTATCTTATCCAATTCCAAATTCAAATTTTCAATTGAAGAGTGATTATCAATAGAATAATCTGCTAATTCCTGATACTTTAGGGCTCCTTGCGAAACCTTGGTAATATCCTTTTCATAGACTAGTCTGCTAATCTCTGATGTATCTTTCCCTGTTTTGATGGCTTCTCTTTCTACTCTATCTTCAAATCTTGCCTCCAAATAGATAACGATAAAATCTTCTTTAAGAACTTTCTTGAAATATTCCCCAAAGAATGGATCTCTCAAACTTTCAACCACAATAAAAGGATAACTACCGTACTCATCCTTCAACTTCTGAATCATTTTTTCAAGAAAGAATTCAGTGAATTTGTTTGGAGTATCATACAAATATCTATGAAAATCTTCTAGATTAATTTCTTCTTTAAAGTAATCCACTCGGAACTTCTCAATATACTTAACAATCTTTACTCTAGGGATGGAATGCCGTTTTGATAAATAGCTTCCAGAATAACTTTTCCCACTCTCACTTAGTCCGCCCAAGCCAATAATCTTCACAAGATCATCCTCCCACTTCATTCTTTTAACATAGGTTTATTATACCCTAACTCACTAAATAGAGCTGAATAAAACTCCCAACTCACTAAAATTTTAAAGCTATAAAGATACTGGATAAGAAGTACTTCATAAAGCAAAAGAGTTTCCGACAAAAGAATCAGAAATAATGGTGAATGAGCATAGCTGACGCACAGTGACTGTTTCGGCTTTAGCCGATTTACAGCCATGTAGACAGCTAAGCCGTGAGACCAAGGCTCACGGCGGTGCCACCATTCTCATTTCTGATTCTTTTGTCGGAAACTCTTTTGTGATTTAGAAATAGATTTATTCTTTAAGGATTTTTTGTCCAGACTTGAACCATTTAATCAATCTACCGTTTCACTCAACAATTTCCACTAGACTTTCTTCTATTCCCCCGCCATCAACTTATTGGCTTCTTCAAGCAATTTGTCATCATCAAAGAGTGGGAATGTCACTATCCGCTGATAGATTTTGTACTCAGTCGTAAGAAGTCCACCATCTGGATTTTCTATATTGAGAGACCTATCGAAAATTTGGTCCAAACTAACCGCTTTACCGCCCGGATGGATGTACCCATTCGGTTCATATTGATTGAAGGTGATTGGGAATGTCTTTATCAGTTCTCCCGATGGAAAATCAATTAAGTAAGCTTTCCTTTCATCTTCACTGATACGAATGGTGAGTAGTTTACCTGACTCGCTATCATAATAATAGGTGTCTTCTTTCTCATTGGCAATCTCGTCTAACTCTTCAGGCAAGCTGTGGTAGGTAGCCTTTCCGTCTTTCCATTGGAAGCCTTCATTGATGTAAATTCCACTAGCAACCCCTTCATTCATCGTGAAGACACGTCCTGGAGTTCTACCTATAACGCTCCACTGATTCTTTTGGTAAAGAACCGCTCTTCCTTCCAAATAATTCACGACAAAATTGTTGGCATCTTGTGACTCCACGATACTTCCTACATTGCCACTATCGATCGGATACTCACCCATTAATTGTCCATCTAGTGAGAATTCTTTTAGGACTCCCTCAGAACTAGCTGCATAAACGAAGGATGAATCTCTGGCAATTTCAAAAACTGATGTATAGGCATCTACTGGTACTTGTTTCAAATCCCCTGTTTCCGTATTCATAATGCCCAGTACATTCTTACCACTAACCAACAGTGAAATGATTAAACTTTTACCGTCCCCTGAGATTCTAAACCGATTACCGACATCAATATAGTGCCCTAATAACCCTAAGTTTCCTTGCCCTTTAATCTCTTGTGTAGTCTTACCCACATTGTCATAGAGAACCAGTCGTTCGTTTTGATAAATGACTGTGTATCTGCCATTCAGAGAAGTAGTAATATTCTGACCTTCTTTTGTTTCTGTATTTCTTGGAGCATAGTCAAAAATTTTAATCTGCTTAGAAACACGACTGAGTGAGTAGAATTTATCTCCTTTGTTTGGAAGATAAATCTCTTCCGGCACTCCTAAACCACTCTTGATGTACTTATCAATAACATTACCATCCATAATCAAACCGGCATCTCCAGTATCAAATTGCAGCACGATTCGATTTCTATCAAAGTCCACTTTATAATCAAGGATTTCTCCATTGAAAAGGCTGTACCTTTCCATTGTTTCCCCACTTTTAGTATTTACTTTAAGCAGTTCTGCGCCAGAATTGATATAAAAGTAAGAGCCGTCAGGAGATTCTTTAAGAGAATAGTTATCCGAATAGCTTTTGTTCTCTCTAGTCATTTCTAAGTCAAAGCTTTGTATGTTGCGTTTTTCTAATCGGTTATTGTTGATTAGGTAGAGGCTATTACCATCATTAGAATAGCGAATATCCCGGTATGCAGTTAGTATGCTTGTTCCGTCCTGCATCTTGAACTCCATCCCTGGAAGTTGTTTGATAACCTCCCCAGTCATCAAGTTTATGATCATTGCTGACTTTTCTGGTGCACTTGAGCTGGTCAAAACGGCCGCTTCCATCTTGACAGGATTCACTCTGATTTTCATAGTGTTTACTGGTAGGGTAGTTAGACTAGCAACCTCTTCCCAGCTGCCTACTTTTCGAATACTTAAGCGTGCTTGTGAGGCTGTAAGTCCGATACTAATAAGATGCTGATTGTCTTCTGTAAACATCAACATAACCACATTACCAGGGTTGTCGTACTCACTCAAAAGTTGGTAAGTAGTGGCATCCCAGATCATGATTTTATTATCAAAAGCGCCACTAGCTAGGTACTTATCGTCCTTACTCATTGCAACAATCTTGACCTGTTCTTTATGCCCCAAAATGGTGGCCAATTCCTTGCCTGTTTCTGCATCCCAGACACCAATTTGGTTATTTTTGTAGCCTGAAAAAATACGTTTCCCAGCTTGGTCTAGGGTGAAAAAGCTCATCTTATTTTCGGTGTTGATATTGGTTAAAAGATTGGCGCTGTAATTATAGATAACATCGTTTAAGATGGCACGGCGCTCTGCTATTCGCTTGGTATAGCTGTTCATATCAGAGGTTAGATTCTCAACAGCTTGGTTTGCCACCGTGACCGCTTCAAATTTATTGCCATCATTGACATCTTTTCTGGCAGTTTCCAGTAGAATTTGCGAAGTTTGTTGGATAACTTCTCGCTTAGCAGCCGCTTCTTTTTGGTAGGCTTGGAACATGAAGATACCAAAGAAGAGGAGCGCTACTGATGAAATGGCGCTAGCCACCATAATTTGTCTAGTTTTACGGATTTTATCTCGCTGTTTTAAGTCTCCATAAGTAACCCCCAGCATGGAGGCCATGATGCGGTACTTCTCATCCTTTAGCAGATGAAGGGTTTCTTTGGTATAGCCTTTAATCTCTTCTGCTGACATATTTTCATATTTCAGCTCAGGGTTTTCAATCATGGCTTTGGGTCTTAGTTCAGCTGCTAAAACATCTCTTTGTTGGGTTTCTTTTCCCCCTTCTTCTGTTTCAATTTCCCGTGTTAGGGACAATAGTGAATTGGGGAAAGACTCGCTTGGCTCACCTTCAATGAGGACTGGCAAAATATTACCATCACCGTGGAACTTTCTAAAGAGGTCGATTTCTCTTAGACACCAAGGAGATAGTTTTGTTCGTCTGGAGACGATAACAATTAGGAATCTACTTTCTTCTAGTGCCTCTACGATAGATTCATTGAGATCCTTGACTGTCAGCTCATCACGATCTCTGAACACACGAAAAGTAGGCGCCTTGTTGTCTTTGTAAAGCTCTTTTGGCGCCTTGTAAGACTCCACCATTTTGTGGATGGCCTCCGCAACAGAAGCATCTGGTTCTAGGTGTCGGTAACTGATAAAGGCATCATACTTATACTTTTTTTCTTCAGCCATAACCTTTGTCTCCTAAAATGTTGATAGCACTGCGATGACATCATAGATAGGGTGACATTGGAAGAACAAATCCCCAATAATGCGGTCCCAATCTTCTACTAGACATGGGTGAGTCTTTCTCATCTCATCCTTGGTTTCGCCATAGGTAAAGCCAAGGCTGTAGTAGAATCTACACCATCTTAAGTGCTCCAGTTGTGCAAGAAAATTAATAATTTCATACGTTTCAAGATATGCAGTTAGCCCGACTTTCAAGCTCTCTCCTGATGACACTTCTACCATTTCTTTTAATTCTTTTTTTCGTTCGTTCAACCATTTTTTTATCCGTTCATCATCCCACTGGAAATAATGGCGTAAAATTTCTTGTTTGACACGACTATGTGCGGCTGAGTTTCTGGAAGAAGACTTTTTAACTTCACTGATTTGATCCCAAGGTGCTCCAGGCGGATTGCCAAATTCTTCAGCAGTCTTATTATAGTAATCATTGAAGTTACGAGCCTTAATATCCAGCTCTTGGTTAATAATATATCTGGGATCCATAATCTCTTTCAGGGTACCAAAGGCTCTGATGTCTCCCCCGCTCTTATCAAAAAGAGGTGCAAAGCTAACAGAAGTATTATTTTTAAAGTATATTGCTGGCCTTGGGAAAACTCTTTGAATCCTTTCGATAATTTCCAATGCCATCATAGGATCTTCGTCAACAATTAGGAAGCGAGTAATGTGTTTCAGCTCTTGAAGTGCCTGAAGGAAATCTCTTCCTGCCGGGTTAACATTGACATCCCTAATATCCAATGCCTGGTCTAGCTCAGGATAATCAGCTAATAGCTCATCAATTTCTCGTTTAAAGCCACGCCCCATCATGGTCACACGGATAGGTTCTTTCAAAGAGATGGTAAAATCATTAGCAACACGCAATAAGAAGCTCTTAACAAAACTATCGTAGCCAACCACAACAAAATGAGGTGCCTTCATCTCCCAAACACCTGTCTTTTGGGTGGCAATGTGACTTTGGATATCCTCTTCATTGTTCATGATCCGGTCTACATACAATTGGTCTTCATCGTAAAAGGTGACATCAACTAGAGATAAGCTTGGTTGATTTTCACGCAATCGACTAATCATTTTTTCGAGCATGTCACGCAAAGCATAAGATTTCATGCGGACAACGACACGGATGCGCTGTTTGGGCTTTAGCAGTGGAATCAGATGCGCAAAGGACTCATAATTCTTTAAATCGTCTGACATAAAGATGATTGTTTCACAATTGTTGATGCTGGCTTCTGCAATTTTGGATATTTTTTCTAAATAGGGTGCCTTAGTAAAATCAATGGTCGCAAATGGGTAACCTAGCTTTTCTACCTCTTCTTTATCTTGCGCCTTAATGGCGGTGTCGTGATAGACATAGACGCGTTTTTTCTTGGTTAATGCCTTAATCTTTCTAAGCAAAACAAGAGTTTCTTTTTGATAGCCGATGATGACCATCTTTGTGGAAAACCGGTATGCCAATAAGTTTTTCAAGTGGAGCAAGAAGACGTTCAGCCAACTGAGGACCAATGCTGAGGACAAAAGTGGGGCCAGCCATTTTGCCACTTCATAGAAGGGAGAATAGTCTGCATCTGGTGACAAGGTTGGGGCGAAGAAAAATAATTTAAATGTCCCAAATGCGATGGCCGTCACCATTTGCCATGGCTTCTCAATCCTGCTTTCATAGTATTGGTAGAGCCCGATAACCCCAAGTACGATCGCCACAGCAAATAAGAAAATAAAGGCTCTTCTCAGGTAATAACTCTGGTTTTCTTTCCATTTTTTCAAGTGCTACCTCACCTCCTAGAATTCAACTTCATTATACAATAAATGTTTGGTGAAATAAAAGAAGTTGTGGGGGTGGCAAAAATCCATAATGAATACTAACTATTTCTAAATCACAAAAGAGTTTTGCGAAAAAGATTATCAAAAATGAGAACGGTGGCACCGCCGTGAGCCGAGGTCTCACTGGCATAGCTATCTACGTGGCTGTAATTGGCGAAAGCGCTAAACATCCACTGTACGCCAGCTATGCTTTACACCGTTATTTTTGATAAGTTTCTAGGGAACTATTTTATTTGCTTACCATTTGGACTTCTTGCCCAGTATCAACTCATTATTGGTTTATACGTAGATGTTAGTATGACGAAATAGCTTTTTATTTTATAGATCCTATATTTGCCTTACTTTAATAGCTTCCCATTCGTCCCTCAAGACACCATAAGAGACGCTATCATAGTATACACCTTTCCAGAATCTTACCTTTCTAATTTGGGCTTCCTTTTGCATTCCGATTTTTTCAGCAGCTTTCATCATCCTGATATTGCCACTCCAAGTCGACAAGCCAACATGTTCAAGCTCTGGAATTTCTTCAAATATCTCGCTCACCCATATGTTTAGCGCCTTAGTTCCGATGCCACCGCTCCAATACTCCGGCTCATAGATGCTAATCCCTATATTGAGCCACAAGGTCTTTTGGTTTTCCCAATACCTTGTCACCACACCGATTGGAGTGCCGTTTACTAAAATACATTTACACCTCTCGCTCATGAGAAATGAATATACAGAACTAGCTGCAAATTCCTCAAAGGTATCAAATTTCTTGTAGTCATTGTCAAAGTATGGGGCATCCCACTTCTTCCACTCAGGATTGTCTTCTCTAAAGCCCCGCTTCCAAATCTCTCTTATATATTTTTCCTTCATTGTTTCTAAAGAAATCATTGTCTTATTCATGGTTCTCCTTTTGTTTTCTTATTCCGAAAGTCCACATATCTCAAATTATCTACTTTCTCACCAAATCTTTCCATCACAATCTCTCTATATTTTTCTGCTGGAAAAAAATATTCTGTTTTACCATTCTCTGTCATTGTGAAAAACCAGTCAAAATTCACAAATTGATTAAGTTCTATTGTGTGTAAGATACCCTCACGAATATAGCGATAAAAATTATAGCCATCGTCAGCAAAATTACTTTGTGTTCTATTCAAAGTGGCAATGGCACTTCTATCCTTCAGTTTTTCAAAAATAAAAATGGGACTAGATTTTAACATTTTCTCTATCGCACTTGTCATTTCCTCATCCGCTTTATATATTTCATATAAGTAATCTGCTATTTTATTCCCAATATCACCCATATCTCCATATTCAATATCGAATAGAAAGAGTGTTAATTTACTGGCGAAATTTACCAGTTGAATACATTTTTTTCTATCAAAATCAAATAGTTTTGCACCCCACTCAAGAAGTCGATCACCACTTTCCCTTTCAAAATATATCTCAACAAATCGGTCCATTGGTGGCGTAAATTCTTCTGGCATTGGTAGGTCGTATCTTTCAATAGTTTTCTTTGTAGCATAAATAATCATGATGCACCTCCTGTATCGTTTTTCTAATGAATACGTTTTACCTCACTCTCAGTATACCATTTTTTTCTTTTTAATTATCAATTTTTGAAAGCTTGATGTATCATGGGCTAAAAAACAAACTAGCGTATTCTAGGTTTTAGTAAGACTAATAGAAGGGGCTGGGCAAAAAGTCTGTAATAAAATAAAAAAGTTTCTAAATCATAAAATAGTTCCCCAGAAATCTATCAGAAATGGGAACGATGGCACCGCCGTGAGCCGAAGTCTCACTGGCTTAGCTGTCTACGTGGCTGTAATCGGCTGAAGCCGAAACATCCACTGTGCGTCAGCTATGCGTTACACCGTTCTGTACGGATAGATTTCTGGGGAACTATTTTATTTGGTTACCATTTGGACTTTTTGCCCAGCCCCTTCTAGAATTCAGTAACAATAAAAATAACCCTTTGTAAAATCGATTATATACGACTCCCCAAAGGATTATCTGTCTTATTTCGTATTTAAGTAGTTTTTATATCCTTTTTTCTAAAACAACACTAACTACTCGTTCATTTTCTTTTTCAACTCCACTATCTAAAAAGCCACATTTCGATCAAAAGGCTTTGCTTTGAGGATTGCCTTTCATATAACCTAGTCTGACGAAAGAAAAACCTTGTGCTTGAAATTCTTTTAAACAAGTTTTGATAATCATACTTCCAATATTTTTTCCAGAGTATTCATTTCCAACCATAAAAAATCCAATATACATTGTGTCTTTGTTGGGGAATTCTGCTATTAAATCTATTACAGCAATCAGATTTTCTTCTTCAAAAAATCCAATATAGTACTTATCTTTGTATTCTTTGGTGGGCGGTAATGCTTTCATATCATTAAGCACTCCCTGTAAAGAAGGGTTAGGAGGGCAATACTCAAAGTATAGAGGGTTACCTTTTTGAAGATTGTATACTAGTTCGAAATCCTCTTGTGTTAGTTTTTTAACGATATATTTTTCTGATAACTTGCTTATGTCTAGCATAAAACTCCTTAGCATTTTTCCATTCTCAGGTCGCTTCTTTGAAAGGTTTAATCCATTTTATAATTCCCATTTTGATTTGGTGGAACTTCCTCTTCTTCTAATTCCTTAAGCGTTTTCCCTTCATTGGTCTTCCAATCTGTTCTTCCGTTTGTATGCATTCCTATAACAAATGATGCAGCATAAGAAGGGCTATTAAACAAGTAATTCTTTGTCAGTATTCCATCAACAATTTCTTGATTTAGCCTACATTTTTCTCGTAACTCTTTTAAAGATTTAGGAATAGCTTTAGAATCTACTTCTTCAATCATACTACCTTTTAAAACAACAAACCCTTCACTCGTACGCTTACAACGAGCCGCTATGATTTTATTTGACTTCTTACTCTTTCTGGTTAAATAGAATATCGTTTCTTCAGTTTCTTCCTGCTTTATCTCAATTTCGTTTTTAATTAACGGAACAAATACCTTGTACCCCAAAACACCTAATACCATCTTTGAATACTCAATGAAATCTTCCAACTCGGATTCTTTTTCTTCAGTGACATTTCCCGGATTCGGGTCATTTCCATTTCTTACTTTAAATCTATCAGTATCTTTCGCAAGATTCGTAAATCTATTTTCAAGATAGCTTATTTCTGTTGGTCCAAATGAATTATTCTGAGTGGTTAGCATGATGGCATCACTAAAATAGTTATCATCCTTCAAATGTTCAGCTACCCTAAATAGAACACCTTCACCATTTTTACGAATACCTGCCTGACCGATATAAACCTCATCTTCATCGTTACTATTCTTATCGAATAAGAAGTAAACGCCACTCTGTTTTAGATCTTGTCTATCCTTGCATTTATCTAAATAGGATCTTGGAACCTTATAGGCTAAACCAGTCCAATTAGCAAGCGTGCACTTAATCCTTCCCGTGACATCTCCGTCCATTAAAAATAAATTGAAATTTTTACTATTCTTCATTTAACAACCTCACTTACATTTCGTTAAGTCTAGTATACACAGTAAAAATACATATATAAATAAAATTTGACAATTAATTATTTCACTCAAACACCTCATCCGGCTGCTGTCCATCATGGGCTTTCCATTTGCAATCGGTAAGGCTCATTTCTGAAAAGACAGCTTCAAAGGAGGAAGCTTCTGGTGAACAAGCGTAGATGCCAAAGCGAACTCTTCCTTTTCCTGCATGGAGGTGACAAATTCTCATCTGTTTAAAATGCACGCCGTCGATGGAATTTTCAATGCAAAAATCACTTTCTCGTCGACTCAGGCGGTAGTAGCTAGACTTGATGGTCGCTGGTATTGTCTGAGTAGCCCAATCTGAATAGCCATGATTGGTCACTACACTGCCCAAGTGTTGGTAGTCTTCATTTTCATACTCAATTGACCCTTTTAGCCAATTCTCTGAATCCTGATAGACCACAATGCCGCACTGATCGAAGCGAGTATGGCTACTTGAAAAGTCTGTTTTGACAGTAAATGAAAAATATTGTTCATCTGTCTCTGTAACAAACATGGGGGCATTGTCATTGATAAAATGATAATACGTCTTCTGCCAGAGATCCGTGTGAGGCTGGGTGGTTATTCTGACAGTGCTATCAGAGATTTGATAAGTTTTCGGTTCATGTATCCAATCAAAATTCATTAAGTTCATCTATTTCTTCCTTTCATCTTTCCATTAGTTTCTAGATTTCATGCAAATAAATCTCCATATCAATCTTAACCCAGCGTCCTTGAAGTTCTTTTGACGTAACTTTGCCATAGAGGAGTTTTCCGGCATCCATTAGCCTTGCAAAGATGATATTATCCTTTTGCGGAACAAAACCAATCTTAACATGGTTTTTATTGCGAACTTCAATAGCGTTATTATCGTGTGCATTATCGGCATCACGGAAAAAGTCCAGCCGGTCACCAATAGTAATAAATGGTTCCAACTCTTCAATTCCTTCGACGTGTGAGGTTCCAGCTACATAGGTATCAAAAAGAAGAATATCACGTTGAAATGGTTTCAGGTCAGCTAGTTCTTTGCTTTTTTTATACTTGTGAGTGATAAGACTACCAGTGTCCACTTTACTTAGTTCGTTCATACTATCTCCTATCCTATCCATTTTCTTAAGGCTTGTAAGCAATCATCTATCTTGTGGTTAGTCATCTTTATCCAGCCTAGCTTAACCCAAATTCGTTGACAATCTGGGCTTATGACTCTGAAAGAAAGGCCTCTATTCTTGGGCATGAATTGAATCTCGTATTCATCTTGAGCAGAAACTATCCCACTAAGTGCTAGGTACCAATGTGAATCATGGCTTGTGAGGAATAAGGTTTCACCCACCATACTTTTTTCAAAAGAAAAGTCCATATCCTTATGATTCACTCCAAATTGCAAATCATACCATTCATAAACCTCTAAAGTTTTCGTAGAGATAGCCAAATCAAAGATTGTCTTGGTGGAAAGTACATCTCCACTTGTAGTCATATAGTTCGGAATCATCTCATCCACTCTTACCTGAAAGGAATGGCTAGTTCTAGAACTTTGCTGATAAAGATGCAGCGAAACGAATGGAGTATCTACAAAGAAGCTCCTATCAGAAATAAAATATTCGGCTTGTTCTAGCCAATGGTCGGAGTACATTTTTTCCAAAATATAAACATACATCTCTTCTGCCGACATGGACATGGGTAAGTTTTCTTCTGCTATGGGCTTATCTGTTGGCGGGCTTTGGTAATAGGTTAGCTTGCAAAATTCCTCACCAAGATGATTGCTGGTTGCTAAGAGACCAATAACTGTTAGAGTTCGGTCATACCTATGGAAGCTCTCTTCATAGTCGTCATCATACCAAGCCACTAACTTGTCATTTTCACGTAGTTTTTGTGTGATTTCAGAGATAGTATGATATGGCCGTTTCATATTGCTTAATTCCTTCCTTGTAGTAATCAAGCTCTTGCTCAAGTTCTTCACGATGAACCATCCTAGTCTCTTCGTCTTTCATAAATTCTTTGAAAAGATAAGGAAAGTCTCTTTTTATATTGGCAATCTGATTTTGAATTTTCTTTACAATGGCTTCAAGACGCTTTTTCTCGTCCATCAGAGAATCTTTAATAGGTAACGTTTCAGTCGTTGGGCTACTCACGGTTTCAGCAATCATTTCTAGAACCTCCGTCATTCCTTTTTCATAAGCCTCGACTGCTTTAAAAAAGAGCTGCTCCTGTGCTTCAGAAATATTGGGGTTGAGGTCAGGATGAAGCTGTTTGACAATCTGACGATAGAGTTGTTTATGTTTCTGACTTTCTTCCTCTGATAACACGCCCATCTCAGAACGTTCCAGCGCTTCATTCATCTTACGGAACATCTCATCAAGTTTCTCTTGGTAATCTAAAAACTCTTGGTCTAATTGTTCTTCAATAGTAACTAGGTCAGGGGCTAGTTTATGATTTCTAGCTGCAATTAGGAGTTCCAATTTGCGTCGGAGACGTAACCACTCCATTTCCACTTGATAGATTTGTAATTCCAAGGAACCGAATGCTAGAAAATAAGCCGCCTCTATATTTTTACAATGGATATGAAGCAGCTCATCATGTTCCAGAATAGCCATGGAAATCTCAATACGAAGTTCTTCAATTTCTTTTTCAAGGTTGTTTTTGGAGGTGAAGCGAATGATATCCGTCATGATTTAAGACCTTTCCTTTTTTATTCATCCCATTCATATGCTTCCTTTATAAACCTTACAGAGTCTTTAAAATAAACATTAGAAAGTTTCAAATCGAAGTCTCTATAATCCCACGGCACTTTTTCACCAGAATAGGAGTCCCCAATTTTTGGAAAAGTACCATCCCTATCTGTCTTCTCTATCATTTCAGCAAGTATATGAGGAAATAGGTCTTCAATAATCCCTTGACCTTGTCCATCAGTCATATATGGGTAATGTGACCCTGTGCTTGGTTTCATTTTACTGATGGATAGTAGTTCAATATCGAATTCCCAGCCTGCACTATAGTCATATTTCATCATCAATTTATCCCCAACTGTCAGCTTCAAAGTGGAAAGTTTTGTCGTACTTGGGTCAATTGGCAGATTCAGGCCAAGCTCAGATTCAGGGAAAATAAGCTCATAACGTTGGTTTCTAAACTCTATATAAAACAAATGACCCGCATCGGTTCTAAATGCTGCTAGGATTGCATATCCCAGTTTTGCAACACTAGATACTGACGTGATTTCTATATCCCTCCATATTTTATCTTCTAACCCACGGAGCTTGATCTTAAACTTATAAACATCTGCCCTTATTCTTCCTCCTAATCATAATCTTCACTCGATAGCGTACAAATGAATTAGTTGTTCTTTCGTTGTCCTATTATCTTGTTACCCTTTAAGTATTACCATTATTATACCATCTCCATATAAAAAAGACCGCACTAGATTAGTCACGGTCTTTTGGTTGTTGCTATTCTCATTAAATCAGTCTCTCTTTAACCAATTTCTTCACGTGTCACTCTATTTTTAATCCTTTATATTTCTACTTACACCTAGATTATTCATAGTTTTTAAAATTGCATACAAAAAGATTAGAAAGTTAGACAAACAATTTATCCTTGACTCAACTAAATAAAAACCTAGCATTTCCGTAATTAGAAATGCCAGGTTTTCAATAATGTTTTAAAACGAACGGTTTTCTACCCAATTAATTGTTAGATAGCGTTCGGCAAAAAGCCATTTTCCATCTTGTTTGATATATTTGTCATCATAACGGATAGAGGCCACCATATTGTTTTGCTTCCCATTTTCATCAAAGCTGATATGATGAGCCATACAGTAGGCTACACCTGTCGCTTCTGTTTCTGCCAATGTTGTGATTTTAGTCTGTCCATTAAAGTGTGTTTTTGTATGATAGGTCGTTAGACTCTCAAAAAGTGGAAGCAAGTTTTCTTTACCAACGATTGTCTGTTTAGCTTCTGGATTGTCTAAATAATCCACCGTATAGACTATATCTTCCGTAAATAAATCTGCCTGTTTCTGAACTTCACACGAATCTGCATAAAAGGCATAGTTATCTACTAATTCACGAATTTCACGGCGATCGGTTGTTTCAACCATAAAATTTGCTACATTTTGTTCTGTCATATTGCATTCCACTTTCTATTCCTTATTTTATATAAATCAGCTTAAAATCCTGCTGACATCCCGCCATCGACCACAAAGTCACCACCTGTAATGTAACGAGCTTGGTCACTAATTAGGTAATAAACCATGTTTGCAATATCCATTGGATCTGCAAATTCTTTAAGCGGTACTTTATTGAGTTGAGCCTGCATGACTTCAGGTTGTAAACGAGTAATCTCTTCTACCATAGGAGTTTTAGTAGAACCTGGATAGACCGTATTAACACGGATTGGATGCTCTTTAGTTGCACCATAAAGGGCTGAATGTTTCGTCAACATCCGAACAGCACCTTTTGAAGCGCTGTAAGCTACCGCAACTGGTTCTGCATAAAGACCTGCCATTGAGGAAATATTAACAATAGCTCCACCATGGACCATATGTTTCATAGCTTGTTGGCTTCCAAGAAAAGTCCCCTTAACATTGACATCAAACACCAAGTCCCAATCATCCAATGCCTCATGTTCTACATCATCAGATCCACCTGTAATCCCTGCACTATTAACAAGACCATCAACTCGACCAAATTCTGCGATGACATCGTCGAATAACTGCTCCCAGTTTTCTTTTGAGGAAACATTCAAACGTTTAAAATGAGCGCGAGTTCCTAGCTTTTTTACGGCTCCTTGACCTGCCTCTTCATTAAAATCAGCAATAATAACTTGGCTCCCTGCCTCAACTATTTTTTGAGCAACAGCAAAACCAATACCTTGTGCACTGCCTGTAACAATGATAATTTGATTTTCAGACATAGTACACTCCTCCTTTTCTGATATAATGATAGTCAAGAATACAACTACTGTACAGAAACAAAATAGTCATTTTGTTTCAAATGATACAAAACTAATAAACTATTTCATGGAGATGCTATGGAAACTAAAAAAATGATATTAGAAAGCTTTTACCGTTTACTATCTCAAAAATCCTTTGAAGATATCCGTGTAGAGTCAATTTTACAAGATAGTGGTGTTTCTCGCTCAACCTTTTATCGTCACTTTCAAGATAAATATGACCTCATGAATAGTTACTATCAAAACTTTTTTGACTCCCTACAATACGATAGTCAAAAAGATAGCTGGACCGACTTGATCCAGCTGACACTCACTTTTTTATCTCAACACGCTGACTACTTCCAACAGGCATTTAAGACGAAAGGACAGAACACCTTCTCGGAATTTTTATACCATTATTGCTATGACTTCACTAGTCGGATTTATCTTCAAAAAATAAATAAGACTCAACTAACACCACTAGAAAAAGACCTAATCACTTCAATTTGTGCAGGGAATATCCGAGTTGTTATCAATTGGTTTGAGCGCAACTTACAAGAGACACCTGAGGAATTAACCCAACATTTACTTCTCAGTTTTCCAGAGGCTCTAAACATTATCCTAGATAGTTAAGCTGTGAACCACAGCCCTTAGATTGCATACGATTATCCATCGCAAGATAACCAACAATACTTGTTCTTTCAAAACACTTAATGTACAGCATACCAAGCAAGACCTTAGTACCATATATCGTTAAAAAATCTACTGACTTCTTCCATGCCCGCATTAACAATAACTAAAATGGTATTCACTCCTCTTCGGAAAAGACTACAAGATACAACTATCTCATAAGCTTTGTATGAGTTGGGCGAAAAGCGAACAGATTTGAATAAACTTGTCATGTCATCACTCTACTTTTTCATAAATCAGATACAGAGCCCCTGTTGGTAATAACTCATTTTTGGTCACTTTGTATTGCGGTAATGGCTGGGTACTTTGATTGGCTTGAAATAATGACACACTATCTGACTGGCTCTCCACCAATGGTGCCTGTATGAGACTAATCGTATCTATCAATCCCTCTTGCATAAAACTACCATTAATGATACCTCCGCCTACTAATAAAAACTCTGTAATACCAAACAGTTGGTGTAACTTATCTAAAGCAAGTTTCATTGAAAGAGGGTTTTTTTGTCCTGCAAAAACATAAGATACTCCTATACTTTGTAAATATAAAAGATAAGCATCACTCACCGACTCACTTAGGATAGTAACAATATGATCTCCCTTTAATTCGGGATACTCGTCACCAATGCGACTCTTGCTCCAAGACAATTTCCCATCTGGATCTAATGCAATAGCTACCTTATCACCATTTTGATAGTCACCCATATAATCATTACGATTAACTGTTTTCCCAATGAAATCAGACAAATCTAAGTCAACTTTTGGGATAATCTCGTCAAACGAGACGCGTCCAGCAATCCAATTTTTCATCTTACTATTTAGTTTATGAAAAATGGTATTCCAATCTGTATCAAACGGTGCAAATCTTGAATCAAGTAAATATTCACCTGTCACTTTTCCGTCAATACTTGTCGCCATATGGCAATAAACACTATATTCTGTCATTCCTTTTTCTCCCCTTTCCTTCAAAAATCATTTAAAACTACACTTAGCTACTATTTGTTTAACACCTGACTGTAGTAACAAATTACTATGGAATAAAAACAATCTTACCTTTTGCCTGATAATGCGTAGCTGCTACATTTTCTCGGTTTAATTGTAACTTGCGGGCAATAGGTACTTGAAGTTCTCCATTTACTACTAAATCAGCTAAATGTTCTAGTTGCTCTGGATTATTTTGAGCTGTAATAAACTCAGCACTTATCCCTTTGCTGTTAGCTTTTTCTAACAGTTCTTCAGTAAGAACTTCAGCAACAGAAATCAAACGCCCACCATTCTTGACTACCTCTATACTATTAGCCAGAGTTGCTCCTCCTACCGTATCAATGACGACATCGACTTGTGATACAAGATGACGGAAATCTTGTGTCTTGTAATCAATCACAGAACTAGCTCCTAGATTTTGTACTTAGCCAGGTCACTTGTTCCTGCCGTAGCAATGACAGTTGCTCCTGTATATTTCGCCAGCTGAACAGCCATATTACCAACCCCACCGGCACCCCCATGAATCAATACAACCTCACCTGTTTGTAAACCTGCGTGATCAAACAATGCTTGATAGGCTGTCGTTCCAATCAAAGCCAATGCTGCAGCTTGTGGATAATCTAAATTCTTTGGTTTTTTGGCTAAATACTTCTTATTCACAATCACATGGTGCGCATAACTACCAAATTTTTGTGCATGTAGCCGTCCAAAAACACTATCCCCAACAGCCCATTCAGCACTGTCAGCTCCAACTTCTATAATCTCACCAGCAAAATCCCAGCCCAAAACAATCGGACAATCCATTGGGTAAAAATCTAACATCGCGCCTGTACGTACCCATTTATCAGCCGGGTTAAACGATGTTGCTTTTACTTTGATTAATACTTCATCTTCCTGAACGTTTGGTAAGTCTATCACGTCATCCTTAAAATTCTCTGGTCCTCCATAGTTAGATAATATCACTGCTTGTGTTCTCATGATATATCGCCTCCATTATTTGATAAGTCAATTTTAGCACTTTTTTGTTTTACTGTCTGAATTGAACTAATAAGATGCGACAAAGTTTATCAATCCCTTTGTTATGAAGCTAGTTAACAGTGACCTTATGGGTTGTTTTCTGCTTCTCTTTGCTTGACAGTGCAAAAAAGAGTGAATCACTTTCACTCTTTTCAAGCATTGTTTGAATACTGTTCGGATTGGGTGTGCCACCTGGATATTAATTACAAGAACTTCTCTGGATAAATTTTCTACAAGTATAGAAGTCAAAAAATTTCTATATGGTGCATCATTTCATGTACTTACGTAAATACTCCGATTTACTACATTTATTAGTTAAACATTTCAGCCTTATTTAGGTCAATCACCTCATCTACATAAACCAAATTACTTGGTCGATGTGTAATCATAATCGTCACTTTATTGCTAAGTAGAGTAGTTATTTCTTTCAAAATAAGATTCTCTGTACCTTCGTCCAAAGCTGATGTTGCTTCATCTAAGATAATAATCGTCGCATCAGTAAAAAACATTCTCGCAAATGCAATTCTCTGTTTTTCTCCACCTGAAACAGTTGCATTATTTATTTTCGTATCTAGCCCATATGGCAGCTCTTCGTAAAATTTTAATAACTGGGATCGTTTCAATGCATCTATAACAGATTCATCACTCACTTGCTTGTCAAAAATAATATTTTCTCTTAATGTTCCTGGAAAAATTGGACTCTCTTGCGATAGATAAAAGACTTGATTGTAAAAATCATTTAGTTTAATAGTTGAAAAATCTACTCCATCCAAATAAATCTTTCCCATAGATGGTTTTAATAAGCCGAGTATTGTTTTTACTAGTGTTGATTTACCTGAACCACTTGTTCCTACAAGACCATAAATTGTATCCGACTCAAAAGAGTAGTTAAAATCAGATAAAATAACTTTATTTCCAACATCTAGGCTAAGTTCAGAGAGTGTTACATTTGAAATTCTATTAACTTTTTTTCCTAATTCTAACTGAGGGTCATCAGCCATATCAAAAAATTCCTTCAATCGTTTAAATGAAATTAAGTCTAAATTATATTGGACAAAAATGACATTAAAAATTGCTATTGGATTATAAATACGGTCTACATATATAAGAAGAGCAACTAAGCTTCCTAAGCTAACATTTATATAACCCAAGAAAAAGAATCCTACTGTGACAACTTTTATAATGGCAACTAAAAGTGCAAAAACTGCAAAAAATAGTTCATGAATCATCGTCATGCGCGTCAAGCCCGATGTTGTCGTATCGGACATTTGCTCATAATCGGCTATTTCTCGTTGATATAGTTTATTTATTCTAAAAGTAACCATCTCAGTTATGCCACGGATAAGTGTATGATTCATCCTCTCTTCTGAGATCAATGAGCTTTCTTTTAGAGATTGCAACACGTTCAATAAAAACTTCGTAAGGAAAAAGACAATTACATATCCAATAGCAATAGGTATAAGTAATTTACTATCTATCAGAGCAATAAAAAATAAAGTAAATATAGTTTCTGGTAAAAGCTCTCTGATAAGTCTAGCATAAAAATTTAAATAAACATTTCTTCCTGCAGAAGCACCCACTTCTATTTTTTGTAATAGTTTCCCTGAATTAAGTTGGGTATAATTTATATAAGAAATTCTACTGATTTTTTCTAGAGAACATTGTTTTAGAAAAAAATAAATCCCATAATAAAGTCTTGTTCTTGGATTCTGCTCTAAATAAGAAAGAATTGGGATCAAAATAAGCGTTATACCGTACAAACATATGATTAGTGGATCAAACGTCAAATTATATGAATCTAATAATTTTTGAAAATAAAATGTATTAATTGATTTTAATAATGCAACAACTATCCCAATCAAGGAATAAAACATTAAATTTTTCTTGAATTTCTTCCATATCTCATTTTTCATATAATTATTTTTCTCCTTGTATTCTGACAATACACACTTCTTGTCTAAAACTATTTATATTTTCACAATGCTTATAAAAAATATCTTATCCTAAATAGAGTTATAAAAAAGTCCTCATATGAGTAATATAACAACTATCGTTTTCTCCATCTTCAGTCACTTTATTTAAAGGCTTTTTAGCAACACCTTGTCACCTATATTTCTCATCAATCCATCAGGTATCGATATATAAAATTCCCCAAATTACAGAGTATGCTGCTATGACTAAATCTTCTTCCTTAACCGCATAACTGTACTATATATAATTTTCTTTTTGTAAATCTTCTACGCATTCTTTATTATATTTCATCAATTTATCTTCAAAATAAGAAATTTCCTCATCTGAACTCATAGCTAATTTCATATAGTTATTTACACAATCATGACTTATATTGTGCCTTTTCTTCTTAGGTTAATAGGAAATCACCACTTTATTTGGCTTTTTCTAAGTAATATAATCCTTGTTATATACTAAGTATATCAATTTCACTTACCAAATGTGTAAACGAATCTAATACTTCATCAAAGCTCAACTCTTTAGCATATACATATTGACTTTGATACTTCGCCCATAATTGTTGTTGAAATGTTGAATTCCTAATTGCTCCTAAAATATCATTTGACTCTGAAAATTTAAAAATAGATTGACGTTTACCTTTAGTGTTAAATAGAGCATCTTTTAAAACTCCATAATGAATCACATCCAATTTCAACTTATAGAGAATGTATACATCGTAATAATCACGCGGTCGTGTTGTCCCAACACCCCTAGAAAGAATAGTTTCAATTTTTTCAGCAAGAATCGTCTCAATTGGATATGATAATAACTCTATTTTTTCATCACTAAAAATCATTCTAAAATTAAAATCAATTTCTTTTGGAGTAATTGCATCACCACTCGTAACATCAACAGTAACAACTTCTCTTATCTTTTCAAAACTAGCAATCATTTTTATTCTATATCCAGGGTAGGTATCTATTTTCCTAATCTCCTCAACACCTTCAAATTCAAACTCAAAAGACTCTTCAGTCGGAACTTTGACAATGAGTCTTGCAATTTTTGATAGGTTATTTATGGTTAAATCAAACCCCTTAACTGTTGTATCCAAGTCCATAGTTGCCCTATTATCCAGTCCAACTATTCCACCAATTAAATAACCCCCTTTAATAATGAAGTTATTTCGATAACTAGATTTAGAAAGTTTGATTAAAAAGGCTTCAATCAAATAATTTTGCTGCACCTGTTGTGTCGAAATGCCCTTTTCAATAGCAATTTCTTTAATTTTGGACTTAAAACTCATGGCATTTTTAAATATCACAGCAATACCTCCATATAATTATGTACTTTATCTTCAACTCCAAAAATAGTTGCATATCGATACAATTTATTAATATCTTTATCATTTCTTAAGGCATATTTTTTAAATGCTGGTATCAGTTGTTCCTTGTCTGCATCATATCTAGACTTTAACAAATCAACAAGCGTTCTTTCAACATCATAAACCTGAATGGTATTAGATGGTGAACGTTGTAAGTCCATCACACCTAACTCAAATTCAATAGATGAAACGACTGGTCTAACATTATCCTCTTTCATTCTCGAAGTGGAAGTTCCTCTGAGAAAAGTCATCACAAATTGGATAGGAGCTCTATCAGATAAGCCGTGTAAGAAAAGTGCAGTTTCATGAGAAAAAATACCTTTTTTATACTTTTGCTGAAGCAAAAAGAAATCATCTAGATATCCATCTTCAGTTACATAAATTCCACGTTGAACCAATTGTAATTTTCCATCTTTTTCTAACTCACTTAGAGTCCAGCGACCAATATTAGCTTTTTTTAATTGACTAGCAAGGACTATTCCATCGTTTTGTTTTGCAATCTCTAGAACACGCTCTTTTTGATTCACAATTATCACCTACTTTCATGCTAACTTATATAGTGTATTATAGTATAAAAGTAGGTTAGTTGGAAGTTTATCTATTTGTTTGAGTTTTCTTAACTGTGTCACTAGTATTTCGTTAAAACATCTATCGATTCTATTACACAAAAATCCTTTATATTAGTACTCGGATAGCTTATCCAAGACCAATATAAAGGATTCAAATATGAAGAAAGATAAAATAATATTTCCAATTTAGTTAATGGTTTTCTACGTTATGTTTTAGAGTTTATTTTTTCCCTGTTTAGCTATAACAAATACAATGCCCACAACCGTACTAGCAACCCCCATAGCTGCTTGTATTCCTTTTTTTATATCTTGAGCTTTAGCATTTCTACAAGACTCACATTTTTTATGCTTATATCCTTCTGGAAGTGGTTTCTGGCACTTCTTACATACATTATTTTTCATCTTTTTCTACTCCTCCCAATAGTAACATTTCCTCAAAGCAAGGAAGTGCATTAATCCTTTTCTTTAACTCCGGCAATGTCTTTGACCAATAATTCTCAGGTGATGGGTCAATTAAATCTAACCTTTGAACCAACCCTTCATCCTCCAAGTACGCCTTTTGTAAGTATACTGCATAATACTGCAGACTTTGCCTTGCTGAGGCTGTTTCGCCCATTTCTTGATAAGCCATAGCTTGTGCCAATGATACCAGATTAACAGCAGATAAGCTTTCTCTTATTTCACGTATACGATGTTCAATTTTTTCAGGTGTTGCACCTGAAATCAACTTACCCCAGAATGACTCAGGTTGCTCCTTTATAAAAGCTAAATTTGCATTCTGACTCTGCATCAATAGATTTCTGCTATCTTCTGCATCAAAGGCAATTTTCAATAATGCATCTTCTTTTAAATGCGGATTTTTTATTTGTGCTGCCTGTAATAATTTCTGCTGACAACTATAGGCAGTAGCAAGTCTATCGTATTCCTGACCTTGCCTTACCTCTTCTATGCAAAGCTGTACCTCTTGAATTTGCTCTGCTATTTGAGCTATTTGCATTTGAGTTGTATAATCTGTCATTGCTTGTGTTATCTCCGGAGATAACTTGACACCTTCTAATGAAATCGTAGAGACAATCTTATTTGTTTCCGGATTTACAAGATTTGCCATCAAGGTACCGTCCTTTTTAGTCATCAACTTTAGTGCACCACTAGCAAGTTTTCCCTTCTGCTCATCTGTTAAAATTGCCTGAAATTCCTGCTTTGGTACGATAGCTTTGAACACATCAATTAATGCCGGTGCAGAATATAGCATCTTCTCGATTTTGCTGAAAACTTCCTTAGTGCCTCTAATAAAAGGTTTCGCTACTTCAGGTAGGTTAGTAAAATGTTCAAGAATATCATAATTGTATTCATCTGCATTAATAATCTCTATATCTTCTGGATCAATATAAATTATATCTTCCATATTCAATGTTCCTTCCACAAATTTTATATTATTATTGTAAATTTAGTCGATTTTTCTATGATGACAAATTCACGCCTATAGTTCAATAACTGAAATACCTACAAAATAAAATATTTCACAAACTTTCAATATTAAAACAACCGTTTCCATATGGATTGAGATAAGAATTAAGCAGTCAAAGAAATAATTTGATAAAATCTATTTTATCAAATGGGCATACTATGCGAAGATATTCGTAATCCAAAATCCTCATAAATCATCTGCTAGTCCTTAAATTTCCAACAGTACCCTCCAGCATGTTTCTGAACTCCATTAGCCGCATCCCTGATACTTTTGGAGTTAACACCAACTTCTCTTACAGCAGATGCAATTGTTTCAAATTCTTTTATTATTGTTCCATCATCAGTCATTTGGAGAATCTGTCGTCCACGCTTTTTGCCAAATACAATAGTATCACTCTCTTTTTTATTTGGCATTCGCAAATCAGCTTTCTCCTTAGCCATTTTGTTAGCCTCTTGTTTGGCAAATAATAACTTTATTGCCTTATTCCTACGTGCTTCTAAAGTACCAATATCATGATTCGTTTTACGTAGTATTCCTTCTTCAAGGATAAGAATTTCATTATCATAATCCTTATTTTTACGATAAGCTTTAGCATAAGAATCATATAGTACTGGAGCATCATATCCGTTATATCTAGCTTTATCAAAAAGAAAAATAGCTTCATCTATTTTACCACTTTTTCTTGCCGCTTCTCCACGTTCCCAATATGGATAACCTAAATCAAATCCTTTCTCCCAATCTCCTATATTTCGTATCTTATTTAATGGAACTCGATTATGGTGTCCATCAATGACAACATCTTCTCTAGATATTACTTGTTCAATATTTAGAGATATCCCTGTATAATCATACTCCTTATTTTTTGCATCAAGTAATAAATCTTCCATATCTGAATTCGAAATCGCCTTCAAAATATTCATGCTTTGTTCTGCTTCATTCCTAAAATAATCACTCAAGCTTATATATTCTTTCATAGAATTGTAAGAATCAGAATAAGCAGCATAAATATAATTTGAAAGAGGCTCTAAATCAAATGGGCAAGTAAAATATATTCGTACGTTTGTTGTACCTCCCTCACTTACAGTGCAAGGTTCTACAGGCAAATTAATTTCATTTGCAGCTTCATTTCTAACAATGATGTAACTTCCTTTTTTTGCAAACTTAAATTTTAGAAATGTATATAGACAAGTTACATCAACATAGTTATTACTATTTTTTCTATATCTGATCCACCTAACTTCGCCTCCTTTTCTCATAATAATATTTTGAATAAAAGCACAAACTTCGAGTTCATGTTTATCGGGAACCATCTTTTCTATTTTCTTTTTTTGTTCTTGCCAAGACTCCTCCATAATATCTAAAACACTATTTAGAATCTTTCCACATATTTCTGCATCTGATTTAGCACTATGAGCAGCAGCATTTTTTAATCCGAAATATTTTTCTAGAGTTTCTTGTTTATAATTCACAATTCCTTTTATATATTTTCTTGAGAGACTAAGGGTATCAACATATTTTATCTTCGCATCATACCCTAGCCTCGAAAATGTATTATTCAAAAAGCTAAAATCAAAACTAGCATTGTGAGCACACATGATAGTCTCTCCATCTAGTGCATCCCCCAAAAATTTTACCAACTGTGAGTATACTTCCTGCTCATTTGGGGCCGACTTTATCATATCATTTGTTATATTGTTTATAGCTGAAGCTGAAGGTGAGATCCTAACTTTTGGATTAACACGAGTACTAAATGACTTTGTTTGAATACCTTCTTCAAATAGAACTGCACCCACTTCTATAATTCTATCTAAAGAAGGATTTAGGCCAGTTGTTTCCACATCAAAAGCAATATACTTTCTACGTATTCCATCTACATTTAATATGTCCACTTTAATTTTCTCTGAATAAGCTTTCCCAGCACGAAACGGACTAGAAGGCTGCATATAATCGACTTGTTTATTAATCTTTTTTTGTCTTTTCTTTAAGAAATCAAATAATCCCATCGGCTTTTATCTCCCAAATAATTTTTACATGTATTTTTATGACATTTTGATGTTATACCTATTAATACCACAAAAATAATTAATTTTTCTTTTAAAAGGATAATGTCTCCTATATTTCCAGTTTGTATTTCATTTCCGTTAGTTAAAATAAAAGCCTGTTCAAACTTAATACCCAAAACATCAGCTATTGTCTTTATTTCATCCAAGGTAGTAGTTTTACAGCTTAATTTCTTAGTAAAATTCTGTGACATCTAGTCAATACATCTGTCAAGTTCAGAACAAGGTTATATTCATATGTTTATACAACTGCTTAACCATATCATGTAAAACTTCTGTGTTTATACTAATAATATTATAAACTATTTGATTAATATATGTAATGTTTTTTATAATATTCTCCGCTAAAGTCGCATCAAACTATTCCCTCCACAACACAAAATTCCATTATCCTACTACTTGAATTAATTATCAAAGATCAATATATGATGAATCATCAATATCTTTGATTCAATAATGGCTTTTTTATAATTTAGAATTGAACCCGTTCCTTATAACTTCTTTCCTATTCTTTTCATACGCATAAAAAAAGACCGCTACTCGCAGTCTTTAATCTTAATTCTCATATTTAATCCGATAATAGTCTAAATTAGTTTTGAACTTGTTTTGAGCTGCTCTCATTGTTTCTAATAAATACCGGCAAGTGGTATTTACCACCTGCTCATTTTTATTACATTTCCATTATCTGCGAAGCAATAGCTTCATATTTATCAGCGGATAGCAAATGTTCTTCTACTTGAATAACATTATGGTTGCGTCAAGAATTATGTGTAAATGGAAAAAACCATTCTGTCGGTTAAGTTAAAACATTGATTCTAATGTATCTTGTATTTCTTTAAAACCTTTATGAATCCGACACAAAAATTTCTGAT